>NZ_JBMKJH010000007.1:0-302118 GCF_049237785.1 Enterobacter cloacae complex sp. SHL022 | reverse complement strand
GGGTGTGCATATTACGCTTTCCCGCTTCAGAGTCAAGCGTTTGTTTTGCTTTTCTCTGCTGACCCGGCGGCGTGTGTGCCGTTGTTCCGTGTCAGTGGAGGCGCATTATAGGGAGTTCTTCTGAAGTGACAAGAGGAAATTTAAAAAAAATTTCTGACCGTGTTTTTTTTCACCAAAAGCGATGAGATCCAGCTACAAATTGTTCTATTTGATGTATCTGCAACCACAATCACACCTGAGATGGCATAATTAGCCGCATCAATATCTAAGGAATAAAAGCGATGCCATTAAGCGCACAACAGCTGGCAGCTCAAAAAAACCTGTCCTATGTGCTGGCAGAGAAACTGGCGCAGCTGATCTTAGCGGGTAAATATGCTCCAGGTAGCATCCTGCCCAGCGAGATGGAGCTGGGAGATCAGTTTGGCGTTAGCCGTACAGCCGTTCGCGAAGCGGTAAAAACATTAACGGCGAAAGGGATGGTGCTTCCACGCCCGCGCATTGGCACCCGCGTTATGCCTCAGGGAAACTGGAACTTTCTCGATCAGGAGTTGCTCACCTGGTGGATGACCGAAGATAACTTTAATCAGGTCGTCGATCACTTTCTGGTCATGCGCAGCAGTCTTGAACCTCAGGCCTGTCTGCTTGCCGCCACGCTCGGCACAGCAGAGCAAAAAGCGCAGCTCAATACTTTGATGGAAGAGATGGTGGATCTGAAAAAGCACTTTAACCGCGAGCGCTGGATAGCGGTCGATATGGCCTGGCATGAACATATCTATAATATGAGCGGAAATCCTTTCCTGACCTCCTTTGCTTCTTTATTCCATTCTGTGTACCACACTTACTTTACCTCTATCACACAGGATGAGGTGGTGAAGCTGGATCTGCATCAGGCGATAGTCGATGCCATTCAGGAGAGCGACGGGCAGCGAGCCCTGAGTGCGTGCCAGGCGTTGCTGGCCGCGCCAACCCACCAGCAGGTAAATAAATGACAGAGAAAAAAGCACGCAGTATGGCCGGATTGCCGTGGATTGCAGCCATGGCGTTCTTTATGCAGGCACTTGATGCCACTATCCTCAATACCGCCCTTCCCGCCATAGCACAAAGCCTTAACCGCTCCCCGCTGGCGATGCAATCCGCCATCATCAGCTACACCCTGACGGTGGCGATGCTTATTCCGGTCAGCGGCTGGCTGGCCGATCGTTTCGGCACGCGTAAAGTATTCATGCTGGCGGTGACGTTGTTCACCCTCGGTTCTCTGGCTTGCGCCCTCTCCACCTCTCTGACGGAACTGGTTATCTTCCGCGTTCTACAGGGGATAGGCGGCGCGATGATGATGCCCGTCGCGCGTCTGGCGTTATTGCGCGCCTATCCGCGCAGCGAACTGCTCCCGGTGCTCAACTTTGTGACTATGCCGGGGCTGGTCGGCCCGATACTTGGCCCGGTTCTCGGTGGCGTACTGGTGACCTGGGCAAGCTGGCACTGGATCTTCCTGATTAATATTCCGATTGGTGTGGCAGGGCTGATTTATGCCCGTAAATATATGCCGAACTTCACCACGCCAAGACGCAGCTTCGATATGGGCGGCTTCTTCCTGTTTGGCCTGAGCCTGGTCCTGTTCTCCAGCGGGATGGAGCTGTTTGGCGAGAAAATCGTAGCAACGTGGCTGGCGCTGGCCGTCATCCTCAGCGGTATTCTGCTGTTCCTTCTATATATACGTCATGCGCGTCGCCATCCGACACCGCTTATCTCTTTATCTCTGTTTAACACCCGAACGTTCTCCGTCGGGATTGCGGGCAACATTGCCTCACGTCTGGGCACGGGCTGCGTACCGTTCCTGATGCCGCTGATGCTCCAGGTCGGTTTCGGCTATCCGGCCCTGATTGCTGGCTGCATGATGGCGCCCACGGCGATGGGCTCGATTCTGGCAAAATCGACGGTCACGCAGGTGCTGCGCTGGTTTGGCTATCGTAAGACGCTGGTTGGCGTGACGATCTTTATCGGATTGATGATTGCGCAGTTCTCTCTGCAATCTGCGGCGTTACCAATCTGGATGCTGATCCTGCCGCTGTTTGTGCTGGGTATGGCCATGTCGACGCAGTTTACGTCGATGAACACCATCACCCTTGCGGACCTCACCGACGAGAATGCCAGCAGCGGCAACAGCGTACTGGCGGTCACTCAACAGCTGTCGATCAGCCTCGGGGTTGCCGTGAGCGCGGCGGTACTGCGGTTTTATGAAGGGTTTGACGGTACAAATACCGTTGAGCAGTTCCACTATACCTTTATCACCATGGGCGCGCTTACCGTGGTATCGGCGGTGGTCTTTATGTTGTTAAAACCAAAAGACGGCCGGAACCTGATTAAAGAGCGTCACAAAGAGAAGGCTAAACCGAACCGCGTTCCATCAGAACAGGAGTAAGCTGCAAACGTTGCTGTTGCAGCGTGGGCTGGGCCATGCGGTGGATCAACACATCGATGGCCAGCTCGCCCAGTTCATCTTTCGGCTGATGGATGGTGGTCAGCGGCGGCGTCATGTAGCGCGCCAGTTCGATATCATCGTAACCGACGATCGCCATGTCGTCCGGGACACGTAATCCCGCCTGATAAAGCGCCTGATAAGCTCCGAATGCCATCGCATCATTACCGATAAACACCGCCTGCGGGCGCGGCTCTTGCGCCAGCAATTTCTGCATTGCTTCAAATCCACCGTTAAATTCGAAATCGCCGGTGATGCAATAGCCATCAGGAATGGCAAGCCCCGCACGTTCCATGGCCGAAAGATAGCCTTCCAGACGCAGGCGCGCCGGGGTTTTATCCAGCGGGCCGGTAATACAGGCAATGCGGGTATGACCTTTATCGATCAGATGCTGAGTCGCCATATCGCCGCCCAGCAGCGAGTTATCCTGGATCAGATCGCTGGTGCCGTCGAACGGCGCCCAGTCCATCATCACCGTGGGAATAGAAGGGTAGCGCTGGATGATCTCTTTCGAAGGTTGATGCGTTTCGGTACAGAGCAGCAGCAGCCCGTCGACGCGCTTTTGCATCAGCGTTTCCAGGTTACGGTTCATGCGCTGCTCATCGCCTTCGGTATTGCACAGCACCAGGCTGTAGCCGCGCTCGAAGCAGCTGCGCTCCACGCCGCGCACCAGTTCAGAATAGAAAGGATTGGTACTGGCCGTGATCAGCATGCCGATGGTGCGCGTCTGGTTAAGCTTAAGGCTGCGCGCCAGCGCGGACGGCGCATAGTTGAGTTCTTTAATTGCAGCGTCAACTTTCTCCCGAATCGCCTCGCTGACGAAGCGATCGTTATTGATAACGTGGGAAACAGTCGAGGTAGAAACGCCCGCCATACGGGCGACATCTTTCATTGTGGCCAAGCGTTACCCCTGCTGACTTAAGAATTCATCAATCTCTTTACGCCATGGAACAGAAGGCTGAGCGCCTTTACGCGTCACCGCGATCGCAGCGGCGGCATGCGCGAAGCGGATCGCGTCATCCATTGCTTTTCCTTCCAGCAGCGCCGTTACCAGCGCACCGTTGAAGGTGTCTCCTGCGGCGATGGTATCAATGGCTTTGACCTTAAAGCCCGGCACGCGACGACCTTCGCCATTGACGCTAGCCCACACCCCACGGCTGCCGAGGGTGATGATCACGGTGCCGATGCCTTTATCATGCAGCGCAAGCGCGGCACGCGCTGCATCGTCATCATTTTCGACACGGATACCCGTCAGCTTTTCCGCTTCGGTTTCGTTCGGGGTGATAATATCCACCAGCGCCAGCAGCTCGTCTGATAATACACGGGCAGGTGCCGGGTTAAGTACGACAGAGGTATGATTTTCATGCGCAATTTTCGCAGCGGCCAGCACGCTTTCAACCGGTGACTCCAGCTGCATCAGCAGGGCTTCCGCTCCGGCGATGATTCCACGCTGCGCTTCGACGCGTTCAGTCGTTAACGCGGCATTAGCCCCCGCATGAATACCGATGACATTCTCACCTTCCGCATTGACGAAAATCAGCGCCACGCCGGTAGATTCCCCTGCAACCACGCTGACGGGTGCGATGTCGATGTTGTCGCTTGCGAGCTGTTTGCGTACGCGCTCGCCGGTATCGTCATCACCCGTACAGGCGATAAACGCGATATTCGCCCCGCTGCGTCCGGCGGCAACCGCCTGGTTTGCGCCCTTACCGCCGAACGCCACCTGATACTGATTGCCGGTGACGGTTTCGCCCGGAGTGGGGAACGTTTCAAGGTTAAGAATGTGATCGGCATTGATACTGCCAAGGACGACGAGGTTGCCTGCGGTTTTCATGTATTGAGGTGTCCATCTGAGAGCGCCACCGGTATTACCCGGTGGCGTATGCCACACTTTTCTTTTATTTGGTGTCCCTCAGGCAGCCAGCGACTGCCTGAATCGCCTTTACTGCTTAATGACCAGTTTCAGGTCAACAGGATATTTGGCCTGAACTTTTTCGCCCTTCAGCACTTTATCGGCAGTTTGCACGCCAGTCGCGCCAATCTGCTCAGGCAGCTGAGCGATGGTCGCAGCCAGTTTGCCATCATTTACTGCTTTTTCACCATCCGGCGTGCCGTCAAATCCGACAACCATCACATCTGATTTACCCGCAGTCTGGAGCGCACGCAGCGCACCGAGCGCCATTTCGTCGTTCTGTGCGAATACGGCCTGCACATCAGGATGCGCGGTCAGCAGGTTCTGCATGACGTTCAGACCCTTTGTACGGTCGAAGTCTGCCGGCTGGCTCGCCAGCACGTTGAATTTGTGCGCAGCTACAGCCTGCTGGAAACCTTCACCACGTTCACGGGCCGCGGAAGTCCCGGCGATACCCTGCAACTCAATCACTTTCGCGCCTTCACCGGCTTTCTTCGCGATGTAGTCGCCGGCGATTTTTCCGCCCAGTACGTTATCAGACGCAATGTGGCTGACCACATCCCCTTTCGTTGCCTGACGGTCAAGGGTGATTACCGGGATCTTCGCCTGGTTTGCCATCTTCACGGCATTACCGACCGCGTCGGAATCGGTTGGGTTGATCAGCAGGATTTTGGTGCCACGAACGGTTAAGTCCTGAACGTTAGCCAGCTCTTTCGCCGGGTTGTTCTGAGAATCCAGCACCACCAGGTTGTAGCCCAGTTTATCTGCTTCTTTCTGCGCGCCATCCTTCAGGGAGACGAAGAACGGGTTGTTCAGGGTAGAGACAACCAGCGCGATGGTGTCCTTCGCCATGGCGTTAGCACTTACGGTTGCGCTCAGCGCGACAGCAGAAACCAGGGTAGCCAGTTTTTTCATGTTCATATCTAAGATGTCCTGTAGTGTCGTCAGTTACTGTTTTTTGTTGTCTACCAGTACCGCCAGCAAAATCACCACTGCCTTAACGATCATCTGGTAATAGGAGGAAACACCTAACAAATTCAAACCATTATTCAGGAAACCGAGGATCAGTGCGCCGATCAATGTCCCAACAATGCGACCTTTACCGCCCGCAAGGCTCGTACCGCCCAGAACCACTGCCGCGATGGCATCCAGCTCATAGCCCGTACCCGCCGTTGGCTGTGCGGAAGAGAGGCGCGCCACTTCGATGATGCCCGCCAGAGACGCCAGCAGGCCGCACAGGGAGTAAACGATAACTTTGACTTTATTAACGCTGATACCGGACAGGCGCGTTGCCGCTTCGTTACCGCCCAGCGCATAGATATAACGACCCAGACGGGTATGGTGCAGCATGTACCACGCCGCCAGGAAAACGATAGCCATGATCCAGACCGGGGTCGGGACACCCAGCGGGCGACCGATACCGAACCAGCCAAACAGATCGGCGTTATCGGTAAAGCCGGTATTAATCGGGCTGCCGTTGGTGTACACCATGGTCACACCGCGCAGCAGCAGCATCATCACCAGCGTGGCGATGAACGCCTGAACGCGACCTTTCGCCACAATTACGCCGGTTACGGCGCCAATTGCCGCACCTGCCGCCAGCGCAGCGGCAACGGCCACCAGCGCGTTGACCTCAATACCGACAATCGACGCGGCGATCGCGCCGGTGAGGGCCAGCAGGGAACCGACGGACAGATCGATACCCGAGGTCAAAATCACCAGCGTCATCCCCACCGCCATAATGGCGTTGACAGAGGTCTGCTGAAGAATGTTGAACAGGTTATTGACGGTAAAAAAGTTCGGGCTCATGGTCGAGACAATCGCGATCAGCACCAGCAGGGCAATCAGCGATTTTTGTTCCATCAGCCATGCCTTTGTGAAATAGCGGCGACCAGAAACAGCCTGGGTAGTCATCTTCTTACTCCTGATTCACGCGATTAAGCTTGCCCACAGCGGCAGCCATCAGAACTTCCTGGGTGGCCTGCTCGCGAGTGAATTCACCGCCGAGATGCCCTTCATGCATGACGATAATGCGATCGCTCATGCCTAATACTTCTGGCATCTCGGAAGAGACCAGAATGATGCTCAGACCGTCGGCCTTGAACTGGTTAATCAGCTGATAGATCTCTTTTTTCGCGCCCACGTCCACGCCGCGGGTGGGCTCATCGAGGATCAGTACTTTCGGGCGCGTCATCAACCCGCGGGCAATCGCCACTTTCTGCTGATTACCGCCGGACAACAGGCCAATCGCCTGCTCCATCGATGGGGTTTTAACGTTAAAGAGACGGATAAAATCGCTGACCGCCTGCTGCTCATCTTTGTGTTTCAGGCTGCCGCCGCTGCGGCTGAAATAGCCTAGCGCAGTCAGGGACATGTTCTCTTTTACCGACATGCCCAGCACTAAGCCGTCGCGCTTACGGTCTTCAGAGATATAGACGATGCCATTCGCCAGCCCGTCCTGCGGCGAGCGGGTGACCACTTCATGACCGTCAAGGGTAACGTAGCCGCTGGTGCGCGGCAGTGCGCCATAGAGCACTTTCATCAGTTCAGTACGCCCCGCCCCCATCAGGCCCGCGACGCCAAGGATCTCGCCCTTGCGCAGGGTAAAGGAGACGTCATTCACGCCCGGTCCGCAGAGGTTATCCACCTTCAGGCGGATCTCACCCGGCGCTTTCTCCAGATGTGGATACTGATCTTCGAGCTTACGTCCCACCATCATTTCGATCAGCGAATCTTCGGTCAGGGTTGCTACTTCGCGCTCGGCAATAAACTGCCCGTCGCGAAAGACGGTGACGTCGTCGCAGATTTCGAAGATCTCTTTCATGCGGTGTGAGATATAGACAATGCCGCGGCCCTGGGATTTCAGCTCACGGATCACGCGGAACAAGGATTCGGTTTCGGTATCGGTCAGGGCGTCGGTCGGTTCATCCATAATGATGACCTTCGACTCGAAGCTCAGCACCTTCGCGATTTCCACCATCTGCTGATCGCCGATGGAAAGGTCGCCCACCAGTCGGTCGCTCTTAAAGCGCAGATTCAGCTTCGCCAGCAGCTTGTCGGCTTCGGCATACATGGTTTTCCAGTCGATTTTGCCAAACCGGTTCACGAACTCACGGCCGAGGAAGATGTTCTCCGCAATGGTGAGCTGCGGGATCAGGTTCAGCTCCTGGTGAATAATGCCGATGCCCGCTTCCTGAGAGGATTTCGGGCCGTTGAAGGTGGTCTCTTTACCCAGCCACAGCAGCGAACCGGCATCGCGTTGGTAGATACCGGTCAGCACTTTCATCATGGTGGATTTGCCGGCGCCGTTTTCGCCCACCAGCGCCATGACGCGCCCGGAATAGACGTTCAGCGCCGCGCCGGAGAGGGCTTTTACGCCCGGGAACGATTTATCGATCCCTTTGAGTTGCAGTAATGCGTCCATGATGGCCTCAGAAGGTGACGCCAGCACAGAGAATGATATTTGCATACGGGGAACACTCCCCGCTGCGAATCACCGCCTGACTGTCTGCGGTTTGTTGTTTGAACTGCTCGTGCGTTGTGTAACGAATTTCTATGGTGTTTCCCTGGTGCTGTTGCAGTTGCTCAATGTGGCTGAGCAACGTTTCGTGGAGTTGCGGATTATGTTGTTTGATTTCCGCCGCGAGAATGGCCGCCTCAACCTGCATCTCCGCGGTGACCACTTCCAGTACCTGCATGAACGAGGGCACGCCCTGCGTTAACGCCATATCGATACGGGTTGTGCTGCGCGGAACCGGTAAGCCTGCATCGCAAACCACCAGCGTATCGGTATGCCCAAGACGGGAAATCACCGATGAGATTTCTGAGTTGAGTACTGTGCCTTTCTTCATTTTTTGCTCCACTAGCGAAACGTTTCGCTAAAAACAGTGTAGCCGCAGAAGTGTTCAGAAAACCATCATGACGTAACGGATTTGTGATCAACGTCGAAACGTTTCGCTAAGTGAAATGCAGAGGAGGTAAATGCAAAACGGTAACCGTCAGGTTACCGTTTTTTATGGTTGCGCCCTCTCCCTGTGGGAGAGGGTCGGAGTGAGGGCATCAGCCCGCACGGAGTCTTAAATCTCGACCTGCGTGCCCAGCTCAATCACGCGATTAGGCGGGATCTCAAACTGGTCAGGCGCACGCAGGGCGTTACGTTGCAGAATGAGATACAGCTTGCCGCGCAGGCGCAGATACCATGGGCGCTTGCCGATGATCAGCGACTCGTGGGACATAAAGAACGACGTCTCCATCATGCGGCAACTCAGGCCTTCCAGACCGCAGCGGTGGAACACCTCTTCCACGTTCGGCGTTTCGCGCCAGCCGTAGCTTGCCACCACGCGCCAGAAGGTTGGCGACAGCTGTTCAATCTGTACGCGACGCACGTTGTGAACGTACGGCGCATCTTCAGTACGCAGCGTCAGCAGGATCACGCGCTCGTGCAGCACTTTGTTGTGCTTGAGGTTATGCATCAGCGCAAACGGGATTACGTTCAACGCGCGAGACATATACACCGCCGTGCCCGGCACGCGCACCGGTGGGGATTTCTCCAGCGAGGCAATCATCGCCTCCAGAGAGTTACCGTGCTCATGCATACGACGCAGCAGGCGGAAACGTTCGCTCTTCCACGTCGTCATCACAATAAACATCACCAGACCCAGCGTCAGCGGCAGCCAGCCACCGGAGACAATCTTGTCGAGATTCGCAGAAAACAGCGGCACGTCGATACAGAGGAAGCCAACCAGGATCAGCCCCACGAGGAACTTATTCCAGTGCCAGTTACGGTACGCCACGGTGGTGGAGAGAATAGAGGTCAACACCATCGTTCCGGTTACCGCGATACCGTACGCCGCCGCCAGATTACTGGAGTGCTCAAAGCTGACGATGACAATCACCACCGCGAAGTAGAGCAGCCAGTTGACGAACGGAATGTAGATCTGGCCAGACTCCATCTCTGAGGTATGGATAATGCGCATTGGGGAGAGATAACCCAACCGCACGGCCTGACGCGTCAGGGAGAATACGCCGGAAATGACAGCCTGAGAGGCAATGACCGTCGCCAGCGTCGCCAGGATCAGCATCGGAACCAGCGCCCAGTCCGGCGCCAGCAGGAAGAACGGGTTTTTAATCGCTTCAGGGTGTGCAAGCAGCAGCGCGCCCTGACCGAAGTAATTCAGCACCAGTGAAGGCAAGACCACGCTAAACCATGCGACGCGAATAGGGAGTTTCCCGAAGTGGCCCATATCCGCATACAGCGCTTCAACACCGGTAATGGAAAGTACCACCGCGCCCAGCGCCACAAACGACACCACTTTATATTCCAGGAAGAAATGCACCGCCCACAATGGGTTCAGCGCGTGCAGGACATCCGGGTTGGCGATAATACTGCGTAAGCCCAGCGCCGCCAGGATTAGGAACCAGGCCAGCATAATAGGCGCGAACAGCTTACCCACCAGCCCGGTACCGTGTTTTTGTATAGCAAACAGCAACGTCAGCACGATAATAGCGAGTGGCACCACCCAAGTATCAAGCTGTGGCGCGACAATCTCCAGCCCCTCTATGGCCGACATTACCGAAATCGCCGGCGTAATCACGACTTCTCCATAGAAGAAGCTGCCGCCAATCAGGCCAATGATGACCAGCACGGAGGTCATTCTTGCAGACGTATTGCGCCCGGCAAGGGACATCAGGGTCAGAATACCGCCCTCGCCCGCGTTATCAGCCCGCATAACGAAAGAGAGATATTTAAGGGAGACCACCAGGATCAGCAGCCAGAAGATGAGCGAGAGGAAACCAAATACGGCGTCACGCTCTACACCAAAACCAAACTGACCGGACAGACATTCACGAAGCGTATAAAGCGGGCTGGTGCCGATATCACCGTAGACAACCCCGATCGCCGCAAGCGTTACTGCGGGTAATGATTGCTTATTATCAGTGCTCATAGACTAGTCTTTTCGTTTGAATAACAAATGTGTGCTTAGTCCCTTGGCCCACAAAAAGCGCACAGTATGCACGATTCAATGCAAAATCGTACCCCTAAATGCAGCCACATTAATGTAGCGCAAAGAAAATAGCGCCGCACTTCAGCCTATTACCAGGCCAGACCGAAACGTCTATACTCGCTTCAATTAGCCGCCACGACGGCGAAAGGATGCAAAACTATTATGGCTCACTCACATTTATTAGCAGAAAGAATTTCCCGCCTCAGCAGTGCGCTGGAAAAAGGCCTTTACGAGCGTAGCCACGCCATTCGCCTCTGTTTACTGGCGGCGCTGAGCGGGGAAAGCGTGTTTCTGCTGGGGCCGCCGGGCATTGCCAAAAGTCTGATCGCACGCCGCCTCAAATTCGCTTTCCAGAACGCGCGCGCATTCGAGTATTTGATGACGCGCTTCTCCACGCCGGAAGAAGTTTTCGGCCCACTCTCCATTCAGGCGCTAAAAGATGAGGGACGCTATGAACGTCTGACGGCGGGCTATCTCCCGGAAGCGGAAATCGTCTTTCTTGATGAGATCTGGAAAGCCGGCCCGGCCATTCTGAATACCCTGCTGACGGCAATTAACGAACGCCGATTCCGCAACGGCGCCAGCGAAGAGAAGATCCCCATGCGCCTGCTGGTGGCCGCGTCAAACGAACTGCCCGAAGCCGACAGCAGCCTGGAAGCGCTGTATGACCGTATGTTGATCCGCCTGTGGCTGGATAAAGTCCAGGATAAATCAAACTTCCGTTCTATGCTGGTAAGCCAGCAGGATGAAAACGAAAATCCGGTGGCAGCGTCATTGCAGGTCACGGACGAAGAATACCACCAGTGGCAGGAGGAGATCGGCAAGATAAAACTGCCCGATCCCGTTTTTGAGCTGATCTTCATGCTGCGCCAGCAGCTTGATTTACTGCCCTCTGCCCCCTATGTCTCCGATCGCCGCTGGAAAAAAGCGATCCGCCTGCTGCAGGCCAGCGCCCTGTTTAGCGGCCGCGATGCTGTCGCTCCCATCGATCTGATCCTGCTGAAAGACTGCCTGTGGCACGACGCAGAAGGGATGAATCTGATGCAGCAGCAGCTGGACGTTTTGATGACCGGACACGCGTGGGGTCAGCAATCCATGCTTAATCAACTGGGGGCGATTGCTCAACGTCGCCTTCAGCTCCAGCAGCAGCAAAGTGACAAAACCGCGCTGAAGGTGAACCGTCTTGGCGGGATGTTTGCCCGTAAACCGCACTACGAACTGCCAGCCGGGCTGACTGACGCCTCGCTAACGCTTCTTCTTCAGCAGCCGCTGAAGCTTCATGATATGCAGGTTGTGCATGTGACTATCGAACGCGTTGCGCTGGTTCAGTGGCTGGATAAGGGCGGTGAGATCCGCGGTAAACTCAACGGTATCGGCTTTGCACAGCCGTTGTCGATGGAAGTCGACAGCAGCCAGCACCTTGTGATCCGCGACGTCAGCCTTCAGGGATCGCGCCTGGCTCTGCCGGGCACGGCCTCCGACACTGTGCCGGAGGAGATCAAACAGCAGCTCGACGCGCTGGATAACGAATGGCATCAGCAGCACACCCGCTTCAGCGAGCAGCAGAAATGCCTCTTTATCCATAGCGACTGGTTAGGTCGCATTGAAGCCAGCTTGCAGGATGTCAGCGCGCAGATCAAACAGGCTCGTCAATGCTAACGCTGGACACGCTTAACGTCATGCTGGCGGTTAGCGAGGAAGGGTTGATCGAAGAGGTCGTCATTACCCTGCTCGCTTCACCGCAGCTGGCGGCCTTCTTTGAAAAATTCCCGAAGCTCCGAAAAGCAATGACGGACGATCTTCCCCGCTGGCGCGATAACCTGCGCCAGCGGTTTAAGGAGACGGAAGTCCCGCCGGAACTGACAGAGGAAGTGGCTGGTTACCAGCAGTGCCAGCGGCTTTCAACGCCGCAGTTTATTGCCCAGCTACAGCAAACTCTGACGCTGCTTGATAACGTTCACTCCCCGTTTGCCAGCCAGGCCAGAGCGCTGGTCACGGACAACCCCAGCTTCACTCCCGCCCTGCATACGCTGTTTTTACAGCGCTGGCGACTGAGCCTTGTGGTCCAGGCCACGGCCCTCAATCAGCAGTTGCTGGACGAAGAGCGCGAACAGTTGCTCAGTGAGGTCCAGGAGCGAATGACCCTGAGCGGCCAGTTAGAACAGGTGCTGGTGGAGAATGAAAACGCCGCTGGTCGACTCTGGGATATGAGTGCCGGCCAGTTAAAGCGGGGCGATTATCAGCTGATCGTGAAGTACGGCGACTTTCTGGCGCAACAGCCGGAGCTGATGAAGCTCGCAGAACAGCTCGGCCGCTCCCGGGAGGCCCGGTCGGTCCCAAAGAAAGATGCGCCGATGGAGACCTTCCGAACGCTGGTACGCGAGCCCTCCACCGTACCGGAGCAGGTGGACGGGTTACAGCAAAGCGATGACATCCTGCGTCTGCTGCCTACGGAACTCAGCACGCTGGGAATGACCGAACTGGAGTATGAGTTTTATCGTCGGCTGGTGGAAAAACAGCTCATTACCTATCGACTGCATGGCGAAGCCTGGCGCGAGAAGATCAGCCAGCGTCCGGTGGTGCACCAGGATTTTGATGAGCAACCGCGCGGCCCATTCATTGTTTGCGTCGATACGTCCGGATCGATGGGGGGCTTTAATGAACAGTGCGCAAAAGCGTTCTGCCTGGCCCTGATGCGCGTGGCGCTCGCCGATCGTCGTCGCTGCTACATCATGCTCTTTTCCAGCGAAGTGGTGGGGTATGAACTGACCAGCCCGCAGGGGCTGGAGCAGGCGATCCGCTTTTTAAGCCAGCGCTTTCGCGGCGGCACCGATCTGGCCAGCTGTTTTCGCAGTATCATTGAGCGCATGCAGGGCGGTGACTGGTACGACGCGGATGCGGTGGTGATTTCCGATTTTATTGCCCAGCGGCTGCCGGACGACGTCGTGAATAAAGTGAAGGAGATGCAGCGCGTGCACCAGCACCGTTTCCATGCCGTGGCGATGTCTGCACATGGAAAACCCGGCATCATGCGCATCTTCGATCATATCTGGCGCTTTGATACCGGGTTGCGTAGCCGCCTGCTCAGACGCTGGCGACGTTAATTAAAGAAGAGAACCGACGCTCTCACGTACCTGCTGCGGCCAGACCCCACACTGCACCTGACCGATATGGGACAGTTGCAACAGCAGCATGGTCAGACGAGACTGGCCAATACCACCGCCGATGGTCTGCGGCATTTCACCGCGCAGCAGCGCCTGGTGCCATTCCAGTTGCAGACGATCCTCATCACCGGTCACGGCCAGCTGACGCTTCAGTGCTTCAGCATCCACGCGGATCCCCATTGAAGAGAGTTCAAACGCATCTTCCAGAACCGGGTTCCAGACCAGAATATCGCCGTTCAGACCAGCATATTCGCTTTCGCCCACTGTGCTCCAGTCATCGTAATCCGGCGCACGGACGTCGTGACGTTTACCATCAGACAATTTTCCGCCAATGCCGATCAGGAATACCGCGCCAAGCTCTTTGGCAATCGCGCGTTCACGGCCTTTGGCATCCAGATCCGGGAAACGGCTCAGCAACTCCTGACTGTGAACAAAGTGGATCGTTTCCGGCAGGAACGGTGCCAGACCAAACTCTTTGCTTACGGCCGCTTCGGTCGCTTTGATCCCGGCGTAGATCGCCTCAACGGTAGATTTCAGCGTGCCAACGTGGCGCTCGCCGTCACCCATTACGCGCTCCCAGTCCCACTGGTCAACGTAGACAGAGTGAATGGGGGAGAGGCGGTCTTCATCGGGGCGAAGGGCTTTCATATGCGTGTAAAGCCCTTCGCCCGCGCTGAAGTCGTGTTGTCCCAGGGTTTGACGCTTCCACTTCGCCAGGGAATGAACCACTTCGAACTGAGCGTCTGGCAGTGTTTTCACTTTTACCTGTACCGCTTTTTCGCATCCAGAGAGGTTATCCTGCGTCCCGTCACCCACGCGGCTGAGGATCGGGGCCTGGACTTCAATCAGCCCAAGCTTCTCTTCCAGCTGGCGGGAAAAATGGGATTTTACGAAACTGATCTGGCGTTGTTTTGCGATGTAAGCGGTTTTCATTATTTATACTCCTGCGTCCTGTTGATACTGATTAAGCAACAGAACAGGCGCTTAATTCAATAACCCATCAACAAAAAGCCCCCTTCACTTTTGATTCGTTAAAATAAGACGCTAGAATAGAAGGAATCATTAATCTTCATAAGAAAAACCTATGGAAAATTATCAGATCGACAATCTGGACCGCGGCATTCTGGAAGCGCTCATGGCCAACGCACGCACCGCGTATGCCGAACTGGCTAAACAATTTGGCGTCAGCCCGGGGACCATTCACGTTCGCGTAGAGAAAATGAAGCAGGCCGGGATCATCACCGGCGCACGCATTGATGTCAGCCCGAAGCAACTCGGCTACGACGTCTGCTGCTTCATTGGCATTATTCTGAAAAGCGCCAAAGATTACCCCTCCGCGCTGAAGAAACTGAACGCGCTGGATGAAGTCACTGAGGCGTACTACACCACCGGGCACTACAGCATCTTTATAAAGGTCATGTGCCGATCCATTGACGCCCTCCAGCAGGTACTTATCAACAAGATCCAAACAATCGATGAAATTCAGTCCACTGAAACCCTGATCTCCCTGCAAAACCCGATCATGCGTACTATCCGCCCGTGATCGGGAAATTTCATTCCCACATTTTCCACAGGTAGATCCCAGCTCGTTCACAGCGTACAATGGCCGCCTCTTTATCTGAGCGAGCGATCAATGGCGGACATTACTCTTATCAGCGGCAGCACCCTGGGCGGTGCGGAATATGTAGCGGAACATCTGGCTGAGAAGCTGGAAGACGCGGGCTTTTCTACACAAACGCTGCACGGACCGCTGCTGGAAGATCTCCCGACTGACGGGGTCTGGCTGCTGATCACCTCCACGCACGGCGCGGGCGATCTGCCAGATAACCTGCAACCTTTATATGACGAACTGCTGGAACAACAGCCCGATCTGTCAAACGTCCGGTTTGGCGCTGTGGGGATCGGCAGCCGTGAATATGACACTTTCTGTGGCGCCATAGAGAAAGTAGAAGCTGCGGTGACCGCCTGCGGAGCAAAACAGCTGGGTGAAACGCTGAAGATCAACATCCTCGATCATGATATTCCCGAAGATCCAGCCGAGATCTGGCTCGCGGAATGGAAAAATTTACTCAAAAACGATTAAAGATCGTGCGAACAGATGTGGATAACTCTGGTTAAAAGCTCGTATTAAGCCGTAGTTATCCAAATAACAACGTTGGTTTAGTTTTTGACCTGTGTATAAAGTGGCGATCTGATCCCAGCTTATACGGTCCAGGATCACCGATCATTCACAGCAAACGATCCTTCCTAACTGCATGATCTTATTTATGGGATCGGACTTATCCACAAAGGTCTGCGATCCTAATAAGAGATCACAATAGAACAGATCTCTAAATAAAAAGATCTTCTTTTTAATAGCCCAGGATCCCAATGCTTTCTCGAAAGACTAAAGTTGAGTAGAATCCACGGCCCGGGCTTCAATCCATTTTCATACCGCTTTACGCGAGGCAGACCACCATGTTTTATCAGGATCCTTTTGACGTCATCATCATTGGCGGGGGTCACGCAGGCACTGAGGCCGCAATGGCCGCAGCGCGAATGGGTCAGCAGACCCTGCTTTTGACACACAATATCGACACGCTGGGACAAATGTCCTGTAATCCGGCGATTGGCGGCATTGGGAAAGGACACCTGGTAAAAGAAGTGGATGCACTTGGCGGCCTGATGGCGAAAGCGATCGATCATGCGGGTATTCAGTTTAGGATACTAAACGCGAGTAAAGGTCCGGCTGTTCGCGCCACCCGTGCACAGGCAGACCGTGTGCTTTACCGTCAGGCTGTGCGCACCGCGCTGGAAAACCAACCGAACCTGATGATCTTCCAGCAGGCGGTAGAAGATCTTATCGTGGAGAACGATCGTGTTGTTGGCGCCGTGACCCAAATGGGTCTCAAATTCCGCGCAAAAGCGGTGGTGCTGACGGTCGGGACATTCCTGGACGGTAAAATCCATATTGGTCTGGACAATTACAGCGGTGGTCGTGCTGGCGATCCGCCGTCAATTCCGTTATCTCGTCGTCTGCGTGAGCTGCCGCTGCGCGTAAGCCGCCTGAAAACCGGCACGCCGCCGCGTATTGATGCGCGCACCATTGATTTCAGCGTGCTGGCACAGCAGCACGGCGATAACCCGATGCCGGTGTTCTCGTTCATGGGCAATGCGGCGCAACATCCGCAGCAGGTGCCGTGCTACATCACGCACACCAATGAAAAAACCCATGACGTGATCCGCAATAATCTCGATCGCAGCCCAATGTATGCTGGTGTGATCGAAGGGATCGGCCCGCGTTATTGCCCGTCTATCGAAGACAAAGTGATGCGCTTTGCCGATCGTAATCAGCACCAGATCTTCCTCGAACCGGAAGGGCTGACATCTAACGAAATTTACCCGAACGGCATCTCCACCAGCCTGCCGTTCGACGTGCAGATGCAGATTGTGCGTTCAATGCAGGGCATGGAAAACGCGAAGATCGTTCGTCCTGGCTACGCTATTGAGTACGATTTCTTCGATCCGCGTGACCTGAAGCCGACGCTGGAAAGCAAATTCATTCAGGGTCTGTTCTTCGCAGGCCAGATTAACGGCACCACCGGGTACGAAGAAGCTGCCGCGCAAGGGCTGCTGGCCGGTCTGAACGCCGCTCGCTTCTCTGCCGAGAAAGAGGGCTGGGCACCGGCGCGTTCTCAGGCTTACCTGGGCGTTCTGGTCGACGATCTCTGCACGCTGGGGACCAAAGAACCGTACCGCATGTTTACTTCTCGTGCGGAATATCGCCTGATGCTGCGCGAAGACAATGCCGATCTGCGTCTGACCGAGGTGGGCCGCGAGCTGGGTCTGGTGGATGACGAGCGCTGGGCGCGCTTCAACGAGAAGCTGGAGCGCATTGAACAGGAACGTCAGCGCCTGAAAACCACCTGGGTGAATCCGCAGGCGGAAACTGCTGCTGAAGTGAATGCTCACTTAACAGCACCGCTGTCGCGCGAAGCCAGTGGGGAAGATCTGCTGCGCCGTCCTGAAGTCACCTACGAGAATCTGGTCAAACTGACGGCGTTCGCACCGGGCCTTGAAGACGCTGAAGCTGCCGAGCAGGTCGAAATTCAGGTGAAGTACGAAGGCTACATCGCGCGTCAGCAGGATGAGATCGAAAAACAGCAGCGCAACGAAAACACGCTGCTGCCGGAAATGCTGGACTACCGTCAGGTGACGGGCCTTTCCAACGAAGTGATCGCTAAGCTGAACGATCACAAACCTGTGTCGATTGGCCAGGCCTCACGTATCTCTGGCGTCACACCTGCCGCGATTTCGATTCTGCTGGTGTGGCTGAAAAAGCAGGGCATGCTGCGCCGTAGCGCGTAATGCTCTGTAAATAGCCCGGTGGCGCTGCGCTTACCGGGCCTACTGAACCCGTAGGGCGGGTTAGCGAAGCGCCACCCGCCACTTAAGTTTCTCAACAGGTATCCACCGTGCTCAATAAACTCTCTCGTCTGCTGGAACAGGCAGGTATTTCGCTCACCGATCACCAGAAAAATCAGCTGGTGGCCTATGTCGATATGCTGAACAAATGGAATAAAGCGTACAACCTCACCTCCGTACGCGATCCCAACGAGATGCTGATTCGCCATATTCTCGATAGCATCGTCGTGGCGCCGTATCTGAACGGTGAACGTTTTATCGATGTGGGCACCGGTCCGGGCTTGCCGG
Organism: Enterobacter cloacae complex sp. SHL022; assembly: GCF_049237785.1. Taxonomy (NCBI): domain Bacteria; kingdom Pseudomonadati; phylum Pseudomonadota; class Gammaproteobacteria; order Enterobacterales; family Enterobacteriaceae; genus Enterobacter; species Enterobacter cloacae complex sp. SHL022. The sequence goes on along the minus strand of NZ_JBMKJH010000007.1, from coordinate 283,869 downwards.
GCGTTCCGTTGTCTATTGTTCGACCGGAGAGTCATTTCACGCTGCTGGACAGCCTGGGCAAGCGCGTACGCTTTTTACGCCAGGTTCAGCATGAGCTGAAGCTGGAAAACATTACGCCCGTACAGAGCAGGGTAGAGGAGTTCCCGGCAGAGCCACCGTTTGACGGTGTTATCAGCCGCGCGTTTGCCTCACTCAATGACATGGTGAGCTGGTGCAAACACCTGCCAGCGGAGAAGGGGCGTTTTTATGCGCTGAAAGGGCAACTTCCGGGGGACGAAATCGAGCAGCTTCCGGACGGTTTTGTTGTCGAATCTATTGAGAAACTCCAGATCCCTCAGCTCGAAGGTGAGCGTCATCTGGTGATAATTAAGCCAAACACTTTTTAAAAAATTAATAAAAAATGTGGAATTTGTGCTGTTCTGATCGTGTTAAAAAGCAGCACATTCAGTCTGATTTGGTCGTCGTTAATTTAACCTTGTTGTTACCATGGATTTTCTTATGGTTAACCTGACGTGATTCGTTCACTCAGAGGATAGTCAACCATGAAATTATCAGTCTGCTAAAAGTGGGTAAAAGCAACAAGAATGGAATGTTAAATATTTATTAAGAATGTCAATAAAAGGTTTTTGTTGTATACGGCTCTGTTTTAAAAATAGTTGCGGTTTTTTTGCTTTAATTTCATGCAGATGAAATTAATCGTTTTACGTCTTTGATAAATACCATTTTATCGCAAATGTGTATTTTGTGATCTCGTGCACGCTTTATCACCAACGTTTCCGCGCTGTTTGCAGTTTTGCCTGAAGGTCAACGCTTGGGTCAAAAGTTGAAAAATAGGACTGGGGAAAAATATTTAAACATTTATTCACCTTTTCGCTACTTAATGTTTGAAATCACGGGTACGCACCGTATAATTTGACCGCTTTTTGATGCTTGACTCTGAGCCTTAAAGGACGTTTTATACGACACGCGGCATACCTCGAAGGGAGCAGGAGTAAAAACGTGATGTCTGTGTCGCTCTTGAGTAGAAACGTTGCTCGTAAGCTTCTGTTCATTCAGTTTCTGGCTGTGATAGCAAGTGGACTGCTGTTTAGCCTCAAAGACCCCTTCTGGGGCATCTCCGCCGCGTGCGGAGGTTTGGCGGTGGTTCTGCCAAACGTGTTGTTTATGATTTTTGCCTGGCGTCATCAGGCGCATACACCTGCCAAAGGCCGCGTGGCTTGGTCCTTCGCTCTCGGCGAAGTGTGTAAGGTGTTGCTGACCTTTGCTCTACTGGTGATGGCGCTGGCGGTTTTGAAAGTGGTATTCATGCCGCTGATAGCAACGTGGGTTTTGGTGCTGGTGGTACAAGTTCTGGCTCCAGCTGTAATCAATAACAAAGGGTAAAAGGCATCATGGCTTCAGAAAATATGACGCCGCAGGATTACATAGGTCACCATCTGAATAACCTTCAGCTGGACCTGCGTACATTCTCGCTGGTGGATCCACATAACCCCCCGGCCACCTTCTGGACGATCAACATCGACTCCATGTTCTTCTCGGTGGTTTTGGGTCTTCTGTTCCTGGCCATGTTCCGTAGCGTTGCTAAAAAGGCGACCAGCGGTGTTCCAGGGAAATTCCAGACGTTCATCGAGATGATCATCGGCTTCGTCCATGGCAGCGTGAAAGACATGTACCATGGTAAGAGCAAACTGATTGCTCCGCTGGCCCTGACCGTGTTCGTTTGGGTCTTCCTGATGAACCTGATGGACCTCCTGCCTATCGATTTCTTACCTTGGATCGGTGAGCACGTACTCGGCCTGCCTGCACTGCGCGTGGTTCCGTCTGCCGACGTGAACATCACCCTGTCGATGGCGCTGGGCGTATTTATCCTCATTCTGTTCTACAGCATCAAAATGAAAGGCGTAAGCGGCTTTGTGAAAGAGCTTACCTTGCAGCCGTTCAACCACTGGGCGTTTATTCCGGTCAACCTGATTCTGGAAGGCGTTAGCCTGCTGTCCAAACCTGTTTCACTGGGTCTGCGACTGTTCGGCAACATGTATGCGGGTGAGCTGATTTTCATTCTGATCGCGGGTCTTCTGCCGTGGTGGTCACAGTGGATTCTGAATGTGCCATGGGCCATTTTCCACATCCTGATCATTACGCTGCAAGCCTTTATCTTCATGGTTCTGACGATCGTCTATCTGTCGATGGCGTCTGAAGAGCACTGATTTTTTACCAACACTACTACGTTTTAATTGAAACAAACTGGAGACTGTCATGGAAAACCTGAATATGGATCTGCTGTACATGGCTGCCGCTGTGATGATGGGTCTGGCGGCTATCGGTGCTGCGATCGGTATCGGCATCCTCGGGGGCAAATTCCTGGAAGGCGCAGCGCGTCAACCTGATCTGATTCCTCTGCTGCGTACTCAGTTCTTTATCGTTATGGGTCTGGTGGATGCAATCCCAATGATCGCTGTAGGTCTGGGTCTGTACGTGATGTTTGCTGTCGCGTAGTAGTTGTTTTAAAACCCCAAGCCACAGAAATTTAAGAGGTATTGTGCTGTGAACATGAACGCAACAATCCTCGGCCAGGCCATCGCGTTTATTCTCTTTGTCTGGTTCTGCATGAAGTATGTATGGCCGCCTTTAATGGCTGCCATCGAAAAACGTCAGAAAGAAATTGCTGACGGTCTGGCTTCCGCAGAACGCGCTAAGAAAGATTTGGACCTTGCACAGGCCAACGCGACAGACCAGCTGAAAAAAGCGAAAGCTGAAGCTCAGGTAATCATTGAACAGGCTAACAAACGCCGTTCTCAGATCCTGGACGAAGCCAAAGCTGAAGCAGAACAGGAACGTACTAAGATCGTGACACAGGCTCAGGCTGAAATTGAAGCTGAGCGTAAACGTGCTCGTGAAGAACTGCGTAAGCAGGTTGCGATTCTGGCTGTTGCTGGCGCCGAGAAGATCATCGAACGTTCCGTGGATGAAGCTGCTAACAGCGACATCGTGGACAAACTTGTCGCTGAACTGTAAGGAGGGAGGGGCTGATGTCTGAATTTGTTACGGTAGCTCGCCCCTACGCCAAAGCAGCTTTTGACTTTGCTGTCGAACACCAAAATGTCGATCGCTGGCAGAATATGCTGGCGTTTGCCGCTGAGGTGACGAAAAACGAACAAATGGCCGAGTTGCTTTCTGGTGCGTTAGCGCCTGAAACCCTCGCCGCGTCGTTTATCGCCGTGTGCGGAGAGCAACTGGATGCCAACGGCCAGAACCTGATTAAGGTGATGGCGGAAAATGGTCGTCTCCGTGTGCTCCCGGATGTTCTCGAGCAGTTTGAGCACTTACGTGCCCTTAGTGAAGCTACCGCTGAAGTTGAAGTAACTTCCGCGACTGAACTGAGTGACGAACAGCTTGCGAAAATCACCGCCGCGATGGAAAAACGTCTGTCACGCAAAGTTAAGCTGAATTGCAAAATCGATAAGTCTGTAATGGCAGGCGTAATCATCCGCTCGGGTGATATGGTCATTGATGGCAGCGTACGCGGCCGTCTTGAGCGCCTTGCAGACGTCTTGCAGTCTTAAGGGGACTGGAGCATGCAACTGAATTCCACCGAAATCAGCGAACTGATCAAGCAGCGCATTGCTCAGTTCAATGTTGTGAGTGAAGCTCACAACGAAGGTACTATTGTTTCTGTAAGTGACGGTGTTATCCGCATCCACGGCCTGGCCGATTGTATGCAGGGTGAGATGATTTCCCTGCCGGGTAACCGTTACGCTATCGCACTGAACCTGGAGCGCGACTCCGTAGGTGCCGTTGTGATGGGTCCATACGCTGACCTCGCCGAAGGCATGAAGGTTAAGTGTACTGGCCGTATTCTGGAAGTGCCGGTTGGCCGTGGCCTGCTGGGTCGCGTTGTTAACACCCTGGGTGCGCCAATCGACGGTAAAGGTCCGGTTGAGCACGATGGCTTCTCACCAATCGAAGTTATCGCACCAGGCGTTATTGACCGTCAGTCTGTTGATCAGCCAGTACAGACGGGTTATAAGTCTGTTGATGCCATGATCCCAATCGGTCGTGGTCAGCGTGAACTGATCATCGGTGACCGTCAGACCGGTAAAACCGCGATGGCAATCGACGCCATCATCAACCAGCGTGACTCCGGCATCAAATGTGTGTACGTGGCTATCGGCCAGAAAGCGTCCACCATTTCCAACGTGGTTCGTAAACTGGAAGAGCACGGCGCACTGTCTAACACCATCGTTGTGGTAGCAACCGCGTCTGAATCTGCTGCACTGCAATACCTGGCACCATACGCCGGTTGCGCAATGGGCGAATACTTCCGTGACCGCGGTGAAGATGCGCTGATCGTATACGATGACCTGTCTAAACAGGCTGTTGCTTATCGTCAGGTTTCCCTGCTGCTCCGTCGTCCACCAGGACGTGAAGCATTCCCGGGCGACGTATTCTACCTCCACTCTCGTCTGCTGGAGCGTGCTTCCCGCGTTAACGCGGAATACGTCGAGAACTTCACCAAAGGTGAAGTGAAGGGTAAAACAGGTTCTCTGACCGCCCTGCCGATCATTGAAACCCAAGCGGGTGACGTTTCTGCGTTCGTTCCGACCAACGTAATCTCCATTACCGATGGTCAGATCTTCCTGGAAACCAACCTGTTTAACTCCGGTATTCGTCCGGCGGTTAACCCGGGTATCTCCGTATCCCGTGTGGGTGGTGCTGCTCAGACCAAGATCATCAAGAAACTGTCCGGTGGTATCCGTACCGCGCTGGCACAGTATCGTGAACTGGCTGCGTTCTCTCAGTTCGCATCCGATCTGGACGAAGCAACCCGTAAACAGCTGAGCCACGGTCAGAAAGTGACCGAGCTGCTGAAGCAGAAACAGTACGCGCCAATGTCTGTTGCTCAGCAGGGCCTGGTACTGTTCGCGGCTGAACGCGGTTACCTCGAAGATGTGGAACTGGCGAAAATCGGTAGCTTCGAAGCCGCTCTGCTGGCTTACGTCGACCGTGATCACGCTCCGCTGATGCAAGAGATCAACCAGACCGGTGGCTATAACGACGAAATCGAAGGCAAGCTGAAAGCTATCCTCGATTCCTTCAAAGCAACCCAATCCTGGTAATCGTCCGGCGGCTTGTCTCAGGACAAGCCGTCTGGCATTGAGGAGAAGCTCATGGCCGGCGCAAAAGAGATACGTAGTAAGATCGCAAGCGTCCAGAACACGCAAAAGATCACTAAAGCGATGGAGATGGTCGCCGCTTCCAAAATGCGTAAATCGCAGGATCGCATGGCGGCCAGCCGTCCTTATGCAGAGACCATGCGCAAAGTGATTGGTCACCTTGCAAACGGTAATCTGGAATATAAGCACCCTTACCTGGAAGAACGCGACGTTAAGCGCGTGGGCTACCTGGTGGTGTCGACTGACCGTGGTCTGTGTGGCGGCTTGAACATTAACCTGTTCAAAAAACTGCTGGCGGATATGAAAGGCTGGTCCGATAAAGGCGTTCAGTGCGATCTGGCACTGATTGGCTCTAAAGGCGTCTCTTTCTTTAACTCCGTTGGTGGCAACATTGTCGCTCAGGTGACCGGTATGGGTGATAACCCGTCCCTGTCCGAACTGATCGGCCCGGTTAAAGTGATGTTGCAGGCCTACGATGAAGGCCGTCTGGACAGACTGTACGTTGTCAGCAACAAATTTATTAACACCATGTCTCAGGTGCCTACGCTCACTCAGATGCTGCCGTTACCGGCATCAGAAGATGACGAGCTGAAACAGAAAGCCTGGGATTACCTGTATGAACCCGATCCGAAACCGCTGCTGGATACCCTGCTGCGTCGTTACGTTGAATCTCAGGTTTATCAGGGCGTTGTAGAAAACCTGGCCAGCGAGCAGGCCGCACGAATGGTGGCGATGAAAGCCGCGACCGATAATGGCGGCAGCCTGATTAAAGAGCTGCAGTTGGTTTACAACAAAGCTCGTCAGGCCAGCATTACTCAGGAACTCACCGAGATCGTCTCGGGGGCCGCCGCGGTTTAACCAGGTTTACGAATTACGTAGAGGATTCAAGATGGCTACTGGAAAGATTGTCCAGGTAATCGGCGCCGTGGTGGACGTCGAGTTCCCTCAGGACGCCGTACCACGCGTGTACGACGCGCTTGAGGTACAGAATGGTAACGAGAGCCTGGTGCTGGAAGTTCAGCAGCAGCTCGGCGGCGGTATCGTGCGTACCATCGCCATGGGTTCTTCCGACGGTCTGCGTCGTGGTCTGGAAGTAAAAGACCTTGAGCACCCGATCGAAGTCCCGGTAGGTAAAGCAACACTGGGTCGTATCATGAACGTATTGGGTCAACCAATCGACATGAAAGGCGACATCGGTGAAGAAGAGCGTTGGGCTATCCACCGCGCGGCACCTTCCTACGAAGAGCTGTCCAGCTCTCAGGAACTGCTGGAAACCGGCATCAAAGTTATCGACCTGATGTGTCCGTTCGCGAAGGGCGGTAAAGTCGGTCTGTTCGGTGGTGCGGGTGTAGGTAAAACCGTAAACATGATGGAGCTGATCCGTAACATCGCGATCGAGCACTCCGGTTACTCCGTGTTTGCGGGCGTAGGTGAACGTACTCGTGAGGGTAACGACTTCTACCACGAAATGACCGACTCCAACGTTCTGGATAAAGTATCCCTGGTTTACGGCCAGATGAACGAGCCACCAGGAAACCGTCTGCGCGTTGCGCTGACTGGCCTGACGATGGCTGAGAAGTTCCGTGACGAAGGCCGTGACGTTCTGCTGTTCGTTGATAACATCTACCGTTACACCCTGGCCGGTACTGAAGTATCTGCACTGCTGGGTCGTATGCCTTCAGCGGTAGGTTATCAGCCTACGCTTGCGGAAGAGATGGGTGTTCTTCAGGAACGTATCACCTCTACCAAAACTGGTTCTATCACCTCCGTTCAGGCGGTATACGTACCTGCGGATGACTTGACTGACCCATCTCCAGCCACCACCTTTGCTCACTTAGATGCAACCGTGGTACTGAGCCGTCAGATCGCGTCTCTGGGTATCTACCCGGCCGTTGACCCGCTGGACTCCACCAGCCGTCAGCTGGATCCACTGGTTGTTGGCCAGGAGCACTACGACACCGCGCGTGGCGTACAGTCCCTGCTGCAACGTTATCAGGAACTGAAAGACATCATCGCCATCCTGGGTATGGATGAACTGTCTGAAGAAGACAAACTGGTGGTAGCACGTGCGCGTAAGATCCAGCGCTTCCTGTCCCAGCCGTTCTTCGTTGCGGAAGTATTCACCGGTTCTCCAGGTAAATACGTTTCCCTGAAAGACACCATCCGTGGCTTTAAAGGCATCATGGAAGGCGAATACGATCACCTGCCAGAGCAGGCGTTCTACATGGTTGGTTCCATCGAAGAAGCCGTGGAAAAAGCCAAAAAACTTTAACGCCTTAATCGGAGGGTGATATGGCAATGACTTACCACCTGGACGTCGTCAGCGCAGAGCAACAAATGTTCTCTGGTCTGGTCGAGAAAATCCAGGTAACGGGTAGTGAAGGTGAACTGGGTATTTTCCCGGGTCACGCACCGCTGCTCACCGCCATTAAGCCTGGTATGATCCGCATCGTTAAACAGTTCGGTCATGAAGAGTTTATCTATCTGTCCGGCGGCATTCTTGAAGTGCAGCCAGGCAGTGTGACCGTTCTGGCCGATACCGCTATTCGTGGCCAGGATCTCGACGAAGCGCGAGCCCTGGAATCGAAGCGTAAGGCTGAAGAGCACATTAACAGCTCTCATGGTGACGTGGATTACGCTCAGGCGTCTGCGGAGCTGGCCAAAGCGATCGCGAAACTGCGCGTTATCGAGTTGACCAAAAAAGCGATGTAACACCGGCTTGAAAAGCACAAAAGCCAGTCTGGATCCCAGGCTGGCTTTTTTTTTCGGCCTTAATTCATGATGAAAAAGATGTAGAATTTTAAGCATCAAACGTTTTTACTTCTCACACAAACTACCGTCAGGATGCGTATGTTAAACAGTGCGATGAGCGTGGTGATCCTTGCCGCAGGCAAAGGTACCCGCATGTATTCCGATCTGCCTAAGGTGCTCCACACGCTGGCAGGAAAGCCAATGGTTCAGCATGTTATTGATGCAGCGAATGAATTAGGCGCCAGCCAGGTGCATCTGGTTTATGGACATGGCGGCGATCTGCTGAAAAAAACGCTGCGTGACGACAATCTCAACTGGGTGCTTCAGGCAGAACAGCTGGGTACGGGTCATGCAATGCAGCAGGCTGCACCCTTCTTCGCTGATGATGAAGATATCCTGATGCTCTACGGCGACGTCCCGCTGATCTCCGTTGAAACCCTCACCCGCCTGCGTGAAGCCAAACCGCAGGGTGGCATCGGTTTGTTGACCGTCGTGCTGGACGATCCAACCGGCTATGGCCGCATTACGCGTGAAAACGGCAACGTGACGGGGATTGTTGAGCATAAAGATGCCACTGACGAACAGCGCCAGATTCAGGAGATCAACACCGGCATCCTGATTGCGAACGGTGCGGATATGAAGCGCTGGCTGTCCAGACTCAACAATAACAACGCGCAGGGTGAATACTACATCACCGACATCATTGCGATGGCTTACCAGGAAGGGCGTGAGATTGCTGCCGTTCATCCGGCGCGTATCAGCGAAACGGACGGGGTAAACAACCGTCTCCAGCTTTCCCGTCTTGAGCGTATTTACCAGTCCGAGCAGGCAGAAAAGCTGTTGCTCGCGGGCGTTATGCTGCGCGATCCGGCGCGTTTCGATCTGCGTGGCACGCTGACCCACGGGCGCGACGTTGAAATAGATACTAACGTTATCCTGGAAGGTAACGTCACGCTGGGCAACCGCGTCAAAATCGGCACCGGCTGTGTGATTAAAAACAGCGCGATCGGTGACGACTGCGAAATCAGCCCGTACAGCGTGGTGGAAGATGCCCATCTTGAGGCGGCCTGTACGATTGGCCCATTTGCGCGTCTGCGCCCGGGCGCTGAGCTGCTGGAAGGTGCTCACGTAGGTAACTTCGTGGAAATGAAAAAAGCGCGTCTGGGTAAGGGCTCTAAAGCGGGTCATCTGACCTATCTGGGCGATGCGGAAATTGGCGACAACGTAAACATTGGTGCAGGGACGATTACCTGTAACTATGACGGCGCCAATAAGTTTAAAACCATCATTGGTGATGACGTGTTTGTAGGCTCCGATACCCAGCTGGTGGCGCCTGTTACCGTGGGCAAAGGCGTGACCATTGCCGCCGGGACAACCGTTACGCGCGATGTGGCCGAGAACGAGCTGGTGTTAAGCCGCGTTCCGCAGGTCAGCAAGCAGGGCTGGAAACGCCCGGTGAAGCAGAAGTAACGGATTTATACCCCTCACCCTAACCCTCTCCCCACAGGGGAGAGGGGATTGTTCGGTGCGGTGTTTTTCTCCCTCGCCCCTTTGGGGAGAGGGCCGGGGTGAGGGGATAACATAATCCTCCCCCCACAAGCAGTACCCATAAAAATAACCCCACTCTCTACAAGGCTCGGGGCGCCCGGAAAGGGCAAATACAGGTCAGCGACAACGCATGGCATAACGCCATAATCAGGAAATATAACTATGTGTGGAATTGTTGGCGCAGTTGCGCAGCGTGATATTGCTGAAATCCTTCTCGAAGGTTTACGTCGTCTGGAATACCGTGGTTACGACTCAGCCGGGCTGGCTGTCGTTGATGCAGAAGGTCATATGACCCGTCTGCGCCGTCTCGGTAAAGTACAGATGCTGGCCCAGGCTGCGGAAGAACATCCGCTGCACGGTGGCACCGGTATTGCGCATACCCGCTGGGCGACCCACGGTGAGCCATCTGAAGGCAACGCACACCCGCATGTGTCTGAACACATCGTGGTCGTGCATAACGGCATTATCGAAAACCACGAACCGCTGCGTGAAGAACTGAAAGCGCGCGGCTATACCTTCGTCTCTGAAACCGACACCGAAGTGATTGCTCACCTGGTGCACTGGGAGCTGGCAAAGGGCGGTACACTGCGTGATGCGGTGCTGCGCGCTATCCCTCAGCTACGTGGTGCTTACGGTACGGTGATCATGGATTCCCGCGACCCGTCCACGCTGCTGGCCGCGCGTTCCGGTAGTCCGATGGTGATTGGTCTGGGCATGGGTGAAAACTTTATCGCTTCCGACCAGCTGGCGCTGCTGCCGGTTACCCGTCGCTTTATCTTCCTCGAAGAGGGAGACATTGCCGAGGTGACACGTCGCAGCGTGACCGTATTCGACACGAAAGGCGAGCAGGTTAAGCGTCAGGAGATCGAATCAAACCTGCAATACGACGCGGGCGACAAAGGCGCTTACCGTCACTACATGCAGAAAGAGATCTACGAACAGCCAAACGCCATTAAAAACACCCTGACTGGTCGCATCAGCCATGGTGAAGTGGATCTGAGCGAGCTGGGCGCCAATGCCAACGAACTGCTGAGCAAAGTCGAGCACATTCAGATCGTGGCCTGCGGTACCTCTTACAACTCCGGTATGGTCTCGCGCTACTGGTTTGAATCCCTGGCGGGTGTGCCGTGTGATGTGGAAATCGCCTCTGAGTTCCGCTATCGCAAATCTGCGGTGCGTCGTAACAGCCTGATGATCACCCTTTCTCAGTCTGGCGAAACGGCCGATACCCTGGCGGCGCTGCGTCTGTCTAAAGAACTGGGTTACCTCGGCTCGCTGGCCATTTGTAACGTTCCGGGCTCTTCGCTGGTACGTGAATCCGATCTGGCGCTGATGACCAAAGCGGGTACCGAAATCGGCGTGGCTTCCACCAAAGCGTTTACTACTCAGCTGACCGTTCTGCTGATGCTGGTGGCGAAACTGGCGCGTCTGAAAGGCCAGGATGCTTCCGTTGAACACGACATCGTGCATGGCCTTCAGGCGCTGCCGAGCCGTATTGAGCAGATGCTGTCTCAGGACAAACGCATTGAGGCGCTGGCTGAAGATTTCTCTGACAAACATCACTCCCTGTTCCTGGGGCGTGGCGATCAGTATCCGATTGCGCTGGAAGGCGCACTGAAGCTCAAAGAGATCTCTTATATTCACGCTGAAGCCTATGCGGCAGGCGAGCTGAAGCATGGCCCGCTGGCGCTGATCGATGCGGATATGCCAGTTATCGTGGTGGCACCTAACAACGAACTGCTGGAAAAACTGAAATCTAACATCGAAGAAGTGCGCGCCCGTGGTGGTGTTCTGTACGTCTTTGCGGATAAAGATGCCGGTTTCGCCAGCAGCGACAACATGCACATCATCGAGATGCCGCATGTGGAAGAGGTGATTGCGCCGATCTTCTACACCGTACCGCTGCAACTGCTGGCTTATCACGTCGCGCTGATCAAAGGCACCGACGTAGACCAGCCACGTAACCTGGCGAAGTCCGTCACCGTAGAATAATCTCCAGCCTACCCGAGGCTGCCAGTATTCTGGCAGCCTCATAGCCCTCCCCTCAGCGATTATTTCTTTTTATCGCAACCTGTTTCTTTTTTCATTTTTTCTTACATTTTTGCTCTATCTGCTCATTTCACCTATGTCTGCTTAAAAAAGAATCTGATTTAGCTATGACAAAGAAAAGATATTGATAAATTCTTAAAAAAATAGAGAAGAGATATCAATAGCATTTTTTAATTATGTTTTGTTCTTATTTTTAAGGGTTTTTTTATTTTTAATTTTTATTGTTCCATTTTAAAGATATTTCATGTAGGAAAACATATTTGTCATAGAGCAGGAATGAACTGTACTATCGCCACGCGTTAAAGGATGGTGTGTTTTATTTGAATGTATAAATGAGACGCATACAAATAATGTAAATTATGGAGAGTTTCATGAAATTAAACGTTATAGCCACTTCACTGGTTTTATCTTCCGTCCTGTTTTCAGGTGCGACATTAGCGGCTGACGGTACTGTTCATTTCCGTGGCGAGGTGATTGATTCTACTTGTACAGTCACGACTGATACCAGTAATCAGACTGTTAATATTGGTCGTGTATCGGTAAAAACCTTCGCGGGTATTGATTCCACCGCGTCTGTTAAAGATTTCCACATCCGTCTGGAAGGCTGCCCGGCAACCTATACTCAGGCGGCGGTACGCTTTGACGGGACGGAAGATAAAGATACCATCGGTAAAGGTTATCTTTCAATCGGTACGCCGGTGAACGAAGACGGTACGGACGGTGAGTTCACTGGCAGCGGCGACGCCATTGCGGCGACGGGCGTGGCGATAAAACTGTTCAACCTGAGCGATGATACCGCGATCCCTTTGTATAACAATTCTAAATACGTTGCCATTGCAGATGGTAAAGCGGATATGGGATTCAAGGCGAAATTCGTCCAGACTCTGGCAACAGTGACGCCGGGTACTGCGAATGCTGACTCTCAGTTTACTATTGAATACCTGAAATAATCAGCGGTTATGGATTCGGAGCCTGTTAAGAACTTATTTACAGGCTCCTTTATATATAAGGACATTGGATTATGCCAGGGCGTATAGTGAATGTATTATTAGCGTGTTGTCTTACGGGTATTTCTACAATGGCATCGGCAGGTGTGGTTATCGGTGGCACACGAGTGGTTTATTCGAGTGATAAATCCGACGCAACCATTACTGTCAAAAATAACGAAGCGGCTATCCCTTATCTTATTCAAACATGGGTTGACCCCTTCAGTAATACAGGAACCGCGAAAAAACCACCGTTTACCGTCATTCCACCGGTATCTCGTCTGGAGGCTGGGCAGGAAAAAATTCTGCGCATTATGAAAACCGAGGGCAATTTACCGCAGGATCGGGAGTCGGTGTTCTGGCTGAACATCAAAAATATTCCCCCGGCGAGCAATAAGCCGAACGCGATGGAAATCGCCATTAAGACACGTATCAAGCTGATCTGGCGTCCGGCCTCGTTGAACATTACCCCGGAGCGCGCCGCCACGCAGGTGAAGTGGCACAGAGAAAATCGGCAGCTGGTAGTTGAAAATCCCACGCCGCTAAATATCAACGTTATGAATGTGACAGTGGACGGCAAAGATGTGCCGCTCAATATCGTCCATCCCTTTGAAACCCTGCGTTTACCCTTACCGGAAGGCGTGAATGGCCATGCGCTGGTTTGGCGGTATGTGAATGATTTCGGTGCGATTAGTCAGGATTTAAAAGCAGCGCTTTAAGCAAAGGATGGTTTATTTATGGAGTGTTACCGTATTTTCATCGCGCTTGCTTCCGGGATGGTGCTTGGTTTATCCGGCGAGGTGGCCGCGAGGGATATGTTTAACCCTGCGCTGCTTGAAATCGATCATCCGGTGGACGTGGATATCCACCAGTTTAATCGCGCGAACAGTCTGCCTGCCGGGAACTATAAGGTAAGCATCTATGTAAACGGCGAATATGTTGACCGCCGGGAGGTGACCTTTGTCGAAGATACTGCCACCAGCAACCTGCATCCTTGCTTCTCAGACATCAAAACCGTGCTCGCTGAGCTTGGGGTCAAAGTGGCGGCTATCAAGGCCCTTAACGACATAGATGACAAAGCCTGTCTGGACCCCGCGCCGCTCGTTCCTGGCTCAACCTGGACGTTTGATACGGATAAACTCCAGCTTAACGTCACGTTGCCGCAAATCTATATTGATGTATCGGCGCGCGGCTATATCAATCCCTCACGCTGGGATGAGGGCATCAATGCGCTGATGGTGAACTACGATTTTTCCGGCTCCAGCACGGTGCATTCGAACGAGGATGATAACAACGATTTTTATTATCTGAACCTGCGCAACGGTGCCAACCTGGGGGCATGGCGTTTACGTAACTACAGTACGCTAAACGTGACCGATGGCGAGTCTTCGTATCATTCGATCAATACCTATTTACAGCGCGATATCGCCGCGTTACGCAGCCAAATTATGCTGGGGGATACATGGACCGCAAGCGACGTGTTTGACAGCACGCAACTGCGAGGGATGCGTCTCTACACGGATGATGACATGCTGCCTTCGAGCCTGACGGGGTTTGCGCCAGTGGTTCGCGGCGTGGCGAAAAGCAATGCGACCGTGATTGTGCGGCAAAATGGTTACATCATTTACCAGTCTGCCGTACCGCAGGGAGCGTTTGCTCTCAAGGATTTAAACACCACCAATTCGGGTGGCGATCTGGATGTTACCATCAAAGAAGAGGATGGCAGCGAGCAACATTTTACCCAGCCTTACGCCTCACTGGCGATCCTGAAGCGTGAAGACCAAACCGATGTCGATATCAGCGCGGGTGAACTGCGCGATCAAAACGATTTTCAGCCGACCGTTTTTCAGGCGCAGGTGTTACACGGTTTTCCTGCGGGTATTACCCTCTACGGGGGCGTGCAGGGAACCAGCGATTACACCTCCGCCGCGCTTGGCGTGGGGAAAGATATGGGTTCGCTGGGCGCCCTTTCGCTGGACGTAACGCATGCCCGCTCGCGGTTTGAGGACGATGACGAAAGCGGGCAATCTTACCGTTTTCTCTATTCCAAACGTTTTGATGAAACGAACACAACGTTTCGGCTGGTGGGCTACCGCTACTCCACAGAGGGCTACTACACCCTGAACGAATGGGCGTCCCGGCAGAATAACGAGAGCGACTTCTGGACGACAGGTAACCGCCGTAGCCGTCTGGAGGGAACATGGACGCAGACCTTTGGCGACGGGATGGGAAATATTTATCTTACCCTTAGCCGCCAGCAGTACTGGAAGACGGATGAAGTCGAGCGGCTGGTGCAGCTGGGCTACAGCAATAGCTGGCGCGCTATTTCCTGGAACGTCTCCTGGAACTACACCGATTCACTCACCTCGGCCCAAAATAGCACCGACACTGACGTCAGCGACAGTCAGGGCAGCGAACAGATTTTTATGCTCTCCCTCTCCATACCGTTGTCAGGCTGGCTGCATGACAGCTACGTCAACTATGGGTACACCCAAAACAACCACGGAAAAGGGATGCACCAGGTGGGGCTGAGCGGTAACGCGCTGGATGCGCACAACCTCTCCTGGAACGTTCAGCAGTCTTACGATGCGGATAACGAAGATTACAACAACAGCGCAGGGGTGGGCTATGACGGCACCTATGGTTCGGTAAACGCCAGTTACGACTATACCCAGGACAACCAGCGCCTCAACTATGGAATGAAGGGCGGGATTCTGGCCCACAGCGATGGCATAACTTTCTCTCAGGAACTGGGGGAAACCGTCGCGCTGGTTAAAGCCCCGGGAGCTTCCGGCCTGGCGCTGGAGAATGGTACGGGTAAGGCGACGGACTGGCGCGGCTATACGGTACAGACGCAGCTCAACGCCTACGATGAAAACAGAGTGGAGATCGACAGCGATTACTTTGCGAAGGCCAACGTCGAAATCGACAACAGTATCCTCAGCGTTATCCCGACGCGCGGCGCGGTGGTACGGGCGGAGTTTGTCACTCACGTGGGCTATCGCGTCCTGTTCAATGTGCGGCAGAAGAGTGGCAAACCGGTGCCGTTTGGCGCCATGGCCTCGGCTGATTTACCCCACGGCAGCGTAACCGGCATTGTGGGCGAAAATGGCGAGCTTTATCTGTCCGGCATGCCGGAAGAGGGGGCGTTTGTCCTGAAGTGGGGCGCAGATAACACGATGACCTGCCCGGTTAACTACCACTTTACCCCGCCAGAAGGCGTCGAACTGATACAAATATCGGCAGTATGCCAATAGGGAAATAAGATGAAATTCAGGACACCTCTGTTTTTAAGCGCGTTGATAATATTTATGACGCCAGTATGCAAAGCGTACACCACGGGCGACGGGATTTGTCACTCCGAAGGTGGCGCTTATATCTATAACCTTAATCTGAACGGGCAGTCGATCCCGGCGGATAAAAATAAAGCAGGTACAGAGATCAGGGATCTGGAAACGCTCAGTTCATCTGCGAGTTACAAAGCGCAATGCAACTGTCTTACGCATTACTCTACGGGCTTTCGCCAAATCTACTACACCGCACGATCGTCGTTAAGTGAAGATGTGGTAAAGAACGGGTATACCTATTTTACCCTTAATAACAACCTCAGCATCGCCACGTCGATACTTGTGCTCGGCAGAGATTATATACCGGTACCTTTCAGCGCAGAACCAAACGTAATGTCTCATAGCTCCTATTGTTATGCGCCTGGTGAGGAAGGGAGCGAACCAACACTCAATACCGGTTCAAAAATAAAAATATCATTCTTAATTAACAAGCCGTTTATTGGCCGGGTGAGTGTGCCAGGTACGATAGTCGCCGATCTTTATGGCGGGCTGGATGCGGCCTCCTCGACCTCCAGCACCGAAAAAATGGCAGAGATCAAAATCGCTGGCGATATCGTCGTGCCGCAAAACTGCGAGATAGCGCCCGGGCAGACGCTTGAGATAGATTTTGGCAAAATCCCGGCCCCGGAATTTTCCGCTACCAAAGGCACCGCCGTGACGAGTCACAAGGTAAAAAAGACGATTCAGGTACAGTGCACAGGCATGCTGGATGAGAATATTGTCTACTCCACTTTCCATGGAGACCCTGTCGACGCCGATGCCACGATGATGAAAGTCAACGGCAATGATGATGTAGGCATTGTGGTATACGACAAGTGGGATCGTCAGGTCAGCGTCAACGGCGGCAGGATGGACATGGATAGGGGAGAAAACAATAACGGCGCCGAAAACAATTCGCTTACCTTTTCCGCTGCGCCTGCAAGCGCAACGGGGGCGCAGCCAAAACCTGGAACGTTTGAAGCGTACGCAACGGTCACGCTGGAAATTGAACATTAATCACCCAACGGCTGTTTATGACAGCCGTTGTCATTTTTCCTCTTTTGCACCAGGCTTATCCCTTTCTATATGACAACTCTATGATGCTCCCCTGAACAAATAATCATTAATATCAGTGGCTTATTTTACACTCTCTCATTGTCATAAAACTGTCATATTTCGTACATTTATCTGTCACCTGTTTGTCCTATTTTGCTCATCGTAGCCACTTAAACAATGATTTACGAAATCCTTGCAGGAGACATTATGAAAGTTATGCGTACCACTGTCGCAACTGTTGTCGCCGCGACCTTATCGATGAGCGCTTTCTCTGCCTTCGCAGCAGCAAGCCTGACTGGCGCTGGTGCAACCTTCCCTGCGCCGGTGTATGCCAAATGGGCGGATACCTACCAGAAAGAGACCGGTAACAAGGTCAACTATCAGGGTATCGGCTCCTCCGGTGGCGTAAAACAAATTACCGCGAATACCGTTGATTTCGGCGCATCCGACGCTCCGCTGTCTGATGAGAAACTGAATCAGGAAGGCCTGTTCCAGTTCCCGACCGTGATCGGCGGCGTTGTGCTGGCTGTTAACATCCCTGGCCTGAAATCAGGCGAGCTGGTGCTGGACGGCAAAACCCTGGGTGACATCTACCTGGGCAAAATCAAAAAATGGGATGACGAAGCCATCACTAAGCTGAACCCGGGCGTTAAGCTGCCTTCGCAGAATATCGCGGTGGTTCGTCGTGCTGACGGCTCTGGCACCTCTTTCGTGTTCACCAGCTACCTGGCGAAAGTGAACGAAGAGTGGAAATCTAAAGTCGGTTCCGGCTCTACCGTTAACTGGCCAACCGGTCTGGGCGGTAAAGGCAACGACGGTATCGCAGCCTTCGTACAGCGTCTGCCTGGCTCTATCGGCTACGTAGAGTACGCCTACGCTAAGCAGAACAATCTGGCCTACACCAAACTGGTTTCTGCCGACGGCAAACCGGTTAGCCCGACCGAAGAGAACTTCGCCAACGCCGCCAAAGGCGCTGACTGGAGCAAATCCTTCGCTCAGGACCTGACTAACCAGAAAGGTGAAGACGCGTGGCCAATCACCTCTACCACCTTCATTCTGGTTCACAAAGAGCAGAAGAAACCAGAGCAGGGCGCAGAAGTGCTGAAGTTCTTCGACTGGGCATACAAAAACGGCGGCAAACAGGCTAATGACCTGGATTACGCCAGCCTGCCAGACAGCGTGGTTGAGCAGATTCGTGCTGCATGGAAAACCAACGTGAAAGATAGCAGCGGTAAAGCGCTGTACTAACAGGATATTTTTAACGAAGATGGCGGGTGGCGCGCAGCGATCCCGCCCTACGGTTTACTCTGTAGGCCCGGTAAGCGTCAGCGCCACCGGGCATATTCGTAAGACGTCTCATAAAGAAGAGTAATTTATGGCTGCAACCAAGCCTGCATTTAACCCTCCGGGTAAAAAAGGTGACATGATTTTCAGCGCGCTGGTGAAACTGGCTGCGCTGATTGTGCTATTGCTGCTGGGCGGCATTATCGTGTCCCTGATTTTCTCCTCCTGGCCGAGCATTCAAAAATTTGGTTTCGCCTTCCTGTGGACCAAAGAGTGGGATGCGCCGAACGATATTTACGGTGCGCTGGTGCCGATTTACGGCACGCTGGTGACCTCTTTTATCGCCCTGCTAATTGCGGTTCCGGTGAGCTTCGGTATTGCCTTGTTCCTGACGGAACTGGCGCCAGGCTGGCTGCGGCGTCCGCTGGGTATCGCCATTGAACTGCTGGCGGCCATCCCAAGTATCGTTTACGGCATGTGGGGCCTGTTTATTTTTGCTCCGCTGTTTGCAACTTACTTCCAGGAGCCGGTCGGTAACGTGCTTTCTGCCGTTCCGTTTGTGGGGGCGCTGTTCTCCGGCCCGGCATTCGGTATCGGCATTCTGGCGGCGGGTGTGATCCTCGCCATCATGATTATTCCGTACATTGCGGCGGTCATGCGCGATGTCTTCGAACAAACCCCGGTGATGATGAAAGAGTCCGCCTACGGCATCGGCTGCACCACCTGGGAAGTTATCTGGCGCATCGTCCTTCCGTTCACCAAAAATGGGGTGATTGGCGGCATTATGCTGGGCTTAGGTCGCGCGCTCGGTGAAACCATGGCGGTCACCTTTATCATCGGCAACACCTACCAGCTCGATAGCGCTTCGCTCTATATGCCGGGGAACAGTATTACTTCTGCGCTGGCGAACGAATTTGCCGAAGCGGAATCCGGGCTGCACGTCGCGGCGCTGATGGAACTGGGCCTGATCCTGTTTGTTATCACCTTTATTGTGCTGGCTATCTCCAAGCTGATGATTATGCGTCTGGCTAAAAACGAGGGGGCACGCTAATGGCAACTCTCGATATGCAAAATACCGCTCAGCTTGCGGAATCCCGTCGCAAAATGCAGTCAAAGCGCCGGATTAAAAACCGCATTGCGCTGACGCTTTCCATGGCCACGATGGCGTTCGGCCTGTTCTGGCTGATCTGGATCCTGATGTCAACCATCACCCGCGGCATCGATGGAATGTCCCTGGCGCTGTTCACGGAAATGACGCCGCCGCCGAACACGGCGGGCGGTGGTCTGGCAAACGCCCTGGCGGGTAGCGGCCTGCTGATCCTGTGGGCGACCGTTTTCGGTACACCGTTGGGCATCATGGCGGGTATCTATCTGGCGGAGTATGGGCGCAAGTCCTGGATCGCTGAAGTCATCCGCTTTATTAACGACATTCTGCTTTCTGCCCCGTCGATTGTCGTGGGTCTGTTTGTTTACACCATCGTGGTGGCGCAAATGGAACACTTCTCCGGCTGGGCGGGTGTGATTGCGCTGGCGCTGTTGCAGGTGCCTATCGTTATTCGTACTACTGAAAACATGCTGAAACTGGTGCCGGACAGCCTGCGTGAAGCGGCTTACGCGCTGGGCACGCCGAAATGGAAAATGATTTCGGCGATCACCCTGAAAGCGTCCGTCTCGGGGATCATGACCGGTATCCTGCTGGCTATCGCCCGTATCGCCGGTGAAACCGCACCGCTGCTGTTTACCGCCCTCTCCAACCAGTTCTGGAGCACGGACATGATGCAGCCGATCGCCAACCTGCCGGTGACGATCTTTAAATTTGCGATGAGCCCATTCGCGGAATGGCAGCAGCTGGCCTGGGCCGGGGTGCTGATCATCACCCTTTGCGTACTGTTGCTGAACATTCTGGCGCGCGTCATTTTCGCGAAGAAGAAACACGGTTAAATTTTTACGGCGCGGCAGCTCGCGGCGCCGAATGAGGAAATGAGTCAATGAGTATGGTTGATACTGCCCCGGGTAAGATTCAGGTTCGTGATTTGAACTTCTACTACGGCAAATTCCATGCCCTGAAGAATATCAATCTGGATATCGCGAAGAACCAGGTAACGGCATTCATCGGTCCGTCCGGCTGTGGTAAATCCACGCTGCTGCGCACCTTTAACAAAATGTATTCGCTCTATCCGGAGCAGCGCGCAGAAGGTGAAATTCTGCTGGACGGTGACAACATCCTGACCAATACCCAGGATATCGCCCTGCTGCGTGCGAAAGTGGGGATGGTATTCCAGAAACCCACGCCGTTCCCGATGTCGATCTATGACAACATCGCCTTTGGTGTGCGTCTGTTTGAGAAGCTCTCCCGTGCGGATATGGACGAGCGCGTGCAGTGGGCATTGACCAAGGCCGCATTATGGAACGAAACCAAAGATAAACTTCACCAGAGTGGGTACTCTCTCTCCGGTGGTCAGCAGCAGCGTCTGTGCATTGCGCGCGGTATCGCCATTCGCCCGGAAGTCTTGCTGCTGGATGAGCCGTGCTCAGCCCTGGACCCGATCTCAACCGGGCGTATCGAAGAGCTGATCACCGAGCTGAAGCAGGATTACACCGTGGTGATCGTGACCCACAACATGCAGCAGGCTGCACGTTGTTCTGACCACACGGCGTTTATGTACCTGGGCGAGTTGATTGAGTTCAGCGATACGGATGCGCTGTTCACCCGTCCGGCGAAGAAACAAACCGAAGATTATATTACTGGCCGCTACGGTTGATTTGCCTTAGTGCATGTGGAGAAACCATGGACAACCTCAATCTTAATAAACACATTTCCGGCCAGTTTAACGCAGAGCTGGAAAGCATTCGCACCCAGGTGATGACCATGGGCGGCATGGTCGAGCAGCAGCTTTCTGATGCGATCACGGCGATGCACAACCAGGACAGCGAGCTGGCGAAGCGCGTTATTGAAGGCGACCACAACGTCAATATGATGGAAGTCGCCATCGACGAAGCCTGCGTGCGCATCATTGCGAAGCGTCAGCCGACGGCGAGCGACCTGCGTCTGGTGATGGCGATCATCAAAACCATCGCCGAGCTGGAGCGTATCGGTGACGTGGCCGATAAAATCTGCCGCACCGCGCTGGAGAAATTCTCCCAGCAGCACCAGCCGCTGCTGGTGAGTCTGGAGTCTCTCGGTCGCCACACCGTGCAGATGCTGCACGACGTGCTGGACGCTTTCGCGCGCATGGATCTGGACGAAGCGGTCCGTATCTACCGTGAAGACAAGAAAGTTGACCAGGAATACGAAGGCATAGTGCGTCAGCTGATGACCTACATGATGGAAGATTCCCGTACCATTCCAAGCGTACTCACCGCGCTGTTCTGCGCGCGCTCAATCGAGCGTATCGGTGACCGCTGCCAGAACATTTGCGAATACATCTTCTACTTCGTGAAGGGGCAGGATTTCCGACACGTGGGCGGCGACGAGCTGGACAAGCTGCTGGCGGGTAAAGATCCGAAAGAGTGATTTTTACCCTCACCCTAACCCTCTCCCACAGGGAGAGGGGACCATTCGGTTTTCTCCCTCTCCCTGTGGGAGAGGGCCGGGGTGAGGGGAAAACTCAGCGAGTAATATCCCACCCGCGCGCCTTCCACAACGCTGGCAGTTGCGCCAGATCGGTAAAGGTCGTCACTTTTGGATGATCGATCGGCTTGTTGTGCGGATCGGCGCAGAAGTAAAACACCTCCATCCCCGCATCAATCCCCGACTGCGCGCCCGCAGACGAGTCATCCACCAGGATGCAGTTCTCCACGTTGACGTTCATCGCCTTCGCCGCGTGGAACATCAATGCCGGATCCGGCTTCCAGCGCTGGATATCGTAGCCACTGAACAGTTTTTCCGGGAAGTGGTGCAACATGTTCAGCTTGCCGAGCGAGTGCTGCATTTTGCTGACCGGGCCGTTAGAGACCACGCAGATCGGCACCGTCATCGCATCCAGCAGCGTGTTAGCGCCAGCGATAACTTCCAGCTCGGCGTCGAAGAGGCGTGCGACCTCGGCGCGGTACACCGGTTCCAGATCCGCTTTCGCCAGATCCACCCCGTGCTCTTCGTTAATGATGTCGATGATCTCGTACAGCTTCACGCCCTTAAAGCGTTTAAACACCTCTTCGAGATCGAGCGTAATGCCAAATTCCTGGAACATGGCGACATACGCGCGGGAACAAATGACCTCACTGTCGACCAGCGTACCGTCACAGTCGAAAAATACCGCTTCAATTCCGGACATGCCTTTCCCTTTTAACAAGTTTAACGTTTTCGTACGGCAGTTCACCGGGACGCAATCGTTGCCGTATAAGCAAAATCAATGAAAAAAGTATCCCGTAACCGCCACTATTGTCGCATTTTGGTATAGGATAGCGACGAATTTTCCCTCCTTGTTCGGAAATTGATGATGAGTCAACAACACACTACCCAGACGTCTGGTCAGGGGCTGCTTGAGCGCGTGTTCAAACTGCGCGAGCACGGCACAACGGCACGCACCGAAGTGATCGCCGGTTTTACTACCTTCCTGACGATGGTCTATATCGTTTTCGTTAACCCGCAAATTCTGGGCGTGGCTGGCATGGACACCAGCGCCGTCTTCGTGACCACCTGTCTGATCGCGGCGCTTGGCAGCATCCTGATGGGCGTTTTCGCTAATCTGCCCGTGGCGCTGGCCCCGGCAATGGGTCTGAATGCGTTCTTTGCGTTCGTGGTGGTTCAGGCGATGGGCCTGCCGTGGCAGGTCGGGATGGGCGCTATTTTCTGGGGCGCGGTCGGCCTGCTGCTGCTGACCATCTTCCGCGTGCGCTACTGGATGATTGCGAACATTCCCGTGAGCCTGCGCGTGGGTATCACCAGCGGTATCGGTCTGTTTATCGGCATGATGGGGCTGAAAAACGCTGGCGTTATCGTGGCGAACCCGGAAACGCTGGTGAGCATTGGTAACCTGACCTCTCACAGCGTGCTGCTGGGCGTGCTGGGCTTCTTTATCATCGCGATCCTGGCGTCGCGCAACATCCATGCTGCGGTGCTGGTCTCTATCATTGTGACCACGCTGCTGGGCTGGATGCTGGGTGACGTACATTACAACGGTATCGTCTCTGCGCCACCAAGCGTCTCTACCGTGATTGGCCACGTTGATCTGGCGGGCTCGCTGAACCTGGGTCTGGCCGGGGTGATTTTCTCCTTCATGCTGGTCAACCTGTTTGACTCCTCCGGTACGCTGATTGGCGTGACCGACAAAGCGGGTCTGGCGGATGAAAAAGGCAAATTCCCGCGCATGAAGCAGGCGCTGTATGTGGATAGCATCTCGTCCGTCGCTGGCTCTTTCATCGGCACCTCGTCTGTTACCGCTTACATTGAATCCTCTTCCGGTGTGTCCGTGGGCGGTCGTACTGGCCTGACGGCGGTAGTTGTGGGTCTGCTGTTCCTGCTAGTGATCTTCCTCTCTCCGCTGGCGGGGATGGTGCCACCATACGCGGCAGCCGGCGCGCTGATTTACGTCGGCGTGCTGATGACCTCAAGCCTGGCGCGCGTGAAGTGGGAAGATTTGACGGAAGCCGTTCCGGCGTTTATTACCGCGGTGATGATGCCATTCAGCTTCTCGATCACCGAAGGTATCGCGCTGGGCTTTATCTCTTACTGCGTGATGAAGATCGGTACCGGCCGCTTCCGCGAACTCAGCCCGTGCGTGATTATTGTTGCGCTGCTGTTTGTGCTGAAGATTGTGTTTATTGATTCACACTAAAATGCTGGTGGTGTCAGGTGGCGCTTCGCTTACCTGACCTACGGGCAAAGTTCCCTCTCCCTGTGGGAGAGGGTTAGGGTGAAGGCTTACGCCTTCACCCGCTTAATATAATCCCCAAACGCGGTCAGCTGGCCAGAGAGATGGTCACGCGTACTCTGATCCACCACTTCACCCGTCTGCGGGTCGACCTTGTTCTGAATCACGCCGCCCATAAATTCCGGCTTGTTCATCACCATCGCATCCAGGAACACCAGGATCTGACGCAGGTGATACTGGCAGCGCGCGCCGCCAATGGCGCCCATTGAGCTGGTCTGGATCAGCACAGGTTTACCAGACAGCGGCTGCTCCGGTAAACGGGACAGCCAGTCAATGGCGTTCTTCAGACCACCCGGCACCGAGTAGTTATACTCAGGCGTCACAATCACCACGCCGTCAGCCTGACGGATCTGCTCGGCTATCGCTTCCACGCTTTGCGGGAACCCTTCTTCCTGCTGAACGTCAGCATCATAAAGCGGGATGTCGCCAATGGACGGCAGGGCACTGATCTCCATTCCCGCAGGCGCCAGCTGCGGCAGCGTACGGGCAACCATCCCGTTAAAAGAACCTTTGCGCAGGCTTCCCAGTAACGTAACAACTTTCAACGTATCAGACATGATTACTCCTGTTTCATCATGATGACCCTGGACGGATCAGCTATGGGTGTATGCTTTTTCTGCCGGTAAACTGGTTAATCGCATCAGGCGCGCGGCGGGCTCGTTGGCGCGCTCAGGGACATCCGGAAGACTACGCCAACCGCGAATACTGTCAAATTCCCAGATTTTCAGCCGTTCGATGGCGGGGCTCACCGCAACGGACCAGATCAGTACGTCCTCAGCGTCGCTGAGCGCCTCTACCAGCGAGGCTTTTGTCGCGCGCAGGCGTCCGGAGCCGGGGAGCAGCTGTAACAGGCTGGCGTCGTCTGACGCCGCGCCGTTCAGTTTGCGGATGCTCTGGCGAAGGGTGATGAGCTGCGCTCTGGCTTCAACAGGGTCGTTCTGGTTACGTATCCACAGCTTTTCATTGCTGGAGAGCGGGTATTCATCGAGCGCGTTAGCACCATGGAAGCTACGCGTGACGCGTTGCAGCTCCATATCCAGGCCACAATCACCTTCAGTCGTCAGCGCGACGCCAACAATGTTGCCGGTGTACGCAATGGAAAAATGGGGGAGTGCCGGGTCCGCAAAAACCGGGCGACCTTCTGGCTGGGTGAGTATGTCCGGTAGTTCGCTAGTGCCGTAGAGCATAAAAAGCAGTTCTGCGAGGAGCGCTCTGGAAGCTAAAAACCGCGTCCTGCGGTGTTCAGGTAGTTTGAGCGCCTCACTGTGACAGGCTGAAGAAAGTCTGGCCGATACGAGATGCCCTTCCGTTAATGTTCCTCGTGCAAAGTGCGTAGCCATTTTTCGCTCCTTGATAATGGTCGTAGTCGGTTAAACGGTTACATGATTATCGCTTAACTTAGCTTCTGTTTTAATCAGTAAATGGAAATAAGAGAAGCCTGAGCACCGAACTTTACATTATCTTAGGCAAAAACCTGATCTGGTGCGGTATACAGCGCTTTAATCGTCTCACGCAGCCAGAGGATTTTCGGATTATGGCTGTTCCGTTTATGCCAGATCAGCGTGAAGGGTACGGTGAGCTTTTCTGCCTGCGCCTCATCGATGGGAATGGGCAGACAGACCAGATTACGCTGGTGGAGTTGATTGTAGTGATGGCAGTAGTGCGGCGCAGTGGCTATGTAGTTGTGATCCGGCTGGGCCGCCATAAACATCGACTGTTCAAAACCGGGCAAACTCATGGCGATGTTACGCTCCCGGCCCATCTCCCTTAGCACCTCGTCGAGCGCCCAGGTGTCACTGCGTTCCCAGAAGATGCTGATATGCGGGTAGCGCAGAAACGTCTCCAGATCCCACGCTTCCTGGAGCGCGGGATGATCCTCGCGCAAATACACGCACGGACGGTCACTGAACAGGATTTCGTAGTCGATAAACCACGGCATCAGCTTTAGCAGTTCGCGCGAGCGAGGGTGCGTTTCACGCCCGGTGAAGCCCAGATCCACTTCTCCGCGCGTAATGGCGTCCAGCGAATCGTAATCCCATTGCCGCAGCTTCACCGTCGCCTGTGGGTAGCGCTCGTTCACCTGCTCCAGCAGGGTATTAAAGCGGATCAGCATCAGCGGTGTTTCGGCGGCGAGCACAAACTTAAGCCCGCCTGGAGAGCTATGGTGGAATTTATCGAGGATCTGATTGCCAATCTGCATCCAGTCGGCCAAATCCTGTTCCAGACTCACCGTCAGAGGCGTGGGCAGTAGCCCTAAAGGCGTTTTCACAAACAGCGGATCGTCGAACCAGTCGCGCAGCTTCGCCAGCGATTTACTCACCGCGGACGGCGTCACGTTCATCCGCTTCGCGGCTTTGGTGACGCTGCGCTCCTGCAACAAAAGTTGCAGGCAAAGTAAAAGATTAAGATCGAGACTGCTGATGGGCTTCTTCATAGTGCGCCGCGGGCTGGATGACCATAAGTAAGGTAATGCAGAGTATGCTACAGCCAATCAGAACCCCGATCAGCATATTCAGCGCGTTAAGGCCGATCACCGCCGCCAGCCAAATCCATAGCGAAGAACCGCAGACCTGCGCAATGCCCAGCACCGAGCTGGCCACGCCTGCCCGCAGCGAGAAGGGGCCAAGCGCCTGACTCATCGCCACACCAAAGCCGACGGAGAATCCGGCGCAGATCAGAGTAATGCCCACCAGCATTACAGCGTGTGAGGTGGCGGTCGCCAGGATCACGCCTGCGGCGAGAAACAGCGTCTGTGAGGTGAGCATCAGCGTGCGCTGGCGGAAGATGTTGAGCGCAAAGGGCGTTGAGAATGAAACCGCCATGCTCACCATCGCGGTTAGCGCCATCACCGTCGAATACTCACCGCGATCGAAGCCCATCGTCTCCATCAGCAACACCGGGGAAACGTTTACATAGGTGAGGATCACCGCCACGCTAAGCGTGGTGATTGCCAGCCGACTCAGGAAAAAGCGATTCACCAGCTTTTCAGCCGGATGGAGGGTTGCGGTGTGATATGGCTGTTGCGAACCGGGATGGGTCTCTTTCAGCACCGTCACGGACAGGATAAAGACGATGGCGCCCATGGCTGCCATGGTCCAGAAAAGACTCTGCCACGGAAATTTAAGCATAATCAGGTAGCCTACAACCGGTGCCAGCACCGGGATGATGCAGGTAATGCCGTTAAGCATCGACAGCACCTTGGCGCGGCGCTGGGCGCTCAAGGTATCGCGCAGAATGGCAAAGGCCACCACGTAACAGCCGCCTGCGCCAATGCCCTGGATAAAACGTCCTGACAGGAACATTGTGCTTTCCTGAGCCACTGAACAGAGTACTGATGCCAGCGCAAAGATAACTGCACCCGTAATCGCGACGGGCTGGCGGCCTGCTTTATCCGCGATTTTCCCGGCAAATACCATCGACGACGCCATTCCCGCGAGGTAGGCCGAAAACGCGATGTGCAGTTGCGCCTCGCTGGCACCCAGATCGCGGGCAATATGCGGTAGCCCCACCAGATACATATCAATGCCGGACGGATAAAGCAGAACTAATGCGAAACTACAAAACAGAAAACGCGCCATAAACCCCCCATAGATGCAGGCATGCAGGATAGGGGGTGAAAGGGGATTAGGCGAGTTGCCATTTGGACAATGGTGATTTCCCTGGAGGAAATCACCCTGTATTAACGTGAATTACTTACCAATGCAGAAGCTCGAGAAAATCCGTCCAAGCAGATCGTCCGACGTAAACTCCCCGGTGATCTCGCTCAGATTCTGTTGCGCCAGACGCAGCTCTTCCGCCAGCAGTTCACCGGCCCACGCGCCGATCAGCTGGGCTTTACCCTGCTCAAGGTGGCGAGCCGCCTCTTCCAGCGCCTGCAAGTGACGACGACGCGCCAGGAAGCCACCCTCCATGCTGGTGTCGAACCCCATGCTCTGTTTGAGATGGCTACGCAGGGCTTCCACGCCTTCACCGGTACGGGCCGACAGGCGAATAAGTGAGTGACCATTCACATCGCTGATGCCCAGCGTTTCGCCGGTCACGTCGGCCTTATTGCGCACCACGGTGATCGGCAGTTTAGCCGGGAGACGGGCGATAAAGTCTGGCCAGATTTCAGCCGGGTCAACGGCGTCGGTTGTGGTGCCGTCCACCATAAACAGCACGCGGTCGGCCTGCTCGATCTCCTGCCAGGCGCGTTCGATACCGATACGCTCGACTTCATCGCTCGCATCGCGCAGGCCAGCGGTGTCGATGATGTGCAGCGGCATTCCGTCGATGTGGATATGCTCGCGCAGCACGTCGCGGGTGGTGCCGGCTATGTCGGTGACGATCGCCGCTTCACGGCCCGCCAGGGCGTTCAGCAGGCTCGATTTCCCGGCGTTGGGGCGTCCGGCAATGACCACCTTCATGCCTTCACGCAGCAGGCTGCCCTGGCGCGCTTCGGCGCGGACGGCATCGAGATCGTTCATCACCTGGTTGAGCTGAGCTTCAATTTTACCGTCTGAGAGGAAGTCGATCTCCTCGTCCGGGAAGTCGATAGCCGCTTCGACATAGATTCGCAGGTGAGTAAGTGCTTCCACAAGGTGATTCACGCGTGCGGAAAACGCGCCCTGCAACGAGTTCAGCGCGGAGCGGGCCGCCTGTTCGGAGCTGGCGTCGATCAGATCAGCAATCGCCTCGGCCTGCGCCAGGTCGAGCTTATCGTTGAGGAAAGCACGCTCGGAGAACTCACCCGGCTTCGCAATGCGCAGGCCAGGCAGGGTCAGAATACGTTTTAACAGCAGGTCGAGGATCACCGGGCCGCCGTGGCCCTGAAGTTCCAGCACATCTTCGCCGGTAAAGGAGTTTGGGCCGGGGAACCACAGCGCGATGCCCTGGTCCAGCGGTGTGCCGTCAGCATCTTTAAACGGCAGATAATCAGCGTAGCGCGGCTTTGGCAGTTTACCCAGCACCGCTTCGGCCACCTCACGCGCCTTCAGGCCGGAGATACGCAGAATGCCTACACCACCGCGTCCCGGTGGGGTTGCCTGGGCGACGATAGTGTCGTTATGGCTCATGGTTGCTCTCGTTCAATACAAATAAAAAAGGCGGTCAATCGACCGCCCTTATTTTAGCGTTAAGTTACCGAATCAGGACTTTTTCTTTTCGCGGCTATGCAGGCCACGTTTTTCCAGACCACGGTAAATCAGCTGCTGCTGGATGATGGTCACCAGGTTGCTGACGATATAGTACAGCACCAGACCTGACGGGAACCACAGGAAGAACACGGTGAAGATGACCGGCATAAAGGTCATGATCTTCTGCTGCATCGGGTCGGTCACGGTGGTCGGAGACATCTTCTGAATGAAGAACATCGTCACGCCCATCAGGATCGGCAGGATGTAGTACGGGTCCTGTGCGGACAGGTCATGGATCCACAGGGCGAACGGCGCGTGGCGCAGCTCAACGGAACCCATCAGCATGTAGTACAGCGCAAGGAAGATTGGCATCTGAATCAGCAGCGGGAAGCAACCACCCAGTGGGTTCACTTTCTCTGCTTTATACAGGGCCATCATCTCCTGGCTCTGACGCTGTTTGTCATCGCCCAGACGCTCACGCATAGCCTGAATCTTCGGCTGTAGCATACGCATCTTCGCCATGGAGGTGTACTGCGCTTTAGTCAGCGGGTACATGATGCCACGAACGATAAAGGTGATAACGATGATGGAGAAGCCCCAGTTACCCAGGAAGCTGTGAATGAACTTCAGCAGCTTAAACAGCGGCTGAGAGATGAACCACAACCAACCGTAATCCACGGTCAGATCCAGGTGCGGCGCAACGGCAGCCATTTTGTCCTGGATTTCCGGGCCGACCCACAGGGTGCTTGCCAGTTTACCGGTTTGACCCGGCTGCACCAGAACCGGCTGAGATTTGTAGCCGATGGCTGCAATACCGTTGCCGAGGTTCGCGGTGTAGAAGTTGTTCGTACCGTCGTTATTCGGTACCCACGCCGTCGCGAAATACTGTTGCAGCATTGCGACCCAACCGCCTTTAGAGCTGACGTTCAGGTTTTCGTTATCGGCAATGGTGTCGAATTTGTATTTCTCGTACTTGGTATCTGGCGTGGAGTAAGCCGCGCCACGGAAGGTATGCAGCGCAAAGTTGCTGCTTCCGGTATCACGGTGAGACGGCAGATTGATGGACTGCTTCAGCTGACCAAAGGTAGAGATTTCCAGCGGTTTCGCACCGGCGTTCTGTACGCTGTAGCCCACGTTCACCGCATACTCACCGCGTTTCAGGGTGAAGGTTTTGGTGAAGGTGTTGCCTGCCGCGTCGGTGTAGGTCATCGGGATAACCAGTTCGTTCTGACCATCAGCCAGTACAAACGTGTCATTCTCGACGTTATACAGTGGACGCGCACCGTTAGCCGGATTATCCGGGCCATCACGACCGGTCAGGCCGCTCTGCGCCTGGTAGATAAATTCAGGCGTGGTTTCCAGTAACTGGAACGGTTCGGTAGACTTCAGTTCTTTCGGGTAGGTCAACAGCAGCGCCTGCTCAACATCACCACCACGGGTGTTGATAGTCAGCTCAAGCACATCGGTCTTAACCGTAATCTGTTTCCCCTGGCCACTGGCCGGTACGCCCTGGTCGGCGGCGCTACCCGCTGCGGTGGTCGTGGTCTGCGTGGTCTGCTGCTGGGGTTGAGGATTTTTATCCTGCTCCCATGCCTGCCAGATCATGAAAGACACGAACAACAAAGCGATGATAAGAAGATTGCGTTGCGAATCCATCGTTAGTGTTCTCTGGTATCAAAAGGTCCTGGAGGGACGGGGTCGTCTCCACCTGGGTGTAAAGGGTGGCATTTTAATACGCGTTTCACCGTCAACCAACTGCCTTTTATCACTCCAAACCTGCGCAATGCCTCAATTCCGTAGCTTGAGCATGTTGGCGTGAAACGGCAGTGTGGCCCGAGTAGCGGACTAATCAGGCGTTGATAGACCCGAATGAGGGCTATCAGGACCCGCGAGCCAGGCGACAGTGGCGGCGCCATAATTTTTCCAACGCTTCCGAGAGAGCACGGTTATCGAGGTCGGCAACCCCTTTTTTCGCCACCACCACGAAATCCATTGAAGGCAGTTCGTGCTGACGTAAACGGAAACTTTCACGCGTCAGACGTTTAATCCGGTTGCGTTCATGCGCACGCTTAACGTTTTTCTTGGCGACTGTGAGACCGATGCGGGGATGCCCCAGCGAATTTTGGCGGCCGAGGATGGTGATTTGCGGCGTGCCAGCCCGTTGTGGCTGCTGGAAGACGAAAGTGAAATGAGTGGGAGTTAACAAACGTAACTCCCTGGGAAATGCGAGCTTAACCACTCAGGGGTTAGCTTTATTACTTGGAAACGGTCAGACGAGCGCGGCCTTTAGCACGACGACGTGCCAGAACCTGACGACCATTTTTAGTAGCCATACGAGCACGGAAGCCGTGAGAACGGTTGCGCTTCAGTACAGACGGTTGAAAAGTGCGTTTCATGGCGATTTCTACCTAAACTTGAATAAATTCACTGACTTTTGCGTATACCCGAACGAGATTCGAACGACTAACGCCTCAGCGTGGGTGATTAAAGAGGCCGGATTGTAATAATTGTACACTCCGGAGTCAATTCTCTTTCCTTATTTCCCGCGTATTTCCGCACGATTTCGCGTGGAAAATGAGCAACGGACGACGCAGGAAGATGAGCATCACGCGCCGGGTCGAGGATTATACGGGCTCGCCAACAAAGCGCAAGGATCGTCCCGGATCTTCGTTAGATCATTTAAGCCAAAAATTGTCTGTGCTCATTAAATTTTCCAATATGCGGCCTAAATCGCGAGGCACTCGCGTCAGGATCGTTTACACTTACCCGATTCCGGATCTTCCTGTGGATAAATCGGGAAGAATCTGTGAGAAACAGAAGATCTCTGGCTAAGTTTAGGCTATGATCCGCGGTCCCGATCGGGATCCAGCGATCCTGGTCGGGCATAAACACAACATCGTTCAGGCTGTATCAACGATAGCGTGTATAACCGCAGATAGCGGTTCGCACATCACCCTGATGGGGTCATGTCGATGTGCGCCAACAATCATGAATATTCAATAGTTTTCTTTTTTTGTTCGAGTGGAGTCCGCCGTGTCACTTTCGCTTTGGCAGCAGTGTCTTGCCCGATTGCAGGATGAGTTACCAGCCACAGAATTCAGTATGTGGATCCGCCCGTTGCAGGCGGAACTGAGCGATAACACGCTGGCTTTGTATGCGCCAAACCGTTTCGTGCTCGATTGGGTAAGGGATAAATACCTTAATAACATCAATGGACTGCTGAATGATTTCTGCGGGTCAGATGCCCCACAGCTGCGTTTTGAAGTGGGCACAAAGCCGGTCACCCAAACCGTTCGTGAAGTTGTCAATGTGGCAGCCCCTGCACAGGCGGCGCCCGCTCCAGCGCCTCGCGTTGCACCGGCTCGTCAGGGCTGGGATAACGTTCCGGCCCCCGCTGAGCCTACCTACCGCTCTAACGTTAACGTGAAACACACGTTCGATAACTTCGTTGAAGGTAAGTCGAACCAGCTGGCGCGCGCGGCGGCTCGCCAGGTTGCCGATAACCCCGGTGGCGCTTACAACCCGCTGTTCCTGTATGGCGGCACGGGTCTCGGTAAAACGCACCTGTTGCATGCGGTGGGCAACGGCATTATGGCGCGTAAGCCCAATGCCAAAGTAGTGTATATGCACTCCGAACGCTTCGTTCAGGACATGGTAAAAGCCCTGCAAAACAATGCGATCGAAGAGTTTAAACGCTACTACCGTTCCGTTGATGCGCTGCTGATCGATGACATTCAGTTCTTTGCCAATAAAGAACGATCGCAGGAAGAGTTTTTCCATACCTTTAACGCCCTGCTGGAAGGTAATCAGCAGATCATTCTGACCTCGGATCGTTATCCAAAAGAGATCAACGGCGTTGAAGATCGTCTCAAATCCCGCTTCGGCTGGGGCCTGACCGTGGCGATCGAGCCGCCGGAGCTGGAAACCCGCGTCGCGATCCTGATGAAAAAAGCCGACGAGAACGACATTCGCCTGCCGGGTGAAGTGGCGTTCTTTATTGCCAAGCGCCTGCGTTCCAACGTGCGTGAGCTGGAAGGGGCGCTGAACCGCGTTATCGCTAACGCCAACTTCACCGGTCGTGCGATCACCATCGATTTTGTGCGTGAAGCACTGCGCGATTTATTGGCTTTGCAGGAAAAACTGGTCACTATCGACAATATTCAGAAGACGGTGGCTGAGTACTACAAGATCAAAGTGGCAGATTTACTGTCTAAACGTCGTTCCCGCTCGGTGGCGCGTCCGCGTCAGATGGCGATGGCGCTGGCAAAAGAGCTCACCAACCACAGCCTGCCGGAAATCGGTGATGCGTTTGGTGGCCGTGACCATACGACCGTGCTGCACGCTTGTCGCAAGATCGAGCAGCTACGCGAAGAAAGCCACGACATAAAAGAAGATTTTTCCAATTTAATCAGAACATTATCATCGTGACGCTATGAAATTTACCGTTGAACGTGAACATTTATTAAAACCGCTGCAACAGGTGAGTGGCCCATTAGGCGGCCGCCCTACGCTGCCTATTCTTGGAAACCTGCTGCTTCAGGTCGCGGACGGTACGCTGTCGCTGACCGGCACAGATCTGGAAATGGAAATGATCGCGCGCGTTACGCTGACTCAGCCGCACGACGCGGGCGCGACCACGGTTCCGGCACGTAAATTCTTTGATATTTGCCGCGGGCTGCCGGAAGGCGCTGAAATCGCCGTGCAGCTGGAGGGCGACCGCATGCTGGTGCGCTCTGGCCGCAGCCGTTTCTCCCTCTCCACGCTGCCCGCTGCGGACTTCCCGAACCTGGATGACTGGCAGAGCGAAGTTGAATTTACCCTGCCGCAGGCGACGATGAAGCGTCTGATTGAAGCCACGCAGTTCTCCATGGCGCATCAGGACGTTCGTTACTACTTAAACGGCATGCTGTTCGAAACCGAAGGTGAAGAGCTGCGTACCGTGGCGACCGACGGTCACCGTCTGGCGGTCTGTTCCATGCCGATTGGCGATTCACTGCCAAACCATTCGGTGATCGTACCGCGTAAAGGCGTAATTGAACTGATGCGCATGCTCGACGGCGGCGATACCCCACTGCGCGTGCAGATTGGCAGCAACAATATTCGTGCCCACGTGGGCGATTTTGTCTTCACATCGAAGCTGGTAGACGGTCGTTTCCCGGATTATCGCCGCGTATTGCCGAAGAATCCGGACAAAACGCTGGAGGCGGGTTGCGACATCCTCAAGCAGGCGTTTGCGCGTGCCGCTATTCTCTCGAACGAGAAATTCCGCGGCGTACGTCTGTACGTGAGTGAAAACCAGATCAAAATCACCGCCAACAACCCGGAGCAGGAAGAGGCAGAAGAGATTCTGGACGTCACCTACGCCGGGGCTGAGATGGAAATCGGCTTCAACGTCAGCTACGTGCTGGATGTGCTGAATGCACTGAAATGCGAGAACGTTCGCATCCTGCTGACTGACTCCGTTTCGAGCGTACAGATTGAAGATGCCGCATCACAGTCGGCTGCTTATGTTGTTATGCCAATGAGACTGTAATGTCGCTCACCCGTCTGTTGATCCGCGACTTTCGCAATATCGAAAGCGCGGATCTCGCTTTATCCCCTGGCTTTAACTTCCTGGTTGGCGCGAACGGCAGCGGCAAAACCAGCGTGCTGGAAGCCATCTATACGCTCGGCCACGGCCGGGCGTTTCGCAGTTTGCAGATTGGTCGCGTGATTCGCCACGAGCAGGATTCTTTTGTTCTGCACGGGCGTTTGCAGGGAGAGGAGCGAGAGACCGCCATCGGCCTGACCAAAGATAAGCAGGGTGACAGCAAGGTGCGCATCGACGGCACCGATGGCCACAAGGTGGCGGAGCTGGCGCTGCTGATGCCGATGCAGCTGATTACGCCCGAGGGGTTTACTTTACTCAACGGCGGCCCCAAATACAGAAGAGCGTTCCTCGACTGGGGATGCTTTCACAATGAAGCCGGTTTCTTTAACGCCTGGAGCAACCTGAAGCGTCTGCTTAAACAGCGTAACGCCGCATTGCGCCAGGTCACGCGCTACGCCCAGCTACGTCCGTGGGACATGGAACTCATCCCTCTAGCGGAACAAATCAGCCGCTGGCGTGCCGAATACAGCGCAGGTATCGCCGAAGACATGGCCGACACCTGCAAACAGTTTTTACCCGAGTTCTCTCTCACCTTCTCTTTCCAGCGTGGCTGGGAAAAAGAGACGGACTATGCCGAGGTGTTAGAGAGAAGCTTCGAGCGCGATCGCATGTTGACCTACACCGCGCACGGCCCGCACAAGGCGGATTTCCGCATTCGTGCCGACGGTGCGCCGGTGGAAGACACGCTGTCGCGCGGGCAGCTGAAGCTCCTGATGTGTGCGCTGCGCCTGGCGCAGGGGGAGTTCCTCACCCGCGAAAGTGGGCGACGCTGCCTGTACCTGATAGATGATTTTGCCTCGGAACTTGACGACGCGCGGCGCGGGCTGCTTGCCAGCCGCCTGAAAGCCACGCAGTCGCAGGTTTTCGTCAGCGCCATTAGCGCTGAACACGTTATGGACATGTCGGACGAAAATTCGAAGATGTTTACCGTGGAAAAGGGTAAAATAACGGATTAACCCAAGTTGAAATGAGCGAGAAACGTTGATGTCGAATTCTTATGACTCCTCCAGTATCAAAGTCCTGAAAGGGCTGGATGCGGTGCGTAAGCGCCCGGGTATGTATATCGGCGACACGGATGACGGCACCGGTCTGCACCACATGGTATTCGAGGTGGTAGATAACGCTATCGACGAAGCGCTCGCGGGTCACTGTAAAGACATCGTGGTCACGATCCATGCGGACAACTCCGTGTCCGTTACCGATGACGGTCGTGGCATCCCAACCGGTATTCACCCGGAAGAGGGCGTCTCCGCGGCGGAAGTCATCATGACCGTTCTGCACGCAGGCGGTAAGTTCGATGATAACTCCTATAAAGTTTCCGGCGGTCTGCACGGCGTAGGCGTATCCGTAGTAAACGCCCTGTCGCAGAAGCTGGAGCTGGTTATCCAGCGCGAAGGCAAAATTCACCGTCAGATCTACCAGCACGGCGTGCCTGAAGCGCCGCTGGCCGTCACGGGTGATACCGAGAAAACCGGTACCATGGTGCGTTTCTGGCCGAGCCTTGAAACCTTCACCAACGTCACCGAATTCGAGTACGACATTCTGGCGAAACGCCTGCGTGAACTGTCGTTCCTGAACTCCGGCGTGTCGATTCGTCTGCGCGACAAACGCGACAACAAAGAAGACCACTTCCATTACGAAGGTGGTATCAAGGCGTTCGTTGAGTATCTGAACAAGAACAAAACGCCAATTCACCCGAATATCTTCTACTTCTCTACTGAAAAAGACGGTATCGGCGTGGAAGTGGCCTTGCAGTGGAACGACGGTTTCCAGGAAAACATTTACTGCTTCACCAACAACATTCCACAGCGCGACGGCGGTACGCACCTTGCGGGCTTCCGCGCGGCGATGACTCGTACCCTGAACGCTTACATGGACAAAGAAGGCTACAGCAAAAAAGCGAAAGTCAGCGCCACCGGTGACGATGCCCGTGAAGGCCTGATTGCCGTGGTCTCCGTGAAGGTGCCGGATCCGAAGTTCTCCTCACAGACCAAAGACAAGCTGGTCTCTTCTGAGGTGAAATCGGCGGTTGAACAGCAGATGAACGAACTGCTGAGCGAATACCTGCTGGAAAACCCGTCCGACGCGAAAATCGTGGTGGGTAAAATTATCGATGCGGCGCGTGCCCGTGAAGCGGCGCGTAAAGCGCGTGAAATGACCCGTCGTAAAGGCGCGCTGGACCTGGCAGGCCTGCCGGGCAAACTGGCTGACTGTCAGGAACGCGACCCGGCGCTGTCTGAACTGTACCTTGTGGAAGGGGACTCCGCGGGCGGTTCTGCAAAGCAGGGCCGTAACCGCAAGAACCAGGCGATTCTGCCGCTGAAGGGTAAAATCCTCAACGTTGAGAAAGCGCGCTTCGACAAGATGCTTTCTTCTCAGGAAGTGGCGACGCTCATCACCGCGCTCGGCTGCGGCATTGGTCGCGACGAGTACAACCCGGACAAACTGCGTTATCACAGCATCATCATCATGACCGATGCGGACGTCGACGGCTCGCACATCCGTACGCTGCTGTTGACCTTCTTCTATCGTCAGATGCCGGAAATCGTTGAGCGCGGCCACGTCTACATTGCGCAGCCACCGCTGTACAAGGTGAAAAAAGGCAAGCAGGAACAGTACATTAAAGATGACGACGCGATGGATCAGTACCAAATCGCGATCGCCCTTGATGGTGCGACCCTGCACGCAAACTCCAGCGCGCCAGCGCTGGCCGGTGAGCCGCTGGAGCGTCTGGTTTCCGAGTTCAACGCCACGCAGAAAATGATTGGCCGTATGGAGCGTCGCTATCCGAAAGCGCTGCTGAAAGAGCTGATTTATCAGCCGACCCTGACCGAAGCCGATCTGAGCAACGAGCAGAACGTCACCCGCTGGGTGAACACCCTGGTGAGCGAGCTGAACGAGAAAGAGCAGCACGGCAGCCAGTGGAAGTTCGACGTTCAGCAGAACGCTGAGCAGCAGTTCGAGCCGATTGTTCGCGTGCGTACCCACGGCGTCGATACCGACTACCCGCTGGAGCACGAGTTTGTTACCGGTCCGGAATACCGCCGTATCTGCACCCTCGGCGAGAAGCTGCGTGGTCTGATCGAAGACGACGCGTTTATCGAACGTGGCGAACGTCGTCAGCCGGTAGCCAGCTTCGAACAGGCGCTGGAGTGGCTGGTGAAAGAGTCCCGTCGTGGCCTCTCTATTCAGCGTTATAAAGGCCTAGGCGAAATGAACCCGGATCAGCTGTGGGAAACCACCATGGATCCGGAAAGCCGTCGCATGCTGCGCGTCACCGTTAAAGACGCGATTGCAGCGGATCAGCTGTTCACGACCCTGATGGGCGATGCGGTTGAACCACGTCGCGCCTTCATCGAAGAGAACGCCCTGAAAGCGGCGAATATCGATATTTAATCGTCGCTTTACGACAACATAACTGGCCGCGCTTTAGCGCGGCTTTTTTATGGACGCAGGAAACTCCAGCGACATCACTGCCGGTAAACGTTTGACCAGCATATCTATGGCAATTCTTACCCTTAGCGGCAGGTGTGGCGTCTGCTGCCAGACGGCATGAACGTCGAAGCGTACATCCGGGGCCTGCTTAAAGAGCGGGACAAGATTTCCCTGATGAATTTCTTTGATGACCATCCAGCAGGGTAACCATGCAATACCGTGGCCGGCCAGCGCCGCGTCGC
The DNA here is from genome assembly GCF_049237785.1 of Enterobacter cloacae complex sp. SHL022. NCBI lineage: Bacteria > Pseudomonadati > Pseudomonadota > Gammaproteobacteria > Enterobacterales > Enterobacteriaceae > Enterobacter > Enterobacter cloacae complex sp. SHL022. The sequence goes on along the minus strand of NZ_JBMKJH010000007.1, from coordinate 245,381 downwards.
AGATCGCCTGCAAATCATCCATATTGAGGGATGAGCGGGGAATAAACGTGCGCGACGTGCCATCGTAATCCATCAGCTGCCAGGGTAAGACTCTGCCCGCACGCGTGTAGTTAATGGCCGTATACTGGCGTAAATCATCAACGCTTTGCGGCTGGCCATTCTTAATCAGATAATCCGGCGCGGCACACAGAACCATTCGGTGCACTCCCAGCCTTCTGGCGACCAGCACGGCGCTGTCAGCCAGGGTGCCATTGCGCACCGCCATATCAAACCCTTCTTCCACAAGATCCACGATGCGGTCGCTAAAGGACATTTCAAGCTCAAGCCCGGGATGCTCCTGCGCCAGCTCTATTAGCAGCGGGGCGATACACTGGCGACCAAACAGCACCGGCATGGCAACACGCAGCCGACCGCTGACCTGATGTTTTCCGGTTTCAAGCTGCGATTCAGCGCCACGGATCTCTTCCAGCGCGCGCAGGCAGCGTTCATAAAAAAGCGCGCCGTTATCGGTCAGCCTCTGGCTGCGGGTGGTCCGATGAAACAGACGAACCCCCAGCCTCTCTTCAAGACGAGCAATGCTTTTTCCTACCGCCGAGCGCGACAAATGCAGACGGACGGCGGCCTGGGCAAAACTTCCTGCCTCAACGGAGGCAACGAAAACGGGAATATCTTTCAGCGTATCGGTCATGGATGAATTGTATCAATTTGGTCATCAATGAAGGGAAAACTTATCGCCACTGGTGACGCTGAGTCAACGGTAGACTGTCAGAACTGAAAATCATCTGATGACAGGAGAAAAAAATGACAGCAACAATGCAACGCTGGTCAATGGATGCCCTTGGTCGTGAAAGCCTCAGGCTCGTTCAGGAGCCTGTTCCACAGCCAGGCCCGGGAGAGGTCCGCGTACGGGTTAATGCCGTTGCGCTCAACTACCGGGATAAAATGGTGATTGAAGGCACGATGCCGATTCCGCTTTCCTTCCCGTTTACCCCAGCATCTGACATGGCAGGCGTGGTGGACAGCATCGGTGAAGGCGTTACGCGTTTCAAACCCGGCGCACGCGTCATCTCAACCTTCTTCCCGGAATGGATCGACGGCAAGCCGCAGGCAGACGCGCGCGATTTGCCCTATAAAACGTCCGGTGGATACTTCCAGGGCATGCTGGCCGAATATGTGATTGTGAGTGAAAACGCGCTGGTGGCGTCCCCGGAAAGCCTGGATGACGCTGAGGCCAGTACGCTTCCTTGCGCGGGGCTTACCGCATGGTTCGCGCTGGTGGAGCGCGGTCATTTACGCGCCGGGCAATCGGTGCTGGTACAAGGGACGGGCGGTGTGGCGCTATTCGCTTTGCAGATAGCAAAAGCGCACGGCGCAGAGGTGTTTGTCTCCTCGGGAAGTGATGAAAAACTGGCGCGGGCCAAAAAGCTGGGGGCCAGCCAGGGCATCAACCGACTGAAAGGCGACTGGGCTGAAAATACGCTGGCACTGACGCAGGATCGCGGCATCGACCATATTATCGAAACCGTGGGTGGGGAGAACCTGAGACATTCCCTGCGCGCCGTTGCCGTTCATGGGCGGATATCGGTCATTGGCGTGCTGGCCGGGACAGAAATTTCTCTGCCTGCAAGCGAGCTGTTGCTGAAATCCCCCGTCATTCAGGGGATTGGGGTTGGACACCGCCGGGCGCTGGAAGATTTTGTCCGTGCTGTTGATGTCACGGAGTTAAAACCGGTGATTGAGCATCGCTACCGCTTTGACGAGCTGGAACAGGCGCTTGAGCATCTGGATCGCGGTGCGTTTGGCAAAATCGTTCTCACCCGCGAGTGAGTTCCCGTTCCCGGAATAAACGTAAAAGGGGCTTTTTGTTGCGCAAGGTAGCTCTATTTTTGTGTGCTTAATCGCGTTAGCATGAGGTAGCACTCATTTATCCCGGGGACCCCATGGCCATCAAACTCATTGCAATCGATATGGACGGCACGCTGCTGCTGCCAGACCACACTATCTCTCCTGTCGTTAAAAATGCGATCGCCGCCGCACGCGAAAAAGGCGTGAATGTGGTGCTCACCACCGGACGCCCGTATGCCGGGGTGCACAGTTACCTGAAAGAGCTGCACATGAACCAGCCTGGCGATTACTGCATCACCTATAACGGCGCGCTGGTGCAAAAGGCAGCCGATGGCAGCACGGTGGCGCAAACGGCACTGAGCTATGATGACTACCGGTTCCTGGAAAAACTCTCCCGCGACGTGGGCTCTCACTTCCACGCGCTCGATCGCAATACGCTTTACACCGCCAACCGCGATATCAGCTACTACACGGTGCACGAGTCCTACGTTGCAACCATTCCACTGGTGTTCTGTGAAGCGGAGAAAATGGATCCGGCGACACAGTTCCTGAAAGTGATGATGATTGATGAACCTGCGGTTCTCGACAAAGCCATTTCACGCATTCCGGCTGAGGTAAAAGAGAAATACACCGTACTGAAAAGTGCGCCGTACTTCCTCGAAATTCTCGATAAACGCGTCAATAAAGGCACGGGCGTCAAATCGCTTGCCGATGCGCTGGGCATCAAGCCTGAGGAGATCATGGCGCTGGGCGACCAGGAAAACGATATTGCGATGATCGAATATGCTGGCATGGGCGTGGCGATGGATAACGCCATCCCGTCGGTAAAAGAAGTGGCGAACTTCGTGACCAAATCTAACCTGGAAGACGGCGTTGCCTGGGCGATCGAGAAATTTGTCCTCTCCTAGCAGCTGTCTGTAATCATCAGCCTCGGTTATCTACCGGGGCTTTTTTTGGCCCTGAATTTATCGAATTGTTCTTTTTGTGATCTGGATTGTAGTACAACATTAACTGATTGTACTACATTGTCACCACGGCAAAGACGAAAGGCCTCACGTTTGTACTGCAAAAGTGAGGCGAAATTCAGCGGTCGCGGTAAAGTAGTGATGGACTTACAGAGCACAAGGACTCTCCATGACACTCAATAAAACCGATCGCATTGTCATCACGCTGGGCACTCAGATTGTGGGTGGCAAATACGTTCCCGGTTCGCCGCTGCCAGCAGAGGCGGAACTGTGCGAGGAGTTTGAAACCTCGCGCAACATCATCCGGGAAGTGTTCCGCTCGCTGATGGCGAAGCGGCTGATTGAAATGAAGCGCTATCGCGGCGCGTTTGTGGCGCCGCGTAACCAGTGGAACTACCTCGATACCGATGTTCTGCAATGGGTACTGGAAAACGACTACGACCCACGGCTTATCGGCGCGATGAGCGAAGTCCGAAATCTGGTGGAACCGGCCATTGCCCGCTGGGCGGCAGAGCGCGCAACGTCAGGTGACCTGGCACAGATTGAGTCGGCTTTAAACGACATGATCGCCAATAACCAGAATCGGGAGGCGTTCAACGAGGCGGACATTCGCTACCACGAGGCGGTATTGCAGTCGGTGCATAACCCGGTGTTACAGCAGCTTAGCGTGGCGATCAGCTCGCTACAGCGAGCAGTATTTGAACGTACCTGGATGGGCGATGAGGCCAACATGCCGAAAACGCTTCAGGAACATAAAGCGCTGTTCGATGCGATACGGCATCAGGACGGCGATGCGGCAGAGCAGGCGGCGCTGACCATGATCGCCAGCTCGACACGAAGGTTGAAGGAAATCACATGACATCACGCTACATCGCAATTGACTGGGGATCGACCAATCTGCGCGCCTGGCTCTACCAGGGTGAGCAGTGCCTGGAAAGCAGGCAATCAGAAGCAGGTGTGACGCGCCTGAACGGTAAATCCCCAGCAGCGGTGTTAGCAGAGGTGACACAAAACTGGCGCGACGGTACTACGCCAGTGGTGATGGCCGGAATGGTCGGCAGTAACGTAGGCTGGAAGGTTGCGCCTTATCTGTCGGTTCCGGTGCATTTCACTGCCGTTGGCGAGCAGTTAACGTCCGTTGGCGACAATGTCTGGATTATCCCCGGTTTATGCGTCTCTCGCGACGATAACCATAACGTGATGCGCGGTGAAGAGACGCAACTGCTCGGGGCGCGCACGCTTTCTCCTTCTTCTGTCTACGTCATGCCCGGGACGCACTGCAAATGGGTCCAGGCGGATGCTGAGCAAATTCATGACTTTCGCACCGTGATGACCGGCGAATTGCACCACTTGCTGCTTAAGCATTCGCTGGTGGGGGCCGGTTTGCCGGAGCAGACCCCTTCGCCGGAAGCGTTTGCCGCCGGGCTTGAGCGCGGGATCGCATCCCCTGCCGTTTTGCCGCAACTTTTTGAGGTTCGCGCCTCGCACGTGCTGGGAAATCTTCCGCGCGAACAGGTCAGCGAATTTCTGTCCGGCCTGCTGATTGGCGCAGAGGTCGCCACTCTGAGCGACGCGTTCGCCGGGCAGCAGGCCATCACGCTCGTCGCGGGTTCATCGCTGACGTCTCGTTACCGCCAGGCGTTCCACGCTATCGGACGGGATGTTGCTGCGGTGGAAGGCGACACGGCATTTCAGGCAGGCATAAGGAGCATCGCTCATGCAGTGGCAAACTGAACTTCCCCTGATCGCGATTTTGCGCGGTATCACGCCCGGTGAGGCCTTAGCGCACGTTGGCGCGGTGATCGACGCCGGGTTCGACGCGGTGGAAATCCCGCTCAACTCCCCGGAGTGGGAAAAAAGCATTCCGGCAATTGTGAAGGCGTTTGGTGATAAGGCGCTGATTGGCGCTGGCACCGTATTACAGCCGGAGCAGGTGGATGAACTGGCGAAGATGGGCTGCAAGCTTATCGTCACACCGAATATCAACCCCGAGGTGATCCGCCGGGCGGTGGAGTACGGCATGACCGTTTGCCCGGGTTGCGCCACGGCTACAGAAGCCTTTGCCGCCCTCGATGCAGGCGCACAGTCTCTCAAAATTTTCCCGTCGTCGGCCTTTGGTCCGGATTACATCAAAGCGCTGAAAGCGGTCTTACCCGCCAGCGTGCCGGTCTTTGCCGTGGGCGGCGTCACGCCGGAAAACCTGGTGCAGTGGATAAAAGCGGGCTGTGTGGGCGCCGGGCTGGGCAGCGATCTCTATCGTGCCGGACAGCCCGTTGAGCGTACCGCACAGCAGGCGGCAGCATTTGTGAAAGCGTATCGAGAGGCAGTGCAATGAAAATAATCAAACTCACCACGTACCGTTTACCCCCGCGTTGGATGTTCCTGAAAATCGAAACCGACGAAGGCGTGGTTGGCTGGGGCGAGCCGGTGATTGAAGGCCGTGCGCGCACCGTTGAAGCCGCGGTTCACGAGCTGGGCGAATACCTGATTGGCCAGGATCCGGCGCGCATCAACGACCTGTGGCAGGTCATGTACCGGGCGGGATTTTACCGTGGCGGTCCGATCCTGATGAGCGCCATCGCCGGTATTGATCAGGCGCTGTGGGATATCAAAGGCAAAGTGCTGAATGCCCCGGTCTGGCAATTAATGGGCGGCCTGGTGCGCGACAAAATCAAAGCCTACAGCTGGGTGGGCGGTGACCGCCCTGCGGAAGTGATCGACGGTATCCGGCAACTGCGCAACATCGGTTTTGACACCTTCAAACTCAACGGCTGCGAAGAGATGGGCGTTATCGACAACTCGCGCGCGGTAGACCGGGCGGTGAATACCGTGGCGCAAATCCGTGAGGCTTTCGGCAACGAGATTGAGTTTGGCCTGGATTTCCACGGCCGCGTCAGCGCGCCAATGGCCAAAGTGCTGATTAAAGAGCTGGAGCCGTATCGCCCGCTGTTTATCGAAGAGCCGGTGCTGGCCGAGCAGGCGGAATACTATCCGAAACTGGCTGAACAGACGCACATTCCCATCGCGGCGGGTGAACGCATGTTCTCGCGCTTCGAGTTTAAACGCGTGCTGGAAGCGGGCGGCATTGCGATCCTGCAACCGGACCTCTCCCACGCGGGTGGCATCACCGAATGCTACAAAATTGCCGGAATGGCAGAAGCCTACGATGTGGCGCTGGCCCCGCACTGTCCGCTTGGGCCAATTGCGCTTGCGGCCTGTCTGCACGTCGACTTCGTCTCGCGCAATGCGGTGTTCCAGGAACAAAGCATGGGCATTCACTATAACAAGGGCGCGGAGCTGCTCGACTTTGTGAAAAACAAGGAAGACTTCAGCATGGAAGGCGGTTTCTTTAAACCGTTAACGAAGCCGGGCCTTGGCGTGGAGATCGACGAAGCCAAAGTCATTGAGCTGAGTAAAAGTGCGCCGGACTGGCGTAACCCACTGTGGCGTCATGAAGACGGTTCCGTAGCCGAGTGGTAAATGCGCGTCATACTTCGCGCTGGTGATGCGTTGGCTGCGTTTTCTTACCCCGGTCACATACTTTTGTATGCTCCCGGGGATGCGAAAACTTGCCGCCTTCCCCCAGCACGAATTATTTAGCGTATTCCGTTTACGTTTTTAATTAAAAAAACCAAATACACCCTCTGTAAATTACAGGGCATGGTGAGCGGCTTCGCTATGCCCAAAATCTGGAGACAGATTGTGATGGATATTCCAGTTACTGCTGCAAAAACCGGGCGTCGTCGTTACCTGACGCTGATCATGATCTTTATTACCGTGGTCATCTGTTATGTCGACCGCGCCAACCTTGCCGTGGCATCGGCTCATATTCAGGAAGAGTTTGGCATCACCAAAGCGGAAATGGGCTACGTCTTCTCGGCGTTTGCCTGGCTGTATACGCTCTGCCAGATCCCGGGCGGCTGGTTCCTTGACCGCGTGGGGTCGCGTCTGACCTACTTTATCGCTATTTTTGGCTGGTCCGTGGCGACCCTGTTCCAGGGCTTCGCCACCGGGCTGATGTCACTGATTGGCCTGCGCGCCATCACCGGGGTGTTTGAAGCGCCCGCGTTTCCGACCAACAACCGCATGGTGACCAGCTGGTTCCCGGAACACGAACGCGCTTCCGCTGTTGGTTTTTACACCTCCGGGCAGTTTGTTGGCCTGGCATTTCTGACGCCGCTGTTAATCTGGATCCAGGAGCTACTGAGCTGGCACTGGGTGTTCATCGTCACCGGCGGGATCGGCATTATCTGGTCGTTAATCTGGTTTAAGGTTTATCAGCCGCCGCGCCTGACCAAAAGCATCACCAAAGCCGAACTGGACTACATCCGCGACGGCGGTGGCCTGGTGGACGGCGATGCGCCCGTGAAAAAAGAGGCGCGCCAGCCGCTGACCAGAGCGGACTGGAAGCTGGTCTTCCACCGTAAGCTGGTGGGCGTATATCTGGGCCAGTTCGCGGTGACTTCCACGCTGTGGTTCTTCCTCACCTGGTTCCCGAACTATCTGACCCAGGAAAAAGGGATTACCGCGCTGAAGGCGGGCTTTATGACCACCGTACCCTTCCTTGCGGCGTTTTTCGGCGTCCTGCTCTCGGGCTGGCTGGCGGACAAACTGGTGAAAAAAGGCTTCTCACTGGGCGTTGCGCGTAAAACGCCGATTATCTGCGGCCTGCTGATCTCTACCTGCATCATGGGAGCGAACTACACCAACGATCCGGTGTGGATCATGACCTTGATGGCGGTAGCGTTCTTCGGGAACGGTTTTGCCTCCATCACCTGGTCGCTGGTGTCGTCGCTGGCGCCGATGCGTCTGATTGGCCTGACCGGCGGCGTGTTTAACTTCGTTGGCGGCCTGGGCGGGATCACCGTGCCGCTGGTCATCGGTTACCTGGCGCAGGACTACGGCTTTGGTCCGGCGCTGGTGTATATCTCTGCCGTGGCGCTGATCGGGGCGCTCTCCTATATCCTGCTGGTCGGCGACGTGAAACGAGTAGGCTAATCCCTTCGGATGTTTTACCCTGATGCGATAACCGCGCATCAGGGTATTTTCATGAAACAAATCACCTTCGCTTCCCGCAACCACCAGCTCACCAACATCAACACCTGGACGCCAGACAGCCAGTGGCTTGTCTATGATGTCCGCCCGTCCGGCGCGTCGTTTACCGGTGAAACCATTGAGCGGGTCAATGTTAGTACGGGCGAGGTTGAGGCGATCTACCGTGCGACTGACGGCGCGCATGTTGGCGTGGTAACCGTTCATCCGGCGCAGGACAAATATGTTTTTATCCACGGCCCGAAAAACCCGGATGCAGACTGGCAGTATGATTTTCACCATCGTCAGGGGGTGATTGCGCACAATGGTCAGGTGAGCAATCTTGATGCGATGGATATCACCGCGCCTTACACGGCAGGTGCGCTGCGTGGCGGCACCCACGTTCACGTTTTTAGCCCGAACGGGCAGTTCGTCAGCTTTACCTATAACGACCATGTGCTGCACGCGCGCGATCCGCAGCTGGATTTGCGTAACGTCGGGGTGGCGGCGCCTTTTGGCCCAGTAAACCCACAGGGGAACCATCCGCGGGAATATGCCGGCACCTTCTGGAGCGTACTGGTAAGCCGGACAACGCCGAACCCGAAACCGGGCAGCGATGAGGTAAACCGCGCCTATGAAGAGGGCTGGGTGGGCAACGACAGGCTGGCGTTTATCGGCGATACGGTGTCTGCGAAAGGCGAGAAAGTGCCCGAACTGTTTATTGTCGATCTTCCCAAAGACGAGCAGGGCTGGAAACGAGCGGGCGATGCGCCGTTGCAGGGAACGCCGGATACAATGCCCGCGCCGCCTGCGGGCGTCATGCAACGCCGCCTTACCTTCACCCATCAGAAGGCGTATCCGGGGCTGGTGAACGTGCCGCGCCACTGGGTGCGCAGCAATCCACAGGGGACGCAGGTTGCGTTTTTAATGCGGGACGATAACGGCGTTGTGCAGCTGTGGCTTATCTCCCCTGAGGGCGGCGAGCCGCGCCAGCTGACCCACAGTGAAAGTGATATCCAGTCGGCTTTTAACTGGCATCCTTCTGGCCGCACACTTGGGTTTGTGCTCGAAAGCCGCATTGCCTGCTGCGATGCGCAGACCGGTGAGGTGACGTTTTTGACCTCCGATCATGGCAATCCGCCGTCTGCTGACGCTGTGGTGTTTTCCCCGGACGGACGATTTATTGCATGGATGGAAGCGAAGGACGGTTTCCGCCAGCTGTGGCTAACAGAAACCGCACAGAATTAGCGTGGAGGCATCGCTGCGGGCGGGATGACGGAGTTGGTTGCCAGCGTCTCCTGCTCGCTTTTCTCAACGCGCGAACGCACTGAGCTGTCGGTGCGGAACATATCCCACGGCAGCAAAAGCGTATCGGCAACCGCCGTAAACGGCATATCAAGAATCGCCAGAGATTTGGTACCCCAGTTTGTCTCATCATCAGAGATCATTGCGGCACTGGCGCGCGTCCCCGGATATGTTCCTTCTTTACCGCCGGTGTGCGACATCACGCTCGAACACCCGCAAAGTAAAACAACCCCGCTGAACGTCGCCAGCTTAATCAGAACATTTCTCATCATCACTCAGTCATCATTAGTAGCACGGCATTGACCTGCAACTCAGGGTTATAGCGAGGCGCGTCCAAAATGGATAGCTCCAAACTCCCGCACTGTGGTCGCCATCGCAATTTAACCCTTTGTGCTGTGCCCCTGAGTCTATGCGACAACCAGCAAAGTGCAAAAAAATCTCACATCAACAGGCTTGAAAAGGCCGTATCCATACCCATTTTAAGAATGTAACCCGATAACGGACACGCCTGATGGGTGTTCGGGGAAGCAGAAGCCTGTCCATGGTGGAAGGCTACATTTTCTCGCTGATTTCAGGAGCATTTATCTATGCGTAATTTCGATCTCTCTCCGCTATACCGTTCTGCCATTGGTTTTGATCGTCTGTTCAACCACTTAGAAAACAACCAGAGCCAGAGCAACGGCTATCCTCCATACAACGTTGAACTGGTTGACGAAAACCACTATCGCATTGCGATTGCTGTTGCCGGTTTCGCAGAGAGCGAACTGGAGATCACCGCGCAGGACAATCTGCTGGTGGTGAAAGGCTCCCATGCGGGCGAGCAGAAAGAACGAACCTACCTCTACCAGGGTATCGCAGAGCGTAACTTTGAACGCAAGTTCCAGCTGGCTGAGAACATCCACGTCAAGGGCGCGAACCTGGTGAACGGCCTGCTGTTTATCGAACTGGAACGTGTGATTCCGGAAGAGAAAAAACCGCGTCGTATCGAAATCAATTAATTAAGCGGGTCGCGGCTGCGGCCCACCTGAAATTGCTTGCCGTAAAGGGAGCATATGCGAATCCGCAAGGGTTTGCAGGTACAACTGTGCACAAAATTAAACTGTGCCGAACTCGCTTCTCAGAAGGAGATTTAGTATGCGTAACTATGATTTTTCCCCTCTGCTGCGTCAGTGGATCGGTTTTGACAAACTGGCTAACGCGCTGCAAAGCGCAACCGAACAGCAGACCTTTCCGCCGTACAACATCGAAAAAAGCGATGATAACCACTACCGCATCACGCTTGCGCTGGCCGGGTTCCGCCAGGAAGATCTCGACATCCAGCTTGAGGGTGCGCGCCTGACCGTGAAAGGGTCACCGGAAAAACCAGACACCGAGACCAAATGGCTGCATCAGGGGCTTGTCACTCAGCCGTTTAGCCTGAGCTTTACCCTGGCAGACCATATGGAAGTTTCTGGCGCGACGTTCACTAACGGGCTGCTGAACATTGACCTCACCCGTAACGTGCCGGAAGCCATTGCGCCTCAACGCATCGCCATTAGCGAACGCCCGGCGTTGAATAGCTAATCGTGTGCGGGCTGGTGCCCTCACCCCGACCCTCTCCCTGTGGGAGAGGGTGCAAACACTAAAAACGGTCACCTTCGGGTGACCGTTTTGCGTTTACCTTCGGCTTTTTTGTGCGCCATCGCCCATACAACCGCCGCCAGCTCTGAGAGAATCCTTATCATAACTAAGGTTATACACAGGATGTGGAACATGAGTGATATCGCGTTAACCGTCAGCGTGTTGGCCCTTGTCGCGGTAGTGGGGCTATGGCTGGGGAATATCAAAATCCGCGGCGTCGGGTTTGGGATTGGCGGGGTGCTGTTCGGCGGGATTTTTGTCGGCCATTTTGCCGACCAGCTTGGGTGGGTGCTCAGCGCCGATATGCTGCATTTCATCCAGGAGTTCGGCCTGATCCTCTTTGTGTATACCATCGGTATTCAGGTGGGGCCGGGCTTCTTCGCTTCCCTGCGCATCTCCGGTTTACGCCTTAATCTCTTTGCCTTCGGCATCGTCGTGATGGGTGGGCTGGTTACCGCCATTCTGCATAAACTCTTCGCGATTCCGCTGCCCGTCGTGCTGGGCATCTTCTCCGGCGCCGTCACGAATACGCCCGCGCTCGGGGCGGGCCAGCAAATTCTGCGCGATCTGGGTATCCCTGCTGATGTCGTCGATCAGATGGGGATGAGCTACGCCATGGCCTATCCGTTTGGCATTTGCGGTATTTTGCTCTCGATGTGGCTGGTACGCGTGCTGTTCCGCGTTAACGTTGGACAGGAGGCGAAGGAGCATGAAAGCACGCTGACCAACGGCCATGCGCTCATTAAAACCATCAACATTCGCGTCGAAAACCCTAATCTGAACAATATGGCGATTCAGGATGTTCCCATTCTGAACAGCGCGACCATTATCTGTTCCCGCCTGAAACGTGATGACACGCTGATGGTGCCTTCACCGGATACCCTTATTCAGCACGGCGATCTCCTGCATCTGGTAGGGCAACCGGCGGATTTAAACAATGCCCGGCTGGTGATTGGTCAGGAGGTGGATACCTCACTCTCAACCCGTGGAACGGACATGCGCGTGGAGCGCGTGGTAGTGACCAATGAGAAGGTTCTGGGCAAGAAAATACGCGATTTGCAGGTTAAAGAGCGTTATGACGTGGTGATCTCCCGGCTTAACCGCGCCGGTGTCGAGCTGGTGGCCAGCCAGGATGCCAGCCTGCAATTCGGTGATATTCTCAACCTTGTCGGGCGTCCTTCATCTATTGATGCCGTAGCAGACATGGTGGGCAACGCCCAGCAAAAACTCCAGCAGGTGCAGATGCTGCCGGTCTTTATCGGCGTCGGGCTTGGCGTCATGCTTGGCTCCATCCCCCTGTACGTGCCCGGCTTCCCGGTAGCACTGAAGCTGGGTCTGGCAGGCGGGCCGCTCATTATGGCGCTTATCCTCGGGCGTATCGGCTCCATCGGTAAGCTCTACTGGTTTATGCCGCCGAGCGCTAACCTGGCGCTGCGGGAGTTGGGCATCGTGCTGTTTCTGGCGGTGGTGGGGCTGAAATCCGGCGGCGATTTTGTCGATACTCTGGTGAACGGCGAAGGGATGAGCTGGGTAGGATACGGCATATTTATTACCGCTATCCCACTGATAACTGTCGGGTTATTGGCGCGTATGTTCGCTAAAATGAACTATCTCACGCTGTGCGGCATGCTGGCCGGTTCCATGACCGATCCGCCCGCGCTGGCGTTCGCCAATAACCTGCACGCCACCAGCGGCGCGGCGGCGTTATCCTACGCCACGGTTTATCCGCTGGTGATGTTTCTGCGCATCATCACCCCGCAGCTACTGGCGGTGCTATTCTGGGGGATGGGCTAATAAGTCTTCCGGGTGGATACGCCGCAGATGGTAGTCCACCTGGTAATCGCTTGTGTTCCGGAACATCACGGAATAATTGAGGAACTCGCCGCTGTCGCTGTAGGAAAGGGAAGTGATGCGCAGCAGCGGCGTCTGTTCCGGCACATTCATATAACCGGCCAGCTGTTTATCTGCCAGCACCGGCGTCAGGCTCTCGTAATTGCCGCTGATGGTGATCCCACACTCCTTCTCGATGTAATCAAACTTAGACCCTTCGAGATGCGCCAGGGAAAGATTGCGGAACAGCTTCACCGGCATAAAGCTGTCCTCCAGCATCAGCGGTTTTCCGTCCACGTAACGCACCCGCCTTGAAAAATAGATCCGCTCATCAACCTGAATCCGCAGCTGGCTGGCGATGGCGGGCGGCGCGGGCATCACTTCAAACTGCAACACCTTGCTTTGCACTTCTTTCCCCTGCTGGCGCAATACCTCCACCAGCCCAGTCAGGTTAGTCGTTTCATGATGAACGTCTTTGCGCGCCACGAACGTCCCGCTACCGTGTCGACGTTCAACCAGCCCCCAGCTTACCAGCAGATCCAGCGCTTTGCGGACGGTCATCCGGGCTACGCCAAACTCCTTTGCCAGCGCTTTTTCTCCGGGTAACGGACTGCCAATGTTGTAGTCCGAAGAATTCAGCCGCAGCCGTAGCCGATCGGCAATTGATTTGTAGATCACCAGTAGACCTCTCTGCGCACATCATGGCGTGGAATACGTCTTAACTTGTCCATGTTTAGTTTAAAAAGTAGACCTGATTGGTCAAATTAAAACCATGAATGCGATCACGAATCGCAGCGGCACGCCATGTTCCCGCATCAGTAACTTCTTATGCTCACCTCAGGCCAGTAAAAAACCATAAAGGCCTCTATCCCCTACAGGTTGTTTCATGAGGATTTAAAAATGCTCAGTCAAATACAACGCTTTGGCGGCGCCATGTTCACCCCGGTTTTGCTGTTTCCCTTTGCCGGGATCGTGGTTGGGATCGCCATCATGCTTCGCAATCCGCTGTTTGTCGGTGAGGCCTTAACCGCGCCTGATAATCTGTTCGCGCAAATTGTTCACATCATCGAAGAGGGCGGCTGGGCGGTGTTCCGTAATATGCCGCTGATTTTTGCTGTCGGCTTACCGATTGGCCTGGCAAAGCAGGCGCAGGGCCGCGCCTGTCTGGCGGTGCTGATTAGCTTTCTGACCTGGAACTACTTTATCAACGCGATGGGGATGACCTGGGGCCACTTCTTTGGCGTCGACTTCTCTGCTGAACCCACTGCCGGCAGCGGGCTGGCGATGATTGCCGGAATCAAAACGCTTGATACCAGCATCATCGGGGCGATTATCATTTCCGGGCTCGTCACCGCCATCCACAACCGATTTTTCAACAAGCCGTTGCCGGTCTTTCTGGGGATTTTCCAGGGCACCTCGTTTGTCGTTATCCTCGCGTTCTTCGTGATGATCCCCTGCGCCTGGCTGACGCTGCTGGGCTGGCCGAAAGTGCAGATGGGCATTGAGTCGTTGCAGGCCTTTCTACGTACCGCTGGCGCGCTGGGCGTATGGGTTTATACCTTCCTGGAACGCATTCTGATCCCAACCGGATTACACCACTTTGTCTACGGTCCGTTTATCTTCGGCCCGGCTGCGGTAGAAGGCGGCATTCAGGTCTACTGGGCACAGCACCTTCAGGAATTCAGCCAGAGCACTGTGCCGCTTAAAACGCTGTTCCCGGAGGGCGGATTCGCGCTGCACGGCAACTCTAAGGTGTTTGGCTCAGTCGGTATTGCGCTGGCTATCTGGTATACCGCGTCGCCGGAGAACCGCGTCAAAGTGGCAGGTCTGCTGATCCCGGCCACGCTTACCGCCGTGCTGGTGGGCATTACCGAACCGCTGGAGTTCACCTTCCTGTTTATCTCGCCGTTGCTGTTTGCCATCCACGCCGTGCTGGCCGCAACGATGGCGACGGTGATGTATATCTTCGGGGTGGTGGGGAACATGGGCGGCGGTCTGCTGGACCAGTTCCTGCCGCAAAACTGGATCCCGATGTTCCATAACCACGCCTCGACGGTATTCACCCAGATTGGCATCGGCCTCTGCTTCACCGGGATCTACTTCGTGGTCTTCAGAACGCTTATCGAACGTCTGAATCTCAAAACGCCGGGCCGGGAAGAGAGCGAAATCAAGCTCTACAGCAAGGCCGACTATAAGGCCGCTCGTGGGCAAACCACCGCCCCGGCGGCAGCCAGCCAGCAGGTCGGACAGGCCGCTGGGTTCTTACAGGCGCTCGGCGGCGCAGCGAATATCGAAAGTATCAATAACTGCGCCACCCGCCTGCGTATCGCCCTGGTGGATATGACGAAAACCCAAAGCGATGACGTCTTCAAAGCCCTGGGCGCACACGGTGTGGTGCGGCGCGGCAACGGCATACAGGTGATTGTCGGTCTGCACGTTCCTCAGGTGCGCGACCAGCTGGAATCGCTGATGAAAACCCCTTTAACAAACGAACAAACCACTCTGACAGAGGCTATATCATGAAAAAATTCTCAGTTGTTATTGCAGGCGGCGGCAGTACATTCACGCCTGGTATCGTCCTGATGCTGTTAGCCAACCGTGACCGTTTCCCGCTGCGTGCGCTGAAGTTCTATGACAATGACGGAGCACGTCAGGAGATCATCGCCGAGGCGTGTAAAATCATCCTTAAGGAGCAGGCGCCGGAGATTGAATTTAGTTACACCACCGATCCTGAAGCGGCCTTTACCGATGTGGATTTCGTGATGGCGCATATTCGCGTTGGCAAATATCCCATGCGTGAAAAGGATGAAAAAATCCCGCTGCGCCACGGCGTGCTGGGCCAGGAAACGTGCGGGCCGGGCGGCATCTCCTACGGCATGCGCTCCATCGGCGGCGTGCTGGAGCTGGTGGATTACATGGAGCAGTACTCCCCGAACGCGTGGATGTTGAACTACTCCAACCCGGCGGCGATTGTCGCGGAAGCCACGCGCCGCCTGCGTCCGAACGCGAAAATCCTCAACATCTGCGATATGCCGATCTGCATTGAAGGGCGTATGGCGCAAATCGTGGGCCTGAAAGACCGCAAAGAGATGCGCGTGCGCTACTACGGTCTGAACCACTTCGGCTGGTGGACGTCGATTGAAGATCAGAACGGCAACGATCTGATGCCGAAGCTGCGCGAATACGTGGCGAAAAACGGTTATGTTCCGCCTTCGGAAGATGTGCATACTGAAGCGAGCTGGAACGATACCTTCGCCAAGGCCAAAGACGTACAGGCGCTGGATCCGGACACCATGCCGAACACCTACCTGAAGTATTACCTGTTCCCGGACTATGTGGTCGCCCATTCCAATCCGGAGCGTACCCGCGCCAATGAAGTGATGGATCACCGTGAGAAGCATGTATTCAGTTCATGTCGGGCGATTATCGAAGCCGGTCATTCTTCTGCCGGTGAACTGGAAATTGACGAACATGCGTCGTACATCGTCGATCTGGCGACCGCGATTGCCTTTAACACCCAGGAACGCATGCTGCTGATTGTGCCTAACAATGGGGCTATCCATAACTTTGACGCTGACGCGATGGTAGAAATCCCTTGTCTGGTCGGCCACAACGGACCGGAGCCGCTGACCGTGGGTGATATTCCGCACTTCCAGAAAGGGCTCATGAGCCAGCAGGTGGCGGTGGAAAAACTGGTGGTGGACGCCTGGGAGCAGCGCTCGTATCAGAAACTCTGGCAGGCGATTACCCTGTCGAAAACCGTACCGAGCGCATCGGTGGCGAAGGCGATTCTGGACGATCTGATTGAAGCGAATAAGGATTACTGGCCAGAGCTGCACTAATCTTTCTGACCGGCATCGCCTGATGCCGGTCTCCTTGTCCTGGCTGAATTACGCTATGCTGAAGCCTGCATGCAGCACGACAAGGAACTTTCATGAACATTTCCCGCCTCGGTGAAGCACCGGACTACCGCTTCTCACTGGCTAACGAACGCACGTTCTTAGCGTGGATCCGCACCGCCCTGGGCTTTCTGGCCGCAGGCGTCGGCCTTGATCAGCTCGCCCCCGATTTTGCCACCCCGTTGATTCGCGAAGTGCTGGCCCTGCTACTGTGCCTGATTGCCGGCGTGCTGGCGATTTATGGCTATCTGCGCTGGCTGAGAAATGAAAAGGCGATGCGTCTGAAGCAGGATCTCCCCTACACGCGCGGCTTGCTCATTATCAGTACGATTTTGCTGATGGTTGCGGGCGTAGTGATGTTACTGGTGCTGTATGCCGGATAGCCGCAAAGCGCGGCGGGAAGCGGACCCCGGCCTTCAGCCAGAGCGAACCTCGCTGGCCTGGCTGCGCACGCTGCTGGGGTATGGCGCGCTGATCGCTCTTGCCATTAAGCACAACTGGCACCGCACGGGGGTGCCATTCTGGATCTCCATTGTTGTGCTGGCGCTGGTAGCCATCATTTTATGGCGCTACACCCGCAGCCGTAACCTGATGGACGTGTCGCAGAACGACTTTGCGCAGCCGAAAGCGGTGCGGGATAAGTTCCTCATCGCCCTGGCCGTGCTGTCGTTGTCACTGCTGTTTGCGGTAACCCACATTCAACAAATTTTGCACCTGTAGGCCGGGTAAGGCGCAGCCGCCACCCGGCATAATTACTTCCCTTTCGCTAAATATTTCGCCATCTCGTCTTCCGGCACCATGCCGCCGCCGGTCGCCCACACCAGGTGGGTAACGTTCTCATCGGCATCGACGCGCAGCGGCCCGGCCATCCCCGCCAGCGCCGACGGCTCCAGGCGAATCCTTTCCTCCTGCGCCAGCCAGCCGAGCATGTCGTACATGCTTTGATCGGAGAGGGTATAGAACCCGTCGAGCAGGCGCTCCATCGCGCGGCCCACGAAGCCGGAGGCACGTCCTACCGCCAGTCCGTCCGCCGCCGTCACGTTATCAATACCCAGGTCCTGCACGGCGATTTCATCGTGCAGCCCGGTATAAACGCCCAGCAGCATGCACGGTGAGTGCGTTGGCTCCGCAAAGAAGCAGTGGACGTTATCGCCAAAGGCCAGCTTCAGGCCAAAAGCCACGCCGCCGGGGCCGCCGCCGACGCCGCACGGCAGATAGACGTACAGAGGATGATCGGCATCCACCACGCGGCCCTGTTCGATAAACTGCGCCTTCAGGCGCTCGCCAGCAACCGCATAGCCCAGGAACAGCGTGCGTGAATTCTCATCGTCAATAAAGAAGCAGTTCGGATCGCTTTCCGCCGCTTTGCGTCCCTGCTCCACCGCCACGCCGTAATCCTGCTCATATTCAACGACGATCACGCCGTGGCTGCGCAGTTTGGCTTTCTTCCACTCGCGGGCGTCGGCGGACATATGCACGGTCACCTTAAAGCCAATGCGTGCGCTCATAATGCCGATGGACATCCCCAGGTTGCCGGTTGAGCCCACCGCGATGCTGTACTGGCTGAAGAAGTCCTTAAAGCGCGGCTCCAGCAGAACGCTGTAGTCGTCTTCAACGCTCAGCAACCCGGCTTCCAGCGCCAGTTTCTCCGCATGGGTCAGCACCTCATAGATGCCGCCGCGCGCTTTGATCGAGCCGGAAATCGGCAGATGGCTGTCTTTTTTCAGCAGCAGCGTGCCTGTAACAGGCTTCGCAGATTCTTTCTCCAGCCGCGCCTGCATCGCCGGGATCGCGACCAGGTCGGATTCGATAATCCCGCCTGTTGCCGCCGTTTCCGGGAACGCTTTCGCCAGATACGGCGCGAAGCGTTTCAGGCGCGCGTGCGCGTCGTCTACGTCGGCTTTCGTCAGCCCGACATACGGCAATCCTTCCGCCAGCGTCGTGGTGCGAGGGTTAAGCCAGGTGGTTTCTTTCAGGGCAATCAGATCCTCAACCAGAGGAAACTGTGCGGTTAAAGTAGTGATAGTTGCGTTTTCCATAATACGTCTCTTCGCGCTCAGATAATGAAAGAAAGCAGGAATGTGCCGCCAAGTGCAAGCACCGAGGCGATAAACGTCGCCGTCGTATAGTTTTTGAAGGTCTCATTCAGGGTCGCGCCGCAGTACTGCTTCACCAGCCAGAAGAGAGAGTCGGTCACGATCGTGCAGCCAATAGCGCCGGACCCGATGGCAATGGTGATGATCTCCGGGCTTACGTTCGGGTAGAGCGGCAGCATCGGCGCCACTATCGCCGTGGCACCCATCATCGCTACCGTTGCCGAACCCACGGCGGCGTGCAGCACCAGTGCCACCAGCCAGGCGAGAAGGATAGGGTGCATATGCAGGTTCGAGAGAATATGCGCCAGCGTCTCCGCCAGACCACTGATTTTAAGGATGGCGTTGAACGCCCCGCCCGCACCGATAATCAGCAAAATGTTGGCGATAGAGCCAAAGCCGTGCTCCGTATGGATCAGCATTGCGCCCATGCCCATGTGCTGGCGGATCCCCAGCAGGTAGTAGGCGACAAACACGGCGATAAACATCGCGGTGATGGGGTTGCCGATAAACTCCAGCAGGGTATACAGCGAGCCTTCTTTTGCCATGTTCAGCTCGGCAATGGTTTTCACCAGCATCAGGGCAATCGGCAGCAGCACGGTGAACAGCGTGGCGCCCAGCGACGGCAGAGTGTGCTCTTCCCGCACCTTCAGGTCTGAAAATTCCGCCGGAACCGGCTTATAGGGCAGACGGTTGCCGAGCAGCTTCAGGAACAGCGGGCCACCAACCAGAGACGCCATCAGGCCCACCACCAGACCGTAGACAATCACCGTCCCGACGTCCGCCCCTAATTTGTTGGTGACAAATAGTGCGGCCGGATGCGGAGGCACCACGCAGTGCACTGCCATTAGTGCGGTACAGAGCGGAATGGCCAGCTTGAGCAGCGACGTGTTGGTCTTTTTGGCGATGGAAAACGCCAGCGGGATCAGCAGTACCACGCCCACTTCAACAAACAGCGTAATGCCGCAGATCAGGCCGACCAGGACCATAATCACGTCCGCCGACAGCCAGCGGCAGCGCTGCAACGTAATCCCGATGCGCTCTGCCGCGCCGGAGACTTCCATCATTTTGCCGAGAATAGTGCCAAGACCGATAACCGCCGCCAGGAAGCCCAGCGTACCGCCAATCCCGCTCTCAATGGCGTTAACCATATCCAGCGGGCTCATCCCCATCATCGCGCCAACGAAAAAGCTTGCCAGCAGCAGCGCGAGGAACGGGTGAAACTTCAGTTTTACGATGGTTAAAACAATCAACACGATGCTGACAAGCAGCGTTGCCACAACCCAGACCTGAGATCCCATATCTCACCTCACCCTTATGTCATCTGGGGATATTGGACGAAAAAACGGCTTGGGCTGACAAACGATATAAATTGGCGTTCAGATGAGCCAGATTGGATCAACTGAGTGACTGGACTCTAAAAAGCGCACTTATTTTGCCGTTGGTTCACATAAATTCATTCTTGAGCGGTATGCTGAACGCAGAAATTACGTGTGGGAATTGTGATGACCGATGCGAATGAAGGCAGAAACCGGCTGTTAAACGGCTGGCAGCTGTCGAAAATGTACACCTTTGAAGTGGCTGCCCGGCATGAGTCCTTCGCCCTGGCGGCGGCGGAGCTGTCGCTCAGCCCCAGCGCGGTGAGCCACCGCATTAACCTGCTGGAAGAGGAGCTGGGCATTCAGCTGTTTGTCCGCTCACACCGTAAAGTGGAGCTGACGCAGGAAGGCAAGCGCGTTTACTGGACGCTGAAATCGTCCCTCGACACCCTGAATCAGGAGATCCTGGACATTAAAAACCAGGCGCTGTCAGGTACGCTAACGGTGTACTCCCGGCCCTCGATCGCCCAGTGCTGGCTGGTGCCGATGCTGGGGGATTTTACCCGCCGCTACCCGTCGATTTCACTTACTATTCTGACTGGTAATGATTACGTCAACATGCAGCGAACCGGCATCGATCTGGCGCTCTATTTCGACGATACGCCGCCAAACCACCTTTCTCATCACTTTTTGATGGATGAAGAGATTTTGCCCGTCTGCTCGCCAGCGTATGCCCGGGAGCATGAACTGCTGAAAAACCCCCATAACCTCAGCCACTGCACGTTACTGCACGACCGTCAGGCCTGGAGCAATGATTCCGGTACGGATGAGTGGCTGAGCTGGGCGCAGCATTTCGCGGTGAATATGCCGTTATCATCGGGTATTGGCTTCGATCGTTCTGATTTAGCCATTATCGCGGCCATGAGTAATGTCGGGGTGGCGATGGGGAGAAAGCGGCTGGTGCAAAAACGTCTCGAACGGGGGGAGTTGATCGCACCCTTTGATGGGGAAACCCTCAAGTGCCATCAGCATTATTACGTCTCAACGCTTCCCGGCCGTCAGTGGCCGAAAATTGACGCCTTTATCGGCTGGCTAAGAGAGCTGGCGGGTTGAAGAATTATTACGCTTTCGCTCTACACCAAATGTGAAAAAGCGTGCTAAATACAGGTAATGCTTTTGATTTTTCCAGGGTAAACCGTGTTAAAGCCTTTTATTGCCACTGCGATCTTACTCTCTTCCGGCTGGGCGACTGCCGCTGAGCCGCCGCTGACGGCTGCCCGTTATGCGCAGCAGCTGGGCGTCGGGATGGATGTGGACTGGGCACGCACCGAGCGCGGTATCCGCGAATTCGACCCGCTGGTGGTCCGTGATTTTCAGGCGAAAGGCATACACCATGTCCGTATTCGGGTGGCGGGCGAACCGACGGAAGCGCGGCTGATTCACCTGCGTAAGCTGGTGGAGGCCTGCGAGCAATACGGCGTCATCCCCATCATCGCTTATCAGGCCGATGAATATAAAAACGACCCGAAAGCGGATACCGAAAAAGAGGTGATTAACTGGTGGATTGCCGTGGCGCACTATTTTGGTCAGCGCTCGCCGTTGCTGGGCTTTGACCTGATCTACGAACCGGCGGACAAGCTCAACCACAACGTTGCTTCGCTCAACCGGGTGTATGAGAAAGCGATCAAAGACATTCACGCCATTGATGCCAGCCGCATGATTTTTATCGCCCCTCGTCTGCGCGCCGCGCCGGAGGATTTATCCACCCTGAAGCTGCCCGCGCACAGCCAGAATTACCTGCTGGCGGAGTGGCATATTTTCCCCTGGGGTCCGCTGAAAACGAACGGTAAATACCCGTGGACGTCCGGAACTGCGGCTGAGAAAGCGGCTATCCGTAACCGAATCAACGCCGCGCTGCACTGGCAACAAAAAACCGGGCATGTGAGCTGGGTTGGCGGCTGGGGGGTGGGCGAATCGAAAAGCCTGACGCCAACCGCCTCGCAGATGGCGTTTGCCACGTTTATGGCGTGCGAGCTGCAACATGCCAACATCCCGTATGCGATAAACGCCGATGTTCAGTTTTATGACGGGGAAGAGGGGGCGTGGCGGCCTGCCCCAGAGCGGCTATTGCAGGCGATGATTGCGCCCGTCTGTGAAAAGCCCGGCGAGAAGCCGGGCCATCATGCGGTTAAACCGGCTGTTCGTGATGCGAGACACGCGACGCCAGCGGCAGCCAGCACAGCAAAATCAGCAGCCCCATCAGGGTCATCAGCAAGCCTAAACTCGCCTGCCCGGTCTGCGGCATCATAGCCGAAAGCCAGGCCAGCGCGCCGGAACCGATGTTCTGCAAACCGCCCACCAGCGCGCCTGCCGTGCCTGCGAGGAACGGGAACGGCTCCATCGCGCCGCTGGTGGCGAGGGGAAACAGCATGCCCGCGCCGAAGAAGAACAGCGCTGCCGGGATGAGCAACGTCCAGACCGACATCACGTCAAACAGCCCCGGGATCCACATCATCAGCCCGGCCAGCAGACAGCTGATCACCGACTGCCACATCAGGGTGGAGAAACGCTTGTTCGGACGTCCGGCGAACCATGCGCCGAAGAACGCCGCCGGGATCGGCAGAATAAACAGAATACTCACCACCATACTGCTCAGGCCAAGGCCCGCGCCCAGCAGCACGCCGGAACAGGCTTCAAACACCGCAATGCCCGCCAGGCCGCCGATTAGCATCAACAGATAACAGGTAAAGGACCCATTACCGAACAGCGTTTTGTAGCTGGCGATGAGCTTCGTGCGCGGCGCGTCTTTTGGGCGGGTTTCCGGCATCCAGCGCCCCATGCTGAAGGTGACAATAATGCACAGCACCAGCAGGAAGGCATAACAGGCGCGCCAGGACCAGACGGTGTCCAGCAGACCCCCAATCAGCGGGGCCAGCAGCGGGCTGACCAGAATACCCATATTTAACAGACTGTTGGCGTGGCGAAGCTGTGTGCCCTGGTACATATCACGCGGCAGGGTACGCGCCATAACCCCGCCGACGCCGGTGCCCACACCCTGAAGGGCGCTGGCGGCAATCAGGACGGTGAGGCTGTGCGTGGTAATGGCAATCACCGTCGCTACCATGAAAATGCTCATGCCCACCAGAATGACCGGACGACGCCCTACGCGATCGGACAGGGGACCATAAACCAGCTGTGAAACGCCATAGGTTAGCAGATAGGCTGCCATCACGCTCTGTACTGCACCTTCGCGGACGCTTAGATCTTTTGCCATATCGGCAATCGCCGGAATGTAGATGGTTTGCGCCATCTGCCCGACGGCCACCAGTAACACCAGCATCAACAATAAGTTCACGTTCCGTTGCTTTTTCATATCGCTGAATACTTTTGCCAAAAGAGATAAATGAAGAATAAGTGACTATGCATTCCCATAAATGCGCGAGGAATCTACCACAGAGAGATGACAATTTAAGCATTACTGTGATGAATGACAGAAGACGTGAAGGCATGATTTGTAAACAAGATCGGCAACTAATGTTGCCAGCGGATTACGCCAGGCGCAGCAGGATCGCACCGGCAGCAATACCCAGTGCCGCCGCGATGCGCAGGCCGGCAACCTTCTCTTTTAAAAGCACAAATGCGATTAATGCGCCGAAGAGAATAGAGGTTTCACGCAGTGCGGCGACCACAGCCAGCGGTGCCTGGGTCATCGCCCAGAGTGCCAGACCGTAAGATCCCATCGTCCCGACGCCGCCGAGCAGCCCTTTTTTCCAGTGCAGGCGCAGGTAGCTGGACGCTTCGCGACGCCGCGCCACCATTGCCCAGCTCAGCAGACAGAAACCGTTCATGAAGAAGGTCCAGAGCGTGTAGCCCAGCGCAGTGTCCGAGAGTCGCACACCGGTGCCGTCCACCAGGGTATACCCGGCGATAAAACAGGCGTTCAGCAGCGCCAGCCAGATCCCCTTGCGTGACTGCATGCGGCCGTTCATCGCCATCGCCAGAATCGAAAGACAAATGACCCCGATGCCGGACCACGCAAGCCAGGAGAGATGATCCCCGAGCACCATTACGCTGATCAGCGCCACCAGCAGAGGGGCCGTCCCGCGCATAAGGGGGTAGGTCTGGCTCATGTCGGAGACCTGATAAGTTTTTGCCACCAGTACCGTATACACCACCTGTAACGCACAGGAGACGAACAAATATGGCCAGCTTGCGGCAGTTGGCTGAGGAGAGAAGGGCAGTAAAATCAGGGCAATAAGCGCGGCTGAACCGCTGACCCCGATCGCCGAGTAGAGTTTATCCGTTCCGGCTTTAACGATGGCGTTCCAGCTGGCATGTAGCAGTGCGGCGAACAGTAAAATGCAGAAAACGGTGATGGTCATGGCGTATCGGTTGGTGAAATGTCATCCAACTGTAACATTCACCCGTCGATGCTGCCAGCCGCTTACACTGCGCAAAAAAGGCGGTGCGTCACCCGGGGTTCGTCTGACACCAGCCTGAAGCCCGCCCGATGGTAAAATCCGTACGCGGTTTCCGGCGCATGGGTATTAAGAAAATCAAACCAGATGCTGGCATCCGCCATCACCACGGTCAAAAGTTGTTTGCCAATGCCCTGCCCACGGCACTTTTCGCTGACGTAGAGATGACGAATACGTCCGGCGCGCGGCTGCTGGCTGAACGGATCGCGGTTGAGGCCGCACACGCCCACCAGCCTGCCGTTAAGAAACGCCCCCAGCAGCTTTTCACCCGGCGCGTTAAAGCGGTTTTCACCCCGCTGCCAGTTCTCTTCCAGCCTGCGCAGCATATTGAAATTCAACGCGATACTCTCCGCCTTCAGGGCGATATAGCCCGGTTCATCAGGCGTAACAGGCTCAATTAACAGACGCGACATAGCATTCCCTCGTTATTAAAGAGGGGCGGTTGCCCGCCCCTCTCAGGTGCGACTTGAACCTGAATCACTTAACGTATTTCAGGACAGCATCAAGCAGTTGCAATACAGCAACAATGAGTTTGAGGACAAGTATGACCATATCCACGACGCTCATACGCGTCTCCTTTTGGTTAAAAGGAGCACGATGCTGGCGTACCTTTCCGCCGCCTGTGGCCAGCACCTGGATTGACGTAACACAGTGTGCTCACTTCAGGGGTTAAGGCACTGACGGCACCACCCGTTTCAGCCAGGACTTCGTTGCGCCGGTAAACTGCGGCCCCCTCGCTCACTGCGAACACCCTCAGTATAGATAAATACTGTATGTATGAACAGTATTTTATGGACAAATTTTGGAAGGCGATCCATACTCAAAAACGTCAAAATCCGTGCCGGAATTGCGCGTTCGTCTTCGATCGCGTATACTTTTCGCGTTGACGTAACACAGTGTGTTCTGCGGCAACCAACCGCAAAACCCTGATAAAAACCTCGCTTAGGCGGGGTTTTTTGTTTTCTGACGAAGTGAAATAGTACCCTTCGTTGACTTATTGGCAACAGGTGTTATCGTTGCCATAATGGCAATGGACGCGGCAGGCAAGCAGGATGCATTTAATCTCAATGAAGGCAATTTTGGATGCGGTAAGCCAGTTCCCGCAACACAGAGAAGAGCTTCTCTTTTTAGGACGAGTTATTGAAAAGAGCCACTGCCCGACGCCCGCTGCACTGAGAAAACTTTTCCCAACGCTGGATAACTTCAAGTATCTTGATAAGCATTATGTTATTGATATTGCAAATAACAATCTCAGAGTAGTGGCTCTCATCTTCTTTGAAAGCCAAAAGTTTTATGTGCGCCATGTTTTTACTCATAAGGAATATGACCGTTTTACGGAGAAACATCGCACTAAGGGGAAGAAATGATGATCGTCGCTGATGCAATGAAAGCTACGCACGCCCTTGTTGCGGCCGTTCCTTTACTGGGTGAACAGCCGAGCGAGAAAGATTATAAGGATGCGCTTGAGCTGGTTGAGTATCTCCTTATGAACGAGCCCAATAGCCCCTTGCTGGATATTGTGTGCGCCAGAATTAGCCGTTACGAAGCTAATCGGCCAGAGATAGTCGCATTACGCAAGGAGATGGAGTCCGTTCCCGTCGGAATTGCAGTTTTAAGAACCTTGATGGATCAATACAATCTGACGATATCGGATTTTAAGGATGAAATTGGTAGTAAATCGATGGTTTCACGGGTTCTGAATGGTCAGAGACAGCTTACCCTGAACCATATTAAAAAGCTGGCGGCCAGATTTGGGGTATCACCTGCGTTATTTATTGAGTGAGTAAAAACCCTTTATTGAGTGTCACCACCCAACAAACGAAACGTGATCCCTGACGCATTTTTGCGCAGATGAAAATATTTCCATTGTCACGCCCGAAAACCTGTGTTTGTATAAATTCAATCAATGATTCCAAACACAGGTCCCCAATGACTTCATCCATCTTCACTTCGACCCTACTAAAAACTGCGCAACCTGCCGCAGTGGTCGTCGTGCGTGTGGTGGTGGTCGTCGGCAATGCGCCGTAGGGACTGGATCAACACACGAATCCAAAACCCCGCCGGCGCAAACCGGGCGGGGTTTTTCGTTTAGGACCCCTCCCGGATACGCTAAGTAGTTCGGGTTGCAGGAAGGCGGCAAGTGAGCGAATCCCCAGGAGCGTACATAGGTACGTGACTGGGGTGAGGGAACGCAGCCAACGCATTTGCAACCTGAACTACGACGCGTAAAGCTGGCTCAGAAGAAAAGGACTGGAGCATGGCAAGTTCGGGCACAACATCCACCAAGACGCGTTTTACAGGCGCGCAGCTGATTGTTCATTTACTGGAACGACAGGGCATCACCACCGTTGCGGGCATCCCGGGTGGGACCGTACTGCCGCTGTATGATGCGTTAAGCCAAAGCACACAGATCCGCCACGTGCTGGCGCGCCACGAGCAGGGCGCAGGCTTTATCGCCCAGGGCATGGCGCGTACCCAGGGTAAACCAGCGGTCTGTATGGCCTGTAGCGGGCCGGGCGCCACTAACCTGGTGACCGCCATCGCCGACGCGCGTCTCGACTCCATTCCGCTGATCTGCATTACCGGCCAGGTGCCGTCCTCGATGATCGGCACCGATGCGTTCCAGGAAGTCGATACCTACGGCATCTCTATCCCCATCACCAAACATAACTATTTAGTTCGCGATATCAGCGAGCTGCCTCAGGTTATCAGCGATGCGTTCCGCATCGCGCAGTCTGGCCGCCCGGGCCCGGTGTGGATAGACATTCCTAAGGATGTCCAGACCGCAGAGATCGAGATCGACATTCTGCCGGAGCCGGGCGAGCGTGCCCCCGCGCCGGAGTTCAGCGCTGAGAGCGTGCGCGATGCGGCGGCAATGATCAACGCCGCCAAACGCCCGGTGCTGTATCTGGGCGGCGGGGCGATCAACGCCGCGGATGAAATCCGCCAGTTTGCGGAAAAAGCCAACCTGCCGACCACCATGACCCTGATGGCGCTGGGTATGCTGCCCAAAGCGCATCCATTGTCTTTAGGGATGCTGGGCATGCACGGCGCGCGCAGCACCAACTACATCCTGCAAGAGGCGGATTTGCTGATAGTTATGGGGGCGCGTTTTGATGACCGGGCGATTGGCAAAACCGAGCAGTTCTGCCCGAACGCCAAAATCATTCACGTGGATATCGACCGCGCCGAGCTGGGTAAAATCAAGCAGCCGCACGTGGCGATCCAGGGCGACGTGGCCGAGGTGCTGGCGCAGCTGATCCCGCAGACGGTGGCAACCGACCGCGCCGACTGGCGCCAGCTGGTGGCCGATCTGCAACGCGAGTTCCCGGGCGCTATCCCAACCGAGGGCGACCCGCTGAGCCACTATGGTCTTATCAACGCTGTTGCCGCCTGCGTGGATGACAGCGCGATTATCACCACCGACGTCGGCCAGCATCAGATGTGGACTGCCCAGGCGTATCCGCTGAACCGCCCGCGCCAGTGGCTGACCTCCGGCGGCCTTGGCACCATGGGCTTCGGCCTGCCCGCAGCGGTTGGCGCGGCGCTCGCCAACCCGGACCGTAAGGTGATCTGCTTCTCCGGTGACGGCAGCCTGATGATGAATATTCAGGAGATGGCGACGGCGGCCGAAAACCAGTTAGACGTCAAAATCATTCTGATGAACAACGAGGCGCTGGGTCTGGTACACCAGCAGCAGAGCCTGTTCTATAAGCAGGGCGTGTTTGCGGCGACCTATCCGGGGATGATCAACTTCATGCAGATTGCCGCTGGTTTTGGCCTGCACACCTGCGATCTGAACGCCGAAGAAGATGCCCACGCGGCGTTGCAGGATGCGATTTCTCGCCCTGGCCCGGCGTTGATCCACGTGCGTATCGACCCTGAACAAAAAGTGTATCCGATGGTGCCGCCGGGTGCGGCCAATACTGAGATGGTGGGGGAATAAGCCATGCAGAAACAACATGATAACGTCATTCTGGAACTCACCGTCCGCAACCACCCTGGCGTCATGACCCACGTCTGCGGGCTGTTTGCCCGCCGGGCATTTAACGTGGAAGGCATTCTCTGCCTGCCGATTCAGGGCAGCGAGCACAGCCGCATCTGGCTACTGGTCAACGACGACCAGCGTCTGGAGCAGATGATAGCGCAGATCGACAAGCTGGAAGACGTCACCAACGTGGCGCGCAACCAGTCCGATCCCACCATGTTTAACAAAATTGCGGTGTTTTTCGAGTAAATCGCTTAAGGTAAGCGTCTTTCGCTCTTGTAGGCCGGATAAGCGCAGCGTCATCCGGCTTTTTCAGACCGCAGGAACACACATGACCACCATCGCCCTTATCGACGACCACCTTATCGTCCGCTCCGGCTTTGCCCAGCTTCTCAACCTCGAACCGGATTTCCAGGTCGTGGCCGAGTTTGGCTCCGGTCGCGAGGCGCTGGCGGGCCTGCCGGGACGCGGGGTGCAGGTCTGTATCTGCGACATTTCGATGCCGGATCTCTCCGGGCTGGAGCTGTTAAGCCAGCTGCCGAAAGGAATGGCGACCATTATGCTCTCGGTCCACGACAGCCCGGCGCTGGTCGAGCAGGCGCTCAACGCGGGGGCGCGCGGGTTCCTCTCAAAACGCTGTAGCCCGGATGAGCTGATCGCCGCCGTGCGCACCGTCTCCACCGGCGGCTGCTACCTGACGCCGGATATCGCCATCAAGCTGGCGGCGGGACGGCAGGATCCACTCACCAGACGCGAGCGTCAGGTGGCAGAGAAACTTGCCCAGGGCATGTCGGTGAAAGAGATTGCCGTAGAGCTGGGGTTGTCGCCAAAGACCGTTCACGTTCATCGCGCCAACCTGATGGAAAAACTCAACGTCAGTAACGATGTCGAGCTGGCGCGCCGTATGTTTGACAGCTGGCAATGATCTCCCTTTTTTCGCGGCTGATCGCCGTTGTCGCCAGCTTTTTTATCTTCTCCGCCGCGTGGTTCTGCCTGTGGAGTATCAGCCTGCATCTGGTGGAACGCCCGGAGTTGGCGGTGCTGCTGTTCCCCTTTGGCCTGCGTCTGGGGCTGATGCTGCAATGCCCGCGCGGCTACTGGCCGGTGCTGCTGGGCGCAGAGTGGCTGATGCTGATCTGGCTGGCGCAGGAAGTGGCGCTGGCGCATCTGCCGTTATTGATGACCGGAAGCCTGCTCACGCTTATCCCGGTCGCCCTGATTTCCCGCTACCGTCACCAGCGCGACTGGCGCACGCTGCTGCGTCAGGGGGCGGCGCTAATTGCCGCCGCGCTGTTGCAGTCCCTGCCGTGGGTGGGTGAAAAGGAGGTGCTTAACGCCCTGCTGCTGACCCTTACCGGCGGCCTGACGCTGGCCCCGACCTGCCTTGTGATCTGGCATTATCTTACAAGCACTGTCTGGCAGCCGCTCGGCCCGGCGCTGGTCTCCCAGCCGGTGAACTGGCGCGCCCGGCATCTCATCTGGTATCTGCTGCTGTTTGTGGTGAGCCTGTGGCTCCAGCTTGGTCTCCCCGCTGAATTATCACGCTTCACGCCGTTTTGTCTGGCGCTGCCGATCATCGCCCTTGCCTGGCACTACGGCTGGCAGGGCGCATTGATCGCCACGCTGATGAACGCCATCGCGCTGATTGCCAGCCAGACCTGGCACGATCATCCGGTAGATTTACTGCTTTCCCTGCTGGCCCAGAGCCTGACCGGGCTGCTGCTCGGCGCGGGCATACAGCGCCTGCGCGAGCTGAACCAGTCCCTGCAAAACGAGCTGGCGCGCAACCGCCGTCTGGCGGAGCGTCTGCTGGAGACGGAAGAGAGCGTGCGGCAAGAGGTTGCCCGCGAGCTGCACGACGACATCGGCCAGACCATCACCGCCATCCGTACCCAGGCGGGCATTGTTCAGCGCCTGGCGGCAGAAAACGCGGGCGTGAAGCAGGGCGGGGCGCATATCGAACAGCTTTCGCTGGGCGTCTATGATTCCGTTCGTCGCCTGTTAGGGCGGCTGCGCCCGCGCCAGCTTGACGATCTCTCCCTGGAGCAGGCGGTACGCTCCCTGATGCGCGAGATGGAGCTGGAAAGCCGCGGCATTGTCAGCCATCTCGACTGGCGAATTAACGAATCTGCGCTGAGCGAAGGCCAGCGCGTAACCCTGTTCCGCGTCTGTCAGGAGGGGCTGAACAATATCGTCAAACATGCCAGTGCCAGCGCGGTCACGATCCAGGGCTGGCAGCAGGACGAGCGCCTGATGCTGGTAATTGAAGACGACGGCTGCGGCCTGCCGCCGGGCTCCGGCCAGCAGGGCTTTGGCCTGGCGGGCATGCGCGAGCGCGTAAAGGCGCTTGGCGGCACGCTGAGCCTCTCCTGCACCCACGGGACGCGCGTCAGCGTCAGTTTGCCGTTAAGGACGCATCATGTTTAAAACCCCCGCCAGCGCCGCCCCGCTAAGCAACAAAGCGGAAATCGACTCCCGCTACCGCTACTGGCGTCGCCATATCCTGATTACCATCTGGCTCGGCTACGCGCTGTTCTACTTTACCCGCAAAAGCTTCAACGCCGCCGCGCCGGAGATCCTCGCGAGCGGCGTGATGACCCGCACCGACATCGGCCTGCTGGCGACGCTGTTTTACATCACCTACGGCCTGTCGAAGTTCTTCTCCGGCATCGTCAGCGATCGCTCCAACGCGCGTTATTTTATGGGCGTCGGGCTGATCGCCACCGGCGTGGTGAATATTCTGTTTGGCTTCTCCACCTCGCTCTGGGCCTTCGCCCTGCTGTGGGCGCTGAACGCCTTTTTCCAGGGCTGGGGCGCGCCGGTCTGCGCCCGCCTGCTGACCGCCTGGTACTCACGCAACGAGCGCGGCGGCTGGTGGGCGATATGGAACACCGCGCATAACGTCGGCGGGGCGCTGATCCCGATGGTGGTGGGTGCCGCGGCGCTGCACTACGGCTGGCGCGCGGGGATGATGATTGCCGGTGGCCTGGCGATTGTCGCCGGGCTGTTCCTCTGCTGGCGCCTGCGCGACAGGCCGCAAACCGTCGGCCTTCCACCGGTGGGCGACTGGCGGCACGACGAGATGGAGATCGCCCAGCAGCAGGAAGGGGCCGGGCTGTCCCGCCAGGAGATCCTCACCAAATACGTGCTGAAAAACCCCTACATCTGGCTGCTGTCGCTCTGCTACGTGCTGGTCTACGTGGTGCGCGCGGCCATCAACGACTGGGGCAACCTGTACATGTCCGAGACGCTCGGCGTGGATCTGGTGACCGCCAACTCGGCGGTGACGATGTTCGAGCTGGGCGGGTTTATCGGCGCGCTGGTGGCGGGCTGGGGCTCGGACAAGCTGTTCAACGGTAACCGCGGCCCGATGAACCTGATTTTTGCCGCCGGGATCTTGCTCTCCGTCGGCTCACTATGGTTGATGCCGTTCGCCAGCTACGTGATGCAGGCGGCGTGCTTCTTCACCATCGGATTTTTCGTCTTTGGCCCGCAGATGCTGATCGGCATGGCGGCGGCGGAGTGCTCCCACAAAGAGGCGGCCGGCGCGGCGACGGGCTTTGTCGGGCTGTTTGCCTACCTTGGCGCATCGCTCTCCGGCTGGCCGCTGGCGCGGGTGATCGACATCTGGCACTGGAGCGGGTTCTTCGCGGTGATCGCCATCGCGGCGGGCATCTCCGCCCTGCTTTTACTGCCGTTTTTGCACGCGCAGGCGCCGCGCGAAGCGTGACGCGCCTCACCTTTTGCTGCCGAGACGCGCAAAACTAAGAAATTTTCCCGGTTTCACCTGGACGCTGTCTCAGGCATCTCTCCTGGCTGGTTTTTACAATGCTGCAAAAATCAGCTCAGGAGTAAACCAACCATGCTGGCCTTCTTAAACCAGGTGCGCAAGCCGACCCTGGATCTGCCGCTCGACGTGCGGCGCAAGATGTGGTTCAAACCGTTCATGCAGTCTTATCTGGTGGTCTTCATCGGCTACCTGACCATGTATCTGATCCGCAAAAACTTTAACATCGCGCAGAACGACATGATCTCGACCTACGGGCTGAGCATGACCCAACTGGGGATGATTGGCCTGGGCTTTTCCATCACCTACGGCGTGGGGAAAACGGTTGTGTCCTACTACGCGGACGGCAAAAACACCAAGCAGTTCCTGCCGTTTATGCTGATCCTCTCCGCTATCTGTATGCTCGGCTTCAGCGCCAGCATGGGCGCGGGCTCCGTCAGCCTGTTCCTGATGATCGCCTTCTACGCCCTGAGCGGTTTTTTCCAGAGTACCGGCGGGTCGTGCAGCTATTCCACCATTACCAAATGGACCCCACGCCGCAAGCGTGGTTCCTACCTCGGCATGTGGAACATCTCCCACAACCTCGGCGGAGCGGGCGCGGCTGGCGTGGCGCTGTTTGGCGCAAACTACCTGTTCGACGGCCATGTGATCGGCATGTTTATCTTCCCGTCGATTATCGCCCTGATCGTCGGCTTTATCGGCCTTCGCTACGGCAGCGACTCCCCGGAATCGTACGGCCTCGGCAAAGCCGAAGAGCTGTTCGGCGAGGAGATCAGCGAAGAGGACAAAGAGACCGAAGAGAACGAGATGACCAAATGGCAGATCTTTGTTGAGTACGTGCTGAAAAACAAAGTGATTTGGCTGCTGTGCTTCTCGAACATCTTCCTGTACGTGGTGCGTATCGGTATCGACCAGTGGTCCACCGTGTATGCCTTCCAGGAGTTGAAGCTCTCGAAAGAGGTGGCGATTCAGGGCTTTACCCTGTTTGAAGTGGGCGCGCTGGTCGGCACGCTGCTGTGGGGCTGGCTCTCCGACCTCGCCAACGGCCGTCGCGCGCTGGTGGCCTGCATCGCGCTGGCGTTGATTATCGCCACCCTCGGCGTCTACCAGCACGCCAGCAACCAGTACGTTTACCTCGCATCCCTGTTCGCGCTCGGCTTCCTGGTGTTCGGTCCGCAGCTGCTGATCGGCGTGGCGGCAGTGGGCTTCGTACCGAAAAAAGCGATCGGCGCCGCCGATGGGATTAAAGGCACCTTCGCCTACCTGATCGGCGACAGCTTCGCCAAGCTGGGCCTGGGGATGATCGCCGACGGCACGCCGATTTTCGGCCTCACCGGCTGGGCGGGCACCTTCGCGGCGCTGGATGCGGCAGCGATCGGCTGTATCGTCCTGATGGCGATGGTCGCGGTGCTGGAAGAACGTAAAATTCGCCGTGAGAATCGTGCGCAGAAATTAAAAGTAGCCTGAGTGTGCAGGTAACTTCTTTGCCCGGTGTGTGATGCCGGGCTTTTTTATTTGTACGCCACACCTTTACCCCGCTTTACACACTCACCCTTCTCCATGCTCTACAGTGTTTTTGCTGCCGCCTTTCGTGCAGCCTTAGCCCCTTTTGCTAACGGAGAGCTTGCATGTTAACCCGACGATTGTCCTGCCTGGCGCTGCTGATGGCGCTGGCCTCCCCCGCAATGGCCGCGAATGCACCTACCTACGGCGAGAAGCTGGAAGGTTTTGACTACGGCTGGCCGGTAAAACACTTTACCTTTACCTCGCAGAACCAGCCTCTGGATATGGCTTACCTGGACGTGAAGCCGGAAAAACCCAACGGCCGCACCGTGGTGCTGATGCACGGCAAAAACTTCTGCGCCGGTACCTGGGACGGCACGATCCGCGCGCTTTCAGCCAGCGGGTATCGCGTGATCGCACCCGACCAGATTGGCTTCTGCAAATCCACCAAGCCGGAGCATTATCAGTACACCTTCCAGCAGCTGGCGGATAACACCCACGCGCTGCTGAAAACGCTGGGCGTCGATCGCGTCACGGTTATCGGCCATTCGACCGGCGGCATGCTGGCGACCCGCTACGCGCTGATGTGGCCGCAGCAGGTGGAGCAGCTGGTGATGGTGAACCCAATAGGGCTTGAAGACTGGAAAGCGCGCGGCGTGCCGCATATTACGGTCGACCAGTGGTACCAGCGTGAGCTGAAGGTCAGCGCCGACGGCATTCGTCAGTACGAGAAAAATACCTACTATGCCGGAGAGTGGAAGCCGGAATACGAACGCTGGGTGACCATGCTCGCCGGGCTGAACAACGGGCCGGGAAAAGAACGTGTGGCCTGGAACTCGGCGCTGCTCTACGACATGATCTACACCCAGCCGGTGATCTACGAATTTAGCGAACTCAGCATGCCGGTATTATTGATGATCGGCACGAAGGACAACACCGCCATCGGGAAAGATCTCGCCCCGCCTGAGATCCGCAAAACGCTCGGCAACTATGCGGTGCTGGGAAAGGAGACGGCGAAGCGCATCCCGCACGCTACGCTGGTGGAATTTAACGACATGGGCCACGCGCCGCAGATGCAGGATCCTGAGCGCTTCCACGAGGCGCTGCTTAAGGGGCTTCAGGCCCGCTGACTGGTTTGCAGCAACAGCCCGCGCAGCCACGCCTGCGCGGGATTGCGGTGCGTTCTGCCGTGCCAGGCCATGCTCTTGGTAAAGCCTGGCACTGGAACTGGCGTCTCGCAGATGAACATCCCCGTCTGATTTTCCGCGATGCGTGACGGCACGACGGCAATCATATCGCTGAGGGCCAGCACGTCCGGCAGAACCAAAAAGTGGCTCACCGAGAGCCCCACGTGCCGCGTCCGGCCAATTTTCTCCAGCGCGCTATCGGTTACCCCGCGAAAGCCGTCTCCCTCGTAAGAGACCAGCACATGCTCAAGGGCGCAAAATCGGTCTAACGTCATTGGCTCTCCGGCGTTTGGATGATCGGCGCGCATCATGCATACGTACCGTTCATCATAAAGCGCACGGCTGTGAAGCTCATCGGGCGTGGTGTGGGGGGTGATAAGCGCTACGTCAATAGCGCCCTGCTCAAGCTGGCTGACAAGGCTACCGGGGGTAACGGGCACCACGCGCACGCGTATGCCAGGCGCCTGTGTTTTAAGGGCGGCGATAAACGGCACAACAACCGCCCGAAGTGCATAATCCGTAGCGGCAAGAGTGAAGGTGAGGCGAGCGGTATTTGGGTCAAAGGCAACGGGCTGAAGCAGCACGTCGATATCCGCGAGAATGCGCTTCACCGGAGCGGCCAGCGCTTCCGCGCGCGTGGTTGGCACCATGCCGTGCGGGGCGCGGATAAAGAGCGGATCGTCGAAGTAGTCCCGCAGGCGGTTGAGCATGCCGCTCACGGCGGGCTGGGTCAGAGCAAGACGCGCCGCCGCGCGGGTGACGCTGCGTTCATCCAGCAGAGCGTCAAGCGTTTTCAGCAGGTTTAGATCCAGCGTGCGCAGATCCGCTTTCATGATGTTTTGCTACCTCTTTTCCGTTCACTATTATGGCGCTGCCCGCTGTCGACGCGTTGCGTTTCCCGCTATGATGGGCGGCTAGTCTAAGGAGAACGCATGGTCTGGATAATGCTGGCAACGCTTGCCGTGGTGTTTGTAGTTGGGTTTCGTGTCCTGACCTCGGATTCCCGCCGCGCCATCAAACGCTTGAGCGAACGGCTGGGTATCACCCCGATGCCGGTAGAATCGATGATCGACCAGTTCGGTAAAACGCCGGGCAATGAGTTTATCCGCTACCTTGAGCGCCCAGACGAAGCGCACCTGCAAAACGCCGCCCAGGTCCTGCTTATCTGGCAGGTCTGCATCGTCGACGGGAGCGAAGAGAATCTGCATACCTGGCACCGCATGCTGCGTAAAGCCCGCCTGGCCGCACCGATTACCGATGCGCAAATCCGCCTCGCGCTCGGCTTCATGCGCGAGATAGAGCCCGATCCGCAGGAGCTTGACGCCTTCCAGCTGCGCTATAACCAGCTTTTCCTCCCGGAAGAGGGCGTGTTTTATCTGCACTGATATCACGAAACGTGATGAAGAGTATAAAGCATCGTCATTAGATTTATATCTGCCGCAGGCGCACCATCACTTCATCCACTCGCTGATGAGGTGAACCATGAAACAATCCGCCATTATCTGGCCAAACGACTACCTGCCAGGCACAACCGATAACTTTGCATCCAACGAAATCATCGTCGCCGGGCTGAGCGCAAAAGAGATTTGGGCGCAGCTTAACGACACTACCCTGTGGCCGAACTACTACAGCAACGCCGAAGATATTCGTTTTCACGACGGCAGCGGTCCGGAACTGAGCGCCAACGCCCGCTTCCGCTTTACGACCTTTGGCTTCCCGGTTGAGGCGCAGGTCACGGAGTATGTTCCGCCCGTTGACGGCGAAGCCGCACGGATCGCCTGGCACGGCTGGGTGGAGGGCGATGCCAGCTCGCGTCTGGATGTGATCCACGCCTGGCTGTTTGAAGACTTGCCGGGAAACCGCGTCCGTATTCTGACTCAGGAGTCGCAGAAAGGCGTTCCTGCACAGGAACTTGCTCGCACCGTGCCGAATCCGATGATCAACGGGCACCAGGAGTGGATCGTTGGGCTGGCGAATGCAGCGATGCAAGAAAAGTTGTCGAAACGTTAAATTCGTCACACTTTTGATGATAAACTGCGCGACTTTTCCGCACGTTTTTATCTTCAGGTGATGCCATGACAGAACATACCCAGCCCACGACCACACCGCAGCCCAAAGAGGTGTCGCGCCCCAACTGGTCGGCGGTTTTCTCCGTGGCGTTTTGCGTCGCCTGCCTGATCACCGTCGAGTTCCTGCCGGTGAGCCTGCTGACGCCGATGGCGCAGGATCTGGGCATTTCCGAGGGCGTGGCGGGGCAGTCCGTTACCGTCACCGCGTTTGTGGCGATGTTCGCCAGCCTGTTTATCACTCAGGCGATCGGCACCATCGACCGTCGCAAGGTGGTTATTCTGTTCAGCGTGCTGCTGACGCTCTCCTGCCTGCTGGTCTCTTTCGCTGAAAGCTTCACCCTGCTGCTGCTCGGCCGTGCCTGCCTGGGGCTGGGATTAGGCGGCTTCTGGGCGATGTCCGCCTCGCTGACCATGCGCCTGGTGCCCGCGCGGACGGTGCCAAAAGCGCTTTCCGTTATCTTCGGTGCGGTCTCTATCGCGCTGGTGATTGCCGCGCCGCTGGGCAGCTTCCTCGGCGGGATTATTGGCTGGCGTAACGTCTTTAACGCGGCGGCGGTGATGGGCGTGCTGTGCATTATCTGGGTGTGGAAGGCGCTGCCGTCCCTGCCGGGTGAGGCGGCGCACCACAAACAGAACATGTTCGCGCTGCTGAAACGTCCGGGCGTGCTGGCGGGGATGACCGCCATCTTCATGGCCTTTGCCGGGCAGTTTGCCTTCTTTACCTATATTCGCCCGGTGTATATGACCATGGCGGGCTTTGACGTGGACGGCCTGACGCTGGTGCTCCTGAGCTTCGGTATCGCCAGCTTTGTCGGCACCTCACTGTCGTCTCAGTTCCTGAAGCGCTCCCTGAAGGTGGCGCTGGCGGGTGCCCCGCTGGTGCTGGCGATCAGCGCCGCGGTGCTGGTGTTGTGGGGTAGCGATAAGTGGGTGGCTTCGGCGATCGCGATTATCTGGGGCTTTGCCTTTGCGCTGGTGCCGGTGGGCTGGTCGACGTGGATCACCCGCTCGCTTGCCGATCAGGCGGAAAAAGCCGGGTCGATTCAGGTAGCGGTGATCCAGCTGGCGAACACCTGCGGCGCGGCGGTGGGCGGCGTAGCGCTCGACCATCTGGGGCTGACGTCACCGCTGGTGATTTCCGGCACGCTGATGCTGCTGACGGCGCTGCTGGTGGCGGGGAAGGTTAAGGCGAAGTAGTGCTTTTCTCCCTCTCCCGTGGGAGAGGGTTGGGGTGAGGGCATCAGGCTACGCCGATGCCTTAACCCTTCTGCGTGAATCCATCGAAATCAACACCACCGACGACACAATCAACAGCGTCCCCAGCCAGTCCGGCAGGGTGAATGCCACCCCCAGCAACACCACCGACAGCAGCGCGCTGCTCAGCGGTTCGGCGCAGCTCAGAATGCTCGCTTTCGGCCCGCCGATCATCTGTGCGCCTTTCAGATACAGGCTGAACGTCAGCGCGGTGCCAATCACCACCAGGTAGAAAAACGCCAGCAGCAGGCCGCCGTCGATCACGAAGGTGGTGCCGCGTCCGGCGTAGAACGGCGTCAGCATTAATCCCGCAATCAACATACTCCAGCCGACAATCGGCAGCGTGCCGTAGCGGGCAATCAGCGTCGATGGATAGGTGGTGTAAAACGCCGCAGCAAACGCTGAGGCGATACCGAAGAACAGCGCGGCAGGCGAGATGGAGAGCGACGTCGGGTCGCCGTGGGTGACCAGCAGGAAGGTACCCACAAGCGACGTGAAAATCGCGGATAAGACAAATATGCCGGGACGCGTTTTCCGCGCCAGCGCAAACCATGCCACGATAATGGTCGGCGACAGAAACTGGAGCACGGTGGCCGTCGCAGCGTTGGATTTTTCAATCGTCAGCAGGAAGGTGAGCTGCACGGTGAGCGCGCCAACCAGCGAGAAAAACAGCAGGCTGAGGGCGTCTTTGCGGTTTTTGATGACCGAGAAAATCTTGTCGCCGTGAACGAAGGAGAGCGTCAACAGGATCACGCCGGTAAACAGCAGACGAACCATGGTCAGGTAAGGCGAAGAAATGTGGCTTTTCTCCATGATGTACTGCGCGCAAACCCCGGAACTGCCCCATAAAACGGCGGCGATCAGGACGTTGAGCATCCCTTTGCGTGTGGAACCCATGTTCTCCCCTGTTATGTTGTCGTTAATTCGGTCAACAGCATAGCATGGTTGTGTGCGGCCTGATGCCCTCACCCCGGCCCTCTCCCACGGGGAGAGGGAGCGAACACTAAAAACGGCAACTTTCGTTGCCGTTTTGCTTTTACTTTAGAACCACGCCTCCCACATCGCGCCGACGTTGAAGTCGTCCAGCGTCTCATCTTTGGTGTTGTTCACGCGCGCGGTGCGTTCGTTATCCACCTTGCCGCCGGTCACGTAGAAGCGCAGCATCGGGCGGAACTCCGGCCCCATGGCGATAGACATGTTCTGCGACAGGGTCAGCTTCCAGCCCTTGTTGTCGCCGCCGTTGTCGTAATCCACGTGCTGCCAGCCCGCTTCCAGCCAGGTGGAGTGAACGTCGTTCCACCAGTGCATCGGGCGCACGATGGCATTGTAGTTCTTGCGGTTGTCGGTCTTATCGCGGCTATTGTCGTAATCGTGGAAGGCGAGGATGTACTCCACCTGCGTCGCCTGGGTGAATTTGTACAGCCCTTCGAAGCTGGCGTAGACCGTGGTCAGGTCTTCGGTTTTATTGAACACGCTGTTGTCCGAATTATCGGAGTAGCGGGCGATCACCTTGTTCACGCCGCTGTCGTTTGTGTGGCTCAGCACCACGCCACCCTGCCAGGCGTTAAGACGCTCGTCGCTCTCTACCGCTTTTGAATCAAAGCCGTAGTTGGCGTACAGCTCCAGATCCAGCGGACCGAGCTTCATGCCGTGGATTTTAGAGGTGGCCGCGTAGTTACCTTTGTCGCCCGTGCCGGACCCGCCGGTACAGGTGATGCGTGACGGGTTCGCTTCGTCTTCCATCACTTCCGGGCTACAGGATTCCACTGCCGCCACGGCAGCGACGTCAAACTGCACGCCGCCGATATCGAAGTTCTTCACCCCGGCGCCCTGGCCGTCGTGGTTCATCCAGAAGTAATCGTTGATACCCTGCTGCGGACGCTGGTGGAAGTCGCGACCGGCCCAGAAATAGGCGTTCGGGTTGGAGGCCATAATGTTGGTCACCCCCGCGTAGGCCTTTTTCAGGTTAACTTCGTCGCCCCAGTGGTCGATCATCACGTTGATGTCCCAGATGGCGCCGTTTTCGCCCTTGAAAGCTTTGGAGAGCTGGAACTCGCCGCCGTTGCCTTCGTTACCCAGACGACCGATCGCGGACGCGCCGTTGTAGGAGCCATCGACAGCCACGTATTTCTGATCGGCAGCCTGGAAGTGCGCGCCGTAGCGGGCGTAGCCGGTAAATTTAACCCCGAACGGGATCGCCATATCCGGGGATTGCGCCGCGCTCTGCGGCTCGGTCACCACGTCCGCTTTTTTCGCGACCGCCGCATCCATTTTAGCCTGACGCTCGGCCAGGGCTTTATCCACCGCTTTCGCCACAATGGCGTCGATTTGCTCCTGAGTGAATTCCTGAGCGAGGACGGAAATTGGGCAAAGCGCGGCGATAACCGCCATGGTTAATGGAAGTTTTTTAATCGTATTCATGGTTATCTCAATATAGTTTAATTTTATTCAGACAATAACCATCCCGCTCCGATCTGACAGAATATGTCGCTATCATCAGAACAAGTGGATTTCTAGTTTTAGGTACAGAGGTATTACATTAAATTATTTCGCCATAGACTATCTCTGATATAAATGAATAATCTCTTCAGATAATTCACGCGCTAATAGCGAATTCATTAAATGATCCTGCGCGTGCACCATAATTAATGTCATCGGCTGGCGGGCTTCGCCCGCGTCCTGCTCAATCAGTTTGGTCTGCATCTTGTGCGCCTGGCGCGCGTAGCCGTCGGCTTCGCGCAGCAGGCTTTTGGCCTCGTCAAGGTTGCCCTGGCGCGCCGCGTGCAGGGCTTCAAAGCACAGGCTGCGGGACTGCCCGGCGTTGACGATAATTTCCATTACGGCTTCTTCTAGTGCGATCATTATCTTTACTCTTTATCAAAACTATTATTTAAGGCGGTGGCGGCAAACCACTCTCCGCTTTTTTTAATGGTGCGCTGCTGCGTCTCTACATCGAGCTGAATAAAACCGTAGCGGTTTTTATACGCATTACACCACGACCAGTTATCAATAAACGTCCACATATGGTAGCCAAGGCAATTGCAGCCTTCGCTAATACCTTTGTGCAGCCACGATAAATGCTCAGAAATAAAATCAATGCGGTATTGATCGTTAATCTGGCCATTTTCAATAAAACGTTGCTCGTTTTCGACGCCCATGCCGTTTTCAGAAATAAAGCAGCGGGGGTTGCCGTAATTGTCGCGCAGGTTAACCAGAATATCGTAAATACCCGGCTCGTAGATTTCCCAGCCGCGGTACGGGTTCATCTTGCGGCCCGGCATCTCGTAATTATCAAAGAACCACTCCGGCATAAACGGCGCCTGCGGGTTCACCGCGCTGTCGCGACACTTCACGCGACGCGGCTGATAGTAGTTAATGCCGAGCAGGTCGATTTTCCCTTCCGCAATCAGGAAACCGTCTTCCGGCTTGCAGGCGGGCAGCTGGTCGTAAGATTTCAGCAGCGCCACCAGATCGGCCGGGTATTCGCCGCGCAGGACCGGGTCGAGGAAGCTGCGGTTAAACATCAGATCCGCAACGTGCGCCGCCTTCACGTCTGCCGGGTTCTGCGAACGCGGATACGACGGCGTCAGGTTCAGCACGATGCCGATCTCCCCCGCGTAGTGCCCGGCGCGGTAGGCCTGAACCGCCTTCGCATGGGCCAGCACCGTGTGATACGCCACGGTGGCCGCCCGGCGGAAATCCACTACGTTGGGGTAGTGGAAGTCATACAGATAACCGCCTTCCACCGGCACGATCGGCTCGTTGAAGGTAAACCAGTGCAGCACGCGGTCGCCGAACAGCTCGAAGCATATCTGCGCATAGCGGGCGTAAGCGTCCACCACGTCGCGGTTTTCCCATCCGCCGATTTCCTGCATCGCCATCGGCATGTCGAAATGGAACAAGGTGATAAACGGCGTGATGCCCTGTTCATTCAGCTCATCAATAACCTGATTGTAAAAATCGACCGCGTCCGGGTTCACTTCACCGATACCGTCGGGGATCAGGCGCGCCCAGCTAATCGAGGTACGAAAGCTGTTGTGGTTCAGCTGTTTTAACAGCTGAATGTCCGTTTTCCAGTACTGATAAAACGTGGAGGTGTGCTGCGGCCCCACGCCGTTGTGAAAACGGTTCGGCTCGCGGGCAAACCAGTAGTCCCACGTGGTTTCACCCTCTCGTGTCCCTTCCGTCTGGAGAGCGGAGCTTGCGCTGCCCCACCAGAAGTTATCGGGAAATGCGTATTTCATGACCCTTCCTCTTTGACTTAATTGCTTGTGGCTTCAGCGGCACCCACGGTTGCAGCCTGGGCTTTCTGCTCTTCGTTTTTAATCAGCGTACGCTCATAGGCGCGCAGGAACGGCAGGTACATCAGCGCCGACATCACCATGCAGACGAGGCACATCACCACCGGGCTCAGCGCCCAGTTCGCCGCCCACGAGGCGCCAATCGGCGCGGGCGTGGTCCACGGGGTTAACGAAACCACCTGAGCCAGCCAGCCGAGTTTAGTTGCGCCGTACGCCAGGCAGGCGTTGACCAGCGGAACGAACACGAACGGGATAAACAGCATCGGGTTCATGATGATCGGCGCGCCGAACAGAATCGGTTCGTTGATGTTAAAGAAGCTTGGCACAACGCCCATTTTGCCGATGGTGCGCAGATGGGTAACGCGGCTACGCAGCAGGAGGAACGCCAGCGGCAGGGTCGAGCCTACGCCGCCAATCAGCAGGTAGTGATCCCAGAAACCTTGCAGATAAACGTGCGGCAGCGCCGCGCCCGCCGCCAGCGCCGCCTGGTTTGCAGAGAGGTTCGCCATCCAGAACGGGTTCATGATGCCGGTGACAATCAGCGAGCCGTGGATACCCGCGAACCAGAAGATCTGGCACAGCAGCACGGAGAGCAGAATCGCGGGCAGGGAGTCAGACGCCGACACCAGCGGCTCCAGCAGGTGCATGATCGCCTGCGGGATAATCATGCCGGTCTGCGCTTCAATGAACAGGTTCAGCGGGTGCAGCGTCCCGATCACCACCATCACCGGGATCAGGATCTCAAACGAACGCGCCACGCCGGTCGGCACCTCTTTCGGCAGGCGGATGGTGACGTTGTTCTGCTTCAGCCACGCGTACACGCGGGTGGAGTAGATCGCGGTGATAAGCGCAGTGAAGATCCCCTGGCCGGAGAGATACTGGGTCGAAATTTTGCCATCGGCATAGGGTGCTGCGACCAGCAGGAAGGCCATAAAGGCCAGCAGGCCGGACATCACCGGATCGAGGTTAAACTGACGCCCCAGGCTCGCCCCAATCCCCACCGAGATGAAGAAGGTCATCACGCCCATGCTGAGGTTAAACGGCAGCATCAGCTGTTCGCGGTAGGTCTGGGAGAAATCCAGCCAGCCGCGGGCGAAGCTGTTGGTGGTATCCGCCGAGAACGGCGGGAAGATGAACACCAGCATAAACGAGCCGATGATCATAAACGGTAGCGCGGCGGTAAAGCCGTCGCGGATGGCAATCACATACTTTTGCTGACCCAGCTTTGCGGCCAGCGGGGTAATTGATTGCTCAATCACCGCAACCATGGATTGATATAACGAACTCATGTGAACACCTTTTAGTGTGCCGCTTCGATGAGCGACAGAGCAAAGTCCAGTACTTTATCGCCACGCTGCATGCCGTAGTCCATCATGTCGATGGGCTGCACCGGAATGCCATGCGTCGCCGCCTTGTCTGAGAGTGTCTGTAACATGTATTTCACTTGCGGTCCGAGAAGTACCACCTGGTATTGCGGAAACTGCGTATCAAATTCGGAAACACCGTACGCATCAATCTTCACCGGCAAACCACGTTCTTTCGCGACATCGACCATTTTGCTGACCAACAGGCTGGTGGACATCCCGGCAGAGCAGCACAGCATAATCTTGAACATCGACAACCATCCTCTAAATGTAAAAAGTTATTGCGAGGATGATTGGACATTATACGGAAACCGGTTTCCATTCATAAAAGACAGAACTGTGACAACCATCAAGATCCAATACTTATGAGGCTAATTAACCGGATGTGGGTCACATAATTTGGCTGTTTTGGCATCAATTTGAGTGGAAACGGAAAATCGGTTTCCATGGAAAACGGAAACGGATATACTCCGTTCTGGCTATAATGTGAGCCGTAGCGGTGATGGAAATTACAGACGCCAGTTGCGTCTGACAGGGGAGAGAGATGTCTACAATCAACGATGTATCGCGTCTGGCCGGGGTGTCCAAAGCCACGGTATCACGGGTGTTGAGCGGGTCGCGTGGCGTTAAAGAAGCCAGCCGCCAGGCTGTTCTGAAAGCGGTGGACGAGCTGAACTATCGTCCCAACGTGATCGCCCAGTCGCTGCTCAGCCAGTCGACGGGCTGCATTGGGGTGATTTGCGCGCAGGAAAACATTAACCAGACCACCGGTTACCTGTACGCGCTGGAAAAACACCTCAGCCAGCATCAAAAACATCTGCTGCTGCGTTTCGCACACACGAAAACAGAAGTGATGAACGCCCTTGAAGAAC
The DNA here is from genome assembly GCF_049237785.1 of Enterobacter cloacae complex sp. SHL022. Lineage (NCBI taxonomy): Bacteria > Pseudomonadati > Pseudomonadota > Gammaproteobacteria > Enterobacterales > Enterobacteriaceae > Enterobacter > Enterobacter cloacae complex sp. SHL022. The sequence goes on along the minus strand of NZ_JBMKJH010000007.1, from coordinate 200,671 downwards.
TCTCCTGCGGCTTATGTGATGACATTCTGGTGATTGGCGCGCGTTTCCCGCTGGACGTGGACATGGACAACGTGATTCTGGTCGACTGTATGGAAGCCGATAACGCCAACAGCATTCAGTTCGATCACGCGTTCGCGGCTGAAACAGCCTGCAACTATCTCACCAGCCAGGGGCGTCGCCAGATAGCGCTCATCCACCCGCACGGCAGCGGCTTTGCCGATCAGGTGCTGCTGGGCTACAAACACGCGCTGGAGAAAAACTTCCTGCCCTTTAATCGCAACCTCGTGTTTATGGACGCAACTTCATCGTCCGTTGCGCTTCAGGAATTACTCAACAACGCGTCCACGCTGAACTTCAACGCGCTGCTGGTGGCGGATGAGCAGGAAGCCCAGCGGGTGATCCCGCAGTTACAGGCGTTTAATAAATCGGTACCGGAAGACATCATGGTCTTTAGCCTCGGCGGTTCGCTGCATCTGCCGGGTATTCCGGTGATCCCGGCCATTGAGTATTCCATGGACGCCATGGCGGCGCGCATCGTGAGCTGGCTGACAGAGAAAACGCAGATGCTCGGGTCCTACGTTCTGCGCGGGGATTTGATTATTCCGGATGTGCGGAAGCGTTAAACGTGTGATGTAGGCCGGGTAAGCGCGGCGCCACCCGGCGCTCAACCCTCAGTAATCTTCCATACAATCCACCTGACTGACTGCATCCCAGTAGGCGTCCAGGTTGTCACGCTTCACGGCGGTGATGGCGTTTTTGATCAGCAGCTGATTGGCCTCAGACGACAAAATCATCGCCTGCCAGGCCTTATCGCTCTGCTTTTTCTGCGGGGTACAGGTTTTCTTTACATCTTTCAGGACCTGCTGTTTTATCTGGGCCTCTTTCTCCGGAGCGCTCTTCTCCTGCGCGTGAACAAACGCAGCGAAAATCAGGCAAACGAGCAGGCAAACCAGGTGTGCAGATTTCATCGAAACCTCCTTTGAAAGTCACATGCTTCCCCTGAAATATATCGTTACATTCATCAACGCGATTCAAGCCAAAAGTATGAATTTACGCATTCTGCGTGCGGGATCCGATCGCCAGTGCAATGCCATAGCTTACTAACACCGCGAGACTCATTTTCAGCATCGTTTCTCCGCCGATACCCGCGAGAGGCGCTGCGATCCCGCCGAATAAAAACATCAGCATGCCCAGAATGGCTGACGCTGTGCCGGACTCCTTCGTGTCGACTGCGCTCATCGCTTCTGAACCCGCAATGGTGCTGATCCCGCTGTTAAATGCGACGGTGAAAAAGAGTGCAACCAGTGCCGGAACGGAAAGCTGCATCCACGCAAAGAGCAATGTCAGCCCCGCGCAGGACAACGCCAGAACGAGGCCTGTTCGCATCAATCTTTCCGCCAGATGGCGGCGTGCCAGACGGGAGAAAATCAGCGCTGAGACGATCAGGCCGATACCGTTCACACCGAACAGCAGGCTGAACTGCATGGCGCTCAGGCCATACTCGTTTTGCATCACAAAGGAGGATGCCCCGATATAGGCGAACAGCCCCGCCAGCATGAAGGCCTGGATCAGGCAGTAGCGCATAAAGCGACGATTTTTAAGTACCGTCCTGGCGGTTTGCGTCAGCGATCCCCTGCCCTGTTTCTCTGTGAGGGACTCGCGGATAAAAAGCTGGCTGGCGATCAGCAGCGCCAGACCCGCCCCTGCCATTACCCAGAACAGCATCCGCCAGTCGAAATGCGACGCGATATAGCCACCGAGTACCGGGGACACCACGGGCGCGATGCCGTTGACCGTCATCAGTAGGGCAAAAAACTGCGTTAGCATCGTGCCATGATAGTTATCGCGGGCGATGGAGCGGGCAAGTACGGAGCCGCCCGCCCCGGCAACGCCCTGCACAAATCGCCAGCCGATCAGGGCGTAAATATTCTGCGTGCTGGCGCAAAGCACTGAAGCCAGTACAAACAGCAAAAGTGAGAACAGCAGCGGCGTTTTACGTCCGATGCGATCGCTTAGCGGGCCGAAAAAGAGTTGTCCCAGCCCCAGGCCAATCAGCGCCGAGGTGAGAGAAAGCTGCGTCAGCGTTGTGGATGTGTTGAGCTGGGTGGCGATCTCCGGCAGCGCCGGAAGATAAAAATCGGAACACAGCGGCCCGATCGCCGTCAGCAGGCCAAGGATGGCCGCGAAAGAAAAAGAGAGTTTTGCCATAGGTATTTACTCTGATGGCCGGGCAACGTTGCGCCGCCCGGCAGTGATGTTACTGTATCCCGCCGCCCAGCGACTGCCACAGCGTGATGCGGTTTTCCAGGTCGGTTTGCTGCAAGGCAATCAGTGATTCCTGCGCCGACCACAGCGACCGCTGCGCGGTGAGCACCGTCAGATAATCGCCCGCGCCAGCCTTGTAACTGCGCGTCGCCACATCCAGCGTTTTTTGCTCCGCCGCCACGTATTCACGCTGGGCATCAAGCTGTTCACTCAACGTTTCGCGCCGGGCCAGCGCGTCGGCCACGTCCTTGAACGCGCTCTGGATGGTTTTCTCATAGGTCGCAATTAACCCTTTTTTCTCGGCTTCCGCATAGCGCAGCTGCGCCATATTGTTGCCGCCGCTGAACAGCGGCAGGGTGATGGAAGGTGCAAACGACCAGACCTTCATCCCGTGGCTGAACAGGGACGACAGCGAATCGCTGCCGACGCCCGCGCTGGCGGTGAGCGAGATGGTCGGGAAGAAGTTGGCGCGCGCCGCGCCGATGTTGGCGTTGGCGCTCAGCAGGTTGTGTTCCGCCTCCTGAATGTCCGGACGACGCAGCAGCGCGCTGGAGCTAACGCCCGCCGGGATCAGCGTGATGGCGTTGTCGCTCAGGCTCTCCAGCGTGCCGGGTAGCAGGTTCTCGGGCACCGTATCGCCCGCCAGCAGGTTGAGAGCGTTTTTGTCCTGCATCACCAGCGTCTGGTAGCTCGCCACGCTGGCGCGCGCCTGCTGGTAAACCGCCATCGCTTCACTGACGTCCGTTGCCGCTGCCACGCCTACTTCCTGCTGGCGCTTCACAATCTTGAGTGAGTTTGCGGCGCTCTCCAGGGTGGACTTCGCCAGCGCCAGATTGCTGTTATCCGCCGCCAGCGTCACCCAGGCCGTGGTCAGCTCGCTGACCATCGTCAGGCGCGTGTTCTGCGCGGTGAATTCGCTGGCAAGCCAGGTTTCACGCGCGGCACGCGACAGGCTCTGGTTGCGGCCAAACAGATCCAGTTCGAAGCTGGAGACCGCGCCGTTGGCTTCGTCACTTGTCGCGACACCGCTCGCCAGCGTGCGGCTGCGGGTGTGGCTCAGTTCCGCGTCCACCGTCGGGAACAGGGACGAGCGCGTTTCGCCATACTGGGCACGGGCGGCGTCGATATCCGCAATCGCTTTTTGCACGTCGCGGTTGCTGTTGAGCGCCATCGTCACCACGCTTTTCAACCGCGCATCATTCATCACCTGCTGCCACTGGCTCACCACGGCGTTGGCTTCGCCATGGGCGCCCGGCAACGTCGTCGGGACGGGGGCGTCCGGGCGCTGATACGTGGGATCTAATGACACACAGCCCGCGCTCAGCAGCGCTAACGTTAATACGGTTACACGAAACATTATGACCTCCGGTTTGCGTGCTTACCGGAGAACAGACGTTTCACCAGTACAAAGAATAAAGGAACAAAGAAGATGGCCAGCAGCGTCGCGGCCAGCGTCCCGCCGATAATACCGGTACCGATCGCCACGCGGCTGTTGGCCCCGGCGCCGGTGGCAATCGCCAGCGGCGTCACGCCTGCGATAAACGCCAGCGAGGTCATGATGATCGGACGCAGACGCGTCTGGGCGGCCCGCAGGGCGGCGCGCGTCAGGGAGTAGCCTTCGGCCACTTTGGCTTCGGCAAACTCGACAATCAGAATGGCGTTCTTCGACGACAGACCGATGGTGGTCAGCAGCGCCACCTGGAAATAGACGTCGTTGTTCAGGCCGCGCAGGGAGGCGGCAACCGCCGCGCCCAGCACCCCTAGCGGGATCACCATGATGACCGAAATCGGTACTGACCAGCTCTCATACAGCGCTGCCAGGCACAGGAACACCACCAGGATCGAGAGGGCATAAAGGCTCATCGCCTGGCCGCTCGCCAGTTTTTCCTGCAACGACAAACCGCTCCACGCCCATGTGCTGCCGGACGGCAGGCTGTTTGCCAACTGCTCCATTTTGCTCATCGCCGTGCCGGAGCTGGCGCCACTGGCGTTTTCGCCCTGAATCTCATACGCCGCCGAGCCGTTGTAGCGCACCAGGCTTTCCGGGCCGTACTCCCAGCGGGTGGTGGCGAAGGCGGAGAACGGTGTCATGGTGCTGTCGCTGCCGCGCACATACCACTTGTTGAGATCCGACGGCACGGCGCGATAGTCGCTGTCGCCCTGGATGTAGACCTTTTTCACGCGGCCGCGATCGATAAAGTCGTTCACGTAGGTCCCGCCCCAGGCGCTGGAGAGGGTGTCGGTGACGTCGCTCAGGGACAGCCCCAGCGACACGGCTTTGTTGTTATCGATATCCACCTGAAGCTGCGGCATCTGCGGCAGATCGTTGGCGCGCACGGCGTGCAGCGAGTTGTCCTGGTTGGCTTCGCCAATCAGCTGGTTACGCAGTTTCAGCAGCGCGTCGCGGTCGGTGCCGCCGCTGGCCATCAGCTCAAAGGTAAAGCCGTTGCTCTGGCCTAAACCATCCACCGCCGGGGGCGTCATGGCGAAAATTGTGGCATCCCGAATGGTGCTCAGCTCCTGCGTGGCGCGCAGGGCAATGGCCTGGGCGGTATTCTCATCGCCTTTGCGCTCTGACCAGTTTTTCAGGGAGACGAACGCCATCCCGGCGTTCTGGCCGCTGCCGCTGAAGCTGAAGCCTTCAATGGTGAAGATCACGTCGGTATTGGCTTTCTCTTTGGTGAGGAACCACTCGCGTACCTGGCGGCTTACCTCGGCGGTACGCACCGCGGTTGCGCCGGCAGGCAGGGTGTACTGCACCATGATTTCACCCTGGTCTTCGGTTGGCAGGAAGCTGCCCGGCAGTTTTAGCATGGCGAACCCCATCGCGCCGCAGAGCAGGGCGTAGATCACCAGCATGCCACCGGAACGGCGCAGGGCGCGCAGCACCTTGTTCTGATAGCTGTGCTCGGTCTTACTGTAGAAGCGGTTAAACGCGCCGAAGAAGCCCTTTTTGTGCGGAGCGGTGTGATTCAGGATCGAGCCGCACAGCGCGGGCGTCAGGGTCAGCGCCACCACCACGGAGAGGAACATCGCCGAAATAATGGTGACCGAGAACTGGCGGTAAATGACCCCGGTAGAGCCGCCGAAGAAGGCCATCGGCAGGAATACCGCAGAGAGCACCAGCGCAATGGCGATCAGCGCGCCGGAAATTTCGCCCATCGATTTTTCGGTCGCTTCCCGGGCGGGCAGCCCTTCGTCGCGCATAATACGCTCGACGTTTTCCACCACCACGATGGCGTCATCCACCAAAAGCCCTATCGCCAGCACCATCGCAAATAGCGTCAGGGTGTTGATGGAGTAACCGAACAGCGCCAGCACGCCGAAGGTGCCCAGCAGCACCACCGGCACCGCCAGCGCCGGGATCAGCGTCGCACGGATGTTTTGCAGGAACAGGTACATCACCACCACCACGAGGATAATGGCTTCGAACAGGGTCTGAATCACGTCCTCAACGGAGATCTTGATGAACTCGGTGCTGTCTTTCGGGTAGGCCACGTCGTAGCCTTCCGGCATCGACTTTTTGAACTCGGCGATCTTATCTTTTACCGCCGTGGCGGTGTTAAGCGCGTTGGCGCCCGGTGAGAGCATCACCGCCATACCCGCCGCCGGGTGGCCGTTCAGCTTCGCGGTGGCGGTGTAATCTTCGCTGCCCATCTCCACGCGCGCGACGTCGCTGATGCGCACCACCGCACCGTTGGACTGGCTCTTGACGATGATCTTTTTGAACTCATCGACCGTTTGCAGACGCGACTGAGCGCGGACGGTGGCGGTCAGCTGTTGGGCGTTCGACGAGGGCAGCGCGCCGATTTTACCGGCGGAAACCTGCACGTTCTGCGCTTCAATCGCGCTCTGCACGTCGGAGGGCATCAGCGAGTACGACGCCAGCTTCGCCGGGTCGAGCCAGATGCGCATCGCGTATTCTGCACCGAACACCTGTAGGCTACCGACGCCATCCACGCGCGCCAGCGGATCCTGCATATTACTCACCAGCCAGTCGGCGATATCCGAGCTGCTGGCGGTGTCGGTTTTGTCATATACGCCCATGATCAGCAGGAAGTTGCTCTGGGATTTTTCGACGGTGATCCCGGACTGCTGCACCTCGGTCGGCAGGCGCGATTCTGCCTGCTGGACTTTATTCTGCACCTGTACCTGAGCGGTGTCCGGATCGGTTCCCTGTTCAAACGTGACGTTAATGCTCACCGACCCGTCCGAGCTGCTGGTGGAGGTGAAGTAGAGCAGGTTATCCAGCCCGGTGAGCTGCTGCTCGATCACCTGCGTCACGCTGTTCTCCAGCGTTTGTGCGGAGGCGCCGGTGTAGGTGGCGGATATTTTGATCGACGGCGGGGCAACGTCCGGGTACTGCGCAACGGGCAGCGTGCGGATCGCCAGTATCCCGGCGAGCATGATGAGAATGGCGATAACCCAGGCAAAGACCGGGCGACGCACGAAGAAACGGGAAAACATCAGGCGTTTCCTCCGTTGGTTTTCATCTCTTCAGCTTTCACTTCCTGCCCGGCGGTGACTTTGTCGGTGCCTTCCACAATCAGCTTATCGCCAGCCTTCAAACCGCTCAGCACCAGCCATTTGTCGCCGTAAGTGTCACCCGTCTCCAGCTGACGCTGTTCGACCTTGTTGCTGGCGTTCACCACCAGCGCGGTGGCGGTGCCTTTGGCGTCGCGAGTGATGCCCTGCTGCGGGGCGAGGATCGCGTCATTCATGATGCCTTCATCCACTCTGGCGCGGACGAACATGCCCGGCAGAAGCTGATGCTGCGGGTTCGGGAAGACGGCGCGCAGGGTAACTGAGCCGGTAGACTCATCCACCGCCACTTCGGTTAACGCCAGATGGCCTTTTTCGCTGTAGCTGCTGCCGTCTTCGAGGATCAACGACACGTTCAGCGTATCGCTGTTGCTGGCGAGGGTTTGCTTGCGTAAACGCAGCAGATCGGCGCTGGAACGGGTTAAATCGACGTACATACTGTCCAGCCCGCGAATGGTGGCCAGCGCGGTATCCTGCTGGGCGGTCACCAGCGCGCCGGGGGTCACAGAGGAGATGCCGATACGTCCGGCAATCGGCGCGGTGACGGTGGTCCAGTTGAGGTTAATGCGGGCGCTTTCCAGCGCGGCTTTCTTTGACTCGACGCTGGCCTTGTCCTGCGCGCAGGTGGACTTCGCGTCTTCCGCATCCTGACGTGATACGCCGTCGTCCTTCACCAGCTGCGCATAGCGTCGGGCTTTCTGGCAGTCGGCCTGCACCAGCGCCTGCGCCTGTTTCAGTGCGGCGGCAGCTTCATTATAAGCGGCGCGGTAGCTGGAAGGATCGATCTGATACAGCGCCTGCCCGGCCTTGACCGTATCGCCTTCGGTGAACAGGCGCTTCTGGATAATGCCACCTACCTGGGGGCGCACTTCGGCGCTCATTGCGGCGGCGGTGCGGCCGGTCAGCTCGCTGACGACGGACACCGGCTGGCTCATGAGTGTGACAATCCCCACTTCCGGAAGAGGACGTTGAGGAGCAGATGTTTGCGCATTATCGCACCCTGTCAGGAGGAGTAATGCTGCGATGGAGGTTGTTATGGTTTTCATAATCTTTTTCCAGGGTGAACGAAGCCTGCCCTGTTAATCGCTTAACAGGGAGGAGGGCTAATTAAAAGCACAGCGATCCCGCATCTCTGGCAGAGCCAGAAATGAAAAAAGGGAAATTAATTATTTCCGCTAATTATTCACATGCGATTACTTCGCAGAGAAAAGCATATTTAAAATATTCTGGTATATGGGCTCTAATTGTTCTGACGGTACTTTTAAAGGCGTGAGTCGACGGTAAATCGTGCCTTCGATCATCACAGCGGTAATCTCCACGCAGCAGCGAATATGCTCATCGCTCAGGTGGGGGAACTGCTTTTTAAGGTGCTCACAAGCGTTGGCGAACATGCGGGCTTCGGCTTCGATCAGCATGTTTGCCACCAGCGGATTGCGCGTGGCCTCTGCGGACATTTCGAGCATTAGCGCGTCATCATCTTCGTTAAGCGTCTGGCGCCAGGCAAGCGCCTGCGGCATCCCTTCAACCAGGGTTTTGCCCTGCATCTCCTCAATACGTGAGTCGATAATGCGCCGGATCATCTCTTCAATGATCGCGTCTTTGTTACTGAAATAGCGATAGATTTGTCCGACGCTGAGCCTGGCTTCGCTGGCGATCTGCGACATGCTGGCAGCGTGAAATCCACTGGCGCGAAAGCAGCGGCGCGCGGCGGTGATGATTTCGTCCTGCCGTAGTTTTTGTCGTTCTTCCAGCTTTGTGCTCATCGTCGGCTACCGTAAAAAGTGAGAATGATCGTTCTCATTATACGTTTTCGGAGCCTATTGGAAAGGTTTTTTTTATTTACATATTGAATGAATATTTCCTTGTTTAAACAATGGAGGAAATAAGGAGTTTTTATGAAGGTTAAGCTGTGAGATATTCAGATTGCGCTGAAAATAAGGAGAGATTTATGCACCTGAGCATTACAGATAAAGTCACGGCTGAAGAAAAAGAAGAATTATTAACGGGGCTAAGAGCCTATAACGCGCAGTATTTAGATCTGGTGACGTTTAGTGGCGATATTGGCGTATATATGCGAGACGACAATGGCGTCATGCTGGGCGGGTTAATCGGCGTACGGAAAGGCGACTGGCTGAACATCGACTATCTGTGGGTCAGCGACAGCGTGCGGGGAACGGGCGTGGGAAGCCAGCTTATCAAAACGGCTGAAGAGGAGGCCCGTCGCAAAGGCTGTCGTCACGCGCTGGTGGATACGGTCAGCTTCCAGGCGCGTCCGTTCTATGAAAAACAGGGTTATCAGGTGCAGATGTCCTTGCAGGATTACCCTTATCAGGGAATGCAGAGACACTATCTGTCCAAAAATCTTTAACCGCCGATCCCGGTGCCTATCACGGCTAACACGTGGCGCACCACGATCTCCGGCGAGAGGGCGCTAAGCCTCTCGTCATTGCGCATGCGGGAGAACGGCACCAGCACCAGGCTCAGCAGCGTAGTGAACAGCAGTTCGGGGGCCAGCGCCGGATTCAGCTTTCCTTCCTGCTGCCAGCCTTTGATGGTTGCCAGCGTGGTGTGATATTTCTCATCGCCAAAGCGTGCCTGCAAATGGGTGCGCAGTACCGGCATCTCGCCAATCACCTCCTGCATCCACAGCGGGGCAAACCAGCGATACTTTTCAGCCAGTTCGGCCAGCACCCTGACCATTTCCGTCAGGGCATCCACCGGCGAATCCCGGTTGTCGGCGAAAATCGCCCCGATCCGCTCGCGTAACGGCAGGAAGCGCTCCTCAATCATCGCATCCAGCAACTGTTCTCTGGAGTTGAAGTAGTAGTGCAGCATGGCGGGCGTCACGCCTGCTTCGCGGGCAATAGCGTTCAACGACGTATTGGCGATCCCCTGGCGGGAAAAGAGATTCAGGGCGATATCCAGCAGCTGTTCACGGCTGGCGGTAACGCGCTTGCCGCCGCGTGGCCGACCGGGGCGGCGGGGTTCAGAATTGTCCTTTTGTGCTGACATGGTCACCGTATCTCTTGATCTTATTCATCACTTCCACAAATATTAATTATACGATTAATTAATTTCAAGTGATGTCTTATGGAGTCCGACGTAATGACTCAACCTGCGAAAAAGGCGCCGTCGATTAAGCTGCTGTTCAGCGCACTCCTGCTGGTGATGCTGCTCTCGGCGCTGGATCAAACCATTGTTTCCACCGCGCTGCCGACTATCGTGGGTGAGCTGGGCGGGCTGGATAAACTCTCGTGGGTGGTAACGGCCTATATCCTCAGTTCGACCATCGTGGTGCCGCTGTACGGCAAATTCGGCGATCTGTTTGGCCGAAAAATCGTTCTGCAAATCGCGATTGTGCTGTTCCTTGTGGGGTCCGCGCTGTGCGGTCTGGCGCAGAACATGACCCAGCTGGTGCTGATGCGCGCCCTGCAAGGGCTGGGGGGCGGGGGGCTGATGGTGATCAGCATGGCTGCCGTGGCGGACGTGATCCCGCCTGCCGATCGGGGTCGCTATCAGGGGCTGTTTGGCGGCGTGTTTGGCCTGGCGACGGTGATAGGGCCGCTGATCGGCGGGTTTATCGTTCAGCACGCATCCTGGCGCTGGATTTTCTACATCAACCTGCCGCTGGGGCTGTTTGCGCTGCTGGTGATTGGCGCGGTTTTCCACGGCAGCGCGCGGCGCAGCAAGCATGAGATTGATTACCTGGGGGCGATTTACCTCAGCATGGCGTTGCTGTGCATCATTCTGTTTACCACCGAGGGGGGGACGATCCGCCAATGGAGCGACCCGCAGCTGTGGTGCATTCTGGCCTTCGGCCTGACGGGGATCGCCGGGTTTATCTACGAAGAGCGGCTGGCGTGGGAGCCGATTATCCCGCTGTCGCTCTTCCGCGACCGCAGCTTCCTGCTCTGTAGCCTGATCGGTTTTATTATCGGCATGTCGCTGTTTGGCTCCGTCACTTTCCTGCCGCTCTATTTACAGGTGGTAAAAGACGCCACGCCGACGCAGGCCGGTTTGCAGCTCATCCCCCTGATGGGGGGGCTGTTGCTCACCTCCATCATCAGCGGGCGCATCATCAGCCGTACCGGGAAATATCGTCTGTTCCCGATCCTCGGCACGCTGCTCGGCGTGGTGGGGATGATGTTACTGACGCGCATTTCAATCACCTCTCCAACCTGGCAGCTTTACCTGTTTACCGGCGTGCTGGGCATGGGGCTGGGACTGGTGATGCAGGTGCTGGTGCTGGCGGTGCAAAACAGCGTGTCAGCCGATCAATACGGCGTCGCGACGTCTGGGGTGACGCTGTTCCGCTCCATTGGCGGGGCGATTGGCGTCGCGCTGTTTGGCGCGGTGTTCACCCATATTCTGCAATCAGGTCTGATCGACAGGCTGCCGGAAGGGGCGGAACTGCCGCGCGAACTTAATCCCGTTGCCATACACCATCTGCCTGATGCCCTGCGTCTGGACTATCTGGATGCGTTCGGCTCGGCGATCCATGCGGTGTTCATGCTGGCGGCGGGGATTATGGTGCTGGCGTTTGTGTTGTCGTGGTTTTTGCGCGAAGCGCCGCTGCGTCGGCAGGCGTGAGGTTAGCGGTTCTGCTTGCGCCTGGACTACCGTAGCCTGATGCCCATCGCCCGGTGGCGCTACGCTTACCGGGCCTACACTTCCCCCGTCACGTAGGCCGGGTAAGCGCAGCGCCACCCGGCAACAGGCCGCATATAACTTAACCGTCTTACTGATTCCTTTTCGTTTTTTAGCCTGCCGTCTCGTTGTCGATATAGTCTTCAAAACGTCTTTCAAAAGGAACTGTCTCGTGAAACTTCGAATGGGTGTGCTTCTCCTGACTGGCCTGCTGCTCGCGGGCTGTGACCAGGGCGGCAATGATGCCAGACACATTAAAGTCGGCGTAATTAATGGCGCTGAGCAGGACGTGGCGGAAGTCGCCAAAAAGGTGGCAAAGGAGAAATACGGTCTGGATGTTGAGCTGGTGGGCTTTAGCGGCTCGCTGCTACCCAACGATGCCACCAACCAGGGCGAACTGGACGCCAACGTCTTCCAGCATCGCCCTTTCCTTGCAGAAGATAACAAGGCGCACAATTACAATCTGGTCGCCGTGGCCAATACCTTCGTCTTCCCGATGGCGGGTTACTCCCGAAAGATTAAATCGGTGTCTGAGCTGAAGGACGGCGCAACCATTGCGATTCCAAACGATCCCACCAACCTTGGTCGCGCGCTGTTGCTGCTGCAAAAAGAGAAGCTGATTACCCTTAAACCGGATGTTGACCTGCTGCCAACGGCGCTGGATATTACCGCGAACCCGAAAAACTTACAGATTATGGAGCTGGAAGGGGCGCAGCTGCCGCGCGTGCTGGACGATCCGAAAGTGGATGTGGCCATCATCAGTACCACCTATCTCCAGCAAACGGGGCTGTCTCCGGTACACGACAGCGTCTTTATTGAAGACAAAAACTCACCTTATGTGAATATTGTGGTCACGCGTGAAGACAACAAAGACGCTGAAAACGTGAAGGAATTTATCCAGTCCTATCAGTCGCCGGAGGTGGCGAAAGCGGCAGAGACCCTTTTTAACGGTGGCGCGGTGCCGGGCTGGTAAGCCCCGGTAAAAAGGCCAGCGCTCCGCTGGCCGTCAAAGCGTTACGCGGGCATCGGTTCGGCTTTCGGGCCACAGAAAACCCTGGCCAGACTGTGCGCCGGACGTGCGGGCGCGCGCCAGATCCCGCGAGTTTTCGATGCCTTCGATAAGAATTGATTGCGCGATACCTGTCCTGACCTCCTGCACAAACGGGGCAAGCGGCGCGCGCTCGCGCAGTGCTGAACGGTCAATTTTTACCCCATCCAGCGGTAGCGCAAGCCGCGCGAACGCCTCAGCCAACTCCCGGGTTAAATCGTCCAGCCAGATTTGCCATCCCGCCTCTTTTAACCGAACAAGCGTGGCATGAAAACGACGTTGCTCAGCCTCGCTCAGCCGTGTGATGGTGAGGGGATCCTGAATTTCAATCGTTAACCGCTGCTGATGGCGTAACGCCAGCAACAACCGGATAGCGCGTTCGTCAAGAAGGTGTTCTGCCGGAAGGTTTAGCCAGTAAGCGTCCCGGGCGGGTATCTGTAACAGGGTGTTGGCCTGCCAGAAGAAGATTTGCAGCGCGCTGCGCGAGGGCAGCGAGGCAAACAGCACCTCAAGATTGACGTTATGGATCTCCACGAGAACTTCATGCGCGAACACCTGGCCCGAATGAAGATCGACAAGCGGCTGGAAGCGCAGCCCTGAGATACGTTGCAACAGGGGAGAGGGAAGAACGGTATACATGGAACAGCCTTCAGAAAATGAAAAAAAGGTTCCCGCGGACACGGGAACAAAAGGCAAACGACACACGGTCAAATTCTTAATTCAGGATCCAGCGAATGCTCTGGTAAAACGAGGGGCCACGCACGGCTTTAAGCTTGTTCATGGCGTTGTTCTTATAAAAGTAAACCAGCCTGACGTTACACCCCAGCTGACGGGCGATTTGCTTGGTTTTGAGATTACAGGAATAGCCGCGCAATACGCTGGCCTCCTCGCTGGACAGCCTCGCCGGGGTGCGTAAGCGGGTCGTCATGCCTACATTGTAACGGCCAGACTCTTGCGGCGTCTGGCTCATCAGTATTTGCCACAGCGCTTTGATATCCCCCAGGGAGACTCTTTTGCTGATGACTCCATCAACATGTTTGAATTTCAAATAGCCGGCGGATAACGAATAGATATAGATCTTCGCCGTCACTTGTTTCTGTTTAATGCAGAGAATGTCGTCATTTGTCGTCACCCGGAAATGACGCGTATTCAACGGATCATAAATGATGATATCAAAGAGTTGTTCACTCATAGCAAGTTCTTCGATATGGGTAAACCCATGGAAAATAACGTCGTGTTTTTCATCAGGCTCACGCTTTCCAAGCGATTGCAGGCCAATCATCGTGAATTCGCAGCTGTCAACAACGGCAACGTGAATTGTTTTTTTATTTTGCATTGGCATTCTCCTTTCGCTGAGTAAACAGTCCATATAAGAGAAAATGGCGGTTCGCACTCTCTTATTAAAAGAATAGCGAGCACTTATTTAAATAACGCGATGCGATGGCATCAATGTAAGCCAATACAAACCGGCGAGTAAAGCTGATGCCAATTATTAGAAGAAGATAAAATTGAAAAATGGTTTTAATGGTATATGTAATTGTTTTAATCTTCTTATAATATTCATGACAGGTTTTTATTCTGTAAAGGAGTGGATATTAAGTGTCAGGTAGTTGATTAATGGAGTTGATACACTGTTTTATCAGTGGGTTATTGCTGTTTCTGTGAGAAAAGTTGTGATCGTGGCAGGATTATCGACAGGGCTTAATCTGCGAGAGGAAACGGCGTGCAGAATAAAATAGAATTTTTTCTATAAATTTAATGTCCTTGTTCAGATTTTTAGGCCTGAGAAGGATAAAATCCTGGCGCGAAGAGGTTGTGAGTGGTGAGTACATAAACTATTATCATTTTCCTCCGGTCACGAGAATTTAGAAAAGACATGAATAATACTGAACGTATCGTAAGGGTAATGGTGTTTTATAAAATAAATATATTTAAAGAGATAATATTCCGGGCGCTCCAGGATCTTTTACCCGATTACATACTGAACATTACTCAGGTCGATTCCACAGAACAGGCGCTGGCGGCGGTGGCGGATAATAGCGTGGATGTTTTCTTCACTGAATTTAATTATCTGCTTAATCATAAAGAGTGGAGTGCGGAGGTCAGCAGCCGTTTTACATCTTTATGTAAAACCCATCACGTCAGGCGTGTTCTGTTGGTGCCCGAGCTGCCTTACGGGCTGTTAAAAAAAGTTCTGGAGATGAAATTTGAATTAACCATCAGTCAGCAGGATGAATTGACTGAACTGAAAAAGGAAATACCCGCGTTGCTCATGGCGGACGGGCAAAAACCGTCGATCTCTTCGTGGCTCAGGCGGGTAATGCGGTCCGGCTCCCGGGCGCGCTCCATCCTCTCGGCCAGAGAGTGGGAGGTGCTTCATCTTATCGTGGAAGGATTTTCAACGACGGAGATTGCCCGTCATCGAAACCGTTCGGTCAGTACCATTGCGACACAGAAACACAATGCAATGAAAAAGCTGAATCTTTCCAACCACAGCGAACTGATTAAGTATGTGCAAGCGGTTGGAAAGATGGAGGAATAGTTCACATCAGGGATAGATAATATTCAGCGTAGCCGATGTATTGATCTTACCCTGGCTCACCTGGGCGGGCGCCCACACGTAATAGTACGCCGCCATCGGAAGGGTGAAATGTTCGTCCAGCGCCGCGCCAGCCGCCACGCTGAAAATCATCGTGGCGTTGCCACGGCTGGTGGTTGAGGTAGAGAAGGTCACCGGCGTTTGCGGGGCGTCACGTTTTATCAGGCGGAGCCCCACGCCCTGCGCCGCGCTACTGCTGCTGTCGATCAGCACCGAGCTGTCGGTTGAGAGCAGCTGCGTGCTGGACAGAAACATCTCAATTGCCCGATCGGAATTGCCATTAACCCCGACGTTCTGACAGCTCATGTTCAGTGAAAAAGGCGTCAGCCCCGGCTGTGAGGATGCACTGAGCTGGGGAATGCCGAGCGTCGGCAGCGCCACGGTCAGCCCCGCATTATCAAAGGAACAGGTAGTCAGTTTTGGCGCGTATTTGATGATCATCGGCTGACCAAACATATCGCGGTTGTCGTAAGGCCACTTGAACCCGCTGAATAACCACTGCGCTATCTTGATGACCTGATTGATTGGCCAGGTGATGATTTCCCAGATAGATAACCCGCTCATGTCGCTGACGAACAGAACGTCGCTCATGTTCGCCGTATCCCCCGTCAGGGTGGTGCCGCTCTGGTTAACGAGGGTGAAGCGAACCGTAAACGGTGTATTCAGCTCAGACGCCGTATGGCTACCGCTGGCAGACAGGGTTTTATTGGCCGGGGGATTGGTGATCTCCGCCCGCACCATATACTTGTTGTTGCTGAATCCGAGGATGGTGGCGTATTTGCTGTCGGTCGAGAGGATCGGCGTGTAAGAAAATTCGCTATTACCCGTCGTACAGTTGAACGAGCCGCTGTACTGGGTGGTGAAGCTGCCGGTCCATGTGGGCGTGGCCGGGCTCAGCTTATCCGATAAATCAATGGTAATCGGTGTGCCATAAACGATGCTGCTGCCGGAGCAGGTGGCATAGCTCATCCCGCTAACGCTGGTGAGGAGCAGGAACATGAATGATCGTAACATTTTGATAATCCGTAATTAATGGCAAACCGATGAGGGGCTGTTCAGCCCCCAGGCCGGGGAGGAGATTTCGCACTTTCCGCCGCGGAGATGCACGTTGAGCGCGCGTGGCGGCCGTTCAGCACGGATATACAGTACGCTGGCCTGTCCGACATACCCGACAGATTCACCATGTTCATCCAGCACTTCGGTGCCAAAGGGCAGCGGTTTGCCGTCGGCGCGCGTCGCATGAAGTACCCATGACTGGCGCTTGTCGGTTTCAAAGCGGATATAGCTCACCGCCCCGTCGTAAGGAGCCACGTTAGCCATATTGCCGATCACTTCCGCGCCAGCGCTGTTTTCAGTTTCAGTTAACGTAATGGCGTTTTTGCGATACGGGGTGGCGTAAGGCACCAGCGCCACGCCATCGCGGTTCGTCATAATGCTTTCATCGCCGTTCACCATCAGCCCCTCCGCCTTTGGCGCATCGACGATAGTCATGGTTGTGCCGGTTTCGTTTGAGGCGAGAACGTGCCACGGGTAGGCCACCAGGCTGCCGCGTCCGCTGAGCCCGGTCTGGCGGTAGTCGGAGGATTCGCTGTAAGAGCCGCCGAGTGTTGCGAAGTTCGAACGGTACGCGGCGTTAACGCTTGCCGCATTTTTACCCCCCCGCGCATTACTGCCGGAGAGGGTATAGCTCAGGCGGTTCGACGCCAGCGCGTTCCCGCTCATGCTGATATTGCTCTGCTCATAATGCGAATCGCTGGCCGTCAGGCTGGAGGTGATCCACGCATTATTATCAAACAGCGAGAACGGCAGGCTGAGGGAGAGGTAAAGGCGCGTCTCTTCTTCACTGTCCCTGTTCCGTACCCGGCTGGCCGACAGGGTATAGCTGGCGCGGCCGATGGCGTTGGAATAGCCCATCTGGTATTCGCGCGTGGTTTGCTGTGAGTTCCAGTAATCGCGCTGTGTGCCGGAGACAAACACCGTGCCCCAGTTATTGAGCAGGCGCTGATTAAGGTTAAGCGTAAAGGTATTCTTGGGCTGCGCCGCGCGCAGGGCGTCCCAGGTGCTTAGCGACATGTCGGGCGCAACGCCAAACCGATCTTCATAGTCGTCGTACTGCGCTCTCAGGCGCTGATACCCTTCGCGCGAATAGAGCGCATCGCTGAAGCTGTAATAGCCTTTAGTGGAATAGCGATAGGCCGCCAGGGTGAAGTTGGTGGCGGTGGTATCGATAAATTTGCTGTACGACACGCGATAACTCTGACCGCTGCTGGTGCGATCCTGTAGGGTGGTTTTGGCGTGGGTGACATCAAACGAGACCGCGCCAAAGGGAAGGTTCCACCCGGTACCGACAAGCCCGGCCTGGTAGTTATCGCTAATAATCGTCCCGGTATACCCGGTGATGAGGTTATTAAACCCGTAGCGCAGCGTGGCCTGCATGAATGCGGGTTCGGCATCGAGCGTGTTCTGATGCACTTTACCCGCCACCACGCTGTACTGACTCACCCCTTCTTTTAGCATCCCGGGTACGGCGGAAAACGGCACCGTGAAGGACTGCTGTGAACCGTCCGCTTCACGCACCACCACCAGCAAATCGCCCGCGGAGCCGGTAGGCTGAATGCTGTCGAGGGTAAACTGGCCCGGCGGCACATTCTCCTGATAAATCACGTTGCCATTCTGGATAACTTTCACCAGGGCGTTCGTCCGTGCCACGCCGTGAACCACCGGTGAAAAACCCTGCTGTGAATTTGGGCGCATCTTCATGTCCGACGCCAGCGACACGCCGCGCACGCGCAGGGAATCAAACAGATCGCCAGGAATATAAAAGTCACCCAGCGTCAGGTTGGATTTCAGCGAGGCCAGGGGACGGCGCAGGTAGCGGGTATTATTCTGCCAGCTACTCTCTCCGCTGGCCGTTTTCCGCCAGGCGCTGCTGTCGCGAAACTGCCAGCCGAACAGGTTGGCGCCGGAATCCAGCCCGGCATAAAAATCATCATTTGTGGCTTTCGCAGCGCCTTTCGCGCGGGTATTGTACCAGGTCGTGTTCCACGAGAGCATCAGCGCCGGTATCCCCTCGTCCCAGAACTGGGGGGCAATGTAACCTTCTTCAGTACGCAGCACGGCCGCCTGCGGAACGGTAAGCGCCAGACTCAGGGTGCTGGTATCGGTTTTGACTTCACCGCCCTGAACCAGATCGCGCAGCTGAACCTGCCCGTGCGCAATGGCGGGCGCAGGCACGGACGTGGTGTTGATGCCAAGCGACCGGGCATCTTTCCAGGCAATGCGGATGTCGTCACGCTGCTCGCCGTAGATGACGGTATAACGTCCCTTCCAGCTGCCGTTTACGTAGATATCCATCTCCTGACTGCCGGCAGGCATGGCGTTGTTTTCGGAAAAGCGAGACAGATCGGACTCACCGGATGCGCCAGCAAGCAGGGAGGGATCAAACGAGACGGCCCCTGATTTATGCGAAAGCAGAAGCGTGCAGACTGCCAGCAGACAGAGTCTGTTTTGTTTCATTTTCATGGTGAGTCTTTCCGATCACTGACTGGTGAAAGTCCGGGTTTTATACGCGCCAAGATCGTCCACATACATCAGCTGGAAGGTCTGTCCGCGCTTAACCGTATTTTTTGCGGCGACCGTCAGCTGCCCAAACGGGGAAACCATAGGGGACTCCTGGAGCAATTTCGTTTTACCCAGCGAAATATTGGCGACCGTAATATGGAACGGACTGTTATTTGTAATGCGAAAGCGATCGCCTTCGGCGGCGAGCGTCAGTTTCGCCACCGCGTCATCCAGCGTGCCTTTCAGCGCAGCGGGCCGGTAAAAAAGTTTGATACGGGATTTAATCGCCAGCTGAACGGTATTCTGATTTTGCAGATTTTCAGGTCTGGGCGGAATGTCGAGAACATTCAGGAAAAAGACGGATTCGCGATCCGCAGGCAAGCTGGACGGCAGCTTTTTAATACGAAGCTGTTGGCCATTATGTTCGTTAACCTTTATTACTGGCGGCGACAGCAAAAACGGCACATTGGCTGTTTCCGGCGTGGAATTAATATCACCGTCATCTATCCAGGATTGCACCAGAGCGGGCGCATCGCCCGTATTCATTAACTGGACGATCACCTCTTTGTTATTTTCAGGATAAAGGACACGGGTGCCATTAATGACAATATTGGCCCATGAGTGACCGGTGCTTAGCAGTAAGCCTGCCAGCAAAATTGCCTTGCGCATGATTGCAACCTTAAATACAGGCTCTGCGAAAACAGAGCCTGAATAATCATTATTACAGGTAGGAAATGGTATACGTTACGTTGGAGCTTAACTCGCCCACGGTGGCGGCAGCGGCGTTCGTTTTATAATAATAAACATCCAGCGTCAGCGTCTCGGAATCTGGCGCGGTCGCTGTACCCATAATATCCGTGGTGTAAGGCTGGTTCAGGGTAATTGGCGTAGACGAACCTGGCTCCACTAGCGCAAAACCGACATTACGTGCCACGCTGGCATCGCTTTCGTTCACGCTGTTATTGAGCAGGTATTTACCGTCAGTGGAAATATTATCCGCGCTGGAGAAATACACTTTCAGCGGGGTGCCGGTCGTTCCGGCTGCTGGTGAACAACCTGAGAAAGTCAGCGCAATAGATTTTTTATTCTTAGTGATCAGGCCAACCGTGGTGCCTGCATCTTTTACCGAAATAGGGGAAAGCGCAACGGTAAAGTCTGCGCTTTTACCGCCGTTAATGGTACAGGTTGTATCGGTAATAGCGCCGGTAAAGTTAATGATACCACCCGCTGAATTGTCTGCGGCCACTGCGCTGGTAGAGGCAATAGCAGCGGCCAGCAGTGATACGGTCATGATCGATTTGAACATGATAAACTCCATGAAGATTTGTGTTATTTAAAATGAATGTTAATCGGCTACACATGTCCCTGATGTACCGGCTAGACGCATGGCGACTCGGGAGAATGCTTTGACGATATTATGTTGCACTAAAAAAGTACATAACAAAACATTATTCCAACAATTTCTAAAGTTTAAGATTATAATCTTGTGTGTTAGTTTTTTTTAATGTTTTAACCTAAATGCGTTGGTTCAAATATTTTTATTAATGATTTAATAATTGTTAATTAATGAAGCTTTATGAATTCATCTCTCAATTAATATCACGCGACTTGACCACACAAACTTTAGACTTATTATTGCCTGGCAAATGCACATAATTTTAACAATGGCGTAATAATAATATGAAGTATCTCATTGATCTTACAATGCTTTATGAAGTCGACACCGGTATGATCATGATTAATGGAGAGGAAGAGTCATCCATTAAGTTATCTAACCAGGCGGGTCGTCTGCTTTATGAACTTATCATCAATAATGGTAAAACTCTCGACAGAGACGACCTGATAAAGAAGGTCTGGGAGGATCATGGTTTCTCTGGTTCTTCGGTGAGTCTGAATGTTGCCATAAGTGAAATCAGAAAAGCATTTCGTACATTAGGATGCGACCCTTTACTGATAAAAACGATACGTGGCAAGGGATTTAGCCTTGCCGCGCATATTGAACACCACACGGTCAGGCCGCCGGTTGTTTCAACGCTTAGTGAACAATCTGCCTCTGAAGCATTCGATACGCTAGCGCATAAGAAAGATGCCGATCCGCCTAAACAATTAATATCGCTGCACAGACTCTTTATTTCTCTCTGCACCTTATTACTGATTACCGTTATCGGCACCGCTGTTTTACTGTTGCACCAAAGGGATTCCTATGCCGAGAGCCTGAAAGATTCTGATATGCATCTGCTCGGTAAAGTGGACCGGTGTACGGTATACCTGATCGATAAGAATATGTATCAGCCGCGACAGCACTACTTTAATCACGTAAAAGAGGTCATCGCCAGTCAACATATCGACTGTCAACATCAGGTTGCAGATGCTTACTATTCCAGGTTTAAAAAGTCGCAGATAGAAAATTATTTCCTGGCCATCTGTTATCAGCAGGACAGTATCGACGATTATAAGAACTGCATTTCTTACAGAAGCCTGACCGGGAGTTAAAATATGTCAAGGACTAAAATGAGTGTACTGTTCAGTATCGTACTGGCGCTGTCTGTCATCGCGTTGTTATGGATCTATTTTACCAGAACGCAGGATGAGGGGTTTGGCTGCCAGTCAGATACCATTTCCTGGAAAACCTATTCCACGGGTGAGTCAACCGATATGTCGCTAACCACGCTTTTCCTGTTTAACAACAAAGATGTTGTGACGGTTATTCATAAAGGCGTGCTCAAGAAAGAGGGCAAAAGCTACCTGATTGACCGAAATTACACGCTCAGCGTGGAAAAAGTCGATGGAAGCAATATCTTTTATATTAAGGATAAAAAGCTGAATAAGTCTGAAGATGATGCGGCGCCGGATGGCGTTGTAAACGAAATGTTACTTGATAATATCAACTTCTTCTATATTACCAGCGTAAAAAAACATGCGTGGTTAATTAAGGGGCTGGTGTTGCCTGTAATGATGTGTGTGGCTGTCCCGACGTCCTGATATTTCTCTTTATTAAAAAATCGATATTTATCTATTACTCGGGAAAGTGAGTAATTTACTCAATACGTAACAATAAGATACGAGAAATTTATTTATATTTTTATTGTTGCTCTCCGTCGAGTGAATTTTTCTGTATTGCCTCGTTATTTTGCGGCTGTCTATACTCCGCCTCGAAAAAGGGGCTCCCCTTTTTATACACGTGGATTCTTTTTTGAAGGACTAAATAAATGAACAAACTGAACGCTATCGTTCTGGGCTCCCTGCTGTCTGTTTCTGCCCTGAGCGCAGTTAATGCAGCAGAAACGACGGCTTCTGCCACATGGCAGGCAACCGCGACCAAAGACAGTGAATCCGATCTGGTTGTTACGCCAACGCGTGCTCTGAACTTTGTTTACAGCGCCAACACCAAATCTTTCAACACCGACACCGGTCTGTTTGATGTGGCTATCCGTGGCGATCACTCTACGGCGACCAGCTTCAAACTCGAAGCTATCCTCGACGATTCAAACAACACGCTGTTCAGCGTGGGTGGTGAAGCGACCAAGCTGAAAGTGGGTGCGCGTTGGGGCGGTAACGACCTGGGCTCTATCGGTGGCACCGTGGGGGCGAAATCAACCGCATGGACCACGCTGGTTGATTCCTCTTCTAACACCGGCGTCTCTTCTGGCCTGTGGAACCTGACCACCAGCGCAGGCGCGGCGGCAGATACCGAAATTACCGGCCAGGACAAATTCGTCTTCTACGTTGACTCCGCTCAGGACAATGCCGGTACGGCGAAAGAGTTCAAAGACCTGACCAACAGCCTGTGGGAAGGGACCGTGTCTGTTGCGTTCCGCGCAACCTGGGGCTAAGGCCTGATCGATCCAGGGGCGCAAGCCCCTGTTTAGGGAAATAGCATGTTTAACCTCAAATCCGCCTTCTTATTTTTATTATTTATCTCTTCCTCCGCGCTGGCCATTAATGTGGGAAAAGTCACCACCATTATTTCTGCGGATGCTGACTCCACCGCCAAGGAAATAAAAAACGAAGCAGACAGCGTGCGCATTGTTTCTGTTCGCGCACAGCGGATCAGCAGCCCAATGGATGAAGGGATCGTCATTAATCCGGAGAAAGTGGACGAACTGTTGCTGACGCCCACGCGCATGGTGATGCCCGCCGGTACCAGCAATATCGTCAAATTTTACTATCACGGGAACGCCGATAACAAAGAGCGTTACTACCGCATTACCTTCACGGATGAAGGGGTAAGCGAAGAGGTGGACAGCGGTTCGCCAAAAAACGGCACCGGGATGACGCGCGCGGTGGTGAGCACCATTCTGGTGGTTCAGCCCCGGGATAAGAAGATTGATTTCGTCTATGTGGCGGGAAAAATAACCAATAAAGGGAACACCTCGTTTCGCGTCAATGCGACCGGGACCTGCCTGAAGCCGAATCCGGAATCCCCCGGCACGCCGTGTAGCAAAAACTTCTACCTGATGCCAGAGACCTCGCGCGCTATCGAGGATATCAACGTTACGGATAACCATTTTCATCTCGGAATATGGGACCTGAAACAGTTCATTCCTGTTAAGTAAGGATGCATGGTGAAAAATAAATTAGTGTTGCCGGTGATGATGGCTTGCGCATCCGGCACGCTGCCCGCGCTTGCGCATGCAGCCTCAAGCTCCGTGGTTATCGCTAATTACCGTTTTCCCGACTCGCTTTATGCACTGCTGGAGCAGGGGATCAAAATTCCCGTCTATCTGGTGAATACGCGTCCACACTCAGCACAACAAGGGAACCACGAAGGCACGGCGAGCGAATATGTTCGTATCGGTGACGTGACGCTCTTTGCAAAGGATCTGAAGCTGGGGCTGAGGGACGTTCAGGTCCAGGAGTCTGATAACGGCATTCGTCTGTCAAAAGAGATGAGAACGTTATTGCAGAGCATTAACGATAAGCAGTTTGATGACCAGATGCGCATTCCGGTAAGCACGGGGTCCGCGTTCGAGCTGGATCAGAAAAAAATGCGCCTGTTGCTGAATCTGTCGCAGAGCGACTACGGGGTGAATATTCGCCCGCGTGAGGTGGACATTGATGCGCCGGAGTCTGACGACCTGAGCGGCACGTTCTCCTACAACCTCGGGGCGTATCACACCGAGAGCGGCTACGGTGACAGCTGGTCGTCGGGCTATCTGAACGCGAGAAACTGGATCTCAATGGGCGTCGATCATGTGCTGATCGACGGCTCTGGCTACGTCAACGAGAGCAGCAGCGATACCCAGATGAATGCGGTTATGTGGGAGCGCGACTATCAGGGGATGCGCTACGCCGCAGGCATGCTGAACGGCTGGGCGATGCAGTCTCTGGCGAGCGTCAGCGGGATTTCCGGCGGTGAAGTCTACGGCGTTTCCATGGGCAACCAGGCCAACTCCCGCAAACGCGATAACACGCTCTCTCTGACGCCGGTGGTGGTCTATTTCCCCACGGCGGGCGAGGCCCGTATTCGTCGTGACGGGCAGCTTATCGGCATTCAGCGCTTTGACGTCGGCAACCATGAAATTGACACCAGCAGCCTGCCCTACGGGATCTACAGCATCGAAGTTGAGGTGGTGAGCGGAAGCCGCACCGTGTCGCGTAGCATGTACACCGTAAATAAGCCGTTCTCCAGCAACGTGTCGGAAACGCTGCGCTGGCAGATGTGGGGCGGGATGTATAGCCGCGATAAATCCGTCGTCAATTATAAAAAATACGCGAAACGCAAAAACGAGCAGGACAACACCTACTACTACGATTACGACACCAAACATAAAGACACCATGTCGCTGGTGGGAGCCTCGTTCAGCAAGCGCAGCGGGATGGTCGACTGGAACGCCTCCACCTACATGATGCGGGAACACATCGTCAGCGAGCTGTGGGCCTCCCTGAACCTGACGGGCTATTTCTCGGTGAATACCCAGACCATGGCCGCCTCCGACGGAACCTATCGCGCCAACTATGGGGCGAATCTCAGCCTGCCGTGGCAGATCGGCTCGGTGTGGTACTCCCATGAACAGCTCTCCAGTGGCAAGTTCCTCGATATCTATGAGAGCAAGGGCAATACCTGGGGCGCCTCCTTTAGCCTGCCGTCGTTCGGTCTGCCCTCGGCGGGCAACCTGAGCCTGATGCGCCAGGAGGACGACCTCTATCGCTATAAACGCTATCAGCTGGACTACTCCCAGGGGTTATACGCCGGTCGCTACGGTACGGCGCGCCTGCGGGTGGGAATGTCGCGCAACAAATACGACGGGTATTACGAAGAGAAAGATCGTTACGTGATGCTCGATTTCGCTATACCGCTCGGCAATACCGTGTCGGTTGGCGTTTCCCACAATCGCGATACCGGCACGGCGCTGAACGTCAGCGCCAGCCGCCAGTTTGAAGGCGATTACCTGAAATCGGCTACCGCCAACGTCTCGAAAGCCTTTAACAGCCGCCAGGATCGCAGCGTAAGCGGCGGCGGCAGCGTGAACTTCGACACGCCGTGGAACAGCAACATCCTCAGCGTCCAGAGCGGCATGAGTAAAGGCTGGAACTCCACGCTGACCAGTGACGGCAGCGTGGGCTGGTCCAAAGAGGCCATCGCCGCCGGGAAAGGCACCGAAAGCGCAGGGGTGATTGTCAGTACCGGTCTCAAATCTGATGAAGCGCTGACCCTGAAGCTTAACGGCCGGGCAGAACGCATCAAAGGGGATAAGACCTGGCTGTCGCTGCCGGCATACCAGGCTTATGACCTGGAAGTGATGAACAGTGAAACCGGTACGGAAAGCTATGAGATTGGCGCGAATGCGCGTCGCCATATCACGGTTTATCCGGGCAATACCGTGGTGATGAAGCCGCAGGTGAAGAAAATCGTCACTCTGTTTGGTCGTCTTGTGGATGCAAACGGGGCCCCGATTGGCGCCATGCAGATCAAAAACCACGTCGGGCTGACCCGGACGGAAAACGACGGACGCTTCGTGATCGACGTTGATAAGAACAACCCTGTCCTGAGTATCGCCACGCCGGACGACAGCGTCTGCGAAGTGCGCCTGGACATCGAGTCTAACCGCGGTGCGCTGTGGCTTGGGGACATCTCCTGCGACAAAGGCGATTTCGTCTGGCAGGAAGCAAAAGGAACGCAGGAACGTGACGATGAAAAAGATATTCGCTCTTAATTTACTGCTGATGAGCGCGGCGGCCCAGGCGCAGGAGCTGCCCTATTTCGCCATTAATAACCCGGACAATAACGGTACGGGAAACAGCGCGGGGCTGTTTAGTCTGAACAGCACGTCGACCGCGTTTTTACACGGTTCGCGCGAGTGGCCGACCCTGAGTGCGAAAACGAATAACGGTATCGCCACTTACATCCCGGACAACAGCTTCAACGGCCCGGCAGGCAGCGCGTTAACTATCGACTTTTCGGTGACCGGTTCCAGCGCTTCTCCGTTCTTTAAAGGGACGGCGTGTTCCTCGTCCTGCGGCAACACGGGGTACACCCCGACGACCAGCTATACCGACACGTCGATGGTGGTTAAGCCGCCGGTGATGGAGCCCGGCACGTCATACGGGCGCTGGGTACTGGGCGATCCGTTCTTTAACTATTTGCTCAACGCCGCGCCAGGGGATGAAGTGACCATCACCTCCACGCCGCAAATCAGCTCCATCAACAAAGTGACCACCACCAATACGCTTCACAAGGTGGGCACGCTGACCATGACCAACTCCAGAGCGCTTAACCTGGGTATTGACCCGATCAGCGGCGAGGTGACGATTGTCGATGGATCAACGGGGGCCACCTGCACCAAGTACACCCGTAACACGGTCTCTGGCGTCCTGTGCGACCTGCTCGAATACACATTTGTTGGGGAAGATATCTCCGGTTACAACGGAGGGCTGGCGCTCACCTCTTCCCGCGTCAACAGCGTGCTGCAATCGCACATGAGCGGCGGCACCGGGCTTGCCGCCGAGCTGACCTTCGATGAAAACACCTGGTACAGTATCTCCGGCGGTATCCTGAGCGATACGCGTGTCCTGGCGAACACCTTCCTTGCAGCGCCGCAGAAAAACGGCGGCAAAGCGTACCTTAAAATCTTTTTGCCGAAAGCGTTAATTCTGAGCGTGGCGCAGGCGGGGGACGGCAGCAACATTGGCAATATCGTCAGCCTGTGTCTGACGCCCGGCAACAGCTCGCTGGCGGCGGATTTCTGCTTCCAGCCGGGGGGCGGCCTGGTGATTAACCCTATCGAACCCGGGCTGGAAATTGTGCCAGACAACCCGGATTACACCCTCGATCCTGACGGTCTGGGCGGCTCAGGGAAAGGCATTATCGGCGAAGCGCCCATTGAGATCCCCTACACCATCACCTACAGCGGGGCGCAAAAAGATGCGGCGATTGCGGTCACGGTAAAAGTCACCGGGCCTACCCAAAGCCTGAATGGGGTGGACTACTGCGCCTTTAGCGGCAACGGCTTTACGGTTCCCATTCCGGGCAACGTGCTGGTGGGGAAAAGCCAGACGCTGATGGCGCACAACTGTAAAGGCGAAGTACTGTCGATCCCGGCGCCGGCCACCCATGCGGAAGAGTGGGACAAAATGAGTTCCGGCGTGATCGATATGTGGCTCTGGAAAACACCGCTGATCCTCCAGTTCGTTATGGATAATCCGGTATCGAAAACCACCTATGACGGAAATAGCTGGTTTGGTGAAGTGACCGCGCAGGGAAGAATAGATGTTAGCGCATCCTGGAATTAATCAACCATGACTGGAAAATTCCTGGCTATTTTTGCAATAAATTGCTTCATTTCCACAGGGGCAAATGCTTTAATTATCGAAAGTCTGAATATTGATTTTCTTCCCGAAAGAGAAGTTGTTTTTCAGCCGATAAAAAACGATACCAGCGAGCGTCAGAATTATACCGTGTCGCTTATTCAGGTAGACGTTCCTAAAGAGAAGGGAAAAGAAACCGAAATAAAAGACGGCGAAGTCATGTATTCGCCTAAGCAATTAACGCTGGGGAGCGGTGAACGCGCGGGTTTTAAATTTTATTATACCGGCCCGCATGACAACAAAGAGCGATACTATCGCGTAAAATTCACCGAGACGCCGCTCCAGGCAAAGGTTATCACGCGCAAAGGCCAGCGCATCCAGTCGGATGTGGTGGTCTCGCTTGAGGCTATTTTGATTGTCCGACCATGGACACGACATTTTGATTATGCGTTTAGCAACGGGGTGGTGAGTAATACCGGGAATACCTATTTTAAATATGTTTCCTCGGTCGGGTGCAGTACGCAATACAACAATTCAAAATATATTCCACCGGGGCAACGGCTGGAAATAGATAATGCCGGGCAGGCTGCAAGGCGGATGATTATTTATGGCAATAAAATCATTCCGCTGACCACCTGCCCGTAGCAACCGCTTTCCTTCATAAAAGGAAATTAGCCTTTAGCATCATGCTAAAGATCCATCACTACAGGAGATAAAAATGAAAGCGATTTCATTCGTAGAAGCGAAAGACATTATTGGCGGCGCGTTAAACCCGTTCGCTGGTCTGGTTAAAGGTGCACAGCTGGGTTACGACACCGGCGCCAGCATCATGGGCATGGTTGGCGGTGTGGTTGGCGGAGTTCTGGGTGGCGCAATGGGCTTCCTGGGCGCGCTGGTTGGTAGCTACAACTAATTCACGTTAACAGGAAAAGTATCATGCAAGTTATCGATTTCAAAAAAGCACAGGCCATCATCGGTGGTTGGGATCCGTTTGCTGCCGCTATTCAGGGCGCAAGCGCGGGCTATAACGCGGGCAGCCAGATGCTAGGCGCGCTGGGCGGCACCATCGGCGGCGTATTCGGCCTGGTGGGCGGCTTCATCGGCGGTTTCTTCAGCGCCTAAGCGAGAAGCACGTTGTACGCATGGCCCGCATTGCCGGGCCATTTTTTTATTTCAGCCACGGATCATTATGTTTTCGCTCTTTCAGTATAAAAAACAGGGTAAGACCCCTGTTATTCGCCAGCATGAATTTACCGAATGTGGACTGGCCTGCCTGGCGATGGTGTTGGGGCACTACGACCACCATGTCTCCGTCAGCCAGCTGCGCCGGGAGATTTCCGTTTCCGCCGATGCGGGAACCTCAATGGCGGAATTGATGACCCTTGCCAGCGATAAAAATATGTCTGGCCGGGTGCTTAAAGGCGAAATCACTGAAATAGAAACGTCTGAGCTGCCGCTCATCGCCTTCTGGCGCGGCAACCATTTCGTGGTCATCGTGAAGATCGACAGCCGCAGCGTGACCGTTCACGACCCGGCCAGCGGCGTGCGTCGTTACCGTCTGAAAGAGGCGGAAAAACTCTTTTCCGGCTATGTGCTTGAGCTTAAGCCCACGCCGTGCTTCGAAAAGAAATCCCCGGATGAAAAGCTCACGCTTGGCCGTTTAGCCAATAAATCTCCGAGCCTGTTCCAGCGCCAGCTGCTGCTGTTTGTGCTCTGTATTTTTACTCTCATCACCATGCTGGCAAGCCCCACCTACGTGCAGCTGATTATGGATGAGGCCATTTCCCGCAGCGACAGCGATCTGGTGATCCTGCTCACCGCGATCTTCGCTATCGTCTTTATCTTTGAAGTCATCGGTAAATTCCTCAAGCAGCTGCTTGAGATCCTGATGCGTAACATTGCCTATGACGATTTAAGCCAGTCCGTGCGCCACTACATGCTGCGCACCCAGACCAGCTGGTTCCGCTCGCGCCCGCCGGGCATCGTGCTGGCTATTGAGAAATCGCTCCACGCCTGCGCGGAGTTCATCAGCAATGGTTACGTGCAAATTCTCTTTTCCAGCCTGATCGCCGTCACCAGCCTGCTGTTTATGCTGCTGTATAACGTCAAAATTGCGCTGCTGACAATGCTGCTGATGGGCGTGTTTTTCCTGATCCGCTTTTCGCTGATCGGCCCCTATCAACGCGCGGTGGATGACTCCATCGAGCGCACCGCCCAGTATGAGTCCCTGCTAGTGGAGACGCAGAAAGGGATCATAACGCTCAAAGCGAACAACATGGAGCAGGCCCGGGATGCGGTGATGGACAAATCCCAGCGCGAACACATCGCCGGGCTGATGCGTAAAGAGCGGCTACTGGCCCGCTTTGACGTGGCTTCGCTGCTGGTGATCAATGCCGAGCAGCTGCTGGTGGTCTGCTTTGGCGCGTGGCTGATCCTGGAAGGGCAGATGAGCATCGGGATGCTTTACGCCTATATCAGCTATAAGCGCTATTTTTCCGATGCCATGGTGCAGGTGGCGCAGAAGCTGCTGGACAAAAATGCCCTCAAGGGGCCGCTGGATCGCGTGGGCGACCTGCTGTTTGCCCCCTCTGAAACCAGCCAGTTTGGGAAGCGGATTGTCACCTCGCCGGTCTGTCTGCAATTTGAGGATGTCTCATTTGCCTATCCTGGCCGGGAGGCCACGCTACAGCATATCAACATGACCCTGAAGCAGGGCGAAGAAGCGGTGATTGTGGGCCAGAGTGGGTCGGGAAAAACCACGCTGCTGCGTCTGATCTCCGGCATGCTGCTGGCATCGTCTGGCACGCTGCGGATCAATAAGATCCCCATTGACGAGTGCGATCTTTCCTCGCTGCGTCAGCACATCCGCATCGTCCATGCGGACGATATTCTCTTCACCGGCTCGATTCTGGACAACATCGCCTGCTTTGACAGCGCACCGGATAAAGAGCAGGTCATTGCCGCGTGTCGGCTGGCGGAGGTGGATCACGTCGTCGCCCGGCTGCCGCACGGCTACGAAACGGAGATGCTGCCGGGGAACACCTTTTTCTCTGCCGGGGAGATGCAGCGTCTGGTTCTGGCGCGCGCCCTGTACAGCCAGCCTAAGCTTCTGCTCTGTGACGAAGTGACGGCGAATCTGGATAAAACGACCGCGCAGAAAGTGCTGGCGAACCTGCGTAGCCTGGGGATTGGCCTGGTGTTTGTCACCCACTCGCCGGACGTGGTGGGCTGTCAGGGGCGTCTCTATACCATGGAAAACGGCACCCTGCGGGAGAGTGAGCAATGATGCTTTTGCCGCGTCTCTATGCGCGACTCTGCGCGCGCCAGGCCGGGCGCACGCTGCTGGCAAACCGGATCACGCAAAACTACAGCCAGTTTATGCGTTGCCCGGAGGCCGATGTTCCGGCTGATTTTCTGCATCAGAATGCGCATGAGCTGAGCGGGTTTAACTTCGTGGAGCAGATCTTCCCGCCCGCGCTTTGGGCGCGCAACGTTAGTTTTGATCTGCACGGGTACGTGGCGCAGTGGACGCGGGAGCAGGCATTTTACAGTTCATCTCGCACCCTGCTACTGGGCATGCGCTGGGCGGGCTTTGGTCTGATCGTGGATGCGCTGCTCGCCACCGCGCCAGCCGATGTGCGCTTTCAGTTTATTACCCGTCACCCTGCGCTGCATAAGCTGATGGCCGCGCACGAAGGCCGACGCGCCAGCTCGTTTTTCGCCCCTCACCGCCTGGTGACGGTGCTGCTGATGGACGAACGCCTGCCGGATGCGCCGCTGTTCTCCACCCAGGCAGGGGATCAAAAGGCGTGGTTAACGGACGTCTCAACGCGGTTTTTATCGCGCTATGGCTACAGCGTCCGAACGCTGCTGCCGATCTGTTCGCTGCACGCGGCGGAGTTTGGGCTGGAGAGTCAGGCGTATGCGCCGGAGGATTACCGTCAGGCCGCCGCCGACACGCTGAACGCGCTGCGCAAAACCCCCACGCTCTGGAGTGCATGGGATGATCTTTCAGTGATTTATCATGGATGACATATCGTGAAATTAAAAAACCGAAGCGGACAGCGGCGGGCTCTGATCCCGCATCACTTCTCAAAAAGCTATCACATCAACGCGCCACGGCTGAAAGCCGTGCTGACCTTGTTCATCGCCTTTTTTCTCTGCCTGCTGGTCTTTGCGATTGTCTTTAATTTTTCGGAAACCACGCTGGCACGCGGGGTGTTGATCCCGGCGCAGGGCGATGTGGAAGTCCGCGCCAGAGAGTCCGGTACCCTTGTCGATTTTGCCGTCCGGCCCGGTCAGTACGTGAAGGAAAACGATCCGCTGTTCACCGTGTCGCAGGACTATGGCGGCAAGCAGGGCTCGGTGGTGCAGTTTGACCGCCAGCAGATGGAAGCGGAGAAGAAGCGCAGCGAGCAGCGCATTCAGGCCATTGAGGACTCGATTGCGTCGTATCGCAAAAATCTGGCGCAGCAGCTGGCTCTCACCGACAAGCAGATCGCCGTTTCCCGCGATAAGGTGAAGAAGCTGCGCGCGCTGTTAAAAAACAGCACCGACACCTACGAGGCGTGGAAATCCGTCTCCGGGAAGGGCTATGTCTCCAGAGTGGATCTCGATAAAAGCCACAATGATGTGCTCAATGCGCAGCTCAACCTGACGCTGGAGGAGAGCACTATTCTTGAGCTTGAGGCACGCAAAACCAGCCTGACCGACAGCACCCAGTCGCAAATTGACTCTCTGAGCGAAGAGCAGCTGTATGTGAAAAACCGCATCAGCGAAATCGATCGCAACCTGTCCAGCCGGGGAAGTTCCACCATGGCGATGCTGGCCCCTTCCGATGGTTACGTGGTGGCGATTAACTTCCCGCCTGGCCGGGCCATTACGCAAAATAGCGAGGTGGTGGTGGTGATCCGTAAAAATACCGCGGCGACGATGGAGGGGTACCTGTATGTTCCGGCAACGGGGGTGGGGCGCGTGGCGAAAGGCGATAAGGTTAAGCTGCGCTTCGACTCCTGGCCCGTGGACAAATACGGTTCGGTGGAGGCGACGCTGTCCGATTTCTATGAGGTAAACATTGATGCCCATTCGGCGCTGATCCCGCTCCAGGAAGGGCAGAACTACTACCTGGCTAAAGTGCGCGTCCCCTCCTGGTTTACCGACCCGGACAAGAAAAAGCGCATGCTGATGGGCGGGATGACGGTGAACGCCGATATCGTTATCGATCGTAAGCCGCTTATCAATCTGCTGATTGCCCCGCTGGAAAGGGTGCGCAAGCGGTTTATCGATTGACCCGATTTCATCGATCATCGCCCTTTGGCCCACATTCTTAACGGCACCCTGGGGCTATTCTCCTTCTCATACCAACCGGAGGATAGCCCATGAACATTACGCAAATTCGCAATGCCACCCAACTGATCACTTACGCGGGAAAACGCTTTTTAATCGACCCAATGCTGGCGCCAAAAGGCACTTATCCGGGTTTTCCCGGCACGGCGCGGGCTGATATTCGCAACCCGATGGTCGAGCTTCCCGTTGACGTTCAAACGCTTCTGGATGCTGACGCGGTGATCGTCACCCATACCCATGCCGATCACTGGGATCAGTACGCCGTTGAGCTGATCGCCAAAGGCAAGCCGATCTACGTGCAAAATGATAGCGATGCCGCGCTGCTGCGCAGCCAGGGATTTACCAACCTGACGATCATGACCGGGGAAACAACATACGGCGATATCCGGATAGTGAAAACCCACGGCGGCCAGCACGGTACTGACCGCGCTTACGCCGTGCCGGAGCTGGCAGAGTTTCTGGGGGAAGCCTGCGGCGTGGTGTTCCGTCATCCCGATGAGAAGACGCTTTATATCGCAGGGGATACCATCTGGCGCGATGCGGTGGCGGCCGATCTGCAAAAGCACCAGCCGGATATCGTCGTGCTCAACGCCGGTTACGCTCATGTCATTGGGTTTGGGCCGATTATCATGGGGGAAGAAGATCTGCTTAACGTGCATTTCCTGCTGCCGCAGGCGAAAATCGTGGCGACCCATATGGAAGCTATCAACCACTGCCTGCTGACCCGCCGCGCGCTGCGCGAGTATGTTGACGCCAACGAGATAAGTGACGCGGTGAGCATTCCTCAGGACGGCGAAACCGTTATATTCTGAGTGTTAAAGGGGAAAGGAGAGACAGATGCCGCTTGTTAACGTTGCTATTGTCGCGGTGGACGGGTTTAGCCCGTTCCACTACTCCGTCCCCTGCATTCTGTTTGGCGATACGGTATCCGGGGAAAAGCGCTTTAACGTTACGATCTGCGCTGAAAAACCGGGATTCCTGACCTCGAAAGACGGTTTTGCCCTGCATGCGACGCAGGATTTTTCTGCAATCGCATCGGCTGAAATTGTGGTTGTACCCTACTGGCAGCACGTGCTGGAGCGCCCGCCTCAGACGCTGCTCGACAGCCTGGTTCAGGCCAGAGACAACGGGGCGGAAATTGTTGGGCTGTGTCTGGGCTCGTTTGTACTGGGCTATGCGGGCATACTCAGCGGCAAACGGGCCGCCACCCACTGGGAGTTTGAACACCAGTTTCAGACGCTGTTTCCGGACGTTCGACTGGACATCAACGCGCTCTACGTGGACGACGGCAATGTGATCACCTCGGCAGGTACCGCCGCCGCGCTCGACTGCTGTTTGTATATCATCCGCCAGCGCTTTGGCAGCGTTGTCGCCAATCAGATTGCCCGCCGGATGATCGTCCCGCCGCACCGCGAGGGCGGGCAGGCGCAGTTTATTGCGCAACCTGTGCCGAAAGATACCCGCGACGGGCGGATTAACTGTCTCATTGACTACCTTCAGCAGCACATTTCCGAACCGCATAACCTGGATTCGCTGGCGGACGTGGTGTCGATGAGCCGACGCACGCTGACCCGCCATTTTATCAAGGCGACGGGCATGAGCGTTGCCGACTGGCTTACCGCCGAGCGCCTGCGGCGCAGCCAGATCCTGCTGGAGTCCGGCAGTCTGCCAATCGAAAGCGTCGCTGAGCAGGTGGGGTTTTTATCAGCGGTGACGTATCGGCAGCAGTTTAAGGCGCGCTTTGGTGTCAGTCCGGCGGAGTGGCGTAAGACGTTTCGCGTTAAGCCGTATGCAGCGAAAAATAATGCTGGCGCGATGGAATAAAAAGACGTGGGCGGCTTCTTTGCCTTTAAAGCTGGCGGCAATGGATATGCATCAGACGGGTTACAAGCACTTCTCTTCCGGTTAAGATAATCCACGTTACTTTCCAGAAGAAAAGGTAGTGGCATGAACAATATTGAAACGCAGTTACTTGAATCAGGTTTCACCGTAAAAGAATTAGCGTATCTGAACCGAAACATTAGCCGTTATGGTTCATCCCTGCTCGAGGTAGTGCTTGAGTTAGGTAAGCGATTTATCATGGTTCTGTGTATTACTGCGACTGTGGCCCTGATTTTCCTGGCGCTTCTTTTTTTCGCTGAACATTATAATATTGTTTCCGGTGGCATTTCTCTTTT
The DNA here is from genome assembly GCF_049237785.1 of Enterobacter cloacae complex sp. SHL022. Taxonomy (NCBI): domain Bacteria; kingdom Pseudomonadati; phylum Pseudomonadota; class Gammaproteobacteria; order Enterobacterales; family Enterobacteriaceae; genus Enterobacter; species Enterobacter cloacae complex sp. SHL022. Next base: position 165,738 of record NZ_JBMKJH010000007.1, on the reverse strand, counting down.
CATCGTATTGATTATTGCCTGGTTTTTTCAACCCCCGATCATTACCTACAAAGCCTGGCGCTTCAGAAAGAAATACATTAGTTCTGTCCAGACGCATTAGAAATTAAATCAAACGAGACTTTTGCAGAGACACCCCAGCCGACAATTTTCATAGTGAGCGCTGCGCGATTCATTCCGTCGACTTTGCGGTAGAAATCCAGCGGGAGATAACGAAACAGACGCCATGATTCGGGTTTCCGGATGGCGCCAAATACCGTATAGACGCTTGCTGCCAGGCTTACGCTATTGAATACCCCAAGTGCTGATTCACGTTTAAATCCCATAAACTGAGCGATATCCATGACGCCATCTGCCAGCATACCTTCGGAGTTTGGTTGATGTTGAAGCGTTCTGTTAATTTCTTTTGAAATGGCATTTGCACCATCCATAACCAGAATCGCTCCTGCAAGCGCACCCACTGGATTCATTGTCATCATTGCACCAACACCTGCAACAATCTGTAACCCTGAAAGCACAACCTTAATCGATGAGATAACGTAACCGACGACTTTGTTATTTTCTTTAACCAGTTCAATCTGAGCAAAAAGCTGAGCTGTACGGGAGCGAAGCATTCTGCTTTGCTCAAGAAGACTTTCGTTCTCAGCCCGGATGTTTTTCAGGCATTCCATGCACTCCTCATCACTTCTGGCTGCCCGGGTAGCACTAAATTGTTGCATCACAAACTGCCGAATATCATCCATAAATTTAATCCGTGCGAGTCCGTCGCTGAGATGTTGCCCTCCGACAATATTCGCAGTATTGATGAGCTTGCGGGCTTCAAGATTTATCATTGTTTCAGCCCATGCGCGGGCGTTCTGACCAGGGAAAATTACAATATCCATTTTAATTTTCTCATCTGATAACCAACGTTTACAGATTATCCTGACATCAGAAACTGGCAACAATAAATTGGATAATCTGTCGCGAGCGCAGAATTCGCCGAAGGTATATACCGACGGAAATCATCTTCGTCGTTGATGGCGACCTTGAAAGTGGTGACAGCATAAAAGAAGTGCATTACCCCAGCCGCTCCATCCGTGTCTCCCCCTCCGCCATCGACAGCTGATACAGCGAAAACGATCGGTGCTTCTCAATCAAATGCGCCAGCTCCGGCGAGTGGCTGGTGAGCCAGATCTGCGAATAGCGGCTGGCCTCGGCAATGAGGCTTGCCAGGGCGGGCAGCATCTGCGGATGCAGGCTGTTTTCCGGTTCGTTGAGGGCGATAAATGCGGGAGGGCGCGGGCTTAACAGCGCCACCGCCAGGCATAAAAAACGCAGCGTGCCGTCGGAGAACTCTGCCGGTTCCAGCGGTCTGCTCAGCCCCTCGCGCTGCATCATCATGCGGAAGCGCCCGCCGGTGTTGTCGCTGTAAAACACGCAGCCGGGGAAGGCCTGGTCGAGAATGCGCATCAGCAGCAGCTCGTCGCCAATTTCGACAATGGTCTGAAACGCGGCGGCCAGGTTCGCGCCGTCGCTGGCCAGCACCGGGGAGCGGAAACCCACCTGCGGCGCGCGGATCGCCGAGCCGGATGAAACGGAAAACTCATGATAAAAGCGCCAGTTACGCAGGGACTCACGCATCTGCGACACTTCGGGGTAGAGGTGCGGTTCACCGAGCTGACCGAACACTGACTCGTTCTCATACAGCGTACCGCTGTGGGTCACTTTTTCGTGATGTACGTTGTTCAGGAATACGGCCTGGTTCTTACGCTTCATCAGCTGTGACGACGGACGACGGTGCTGGCCGCTCAGCCAGATAGATTCCTCTTTGATCACCGGATCGAGCTGAAACTGTGAGGGGTAGGGCAGCTTTTCCACAAACCCGACCTGAAGCTCATATTCATAGGTTTCCGTTTCCACCGCCAGGTTCATGCGCCGCAGCTGGTCGCTGCGGGTTTTGCCCGCCCAGAACACTTTCAAAATGCCCCCCTCGTTTGCCAGCGCCTGGGAGAATTGCCCCTGCGCCGCGCTGTGCATCAGGTAAATCGCCTTATAAATATTGGATTTTCCGGTGCCGTTGGGGCCGAACACGATATTGAGCTGTTCCAGCTCAAGCGACATATCGCGAATTGAGCGGTAGTTTTGAATATGCAGATTTTTGATCATCGGGGTACTCCGCTGTGCACGCTTAACCTGTACAGAATTACAGTATTTTACGCTGGGTGCAAAAAAAGACGACAGTGAGGGTGTCGTCTAAACGGGGTACAGCTTTGGGCCTCTGTGGGTCAATGGGGCCTTCGCTTCTTTCTTATCAGGTAACGGCAAGACGCAGACCCAAATCATCAGGATAGGGATCAAAGTAGTTTTGCGTCATCAGATACCGGTCAGGGTATTCAGCCAGATAATGCTTAAGCAGCGTCAGCGGCGCGAGGATCGGCAGCAGTCCGTCCCGGTAATGCAGGATCACATCACGCAGTTCTCCGCGCTGGCGGCTGTTCAGCTGGTTACGGAAATAGCCCTGAATGTGCATCAGCACGTTAGTGTGATTCTTCCGCGAAGCAGGTTTTTTCAGGATGGTCATCAGTTTGTCGCGATAGGCCACGAAATACGCGTCCAGATCGTCCCACTCGTGCAGTGATGCCACGAACGGGCCAATTTCACGGTAGCCTGCCTGATGGTGCGCCAGAAGCTGAAGCTTATAGCGGCTGTGAAAGTCCAGCAGAGCACGGCGCGTCAGGCCATTTTTACGCATTACGTTCAGTTCGTGGAGGGCAAAAACGCGCTCAACAAAGTTTTCCCGCAGTACCGGATCGTGCAGGCGACCGTCTTCTTCGACGGGCAGCCAGGGGAAAGTTTCAAGGAGGGCGGCGGTGAACAGCCCGACACCCTCCTTGCGGCCCCGGTTGCCGTTTTCGTCGTACAGCCGCACGCGCTCCATGCCGCAGCTGGGGGATTTTGCACAGACGATAAACCCCGACAGATCGCCGATTTTCGGCAGATAATCTGCCGTAAATGCGGCCATCTTCTGCGTGACGTCATCGTGGGGCGCTTTGCTGAACCGCATTTCTGTCTCGCCGCCGGTGGTCATCACCAGGCGCAGCGCCGGACGAGGCGTGGGCAGGCCGATAGCCATTTCAGGGCATACCGGGCGGAAAGCGACCCACTGCGCCAGCTCATCCATCACAAAGCCCATACGCTTATGCCCGCCGTCAAAGCGAACGGCGGAACCGGTCAAACATCCGCTAATACCCAGCACAGGTTTTGTTGTCATGGTGTGCACCTCCCGATCTCATATCTAAAAGTTACACAACAATGCGAGTTTGTCCAAGTATTGGCGGGATTATTTTTTAATCGTCTTTAAAATCAAGAGCAATCAGCTGCCCTTGTAGGTTGAGTAACCGTACTGGCTGAGCAGAAGCGGGATGTGCAGTTTTTCATTGGTGCGGGTGACGGTGAACAGCACCGGCACTTCCGGGAAGAAGGAGTCCAGCTTTTTGCCGTGGAAGTAATCGGCGGTTTTGAAGGTCACTTTATACACGCCAGGTGCCATATCCTGATCCTGCGGATAAAGCGATTTAATGCGCCCGTCGTGGTCGGTTTTACCGCTGGCAATCGGGGTCCACTTGTCCTGCTCCTGCTTCTCCAGCGTAACGGTCACATCCGCTGGCGGCATACCGGTTTGCTGGTCCAGAACGTGGACGCTCAGGGTGCCTGCCGGGGCGCTGAATGCGGCAGGCGCGAAAGCCATTGCAGCCAGCATCATCAGAGGGAGTGTCTTTTTCATCGTGTTTTCCTGTTGAGTTGTCGGTGACAGGAAAACGTTAGCACTCGCTGCGCGAAAAAATATTCAACTTTTCGTGAAGATTGCCACAGCAGAAAATAATCAGAGGATAATTACCTCAAGGGAAACCTGCTGCTGCCACTGCGCAACCTGCTTTTTCCGCGCGGCGGTGAGTTTGCCGCTGGTGACCAGCAGCCATTTGCGATCCGGGAAAATTTCCGGGGCCAGCGCGGCAGGGGGAACCGGCAGGATGTCGATGCGGTGGCCCTGGCCGGTGCGCGTTAACGCTTCGAGCCAGATTTCACACGGGTCGTTGAGGTACCAGCCGCTGATGAGAACGTTATCGCCCGGCGCTTTTTTATCGCCCTCAAGGCAAAACGAGGTATAGGCGATGAGGATGCCGTCGAGGATCTCACGCAGCGTCATGGCGGCGGCGACGTTGGCCGATATCTGGCTGCGCAACGGACGCAGCACGTTAGTGACCAGCTCTGGCCTTGGGTATTCGCGTCCGGCGTCGTAAATCATCTGACGCAGGGATTCAATTTTCCCCTCCTGCAACTTTTGCATCATGGCCTGTTGCAGGGTTTGCCAGTTATTGGCGCGGCGCGGCACAGGGCGTTCCAGCAGTGATTTAACCTGACCGATAGGTACGCCTTTTTTTACCCAGTCGAGGATTTTCAGCGCCTGCTGAACGTCCTCATCGCTGTACAGGCGGTGACCGCCGTCCGTACGCTCGGGTTTGAGCAAGCCATAGCGTCGCTGCCACGCCCGCAGCGTGGTGGCGGTGATGCCGCTGAGTCTGGCGAATTCGCCGATGGAGTAAGCCATGTCTGCATCCGAAGAGAAGGAGTTGTCTCAATATACTACGAATATTCTCCGACGGGATGAAGCGCCGCACGGGTGCGCTACACTTAACTTCCAACCGCGTAAATGAAAGGAGTTCTCATGAGGCTATGGCCTGTAGTTACCGGTGTCGCCATTGCGCTGACTCTGGTTGCCTGTAAATCTCCCACGCCGCCGAAAGGCGTGCAGCCCATTACCGGCTTTGATGCCAGCCGCTATCTCGGCAAATGGTATGAAGTCGCCCGACTGGAAAACCGCTTTGAGCGCGGTCTGGAACAGGTCACCGCGACGTACGGCAAGCGCAGCGATGGCGGTATCAGCGTACTGAACCGCGGCTATGATCCGGTGAAGAACAAATGGAATGAGAGCGAAGGAAAGGCGTACTTTACCGGCGAACCGACTACGGCTGCGCTGAAGGTATCGTTCTTCGGCCCGTTCTACGGCGGATATAACGTGATCAAGCTGGACGATAAGTACCAGTACGCGCTGGTCAGCGGCCCGAACCGTGACTACCTGTGGATTTTATCGCGCACCCCGACCATTCCGGATGCGGTAAAACAGGACTACCTGAACACCGCACGCGGTCTGGGCTTCCGGGTCGATCAGCTGGTGTGGGTGAAGCACTAACCTACTGATACGAAAAGGTGATGCTTGCCAGGGCATTGGCCGAGCCGGGGACCAGGTCTCCGGTTCGGATGTACTGCGCCTGGAACGGCAGCGACAGCGTTTGTGCTGCGCTGGTGGTCTGGATGAAAAACTGTCCCGTCGTGCCTGCGGCCGAGCTGTCTGGCCCCATCATCAGCGGCCCGGTACCGTTATAGAAAAACTGCACGCCAATGCCGGAGGCCGTGGAGTCCCCGGTCAGCGTCACGACCGACGAGGTATTTGACGGTGTGGTCTGATCGGTCATCACTGCATTAACCGCCACGTTCTCATCGCAGGTCAGGCTGACGTTAAACTCCCCCGACGGCGAGGTGCTGCCTACGCTGGGCAGCGTGTGAACATCAATGGTGCCCAGGTCGACGTTGGCGCTTTTTGTGCCTACCGTGCAGCCGCTTGCCGTCACCGTGATGGTGGTGGGGTTGATGATCACCTGCGCGGTTTTCACTTCGTTGTTATAGGCCGTCAGGATCGCCGCGTTAATGGTCGGGGTCTGGTATACGCCGGATTTCAGCGGAACGCCGGTCTTGATAAACGTCACTTTTGCCGACCAGCCCAGTGCGGTGGCGTAACCGTTAGTCCCATCGGCCGGATAGCTCTGCGTAATGCCCGTCTGCATCGGCACATAGGTGGTGCCGTTATAATCTTTGAGCCCAAGAATGAAGCCGATGCCGGGCACGCCCGTTTCAAATACCATGTAATTTGCGCCATCAAGAATAACCGTGATGCCGGTGGCGGTTATACTGCTGCTCGGCTCCAGCGTCCCTTTGGAGCAGGTAAATACCAGGCCGCACCAGAACACTTCCGAGACGCTCGCAGAGGCGCTCCATTCAGAGCCGATCGTCTTTCCAGGCACGATGGAGTCTGCCGGGCCGGACCACGACATGGGCGTTGGCGAAAGGGTGATATCCGATGTCCAGGAGAGGGCAAGCGCCTGAGAGGACATGAAAAACAGGGCTAAAAACAGTAAACGCATTATTGATACTCCGTCGTCCAGGTCGCCACTGCCGAAACGTCTCCGGCATTGACCGGCGCACCCGTGGCGGCCAGTCGCGCATAGAAGGTCATTTTTACGCTGTCATCCCCCGCCGCGCCGTAAGCAGCGGTTTGGGTGTCCAGCGGGATAAGTACGCTGTCTTTATCCAGTATCTGCACTGCCACGCCGGTCGCGCCGCCGTCAGCGACTTTCAGAAGCTGCGGGTTTTCGTCATCCGGCGTACCGCTGAAGCGGATTTTCACGCCAGCAAAGGTGGGGCCGCACGCTTCAAGGGTGAGCGTGAAGGGCGTTTTGATATTGCTGACCGCCCCCGCCTCGCTAAATTGCTTCACGCCGAGGGTGCCCAGCGGCACGTTTTGCTCCTTCGAATCTTCCGAGACAATGCAGGTATTGCCGATCACGTTGCCGGTCACGGAAACCAGCACGTCATAGCCGCGCGCGGGGACGGTGATGACCATCAGCAGGATCAGGGGGAGGAAACGGACGGTTACTGACATATGGCCTCCTGGGAATAAAGCCCGGTGCGGGCGTGATAATTCTGCGGGTTCAACGCATAGCGGATCGTGCAGCGCTGGGCGCTGTCGCGTCCCCATACGGCATGCAAGGTTCCCTGCGCTGACAGGCCGGTCAGATACACGCTGCCGCCGTCGCCGACGATACCGCTGGCTTTGTCATCCTCTGACGAGACCAGCGTGCCGAAGGGGAGCACGTCTTTAGCGTGACGTACGATAAACATCGCTTTTGCTCCCTGACGCGTGGTGAGGGTGGCGCGAACCAGTGCCCCGTCGGTGGGAATTTTATTGGCGATGGCGTTCTCAAGTTCCACGTCATTGCCCACGGTGGTGACATCCAGCGCAACCTGATTAACGCGATACGGCGTGGCGTACGGGATCACCGCATAGCCCCGGCTGTCGGTTTTGATGCCCTTGTGGTTGAGCACGGCGACATGGCTGGCGCCCGGGGCTTTCACCAGAATATTGGTGTTCCCGAGCGGCTGGCTCAGCGTCAGACCATCCTCATGCAGCACCGCTCCGCCGCTCATCCCGTAGCTGAGGTTGCGGGAGTCACCGGCGTAGCTGTAGCCCAGGTTATAGTCTCCCCACGCGCCCTCGTATTGCAGCGCGGCATCGCCGCCGTAGTGCTGCTGCGCGCTGTAGCGCTGGTTGACGCTATAGAAAAGATTCTCCTGCCCCGGCAGATAACCACTGACACCGGTACTGGCGGTGGTGCCAGCGGGATCCGCATGGGTAGCGGTAAAACGGAGACGGGTCGACAGCGCCGGATTACCCAGCGGCACCGACAGGGACAACGCGAGGATATTGTCTTTCTTGTTGTCGTACAGGCCAGAGCTACGCTGGGCGCTGATGCCAAGCGACAGGTTACGAAACGTCGCGTTCCACGCGAACTGCAAACTTTGCGTGGTTTTTGACGTATTCCAGTAGGTTTGTTGATCCCAGGACAGCGACAGCGCGCCGTATTCGCCCATCGGCTGCGACAACAGCAGCTGATTTTTTGCCTTACGCGACATATGCAGGTTGTAAACCGTGTCGTAGTGAGTGGTGACGGTGCCATCGTCTTCCACGGTCTGTTCTGGCGCTCCGCCCGCCATGCCTTTGTAAGTGGTATCGCTGAGAGTATAAAACCCTGCCGTTGAGTAACGCAGCGAGAAGAAATTGACTCGCGTACCGATATCGTTCAGCAGCTTGCTGTACCGCAGGCGCACCGAATCACCGGTGTAGTGCTGGTTATCAGCCAGCTGGCTGCGGGCATGGGTGAGGTCGAGAGAGTAGGCGCCAAAGCGGCCGAGATTCTGCCCGATCCCGAAGGCCAGGCCGGTGTAGCGATCGGAAAACTGCGCCCCGCCATAAAACGTGAGGCCGTATCGCCAGCCCAGGAACAGCTCGCCCTGCGCGAAGGAGGGCGAGATCTGATTGCCCGCAGGGCGGTATTTCCCCGCACCCAGAGCATATTTGACCTGACCGTTACGCACCAGATTCGGCACGCTGGCAAAGGGCAGGGTGTATTGCGTCTGGCTACCGTCGCTCTCCTGAATGGTGACCGCGAGGTCGCCGCCGGAAGAGGTCGGATAGAGATCTTTCAGCACAAACGCCCCTGGCGGAACGGAGGTTTGATAGATGACGTTACCGTTCTGGCGAACCGTCACCGTGGCATTGCTGCGCGCGATGCCGCGCACTTCAGGCGCGTAACCGCTCAGGCTGGCGGGCAACATATTGTCATCGGTCTTCAGGGCAATCCCACGCAGGCCAACGGCGTCAAACACCTGCGAGGAGGTGAACGTTTCACCGGCATAAACCTGGGCACGCAGGGCGCGGATATCCCGCTGTAGCCAGGTCTGGACGTGGGTGAGCTCGTTACTCTCTTTGGTCCACGTGGTGAAATCACGCAGCCGCCATGCGCCCAGGTTGGCGCCGCTGTTCAGGCTCACAAACAGCTGTTGTTCCCGCGTGCGCGTCTCGCCCCGGTAGTCATTATTCGCGCCATTGACCACATAGTTCAGCCACGCGGCAGGGATGCCGGACTCCCAGCTCTCCGGGCTGACGTATCCGCGCGGCAGAGCGCGCATCGCGCTTTGCGGTACGGTGAAGTTGAGGGTAAGCGTCCTCTGGTCAAAATCAAACCGGGTATCGGCGAATGACTGGGTTAAAAAAATGCAGCGCTGCGCAGGCGGCAGCTCACCCCCTTTAGCCTGACGGCTGTCGATGCCAAGTGCGGCGAATTGTGCAGGCGTAAGGCACGGCAGGGCTTCACCGGCGGTGCTTTCAGCGACGCGAAACGTGACGTTACCTGTGAACGCGAACTGGGTATTGATATACACGTTAAGATTGTACTCGCCCGGCGGCAACGCGCTCCCGGCGTTGACCCAGGCGAGATCGGCGCTGTTGGCGCGCTCGCCGTTGAGAAACGCAAGATTAAATTGCAGCTCGCTTTCGGCAGCCACGGCTTGCCGAATCACCAGGGCGATCGCCGTGGCGCACAGGATTTTAATTTTCATGTGGTCACGCCTTACTGTTTTTATTATTGGGACAATGACGTGCGGGTGACGGGCGTCCAGGCCCCATAATCGTTAATCGTCTGGTAGCTCATGCTGCTCGCATGGCTGAAGGTGTCTGCCAGCGTCACGCTGGCTTTCGGCGGTACCATGACGGGCGATACCGGCCTGCCATCAATTTTCACGTTAATGGTGGTGAGGTAATACGGCGTTGGGTTGGTCAGCGTGACCTTGCCCGCGCGGTAGGCGCCGGCAAGGTTTTTCCATGCCTCCCCTGCACCTTCCCTGAGCCGCTCCGGGCGATAAAAGACCTTGATGCGGTTGGCAGAGGCGAATTGCAGCGAATTGCCGGAACCGTTTTTAACCTGCTGTGGGATAGCTTTGACCGTCATCCAGTACAGCGTCTCGCGATCGGCTGGCAGGGCGTTGCCGCTGAACATGATTTTCACCGCGCTTTCGCTGGCGGGCTTCATGACGTACAGCGGCGGCGTGATGACGAAGTCGTTGGTACGGCTCCCTTTCTCGTCTTCCATCCATGACTGGATCAGGAACGTGGCATCAGGGTGGGTATTTCTTACCTGCATCATCGTCTGCGTAGCCGCGCCGATGTAGACCAGCCGCGTTGCGCCTAACCCCACGCCGCCTGCATACACGGCGGATGAACATAACGTGCCAGCCAGACAAATCCATGTGTTTACGCGCATTGTGCGTCTCCTGAAAGCTGAGTCAGACCCGGCCAGCAGACCGGGCCTGAAGATTACGAATAGGTCACGGTGTAGGTGGCGACCGCGCTGGCATCACCCGCCGTGGCGTTGCCCAGTGGGGAGTAATATTTCGCGCTGAAGTTCAGGGTGTTCGCCCCCGCACGCAGGGGGATCGCTGCTGCCGGCTCACCCAGCCTGACGACGTTGCCCTGTTCGTCATAAAGACGGATAGCGACATGCTGCGCCGAGCCCGCGCCGCCGTTTACTCCCGCGGCCAGGCTATTCACATCGGTACTGTCCGGCGTACCGGTGAAGGTGATAGCCACGGTCGTTGCGGCGATGGGGTTATTTTCCGTGGACGCGGAGGTATCGGCGATTTCGCAATCCTCCAGGGTGATGGAGAAGGCTTTTGCGGTACTGGCTTCACTGCCTGCGGCAGCCAGCGTGGCGGTACGCACTTCCCCCATGTCGACGTCGATATTGGCGCTACCGGCGCTGATGGCACAGGCGGAGGTCACCACTTTACCGCTGAAGTTAACCGTGCCGCCGCTGGTGGCGGCGGCCAGTGCTGAGCCCGCTGGCAGCAGGGCGGCAATGCTTAATGCCAGCAGAGAATGGCAAGTAAGGCGTGCTTTCATTTCATAGTTCCTTGGTTTTTTTATTACGAGATTTGCTCTGAAAGCGGCAGGTCTAACTGGTTAAAAAGACCAGCAAATCTGTCTTATTCCTGAGCCCGAGTTTCCTTATCGCTGAGCTTTTTAAGGCGCTCACGCGGCGATAAGAAAGTTTCTCCAGTTCTGCGATGTAACGTATATCCAGTCCGTTCCTGAGTTCCTTTAATACCCTCCTTTCTCCAGGCGTCAGCGATAACGCCGCTGGCTGCTTTTGGGGCCGATAATGGCTATCGACCATTTTTGCTAGCTTTATCCGCCACTGATAAACCGTGTTCTGTAGCGAGATATAGGCATCAATATCTTCCCGGACCCATAACAGGGAATGGGCAGAGGTTGAGTACAGGCAGATCATCACTTCAGGCTGCGTGGCTTTGATTTTTTTTAAATATTTCAGTGAGTCATACCCTGTATGGTATTTCTCTGCGCCAGATATAAATAAGATATCGATACGAATCGACGACAGCGCCTTATCCAGTTCCTGATAACCTCCTTCGATGATAATGATGTGAAGGTCGTCGCGGATGCTGCTTAATAACGTTTTAATGCCGTTTCTTGCATAATGATCGCCGCCCATCAATGCAACAGTAATATGCTGTGTTATTTGGCTATTGTTCGTCATGTTATTCCTCGATTTATAATAGTAATCAGGCGAATTATTTATAAGGTTATCGCCAGTATTCTCGAAGCAATGACGTATTGCATAGTGTAGGCCTACTATACGTCGGCCAATAAAGAGGTAATCTGAATTAATCTAAAATTGTATTAATTACTAAGATCGAGACCGGTTACGACGCTTCCCTCTGATTGGTCTTATTCCGCTTCGCTTTCTGTAAATTATGATAGCCGCTATTTTTAATGAAAATTTAGCTTTGATAAAGGTTTTGTAAGGAGTTTGTCGTCTGGTGTCAGTGCGGGTGTGAAGTTGCTGACGGGGAATAACAATTTACGAATGTTATCATCGATAAAAACTGATAGAAAGGTGGCTGAAAAGCATACAAAAACCATATAAGTTATTGATATTGGTCAGGTTGAGAAAACTTAAGGCTTAAGGGTGCTGAATATTTCAGACACGCATGTCCGTGGCGTACAATGTTTTTTTATGTAGATATTTGTCAATGTCAAGAGGCGAGGAGTGCGCCAAAAGGTGAGGCTCTGATAAATGAGATGCTGCCGGTAGTCAGATACTTCTGTGGAGCGGAAATTCACTTCACAAAACATCATAATGAGGATGATCGCGGATGAAGTGGCTCTGCAAGCCGCATTCTACAAGGGTTGAGTTCTTATGCAGGTTCAGTGAAGCTTAAGGGATGAAATATAAATTAAGATTTTTCGCCAATGGCGAAGATATACAGCATGCCGTTAATCAGTCACATTAATCCCGACGTGAATGTCATCCCATACATGCGGTGACCCAGGTTCAACATCTGTTAACCGGAGAATTCATACTGCCCCTATGCATAAGCATTACATTATAAATAATATCGTCGAATTTCATCCTGCGGCCAGCACGTTACGTGATATCAACAATCCTGACCGTGTGGTTGTGTTAAATTCGCCAGCAGGCCGATGCCTGTTGTTATTAATCGACAGAGCGGGGTCGATTGTCACTCAGCAAGAGTTCCTTGATATTGTCTGGCAAAGCCGCGGCATGCTTGTCTCCTCCAATACCTATTACCAGAACATCTCCATCCTGCGCAAAGGGCTCAAAAAGATTGGTTTTGAAACTGACCCTATCGTTACCATTCCGCGGATTGGGTTGACGCTGGCAAGCGACACGCAAATAACCGTCAGAGAGTCTTCACCTGTCGCGCCTCAACCCGCAGAGGAACAATGTGTGGAGGCGCCAGCGATCGAGGAGGTCTCTGCATCCTCCGCGCCAGCAACGCCCGTTGCCAGGAAGCCCACGCGCTGGCTGGCTGTTGTCATGGGGCTATTGATCGTCCTGGCCGGGGCAGGCGTGACGGGATATATGAACGCCACAGAAAACCGTTTTGTTGAGGATTACCGTTTTGCGGCATCCGTCGGAGCCTGTCGCGTTTATCTTGCGAACGACATTCAGACTCACGCTGAACGCGCTTCCGCGCTGACCTATGTGGAACAATTCAAGGCTGAATGCGCGCAATATCCCTGGGTTTACATCAGCTGGTACGCTCTGCTTCCTCGTGCATCGGTTATTCGCTGCGACCGGCCAATGAAAGAACCGAACCGCTGTATATCTGATTATTTCCTGAAGGATAGCTAGCATGACTCGTTTTCGGCAGATGCTGTATATCATCGTGACGGGCCTCGTCACCGCAGGCGTGCTGACGGGCTATTACCTGTGGCACCGAACTTACGTTCAGCCTTTTTCATGCCAGGCTAATCTGGTCCAGCACCATCCGGATGAGACGCTGACGGTCTGGCTGAATTACACCTTCGACGGGAAATTCGGCACCCTGAGCATGAATGGCCGGGCAAAGAGCGATCCGGGTAAAACCATCGACAGGAAAATTTCCTTTCGGGTGGAGAGGCAAGATCATCTCTATTTGCTGACGTCAGAAAAAAATATGACGTTCCCGGACGATAATGTTGACGACAGCTGGCTGGAAAAATATGAACCGCAATTTTTTGTCTATCCGGGCAAGAGTATTTATATGCGGATCAATGAACAACATAATGGTAACTATATCTTTACCTTAGGAACATTACCGACATATGTGTGTCGTGGTTCAAAAAAAGAATGATATAAACGAGAAAAACATTATATTTTCCTCCCTTCTCATTTATGCTTGATTTAAAATATCAGGATTATCTTAGAAATATAAAGTGCGACAGATCATGTTGCGATAATGTAATTAATTTTAAATTTGGCAAGTAAATGAAAAGTGTATTTGACTCCTCCGATAGGGGGAAATCAGTACCGGAAAAGTGTCTGCATATTGGGTTGATATTATGGCCCCGTTATTCACTCCTGGCCGTCTCCGGATTGCTGGAGGCGCTGCGTTATGCAGCGAAAGCTCAGGATAAATTAGCATTTAAAATCAGCCTGATAAGTGAATTTCCTGATATCCCGATTATCAGCAATGCGGGGATTATCATGAGACCGGATTCCACCCATGCGCCGCCGGACAGTTTTAACTACCTTGCTGTTATCGGCGGTGAATTGCAGTATCTGGACTTAGGGTATCAGGGGGATAAAGCGTATCTGGCACATGCCCACCATGCCGGGGTTCCGCTCATTGGCATTGGCACCGGCAGTTTTGTCCTCGCACAGGAAGGATTGCTGAATGAACGACGAGCGTCCATCCATCCTTTCCACCTTGATGCATTTCGGCAGGCTTTCCCGCTGGTTTATGCTGAGCAAGGGTATGATTTCATCGACGATGGCGATGTGCTGACCTGCCCGGGCGGTATTTCCACCCTGACGCTGGCAACTGAGCTTATCCGCGCCCATGCCGGGGATGATATCGCCAGCACCACCTGTCAGCGTTTGTCGCTCGTTCCGCATGAAATTGCCACCCCACGTCCGGCGAATCTTGCGCTTATCCCTGACTCGCGGTTGCGCCGCGCCGTCATGCTGATTGAACAGTTCCTGACCCGGCCGCTCACCACCGCCGGGCTTGCGCGAGAAGTGGCATTGAGTGAACGCCAGCTCAACCGCCTGTTCCACGCAGAATTCGGCAAAACGGCCCGCGAATTTATCCGCAGCGCCAGGCTGCGCTATGCTTGCTGGCTGCTGAAGAACTCGCAGCAAAGCGTGACGGATATTGCGCAGCGGATGGGATTCAGCGACTGCGCGCACTTTATTCGTCATTTCCAGACGGAGTATGGTTGTACGCCTGGGGTGTGGCGCACGTCGCAGAGCTGAATATCATTACATTGCTGCCCTGAAACTTTACTCAACCGGAATATCACCATGAAAATAGAAGCCGCACACCCCTCGCAATTTGAACGCCTCGTCGCAGTCTGGGAGTCGTCCGTACGCGCCACGCACCGCTTTTTGCAGGAAAGCGATATCGCGGCGCTGCGTCCGTTATTGCTCAACGCATATTTGCCTAATCTCAGGGTTGTGATTGCCCGGGATGACGTGGGTATTATTCACGGCTTTTTGGGCGTGGATAAAAATCGCATTGAAATGCTGTTTGTGGATGATGCGAGCCGGGGGAAGGGTATCGGGAAAATGCTGCTGCAATATGCCATTGCAGAATTCGGCGTAAATGAAGTGGATGTGAACGAGCAGAATCCGCAGGGGGTGGCGTTTTATCGCCATATGGGGTTTGAGCAGGTCGGGCGTTCGGAACTGGACGGGCAGGGGAATCCGTTTCCGCTGTTGCATATGCGGTTGAGTGGACAGGCTTAACGCCCTCTTCTGTAAAAGAGGGAGCCTGCAAGCTAGTTACTGGTTATTTGCCCGATAATTACGCCGCGCAATTTTTCGCCATCAAAGTAATAAGAGACGGTATTGTTCTGAACAAATCCATCCTGTACAGGTGTCTCCTGATAAAGCAGGATCTTTTTTCTGTTGCCGATTGTTTTTTTGCCGAACAATTCAACTAAATCCCCGTGAGTGGCATTTAACAATGGAACGCCAGAGACTGAGACACTGACTCGTTCCGTTGTATTCACACACTCTTTATGGATGCCATCCCTGGATATGGCTAGCGCAGTTAACAGCCCTGCACCCATTTCGTTATCTGAAATGAACCAATAATTGGTGCCATCGTCGTCATGAAGGCAGATCCAGTGCGCGGAGCTGTCTTTCTCCACGTATGTACTGAAAATCTGAGACAGATGAGTAACTTCCATCTGAACCGTTTTCTTGCCGATCGTGATGGTCGGGGAAAGGGGCACTATGGTTGAAATTTCCGTCAGCGAGCCGTCTTCATCGTAATACTGTGTTGCGAAGCCGGTCATTTCAGATGCTGAGACGTGCGAACTGACTGCAACGAGTAATGGCAATGAACAAATTAAACGCTTCATTTGACAATCAACACCGTATCGTTGCTTTTCCAGATGCTTCTTCTCGCACTCAAAGGAGCAATAATGCAGCCGTCTGAAGAGTCATCAGGGTGCAAACTGCTTTTGCCATGAATTTTAAATGAGTCTCTGCCACACATATCATTTGTCGAGTAGGGCGTGAGGCTGAGGGTATATTTTCCTGTGTGGGCAGAATTATGAGGGGAACCAATTGTGTATTTCCCTCGAGGTAGAAGCCCACTGTTTTTTACACATTCTTGAGATGGATCGTTTTTGTAACCACTTGCTCCTGCATAATCTGCATCGAACTGATAAACACCATCAAGATAAAATTTGTGCTCTTTTACATTATATTCCCAGGACATACTTTCTCCTTAAGCGCGTTCCTTCCAGGTATCAGAATGAATGATGTTTCCATCTATGTAATGCCATGTTATTTTTTCATATGTTAGATCTACATATTCACAATGTGTATAGCGTTCGTTTTGCGGTAGTTTAATGTCAAACATGAGTGGTTCAATTTGAACTACTCTTGCATTTTCTAAAGTTGTCTTAAAGTAAGCCTCTTCGAGCCCGTTATAGTTGATCCTGTAAAATATAAATTCTGCTCTTGTTAGTGTTTGTCCAGTGCTCAAGGCCTTGTATAGATATGAGGATGAGGAATCAATCTCTTTCATGAATGCATAGGTGCTACAAATACGTTTTGAAGTGATTTTTCCGGAGAATTTCTCTATAGATTGTTCTATTGAATGCATAAATTCAATCACTTCTATTGAGCCTTCGCGATCCTTTATATCGACAGATCCATTAATCTTCCGGCCTGCATCGTCCTCAAGCCATAAGTAAACAGGTATAGCCATCTCAATCTCCTTTTAAAGACTGAGGGAAACTACGCTTCATTAATATCTTAAATTGTGACTTACCATTCAAAATGGGAATGCTGAAGAACTTTGCCTGCTTAAAAAGAAAGTTATCGTTGCGAGATATATGTGGTATGAATTGATATTAAAAAAGTATAAAGTTGATTTATGGTTGTTCTTCCATTTTAAGAACAATAATGACATAAAAAATGTATCAAGTATCAAAATGGTGAATATCGTTAAATAACGAACATGTACTGGAATTATCGCTTAGCCTGCTTTTCCCATTTTAATAAGCCGACGATAGCCGATGGTGAGAATAACGGGCAGGCTAAAATATTGAACGTTGTATACTTTACCATCGCTGGCAGTTGTTCGGTAAAACCGAACAACTGAATTTTCGACCAGTTCACCCTCATCAAAAATATTCTTGATATGCCCGCTGATCGTAGCTTTGGCTTTGCCGTATAACTCACAGATCGTGGCCTGTGAGAGCCACAACGTATCGCTTTCGAAGCGGCATTCAATGCGAACTTTTCCATCCTTGCTGGCAAACATGACAAACTCACCGGCTGGCGAATTTATTAATTCCTCATATGTCATGCTGCCTCCGCGTCATAAGGTTGATGCCTGTAAGCTCGTAGTATGACAGAAACAGCCGTTAAGCCAGATGGTTTGTATTTGATTTTGCGAGGCGCTTTCCAGCATGTGGAATTTGGATCGCTGCAAGCGCTTTCTCTATCTCAATAAGCTTTGCTTTCGTCCGTTTATAATCATCCTGCAACCTCTGCTCCTGCTCGTTATACGCCACCAGAACGATGCATCCTTTCATGACCTTTACCGTGACCTGCTGTCCGGTATCAAACCCCGCCGCGCGCAGCCACTTGCCGGAAAGGATGATTTTCGGCGTAGATTTGTCGAAAACATTCGGGCGGTATCCCACAATTAACGAACGCTCGGTTCCGGATTGGTCGGTGTCTGGGGTAGAATGCGAATCAGCCATAATCAACTCCTTGATAGTTGGTGTGGTTAGCTCTCGTCCGGTATTGCGAGTACCTGGCGAGGGCGTTTCAATTTGAGGTCTTCGTATGATAAGGTACGTACCTCAGTGAAGATATCTTGCTCTTGTAGGTACGTACATGTCAACAGCTAAACGCGACCCTAATCAGTCAAAATCCGGAAAAGCACCAACTTTTCAGATTCGTATTACGCCGGAGTTGAAGGCGCAGTTTGAGGCTGCGGCGAAGGCTGAAGGGATGAGTTTGGGGAATTGGTTAAAAAATTTAGGTCGAAATGAATTAAATAGATTAAAAAAGTAGTTATAACGGGTCTAATACAATCTCAAATCTTGAATTTGATTTTTTAGCCTGTATAAAACTGATATGTTCATAGTCGGTTCGTGAACTTATTAACCTGAACATTTTAGTTTTAAAATGTTCTGAGGTATTGCAACCAAAAATTATTGTTTTGATAGCATCGGATGGTAGTTCATAGAGATCAAACTCTTTTTCACATACATTAATTGTTTTACCAGAATTGGCCTGTGGTAACAACATTCGCCATTCATGTTCATATTCCCAGTCTTTGCTTTTTATTAGGAAATGATTTATTTGATCGCCTGAGAATGGATCCAAGAATGGATATTCTTTCTGATATATGACTTTTCGTAAATAACCAAATTCACCTTTTTGGCCGCGACGTTGTGAGAAAAATGGATGATTGATATCAAACTCAATAATAAACCCACTGTGGGCCTGTGCGTAGTGTCCCCACATCAAAATATTCGTAGGGGTTTCTGTTAATGATAGAATTCTCGTTATTCCTATCAACTTTGAGTTAAAACTTTGCATTGTAGTATCTGCTGCTCTTATTATATTTTCTTTTTCTTTTTTATACATTGAGAGCATTGCTTTTTTTGCATCTTTAAGTATATTGCTGACAATTTCTTTAGGCAGTTTTTCAATCTGATTTAATAATTCAGCTGGAAATTCTTTAAGAAGGTCTACAGTGCTTAACGAATCGTATAAATTGGATTCAAAGCTACTAAAGTTAAAAGAAGTATTGAATTCAAATGGGTCGTTAAAATTTAAAGGGTTATTAAAACATATTAAGTTATTTTCAAGTATATCGATTCTTTCTGAGGGAAGATATTTATACATGTTATTAACTCTGAAAGTAGATTTAGCTGTATTTTTGGCGGAAGATCACAGGAGTCGAACCTGCCCGGGAACGCTGGCGTCCCCAACTGGATTTGAAGTCCAGCCACCTCACCGGAGATGACGATCTTCCGCGCCTGCATTGCTACATGGAGGCGGGGCGCATTATAGCTACTTTCAGGCATTTACCACATACCCCACACCACTTTTTTCACCTCTCTTTTGACCTTAACCCCCCTGTTTCAGCTAATTCTTAAGAAAATCCTCAGGTTAGCATTTCGTGCTCATCAACTTTTATCCCGATCACAAAAAACAAGAAACGTAATCTCTTAACCAGAAAACGCAATACCCGCATCTGAAACAATGGTTTAAAACCAATGCAACCGGTCTCAGCGCCCCCTACAGCGTGAAGGATAAAAATATGAGCGAAGTACTGTCAGTAAAAGAGAAGATTGGCTACGGCATGGGAGACGCCGCCAGCCATATCATTTTTGATAACGTTATGCTTTATATGATGTTTTTCTACACCGATATTTTTGGTATTCCCGCCGGGTTTGTCGGCACCATGTTCCTGCTGGCCCGCGCGCTGGATGCGATCTCCGACCCGTGCATGGGGCTGATTGCCGACCGCACCCGCAGCCGCTGGGGCAAGTTCCGTCCATGGATTTTGTTTGGCGCTATCCCGTTCGGCATCGTCTGCGTGCTGGCGTATACCACGCCGGACCTGAGCCTCAACGGCAAAATGGTTTACGCCGCCGTTACCTACACCCTGCTGACCCTGCTCTATACCGTGGTCAACATCCCGTACTGCGCGCTGGGCGGCGTGATCACCAACGACCCGACGCAGCGTATCTCCCTCCAGTCCTGGCGCTTTGTGCTGGCGACGGCGGGCGGTATGCTCTCTACGGTGCTGATGATGCCGCTGGTGAACCTGATTGGCGGTGATGACAAAGCATTCGGCTTTCAGGGCGGGATCGCCGTGCTGTCGGTGGTCGCGTTCATGATGCTGGCGTTCTGCTTCTTCACCACCAAAGAGCGCATCCAGGTGCCGCCGAGCACCACCTCCATGCGTGAAGACATGCGTGATATCTGGCAAAACGACCAGTGGCGCATCGTCGGCGTGCTGACCATCCTCAACATCCTTGCCGTCTGCGTGCGCGGCGGGGCGATGATGTACTACTGCACCTGGATCATGGGCTCGCCGGAGGTGTTCGTCGCCTTCCTCACCACCTACTGCGTCGGTAACCTGATCGGCTCCGCGCTGGCGAAACCGCTCACCGACTGGAAGTGCAAGGTGAGCATCTTCTGGTGGACCAACGCCGCGCTGGCGGTGGTCAGCGTGGCGATGTTCTTCGTGCCGATGCATGCCACCGTGCTGATGTTCGGCTTCATCTTCGTTATCGGCGTGCTGCACCAGCTGGTGACGCCGATTCAGTGGGTAATGATGTCCGATACCGTCGACTACGGCGAATGGACCAACGGCAAACGCCTGACCGGCATCAGCTTTGCGGGCACGCTGTTCGTGCTGAAGCTCGGCCTGGCGCTGGGCGGGGCGATGATCGGCTGGATGCTGGCAGGCGGCGGCTACGACGCGGCGGCCAAAACCCAGAACAGCGCGACCATCAGTATCATTATCGGTCTGTTTACGCTGGCGCCAGCGATCTGCTACGTGCTGAGCGCCATCATCGCCAAACGCTACTACACGCTGAAAACCCCTTTCCTGACCAAAATCCTGCGCGAGCTGGCGCAGGGTGCGCGCCGCAATCAGCAGGAGTTTGAAAACCTGCCGGTCAGCAAAGAATTACAGAACTAAGAGGACGAGAGCATGAAAATCAGTGATGGAAACTGGCTTATTCAACCGGGCCTGAACGTGACGTATCCGGTTCAGGTGTTCGACGTGGAGCAGCAGGGCAATGACCTGGTGGTGTATGTGGCGCCGCGTGACGTGCGCGAACGCACCTGGCAGCTCGACACGTTGATGTTCACGGTGCGCCTGTTTGCCCCGCAGGAAGGGATTGTCGGGGTGCGCATTGAGCACTTCCAGGGCGCGCTGAATAAAGGCCCGCACTATCCGCTGAACGTTCTGAAAGACGTGAAGGTAGAGATTGAAAACAACGCCGAGTTTGCCGAGCTGAAAAGCGGCAGCGTCAGCGTGCGCGTCACCAAAGGCGAGTTCTGGGCGCTGGATTTCCTGCGCAACGGCCAGCGCATTACCGGCAGCCAGCTGAAAAACAACGGCTACGTACAGGACAACAATACCGATCGCAACTATGTGTTTGAACGTCTGGATCTGGGCGTGGGGGAAACGGTCTACGGCCTGGGCGAGCGCTTCACCGCCCTGGTGCGCAACGGTCAGACGGTCGAAACCTGGAACCGCGACGGGGGCACCAGCACCGAGCAGTCCTACAAAAATATCCCGTTCTACCTGACCAACCGCGGCTACGGCGTGCTGGTGAATCATCCGGAAAACGTCTCGTTTGAAGTCGGCTCCGAGAAAGTGTCCAAAGTGCAGTTCAGCGTGGAAGGGGAATATCTCGAGTACTTTGTGATCGACGGCCCGACGCCGAAAGAAGTGCTGAACCGCTATACCCGCTTCACTGGCCGCCCGGCGCTGCCGCCTGCGTGGTCGTTCGGCCTGTGGCTGACCACCTCCTTCACCACCAACTACGATGAAGCGACGGTGAACAGCTTTATCGACGGCATGGCCGAGCGCGACCTGCCGCTGCACGTCTTCCACTTCGACTGCTTCTGGATGAAGGCCTTCCAGTGGTGCGACTTCGAGTGGGACCCGGTGACCTTCCCCGATCCGGAAGGGATGATCCGCCGCCTGAAAGAGAAAGGGCTGAAGGTCTGCGTGTGGATTAACCCGTACATCGGCCAGAAATCCCCGATTTTCCGCGAGCTGAAAGAGAAGGGCTACCTGCTGAAGCGCCCGGACGGCTCCCTGTGGCAGTGGGACAAATGGCAGCCGGGGCTGGCGATCTACGACTTCACCAACCCGGACGTGTGCCGGTGGTACGCCGACAAGTTGAAAGGCCTGGTGGAGATCGGCGTCGACTGCTTCAAGACCGATTTCGGCGAGCGTATCCCGACGGACGTCCAGTGGTTTGACGGGTCCGATCCGCAGAAGATGCACAACCATTACGCCTACATCTACAACGAACTGGTGTGGAACGTGCTGAAAGAGACGGTGGGAGAAGAAGAGGCGGTGCTGTTTGCCCGCTCCGCGTCCGTGGGGGCGCAACAGTTCCCGGTACACTGGGGCGGCGACTGCTACGCCAACTATGAATCGATGGCCGAAAGCCTGCGCGGCGGGCTGTCGATTGGCCTGTCCGGCTTCGGGTTCTGGAGCCACGATATCGGCGGGTTCGAAAACACCGCTCCGGCGCACGTCTACAAACGCTGGTGCGCGTTCGGGCTGTTCTCCAGCCACAGCCGCCTGCACGGCAGCAAATCCTACCGCGTGCCGTGGGCGTACGATGACGAGTCCTGCGATGTGGTGCGCCACTTCACGCAGCTGAAATGCCAGCTGATGCCGTACCTGTATCGTCAGGCGGCTCTGGCGCGTGAGTTCGGCACGCCGATGCTGCGGGCGATGATGCTGGAGTTCCCGGACGATCCGGCGTGTGACTATCTTGACCGTCAGTACATGCTGGGGGATTCAATGATGGTGGCGCCGGTGTTCTCCGAGGCGGGCGATGTGCAGTTTTACCTGCCGGAAGGGCGCTGGACGCACCTGTGGCACAACGACGAAATCGAGGGTAGCCGCTGGCATAAGCAGCAGCACGATTTCATGAGCCTGCCGGTCTATGTGCGCGACAACACGCTGCTGGCGCTCGGCAATAATAACCAGAAGCCGGACTATGCGTGGCACGAGGGGACGGCCTTCCAGCTTTTCAACCTGAGCGATGGCGCAACGGCGGTGAGTGAAGTGCCTGCGGCGGACGGTTCCGTGTTGTTTACGCTGAAGGCGTCACGTCAGGGCGACGTCGTGACCTTTACCGGCACGGGAGATGCGCAAAACTGGTCGGTGTGCTTGCGCAACGTGCAGAAGGTCGGCGGCGTAAAAGGCGGTTCACATGCGGGCAGCGAGTGGGGTGTGGTGGTGAAAGCGGAGGGGGATGAGGTGGTGGTGCACCTCTGAGCTGGAAAAATGCCGGGTGGCGCTTCGCTTACCGGGCCTACATGAGATCGTAGGCCGGGTAAGGCGAAGCCGCCACCCGGCTATTTACTGTGCCGGAGCCACCGTCGACACCACACCACCCGTCATCGTCTGTTGCACCTGCTGTTTATCCATATTCACCGCGCTCAGCTTCCCGTTCACCGTCGGCTTCAGCGGCGCATTCGCCTGCACGCTTCCGCTGGCGGTGAGCTGAATATTGCCGTCGCCCGCAATCGGCAGCGCTGGCCAGCCCCACTGCTGCAAAACGTTGAGTGGTACACCGCGCCCGTTCAGGCTCACGGTGGTTTGTCGCTGTGGCAGCTGTGACACGGTGGCGGTCGCTTCCAGGATCCCTTTCTCGGTAAAGGCGCTCAGGTCGGTAATATTTACCGTCGCGGCGTTGGCATTCAGCGCCAGCGACGGGCGTCGCACGTCGACGCGGTTAAAGGTTGCTGCCGCCCCGTTGAGGGTTGCGTTACCGCCCCACACGCCCCACTTGTGATCCTGCGCCAGCCGCAAATTAGCGCCATAACCGTCGAGGGAGGTGATCTGCCACGGGAACGCCGGATCGATGTCGATCACCAGGTTGCGGCTCAGGCCGAATTTTTTCAGCGTCACGCTGTTCAGCCATGCCGGGAGCGGGTCCATCCACAGCGTTTTCCAGTTTTCCGGAAGCGTATATTCCAGCCCGGCAATCGCAACGTCGTCCAGCACCAGCGCCTGACCCTCGCGCAGCCAGTTGCCGGAGGTGCGCACCATGCCCCCTTCCCAGCGGGAGGTGAACTGACGCAGCGCAATGCCCTGCGGGGAGAATTCCGCGTTCAGGATAGGGTCAAACAGATGCAGCGAGCCGTAGATAAATTCGCTGGCGTTCATGGATAACCGTCCCTCCTGGCTTTGCCAGTCACCTTTACTCAGGGTGAGGTTACGCAGGCTGAGATCGAGGTCGGTTACTGCCCAGTCTGGCCCCTGTAGACGGGCATCGGTCACTTCCAGCCGCCCAATCTGTAACGAAGGCAGGGTGGAGAGAGGGGCGAAGAAATCCAGCAGCGATTTGTCGCTTTGCAGGCGGATCTCATTCAGACGCAGGGTGTTGATAACCCAGCCACCGTCGGCATTACGCAGAGCCGAGCCCGTAAGCGAGCCGCGCGCCATATCGGCACCGATGGTATTCAGCGCCACCTCTTTGCCGTTGAGTTGTCCCTGAATCAGCACGTTGTTGGCCGGTATGCCGTTGAGGGTGAGCGACCCGGCGCTCATCTGGATTTGCGCATTTTTCCCCAGTACGTTCCCCGCCTCGGGCTGCCACGGGCTGACGCCGCCGGTCACCTTTTGCGCACTGAGATCCCACTCCGTATTCGGGCTGTTAAAGGCCATGTTATTCAGTTGCAGACGGTCGGCCTGGAACGGCAGCGGCGCCGTCTGCGGCGATAAATTCAGCGTGCCATCGAACAGGGTGATGGCATCCATATGCAGCGGGTCGGTGATCTGGCGGCTGCTTAAGCCAATATCCACTTTTTTAGCGACCAGCGTGGCCGGTTTGCCATCTCGTCCGAAGGTAACGTTTTCCAGAAGGATGTGAGAAGGGGATGAAAAGCGGTGATCCATCAGGTCAAAGTTGAGCTCGTAATCGGTATTCACCGTGATCCAGCTGCTGACCTGCGATGCGCCCCAGCGGGTCTGGAGCAGAAAATAAAAGGCGAGCACTACAATGAGCAGGGCTACCAGAAGATAGATAAGCAGCTTTCCAATAAATTTCATGGTCTTCCTTCCCGCGAAACGCACATAAGGGTGTTATGCACGATTTATGCGCAATGCTCAAGGCGGGAATGGTGTAAAGAGATGTCACGGCAGGCATTGACAGCCTGCCGTGTGGGGATCAGTTCTTTTCAGGCGGGAAAATGAGATTCAGCACGATAGCGGTAATACCGCCCGCGGCGATGCCGGAAGAGAGCAGGTTTTTCACCCAGTCCGGGGCAAACTGCAAAATCATCGGCTGCTGGGAGACGCCAAGCCCTACGGCGAGAGACAGCGCAATAATCATGATTGCGCGGCGGTTCAGCGGCTCGCGGGAGACGATACGCACGCCGGAGGCCGCGATGGTACCGAACATGACCAGCGTCGCGCCGCCCAGCACCGGCTCGGGAATGTGCTGTACAAATCCGCTTACCGCCGGGAACAGGCCGAGGACCACGAGCATCAGCGCCACCACGAAGCCCACGTAGCGGCTGGCCACGCCGGTCAGCTGGATCACGCCGTTGTTCTGGCCGAAGCAGGAGTTCGGGAAGGTGTTGAACACCGCCGAGACAAACGAGTTCAGTCCGTTCGCCAGCACGCCACCTTTAAGACGTTTCATGTACAGCGGGCCGGAGACCGGCTGCTCGGACACGTCGGAGGTGGCGGTGATATCGCCAATGGTTTCCAGCGAGGTAATCATAAAGACCAGCATCAGCGGCAGGAGCAGACTCCAGTCAATGCCCAGGCCATAGTAGAGCGGCGTTGGCACGGTAATCAACGCGCTGTTGGTTGGGGTGGTGTTCTCCGGGAGCATACCCAGCGCCCACGCCAGCAGGTAACCGGCCGCCATGGCGATCACCAGCGATGCCACGCGCAGGTACGGGTTACGCTGACGGTTAAGCAGAATAATGATCGCCAGCACCACGCCTGCCAGCAGCAGGTTTTTCGGCGCGCCGAAGGTATGGTCGCTCATTGCCGCGTAGCCGCCCCCGATGGAGGTCAGACCCACCTGAATCAGCGACAGGCCGATAATCATCACCACCACGCCGGAGACCAGCGGGGTGATCACCCGGCGCGCCAGGTGCAGAACGCGGGAGATGATCATCTCTGTGCAGCTTGCCAGCATCAGGGTGCCGAAAAGCGCCGCCATCATCGTCGGGACATCTGCGCCGCCGGTTTTCAGTGCCGTACCGCCCATGATCAGCGGCGCCACAAAGTTAAAGCTGGTGCCCTGAATCGACAGTAAACCTGAACCCACCGGACCCCAGGCTTTAATTTGAATGATGGAGGCCACGCCGGAAGCGAACAGAGACATACTGATGATGTGTTGCGTATCCTGCGCCGGTAACCCTAGCGCCTGGCAAATCAGCAGAGCCGGCGTGATGACCGCAACGAACATCGCCAGCAGGTGCTGGCAGGCGGCAAACAGGGTTTGAGGCAGCGGGGGACGATCTTCAAGGCGGTAAATCAGTTCGCTGTTTTGCTTCTGCGCAATCGGTTGCGCATCAGCAGACTCCAGAGTGTTAACAGACATTGGCGGCAATCCCACGGTGGAAAAGCGGGCATTTTAGCTGACCACCTGGTAAAAGCAAACGATTGCCAGCAAAAAAAAGAGAGAAAATCTGCCGGTGTGAGCAGCTTTTCTACAACGAACAGCAAAAAAAAATTACACTTTTCGCGCCGGCGGCTCATGACGAGCATCACCCGGCCCAGGATAACGCCGCGTGTGTATGGAATACGCGCATAACAGGAGCCTTTTATGATTCATCTCGATACGTTGTCGACCCTTGTTGCCGCAACGCTGGTTCTTCTGCTTGGTCGCAAGCTGGTACACAGTGTTTCCTTTCTGAAAAAGTACACCATTCCTGAACCCGTCGCCGGTGGTTTGCTGGTGGCGCTGGCCCTGCTGATACTGAAAAAAAGCATGGGCTGGGAAATCGATTTTGATATGTCCCTGAAAGATCCGTTGATGCTGGCCTTCTTTGCCACTATCGGCCTGAACGCTAACCTCGCAAGCCTGCGTTCGGGTGGCAAGGTGCTGGGCGTGTTTCTGATTGTTGTGGTGGGCCTGCTTCTGATGCAAAACGCCATCGGCATCGGTATGGCGTCATTGCTGGGGCTGGATCCGCTGATGGGTCTGCTGGCGGGGTCGATTACCCTGTCAGGTGGCCACGGAACGGGCGCGGCGTGGAGCAAGCTGTTCATCGAACGCTATGGCTTTGAAAACGCAACGGAAGTGGCGATGGCCTGCGCGACCTTTGGCCTGGTGCTTGGCGGGCTGATTGGCGGCCCGGTGGCGCGCTATCTGGTGAAACACTCCACCACGCCGGAAGGCAGGCCAGACGATGAAATGGTGCCGACCGCGTTTGAAAAACCGGACGTTGGCCGCAGCATCACCTCGCTGGTGATGATTGAAACCATCGCCATGATTGCTATCTGCCTCACCGTGGGCAAAATCGTTGCGCAATGGCTGGCTGGAACGGCTTTCGAACTGCCAACCTTTGTCTGCGTGCTGTTTATCGGGGTGATCCTGAGCAACGGTCTGGCGCAGATGGGCTTCTACCGCGTCTTTGAGCGCGCAGTGTCCGTGCTGGGGAACGTCAGCCTGTCGCTGTTCCTGGCGATGGCGCTGATGAGCCTCAAGCTGTGGGAACTGGCCTCGCTGGCGCTGCCGATGGTGGCGATCCTGGCGGTACAGGCCGTGTTTATGGCGCTGTATGCCATCTTTGTTACCTGGCGCATGATGGGCAAAAACTATGATGCGGCGGTACTGGCAGCGGGTCACTGTGGGTTTGGACTGGGGGCAACGCCAACGGCCATCGCAAACATGCAGGCGATCACTGAACGGTTCGGTCCGTCGCACATGGCGTTTCTGGTGGTGCCGATGGTGGGGGCATTCTTCATTGATATCGTCAACGCGCTGGTCATTAAGCTCTACCTGATGCTGCCGATGTTTGGCTGATCGTCAGGCGTTGGAATACCGCTCGGTTTCCGGCATCCAGCGTTCAATTAACGCTGCCGCCTGTTCGGGGTAGCGTTCATGAATATGACGCGCAAGGCGTTGTACTTCGGGGATCATGGCCTGATCGCGCAACAAATCCGCCACTTTAAATTCGGCGTTACCCGTCTGACGCGTGCCCAGCAGTTCACCCGGGCCGCGGATCTCCAGATCTTTTTGCGCAATGACGAAGCCGTCATTGCTGTCGCGTAATACCTGCAAACGCATCTGCGCGGTTTTCGACAGCGGGGCTTTGTAGAGCAGCACGCAGTGAGAGGCGATCGCGCCACGGCCCACGCGGCCTCGTAGCTGGTGGAGCTGCGCCAGGCCCAGGCGCTCCGGGTTCTCAATAATCATCAGGCTGGAGTTCGGCACGTCCACGCCCACTTCGATAACCGTGGTCGCAACGAGTAAATGCAGTTCACCCTGTTTGAACGACTGCATCACCGCCTGCTTTTCGGCAGGCTTCATGCGCCCGTGAACCAGACCGACGTTCAGCTCCGGCAGGGCGAGCTTTAACTCTTCCCATGTGGCTTCGGCAGCCTGCGCTTCCAGCAGCTCAGACTCTTCAATCAGGGTACAGACCCAGTAAGCCTGACGTCCTTCGTGGGTGCAGGCGTTGCGCACGCGGTCAATGATGTCGCTGCGGCGCGTGTCCGGAATGGCGACCGTTGTCACCGGCGTACGACCCGGGGGGAGTTCGTCGATGGTGGAGGTATCCAGATCGGCATAGGCCGTCATCGCCAGGGTGCGCGGAATCGGCGTGGCGGTCATGATCAGCTGATGCGGGTGGAAGCCCTGTTGCAGACCTTTCTCCCACAACGCCAGACGCTGATGAACACCAAAGCGGTGCTGTTCGTCGATAATCACCAGCGCCAGGCCGTTAAACTGCACCTGTTCCTGGAAAATGGCGTGCGTGCCGACAATCATCTGCACCTGCCCGCTGGCTATCGCCTCCTGCTGCGCAAGGCGCGCTTTGCCCTTCTGCTTCCCGGCCAGCCAGCCCACTTCAATTCCCAGCGGGGCAAACCAGTTACGGAAATTGTTGGCGTGCTGCTCGGCCAGCAGTTCCGTCGGTGCCATCAGCGCCACCTGCTTGCCGTGGGCGATAGCGCGCAAAGCGGCCAGCGCGGCGACCAGCGTTTTACCGGAACCCACATCGCCCTGCACCAGGCGCATCATCGGCACATCCAGCGCCATATCGCGTTCGATCTCGGCGGTCACCCGCGCCTGGGCGCCGGTGGGTTTAAACGGCAGTGAGGCCAGCAGCTTATCTTTGAGCTCATCACGCTGGCTTAATGGCTGCGCGTGGAAACGCTGCGCACCTGCGCGCAGGGCCAGCATGCTCAGGTTGTGAGCCAGTAATTCCTCAAGGATAAGACGCCGTTGGGCGGGGTGTTTACCGCTCTCTAAATCAACAAGCTGAAGCGTTGGCGGTGGGCGGTGCAGGGTGCGCAACGCCTCTGGCAGGCTCATCATGCCCTGCGCCAGCTCCGGCGGCAGCAGCTCGTTAATGGCGCAGGTATCGAGCAGCTCCAGCGCCTGGTCGGTGAGCTTGCGCAGCGTAGCCTGCTTAATGCCTTCGGTGGTTGGATAGACCGGCGTGAGCGTCTCCTGTAGCTCAGGTGAGCTGAGATCGCCCTGCACGCGGTATTCCGGGTGGATCATCTCCGCGCCGTATTTGCCCCGTTTGGCTTCACCGTACGCAAGTACGCGTCGTCCAGTGGCAAGGCTGTTTTTCATTGCCGCATTGAAGTTGAAAAAGCGCAGGGTAAGAATACCGGTGCCGTCGCTGATCTGGCAGGTCATCATCCTGCGTCCGCCAAAGGTGATGTTGCAGTTCAGCACTTCCCCTTCAACGGTGGCGTAAATAGCGGGCAGCAGATCGCCAATTTTATAAAGCTGAGTACGGTCTTCGTAACGCAGGGGGAGGTGGAGCAGGAGATCCTGCACGGTGTGCAGGCCAATCTTCGCCAGTTTACTGCTTTGTGCCGCGCCCACGCCCGTCAGGCTGTTGAGCGGTATAGCGTCCAGCAGGCGGCCTTTCATGATTTATCCCGCGTACTGCATGGTGGACCACCACTCGGCATCGGCTTCAATTTCGCCCTGCGCGTTGACGTGGGGGTAAGGCAATTTCTTCTGCTTCGCAACGCGAGCCAGCACCGGATAGCCACCTTCAAACAGCAGGCGCTGCTGCTCCTCTTCCGGCAGCATGCTGTTGCTGCGCTCGTACATTCCGGCATTCTGACGCTGGCGCTGCGCTTCATACAGGATCAGCGCTGAGGCGACCGACACGTTGAGTGACTGGACCATGCCAATCATCGGAATGATGATGTCCCGATCGGCCAAATCCAGTGCTTCCTGCGTGATCCCCGTTTTCTCCTGGCCCATTAAAATACAGGTCGGACGGGTGTAGTCGATCTCACGGAAATCCACGGCTTTAGCAGAGAGGTTGGTTGCCAGAACCTGCATGCCACGCCCTTTCAGGTGCGAGACCGCTTCACCAATAGTCTGGTGAGTTTTCACGGATACCCAGCTGTTGCTGCCTGCGGCGGTGGAGGCCATGGTACGCATACGTGCGCCTGGCCAGACGGCGTGGACTTCATGCACGCCGACGGCATCTGCGGTGCGGACGATAGCAGAGACGTTATGAGGTTTATGGACCTGCTCCATGCAGACCGTCAGATCAGGCTGACGCCTGGCGAGCATTTCGCAGATTCGCTCGTAACGTTTTGAATTCATAATGCTAGTTTCGGTTACGGGTGACTTTTATGACATCCGGCATCACGCGGATCTTGCGCATAATATTTGCCAGATGCACGCGGTCACGGGCGGTCAGGCGAATAAAGGCGCTGTAAACGCGGCCATCTTTTTCTTCCGTATTCAGGCTTTGAATGTTGGACGAGGCCGTGTTAATCGCTGCCGTCAGGTTCGCCAGTGCACCCTGGTGGTTGAACATATCCACCTTGATTTCAGTGATAAATTCCTGCGCCGTCTCTTTATCCCACTCGACCGCCATGAACTTCTCAGGCTCTTTCTGATAGCCACGGATGTTACGGCAGGATTCGTGGTGGATCACCAGCCCTTTACCCGGGCTGACGTGCGCAATAATCGGGTCGCCCGGGATAGGACGGCAGCATTTGGCGAAGGTGATGAGCACACCGTCAGCGCCTTTGATCGGCAGGTGACCATGATTTTGCGTGGTGGCAGGAACGGCTGTCGTTTCGCCTTGTTGCAGATTCTTCGCCACGACCACGCTCATGGCGTTGCCGAGACCAATCTCTGCCAGCAGGTCATCCAGCGAGGCGAGCTTCATACGCTCCAGCTCATGCTGAATGTTTTCTGGCGGGATCTCTGCCAGTTTGCGGCTGCCACCCAGCGCGTGATTGAGCAGACGACGCCCCAGGCTAACGGAGTCGTCGCGCTTAAGGTTTTTCAGCAGCTGGCGGATTTTTGCGCGCGCTTTTGAGCTCACGACAAAGTTCAGCCAGGCGGCGTTAGGACGTGCCCCCGGCGCGGTAATGATCTCCACCGTCTGTCCGCTGAAAAGCGGCTGCGACAGCGGATAAGGCTGCCTGTCGACGCGGGCACCTACGCAGGCGTGGCCGATATCGGTATGCACGGCGTAAGCGAAGTCGACCGGTGTCGCGCCCGCAGGCAGTTCGACAATGCGCCCTTCCGGCGTGAAAACGTAAATCTCATCCGGGAAGAGATCGGATTTAACGCTCTCGATAAATTCAAACGAGCTACCTGCGCTCTGTTGCAGCTCCAGCAGGCTCTGCATCCAGCGCTGGGCGCGGATTTGCGCGGTGGTGCTGCTTTCGCCGCCGTGCTCTTTGTAAGCCCAGTGCGCCGCGACACCCATCTCCGCCATCTGATCCATATCTTCGGTACGAATCTGCACCTCAACAGGGACACCGTGCGGGCCAATCATGGAGGTGTGCAAAGACTGATATCCGTTCGCTTTTGGAATGGCGATGTAATCTTTGACGCGCCCCGGACGCGGCTTGTACAGGCTGTGCATCTGCCCCAGCACGCGATAACAGGTGTCTGAGTCGTGGACGATGACGCGGAACGCGTAGATATCCATGATCGAGTGAAAACGCTGCTCTTTGAGCACCATTTTGCAGTAGATAGAGTACAAATGCTTTTCGCGACCGCTCACGCGGCACGGAATGCCCGCTTCCTGCAAACGCCCTTCGATTTCAGAGAGGATCTTTTGAATCATCTCTTTACGGTTACCGCGAGCGGCTTTCACCACCTCTTTAATCACGCGATAGCGGTTCGGGTACAACGCCTCAAAACCCAACTCTTCCAGCTCGGTTTTAATGTGATGAATACCTAAACGGTGCGCCAGCGGACTGTAGATTTCGAGGGTTTCACGGGCGATGCGGCGACGTTTATCCGGGCGAAGTGAGCCCAGCGTGCGCATATTGTGGGTGCGGTCAGCGAGTTTGATGAGAATGACGCGGATATCCTGCACCATCGCCATGATCATCTTGCGGAAGTTTTCGGCCTGCGCCTCTTTCTTATCGCGGAATTTCAGCTTATCAAGCTTAGAGACCCCTTCCACCAGCTCGGCAACGCTTTTGCCAAACAGCTGTTCCATGTCCTGGTAGGTGGCAGGGGTATCTTCAATCACGTCATGCAGCAGGGCGGCCATCAGCGTTTCGTAGTCGAGTTTCATCTCGGCCAGAATACAGGCCACCGCTACCGGGTGCGTGATATAGGGTTCACCGCTTGAACGTGTCTGGCCCTCGTGAGCGTCACGTGCAACGAGATACGCCTGCTGAAGACGCTTAATCTGGTCTTCAGGCAGGTAGGTTTGAATCAGTTGATTCAGGCTTTCAAACAGATACAAGGGCGACCCGCAGGTTTAATTAACGACGACCTTCAGCAATAGCGGTAACAGCTTGTAATTCAGCGGCTTCCTGCTCTTGCTGCTCCTGGCGCTCACGCACGTCGAGGATCTGGTTGTTGATCAGACCTTCTTCGATTTCGCGAAGTGCAATAACGGTGGTTTTATCGTTTTCTTCCGGTACCAGCGGATCTTTACCGCCTACCTGCATCTGACGAGCGCGACGCGCGGCGACCAGCACCAGGTCAAAACGGTTACCAATTTTCTCTACAGCGTCCTGAACAGTTACGCGTGCCATACTTAAAATGCTCCACAGGTGAAGAAATGACTGGGCATGATACTGAAAGTGGGTTCAGTCTGCCAACAGTTTGGTGATTAATGCGTCATGTCGCTGCTTCTGGCGGCTCATACGCAGGCGTTCTGCGCGAAGGATAGTTTTGAGATCGCTCAGCGCGGCATCAAAATCATCATTCACAATAAGGTAATCATATTCCGCGTAATGGCTCATTTCTGCAACAGCCTGCGCCATACGCTTCGCGATAACTTCTTCGCTGTCCTGGCCGCGACCACGCAGGCGGCGATCCAGTTCATCTTTCGATGGCGGTAAAATAAAGATACTGCGCGAATCAGGCATTTTCTTACGAATTTGCTGCGCGCCCTGCCAGTCGATATCCAGGAACACGTTCACGCCGGTCGCCAGAACCTGCTCAATGGTTTCACGCGAAGTACCGTAGTAGTTACCGAATACTTCTGCGTGTTCAAGAAACGCGTCTCTGCCAATCATCGCTCTGAATTCGTCGTGATTCACAAAGAAATAGTGTTCACCGTGCACTTCACCCGGACGCGGTGCTCGCGTGGTGTGAGAAACAGAAACCTGCGTATCGTACAACGGTTGGGTTTTTAACAGTGCCTGAATAAGGCTGGATTTACCCGCGCCACTAGGGGCAGAAACAATATAAAGCGTGCCTTGAGCCATGAGAGTCTTTTGTATGTGTTAACGAAGAAGTCCTACATACGGGCTTATTATACACGTCGCCGCTGTGTGACGTAGCCTTTGTCACACTTTTTCCCCCGGATGATTAAATTTTGCGTGCCGTTTTCAGCTTTTACCTTCCTTTTGCTGCAACAAAAACAATGCGCTGAAGCGCGCTCGTAAAATGCATTTTTGCAGCTGGTCTGCGGCTCCCGGGCAGGGTATACCCTTCGCAAAACAGGGAGGGGTAATAATGGTGAAATGGATAAGCATACTGATGATCTTCTTAAGCAGCGGGGCGATGGCTATCTGCCCGGTCTGGTCACCGGCTAAAGCCGGGCAGGAGATCGCGGCCCTGAAGGCGCAGCTGACCCGCTGGAATGAAGATTACTGGAAGCAGGGCAGCAGCGAGGTAAGCGACGACGTTTACGACAGGCTTAACGCCCGCTTAAAACAGTGGCAGCGCTGTTTTCACGATGAGCCGCTGCATGACGATCCTCCTGCCGCCAGCGGGACGGTGAAGCATCCCTTCGCCCATACCGGCGTGCATAAGGTAGAAAGCAAGCAGGCGCTTAGCCGCTGGATGGCGACGCAGCAGGATCTCTGGGTACAGCCAAAGGTGGATGGTGTTGCGGTCACCCTGGTCTACAAAAACGGCAAGCTGGCGCAGGCGATCAGCCGGGGCGACGGCTTACAGGGGGAAGAGTGGACGGCACAGGCGCGAATGATCCCCGCTATTCCGCAAACGCTGGCCGGGCCGCTTGCCAACAGTGTGTTGCAGGGGGAACTTTTTCTGCTGCGCGAGGGGCATATCCAGCAGCGGATGGGGGGGATGAACGCGCGTGCGAAGGTAGCGGGGGCGATGATGCGCGCGACCGATCGCGCAGCGCTGAAGCAGACAGGCATTTTTATCTGGGCCTGGCCGAACGGCCCAAAAGTGATGAAAGCACGCCTTTCCGCGCTGGCGGAGGCTGGTTTTACCCTGACGGCGCGATATACCCTGCCGGTTAAAAACGCGGCTGACGTGGAAGCGCAGCGGACGGCCTGGTTTAAGGCTTCGTTGCCCTTCGCCACGGATGGCATCGTGGTCCGCGCCTCGGCAGAGCCGCCGGGCGAGGAGTGGCTGCCGGGGGAAGGAAGTTGGGTCGTCGCATGGAAATACCTTCCTGTGGCCCAGGTGACTGAAGTCAAAGCGATTCACTTTACCGTTGGCCGTACCGGGCGGATCACCGCGATTGCGCAGCTTGAGCCGCTGATGCTCGACGATAAACGCGTACAGCGCGTCAGCTTAGGGTCAGTTAACCGCTGGCAGAGGCTGGATATTGCCCCCGGCGATCAGGTGCTGGTAAGCCTGGCGGGACAAGGTATTCCCCGGCTGGATAACGTGGTGTGGCGCAATGTGGATCGCCGTAAACCACAGCCGCCCTCATCGCGCTATAACGGCTTAACCTGTTTCTATGCCTCCCCGGAGTGCATGGAGCAATTTTTTGCCCGGCTGACGTGGCTAAGTTCCAGGCAGGCGTTAGATATCGAAGGTATGGGCGAATCAGGATGGCGGACCCTCTATCAGGCGCATCGGTTTGAGCACCTCTTCTCCTGGCTACAGCTCACGCAGGCGCAGCTCACCGCGACGCCGGGGATATCGGCATCGCATGGCGCTGCGCTGTGGCATCAGTTTAACCTGGCGCGGGAGCGTCCTTTTATCCGCTGGATCACCGCGATGGGAATACCGCTGGCCCGGTCGACGCTCAAGGCGGCAGGGGATCGCACCTGGCAGGCGCTGATTCAGCGAAGCGAAGCGGAGTGGCGGATGCTACCGGGTGTCGGGCAGGAGAAAGCCCGCCAGATCGTAAACTGGCTGCATCAGCCTCAGATTGATGCCCTGGCAAAGTGGCTGGCCGCAGAGCACATCGGTGGATTTTAATCTGCGTGCGCTCCTGAACAGACTGGCGAGGGAGGAAAACATTTTCGCTGCCGTGAAATAGCGTATTTATGAGACGCGGTTTATATACGCAATAATTATGAATATAAATGAATTATTCATGATAAATATATTTTGAGGAAATATTATTCTCGATCCTGATTTCAGGGTTTACTCTGCTTGTGTTTTTATTTTTCTCGAGAGGTTGGTTTAATTGATCTCAATCATTATTAATCGAGAACACTAGCCGGTAATGAAGGCGGTATAGGTGATGTAGTCTGTGTGCTTGACGTGGTTTTGCTTTTAATTTCAGTTGGTTAAATGTTTAATTAATAATATATTGAGTTTTTTCTGGTTAACAATTGGTCATATTTATTCTGCCGGAAATCATTGCGTCAAATTATTATAAGAATTATCTTATCCAAAATTTTTAAGGTAGTTACCGCTGGGGTGCATTTTGCATCACTTCTGCGTTTTCCTTTCTTTTTGCACCCCGTGAGGGAGTTAACTATCTGAACTCCAATTGAAGCAATTAAGGGTACCGAAATATATCCTGGCGGTTTATATGCGCTGGTGTTCAGAGCCCAGGGCTTTTACATGGATGATTTTCCGTCCCTGTCGGGCCGGAATTCAGCCCCGGGCTTTATGCCCGTTAACCGGGACCTGGTTTCCAGGTGCTCATATTTTCCTTCATTTGAATGAGGACCAAAAATGAAAAGGACGCTTTGTACAGTGCTGACGGCACTCACGCTGGCGACTGCCTTGCCTGCTATAGGCGCTACCACCGAAGCAGGTAGCACCAGCGCAGCAACAACCGGAACAACAACCGGAGCAACGGTGGGAACTACCGCTGGCACTACGGGGGGACTGGCGGCAGGGGCGATTGGGACAACCGCTGTTGTCACCACCGCTGCGATTGCCGGCGTAGCGACGTTAGCCGTTGTCGCGGCAAGCGACAGTGGCGATGACTCAAGCAATGGTACTTCCACGACGACAGTTACCCGCTAAGGCTGGTGCGCAAGGCGATATAGCCTTGCGCTGAACAGCGCAACGACTTGACCCGGCGTCGATATCAAAGCCGGGTATTTAATTGATTTCAATGTTATTTAATCAAGGATTTCTGGTGAGACTGTTTATTCTGCTCATCATGACTCTGCTGATCCAGGGATGTACGCCGAGCCAGCAGAGCATTATTGAGACCTTTAACGCCAGTCTGGACGGGCGCCAGGATGTGACGGTAACGGACGGGCAGATTCAGGCGTTCCCATACTCAACCATGTACCTGCGACTGGATAATGGCCCGAGGATCCTGGTGGTTCTCGGATACATCGAACAGGGAAACAGTAAATGGTTATCGCAGGATAATGCGATGATCGTCACGCATAACGGTCGCCTTATCCACACGCTCAAGCTTCCTTATAACCTGCTTGAGGTAACCAATCTTGAGCACGATCCGCTGCGCCACACGCCGCAGCTCCGCGACGGCAGCCAGTGGTCGCGTGATGTGCGCTGGCAGGAAGAGGGGCGGTATCGCTCCGCACACCTGAACTCGCGCTTCTCCCTGAGCGGGACGGAAAACCTGACCCTTGCCGGAAACACGCTACGTTGTCAGGTCTGGCAGGAGGCGGTGCAGGCCGACGGCCTCGATCGTCGCTGGCATAACACCTTCTGGATTGATTCCGCTACCGGCCAGGTACGCCAGAGCGAACAGATGCTCGGCGCGGGCGTATTCCCTGTCGCCATGACGATGTTGAAGCCCGCCCCATGAACAGACTCAGAAAATGGTTACCTGGCGTAGGGCTATCTCTCTTCAGCCTGTCCGCCTTATGCGCAAGCGTCGTTACCGTGCATCAGCCGGGCAAAACGTGGTCTGCTGAACCGGCTGATACGCTCTCCCGGCTGGTCACCCAGCCGCAGCTGAACAACGTCTGGTGGCAGGGGGCTGTCATCGCAACCCCTTCCGCCACGCTGCGCGCGCAACAGACGCAACAGCAGGTGCTGGCGTCGCTTTCAGTCTGGCAGAATCGCGCCGATGACGAGCGGATCGCGACCATTCGCGCTGTCGCTGCACAGATCCGCTCGCTGCGGATCGTCGGGCGGCAGTTTGTCAGCCTCGACCCAGATGCCGTGCGTACCGACGCCCGCGGCGATCGCTTCCTTGAGGGCCGTTACGATCTGTGGCTCTCTCCTGCGCCCCGTACCGTCACGCTGATGGGGGCGGTCGTCACGCCGGGGAAACGGGCCTGGCGACCGGGCGCAAGCATCCGGGACTACTTACAGGGGCAGTTGCGGCTGGCCGGCGCCGACAGGAATAACGTAACCGTTATCGATCCTGACGGCAGTACGGTTGTTGCGCCGGTGGCGTACTGGAACGCACGCCATATTGAAGCAGAGCCGGGCGCTGTTCTGTGGGTGGGGTTTGATCCCCGGGCGGTACCGGACGATTTTACCGGTCTGAATGAGCAAATCGTTGCGCTCCTGACGCGGCGGATACCTGACTGATGAACAAACTTTTTTTACTGAGCGGCCTTGCTCTGGCGATCTCTTCTGCCTGCCACGCGGAGCTGCGTACCTGGCCCGATCCGACCGGACCGTCACAGTCCGATTTTGGCGGCACCGGCCTGATGCAAATGCCCGACGCGCGCTTTGGCCGGGAAGGGGAATTCAGCGTAAACTACCGCGATAACAACCAGTACCGTTTTTACTCCTCTTCGGTCGTGCTCTTCCCGTGGCTGGAAGGGACAATTCGCTATACCGACGTCCGCACCCGTAAATACAGCAGCAACGAGGATTTCAGCGGCGATCAAAGCTACAAGGATAAGTCGTTCGACTTTAAAGTTCGTCTGTGGGAAGAGGACTATAGCCTGCCGCAGGTGGCGCTCGGCAAGCGTGATATTGCAGGCACCGGCCTGTTCGATGGTGAATATCTGGTTGCCAGTAAAATGGCCGGACCGGTCGATTTTACCTTTGGAATAGCCTGGGGATATCCCGGTAATAGCGACAACGTGGGTAACCCGCTTTGCCATGACAACAATAAGTATTGCACCCGCGGCGAGTCGCATGATGCCGGAGATATCAGCTTTAGCGATATGTTTCGTGGTCCGGCGTCTCTGTTTGGCGGCCTCCAGTATCAGACGCCCTGGCAGCCCCTGCGCCTGAAGCTTGAGTATGACGGCAACAATTATGCCGATGATTTTGCCGGCTCCATTAAGCAGTCGAGCCATATTAACGTGGGGGCGGTCTATCGCGTTGCCGACTGGGCCGATCTCAACCTCAGCTACGAGCGCGGCAATACGCTGATGTTTGGCTTCACCCTGCGGACCAACTTTAACGACCTGCGCCCCGCGCTGCGTGATAACCCGAAACCGGCCTGGCAACCGGCACCGGCAGGCGAGACGCTGGACTATACCTCTGCGGCGAACCAGCTCACCGCGCTTAAGTACAACGCAGGCTTCGATGCGCCGGAGATCCTTCAGCACGGCAATACCTTATACATGACCGGCGAACAGTATCGCTATCGCGATCCGCGCGAAGCGGTGGATCGTGCCAACCGTATTCTGATCAATAACCTGCCCGACGGGGTCGACACGATCGCTATCACCCAGCAGCGTGATCATCTGCCGCTGGTCACGACGCAAACCGATGTCGCCAGCCTGCGCAAACAGTTGGCGGGGCAGCCGCTCGGCCAGGAGGAGGCGCTCAGGCAGCAGCGCGTCGAGCCTGTGGATACCACAGCATTCGGGCGTGGCTACCGTATTCGCGCCGATCGCTTCAGCTACAGCGTTAAACCGACGCTGGCGCAGTCGCTGGGCGGTCCGGAAGATTTCTATATGTTCCAGGTGGGGGTGATGGCCAGCGCCAGCTACTGGCTGACCGATCGTCTGCTGCTCGACGGCGGCGTGTTCGCCAACCTCTATAACAACTACGACAAGTTCAAATCCTCGCTACTTCCCGCTGACTCCAGCCTGCCGCGCGTCAGAACCCATATTCGCGATTATGTCAGCAATGACGTCTACATCAACAACTTACAAGCCAACTATGTCGATGCGCTGGGGAACGGC
Source organism: Enterobacter cloacae complex sp. SHL022 (assembly GCF_049237785.1). NCBI lineage: Bacteria > Pseudomonadati > Pseudomonadota > Gammaproteobacteria > Enterobacterales > Enterobacteriaceae > Enterobacter > Enterobacter cloacae complex sp. SHL022. The sequence continues at coordinate 126,408 of NZ_JBMKJH010000007.1, read as the reverse complement.
TTCTATGCCCAGATTTATGGCGGCTACCTCGAAACCATGTACGGCGGCGTGGGAGCAGAGGCGCTCTGGCGCCCGCTGGATAGCGACTGGGCGCTGGGCGTGGATGCGAATTACGTCAAGCAGCGCGACTGGGACGACATGATGCGCTTCACCGACTACAGCGTGCCAACCGGATTTATCACCGCCTACTGGAACCCGGCGAAGCTCAACAGTGTGCTAATGAAGCTGAGCGTCGGGCAGTACCTGGCGAAGGATAAAGGCGCCACCCTCGACGTCGCGAAGCGATTCGACAGCGGCGTGACGGTAGGCGTCTGGGCGGCGCTGACCAACGTCTCGAAAGAGGATTATGGCGAAGGTGGCTTTAGCAAAGGCTTCTACATCTCGATCCCGCTTGATCTGATGACGATCGGCCCAAATCGCAACCGGGCGGTAGTCTCGTGGACGCCTCTCACGCGTGATGGCGGCCAGATGTTAGGCCGTAAATATCAGCTCTATGACATGACGTCAGAACGCGAAACCCCGGTAGGGCAGTAGTACCGGATGAAACAGGCATTACTTAACCAGATGATTTTCCTGAATGAAAAACGTTAAATTTTCCGTGCTGGCGTTGGCTATGATGGCGTTAAGCGGTTGTACTATCGTACCGGGCCAGGGACTTAGCACCCAGGGCAAAGATATTATCGATCTGCCTGACAGCAATTACGATCTGAATAAGATGGTCAACGTCTATCCCCTCACGCCGGGGCTGGTGGAGCAGTTGCTGCCTGGCAAAGTCGACTCCCGCGCGAATCCTGAACTGGATCGCCAGCTTCAGAACTACCAATATTGCATCGGCGTCGGCGACGTGCTGATGGTTACCGTCTGGGACCACCCGGAGCTGACCACCCCTGCAGGTCAGTACCGCAGCGCCAGCGATACGGGCAACTGGGTGAATGCCGATGGCACGATCTTCTACCCCTATATCGGCAAAATCCGCGTCGTCGGCAAAACGCTGGCCCAGGTGCGCGATGAGATCGCCGCCCGGCTGGATTCGGTGATTGAGAGCCCGCAGGTGGATGTCAGCGTCGCGGCATTCCGCTCGCAAAAAGCCTACGTGACGGGCGAAGTGGCTAAGTCGGGCCAGCAGCCCATCACCAACATTCCGCTGACGATAATGGATGCGATCAATGCGGCTGGCGGCCTGACATCTGAGGCGGACTGGCGCCATGTGGTGCTGACCCACAACGGCCAGGACACGCACATTTCGCTCTACGCGCTGATGCAGCGCGGCGATCTCACCCAGAACAAACTCCTCTATCCGGGCGATATTCTCTTCATTCCCCGTAATGACGACCTGAAAGTGTTTGTCATGGGCGAGGTGGGTAAACAGAGCACCCTGAAGATGGACCGTAGCGGCATGACGCTGGCGGAAGCGCTGGGTAATGCACAGGGCGTGAATCAGGATATGGCCGACGCCACCGGAATCTTTGTGATTCGTCCGTTGCAGGGCAAGCAGAACGGCAAAATCGCCAACGTCTACCAGCTTAACGCCCGGGATGCCACCGCGATGGTGTTGAGCACCGAATTTCAGCTTGAGCCTTACGACATCGTCTATGTCACCACCGCGCCGCTGGTGCGCTGGAACCGCGTGATCTCTCAGCTTGTGCCGACCATTACCGGCGTACATGACCTGACTGAAACAGGGAGATATATCAGAACATGGCCAAACTAACGTTTAACGCCATCCTGGTGATCTGTACCGGCAATATCTGCCGCTCTCCCATTGGGGAACGGCTGCTGCGCCGGCTGCTTCCCGCTGCCCGGGTCGATTCAGCGGGAACGTGTGGCCTGGAAGGGCGCACCGCCGATTTACAGGCGACAGAGATCGCCGCCGAACGCGGCACTCTGCTTGAGGGCCACGTGGCGCGCAGGCTCACCCCCGCCATGGTGCGCGACTACGATCTGATTCTGGCGATGGAGCTGGAACATATCGAGCAGGTCACGGCTATCGCACCGGAGGCGCGCGGCAAAATGATGCTCTTTGGTCACTGGACGGGCAGAAAAGAGATCCCGGACCCCTACCGTAAAAACCGGGACGCATTTGAATATGTTTATGGGCTGCTGGAGCAGGCCAGTCTGGAATGGGCGAAACGGCTCAGTTAATCACACGGGATAGTTACGTTTTATGTCAACAAATAACCTTCACGCCCATGATGCGTCTGCCGCGAATAACGAGATCGATCTTGTGCGCCTGTTGGGTGAGCTGCTCGACCACCGAAAATTTATTCTCATCCTTACCGCGCTGTTCACGCTGGTGGCCCTGCTTTATGCGCTCTTTGCCACACCGGTTTATCAGGCCGATGCGCTGATACAGGTGGAACAGAAGCAGGGCAACGCGCTACTCAGTAACCTTAGCGAGTTCATCCCTGACTCCTCGCCGGAGTCGGCACCGGAGCTTCAGCTTCTCCAGTCGCGCATGATCCTCGGTAAAACGATTGATGACCTGAACCTGCGCACGCAGGTAAGTGAAAACTATTTTCCCTTTGTCGGACGCGGCTGGGCGCGGCTCACCGGCCAACAGCCTGGCATCGTCGATATCCGTATGCTCAATCTTCCCCCTGTTGCGGGCCGGGCGCAAAAGCTGACGCTGACCGTCGGCGAGAAGGGCCACTATCAGCTGGAAGGCGATAATGTGACGTTACAGGGCGTTGTGGGACAACCCCTGAGCGCGGCGAATATCGCCATTACCATTGCCGATATCCAGGCGAAGCCGGGTACGCAATTTACGATTACACAGCAGAGTGAGCTGGAGGCCATTGACGCGCTACAGCTGCGTTTTTCCGTGAGCGAGCGCAGCAAGGACAGCGGGATGCTTGGCCTGACCATCACGGGGGAAGACCCCGACGAGATGGCTCGCGTGCTTAACTGCATCGCCGACAACTATTTACAACAGAACGTGGCTCGCCAGGCGGCGCAGGATGCGAAAAGCCTGCAATTTTTGAAGCAGCAGCTTCCGCAGGTGCGCAGCGAGCTGGACCAGGCCGAGGAGAAGCTCAACCGCTATCGCCAGCAAAACGACTCCGTTGACCTGAACCTGGAGGCAAAAGCGGTGCTGGAGCAGATTGTGAATGCGGACAATCAGCTCAATGAACTGACCTTCCGGGAAGCGGAAATTTCGCAGCTCTACAAAAAAGATCACCCCACCTACCGGGCGCTGATTGAGAAACGCCAGACGCTGGAGCAGGAAAAAAACCGCCTGAATAAACGGGTATCGTCCATGCCGTCAACCCAGCAGGAGGTGTTGCGCCTGAGCCGTGATGTGGAGTCGGGACGCGTTATCTACCAGCAGCTGCTTAACCGCGAACAGGAGCTGAGCATCGCCCGGTCGAGCGCAATTGGTAACGTCCGCATTATCGATCCGGCCGTGACCCGGCCGCAGCCAGTCAAGCCGAAAAAAGCGCTGGTCGTCGTTCTGGGGGTTCTCCTGGGTCTGTTCGTCTCTGCGGGCTGGATCCTGGCGCGCAGTATGCTGCGTATGGGCATTGAAACGCCGGAGCAGCTGGAGGAGCACGGGATTAACGTCTATGCCACCGTACCGCTGTCAGAATGGCTGGCTAAAAAGATGCGTTTGCGTAAAAAAGACTTTATGTCCCCAGGGCTGCGCCATAAGACCAAACATATCCCCTTCCTGGCGGCGGATAATCCGGTCGATCTCTCCGTGGAGGCGATTCGCGGCCTGCGCACCAGCCTGCATTTCGCGATGATGGAGTCAGCGAACAATATACTGATGATCTCTGGCGCCACGCCTGATAGCGGTAAAACCTTTGTCAGCAGTACCCTGGCGGCCGTCGTGGCGCAGGCGGGCCAGAAAGTGCTCTATATTGATGCGGATATGCGTCGCGGGTATGCCCATGATCTGTTTAAGCTCGACAATACCTGCGGCTTGTCGGAGATATTGTCCGGTAAGGCGGAGTATACCCAGGGCGTTCAGACCTTCGATAAAGGCGGGTTCGATACCATCGTGCGCGGGCAGATCCCTCCTAATCCGGCGGAGCTTCTGATGCATACGCGTTTCCAGCAGCTGCTGGACTGGGCGAATGAACGCTACGATCTGGTGATTATCGATACGCCACCGATCCTGGCGGTCACCGACGCGGCGGTTGTCGGCCGTCGCGCAGGCACCACGCTGCTGGTCGCCCGCTTCGGGATGAACAGCGTGAAGGAGATGCTGGTCTGTGTACAGCGTCTGGAGCAGAGTGGCGTCAATACCAAAGGAGTGATTCTCAACGGCGTCGTTAAGCGGGCAAGCAACGCTTACGGCTACGGCTACCATCACTACGGTTACAACTATTCGAGTAACTGATTATCCGGCGCCTGCCCGTTCTGACATTAATGCGCATTGTGTTTGTAATGAAAAACGGGCAGGCCCAGCTTAAGGCGCAATGCCAGCATACGCGCGGTGAAGCCAAACAGCAGGGTGGAGATAACCACAACATCGTGGCTGGTGACATAGTGCTGCAAGGCGACATAAAGCACTGCCGCGGCAAAGGAGATGCCGGCATACAGTTCCTTCTGGAAAACCAGCGGGATACGTTTGCAGAACATATCCCGCAGCACCCCGCCAAACACGCCCGTGATCACGGCAGCAATGGTGGCGATAACCGGGCCTTCACCCATATCGAGAGCGATTTGTGCGCCAATGATGGAAAAAACAATCAGCCCAAGCGCATCCAGCACCAGGAACACGCGGCGCAGATGAGGCATCACCGGGGCCACAATCGTGGTTAGCACGGCTGCCGTTGCCACGATAATGACGTACTCAGGGTTTTTTACCCAGCCGAGCGGATAATGGCCAAGCAGGATATCGCGTACGGACCCGCCGCCGAGCGCGGTGGCTGTGGCAATGATAATCACGCCGAAGGTGTCCATACGGCGACGTCCGGCAGCGAGCGCGCCGGTCATGGCTTCTGCGGTAATGCCAATAAGATAAAGAATGTGAAGCAGCATAAACCCTCCGGAATGAAGAGAAGGAGATTAGCGATTTGTGCGGAAGATCACGATTGAGATTTTCTAAGGTGAGGGAGTTTGCCCTACAGAAAATTATCAACGCATGCCAGGCAGGCTTGATATAAGGCGGGATAGAAAGGAAGTAGGGCTAAGAAAGGATTAGAAAAAGTAATGGGTGGTATGCGAGGCAATACCACCCTGAAAGGAATTACTCGATATTCTGGATCTGCTCGCGCATCTGCTCAATCAGGACCTTCAGTTCAATCGCTGAATTGGTTACCTCTGCATTGATAGACTTAGACGCCAGCGTGTTCGACTCGCGATTGAACTCCTGCATCATAAAGTCGAGACGGCGGCCTACCGCTTCTTTCTTCTTCAGAATGTTGTAGGTCTCTTTAACGTGCGCTTCCAGACGATCCAGCTCTTCAGCCACGTCCACACGCTGCGCCATCAGCACCAGCTCTTGTTCCAGACGGTTGTTTTCCAGCTGGACTTCCGCCTCTTCCAGTTTGGCGACAAGACGCTCACGCTGCCATTGCAGCACTTCTGGCATATGAGCGCGCACTTTAGCGACTTCGGCGCTCACGCCCTCAAGGCGTTGCTCAATCATCGCTTTCAGCGCCTGGCCTTCGGTTTCGCGGGCAACGATAAAGTCGTCCAGCGTGCCGTCGAGTGCAGCCAGGATCTCAGCGGTAATCGCGTCCAGATCCTGCTCTCCGGCGGCCATCACGCCAGGCCAGCGCAGAATATCAACCGGGTTGATCTCGCCTTCATCGCTTTGCATTTTGACCCAGTTCGCCGCATTAACCAGCTGTTTTGCCAACTTTTCGTTCAGGATCAGTTCGCCCTGTGCACTGGCATCAGGCTCAAAACGCAGGTTACATTCCACTTTCCCGCGGGTCAGACGCGTACGGATACGCTCACGCACCACAGGCTCCAGGCTGCGGAACTGTTCCGGCATACGGAAATACGTTTCCAGATAGCGCTGGTTTACCGAGCGCATTTCCCAGGTAGCGCTACCCCAGCTACCCTTGATTTCACGCCGGGCGTAGGCGGTCATACTGCGGATCATAGACATTCCCGTTTTTAAAGGAGAGATGGGGGGATTATAGCTTTCAGGGGCTTCTCAGGATAGGAATAAGCGTCCTTTATCCGTATAATGCGCAGCCACATTCGTTTCAAGCCGGAGAATCCATCATGCGTCCAGCAGGTCGTAGCGCCAACCAGGTGCGTCCCGTCACCCTGACCCGTAACTATACAAAACACGCTGAAGGCTCCGTGCTGGTTGAGTTTGGTGACACCAAGGTGCTTTGCACCGCGTCCATTGAAGAGGGCGTGCCTCGCTTCCTGAAAGGTCAGGGCCAGGGGTGGATCACCGCCGAATACGGTATGTTGCCGCGCGCAACCCATACCCGTAATGCCCGTGAAGCGGCAAAAGGTAAGCAGGGCGGCCGTACTATGGAGATTCAGCGCCTGATCGCGCGTGCGCTCCGCGCCGCGGTTGACCTGAAAACGTTGGGTGAGTTCACCATCACGCTGGACTGCGACGTGATCCAGGCCGATGGTGGCACGCGTACGGCCTCTATTACCGGTGCCTGTGTGGCGCTGACAGACGCCCTGAACAAGCTGGTTGCCGCCGGTAAGCTGAAAACCAACCCAATGAAAGGGATGGTTGCTGCTGTCTCCGTTGGTATCGTTAACGGCGAAGCGCTTTGCGATCTGGAATACGTTGAAGATTCTGCCGCAGAAACCGACATGAACGTGGTGATGACCGAAGATGGTCGCATCATTGAAGTGCAGGGTACGGCAGAAGGCGAGCCATTCACCCACGAAGAACTGCTCACCTTGCTGGCGTTGGCCCGAGGGGGAATCGAATCTATTGTAGCGACGCAGAAAGCGGCGTTAGAAAATTGATTTTAAGGCGACCAATGAGTCGCCTTTTTTTTGCCTGTAAGACTGAAAAGACAAAGGAGCAAATCCATGAAATCGTATCAGCGCCAGTTTATTGAGTTTGCGCTTAACAAGCAGGTACTTAAGTTTGGCGAGTTCACGCTGAAATCCGGGCGTAAAAGCCCGTATTTCTTCAACGCCGGGCTGTTTAATACCGGGCGCGACCTGGCACTGTTAGGCCGCTTCTATGCCGAAGCGCTGGTGGATTCCGGGATTGATTTCGACCTGCTGTTTGGCCCCGCGTACAAAGGCATTCCAATCGCAACCACCACGGCGGTGGCGCTGGCGGAGCACCATGACCGCGACGTACCGTACTGCTTTAACCGTAAAGAAGCCAAAACCCACGGTGAAGGCGGCAACCTGGTAGGCAGCGCGTTGCAGGGCCGCGTGATGCTGGTGGATGACGTGATCACCGCAGGTACCGCGATCCGTGAATCGATGGAGATAATCCAGGCTAACGGTGCAACGCTTGCGGGCGTGCTGATTTCGCTCAATCGTCAGGAGCGTGGGCGCGGCGACATCTCTGCTATTCAGGAAGTGGAGCGCGACTACAACTGCAAAGTGACGTCGATTATTACCCTGAAAGATCTGATTGCGTATCTGGAAGAGAAGCCTGAGATGGCTGATCATCTGGCGGCGGTGCGTCAATACCGCGAAGAGTTTGGCGTTTAATTCAATTGCCCGGTGGCGCTGCGCTTACCGGGCCTACCCGTTCGTAGGCCGGATAAGGCGAAGCCGCCATCCGGCGATGGCGTTACTGTAACTGAGCAGCCACTAACGGCCAGCGGGCGTCAAAATCGTCCGTTGGTCGATATTTAAACTCGCTGCGCACAAACCGGGAGAGCATCCCTTCGCAAAATGCCAGGATCTGGCTTGCCAGCAGGGTTTCATCCGTATTATATCCCTCGCCTTCCCGCATTTTCTTCTCGCGCAGAACCTGACGTAGCTGGGCTTCGATACGCTCAAAAAGCTGGTTTATACGGCCTTGCAGACGATCCTGTTCAAACATCAGCGCGTGGCCGGTCAGAATACGGGTCAGACCCGGGTTACGTTCACCAAAGCCCAGAATCAGCAGCACAATCAGACGCAGACGCGTGCTGGTGTCTTTTTCATCCTTCAGAATCAGGTTGATGCGCGTGATCAGGCTGTCTTCGATAAACTCGATCAGGCTGTCAAACATCCGGGTTTTGCTCGGGAAATGACGATACAGCGCCGCCTCTGACACGCCCACAGAGGCCGCCAGTTTTGCGGTGGTGATGCGTTGACTGCCGTCGCTGGATTCAAGCATCAGAGCCAGAGATTGAAGTATTTCTTCGCGACGATTCCTTTTCGCGGTTTGTTTTTCTGCCATGTTACAAAATACCCCTGAAAATAAGCACTTGTCAGGCTGGCAACCACACAGCGACCCGCAAACTGACGTTTGCGGTTTGTTATTGCATTATGGCGCTGTGAGATGCGTGTTTGTCGGGCGGTTATTTGCGCCCGGAATGGCCGAAGCCGCCTTCGCCACGGTCGGTAGCGTCGAAGTCTGCCACCAGGTTAAATTCTGCCTGCACCACCGGTACAAACACCATCTGCGCGATACGCTCGCCCGGCTCAATGGTGAAGCTGTCCTGGCCACGGTTCCATACGGATACCATCAGCTGACCCTGATAGTCAGAGTCGATCAGGCCGACCAGGTTACCCAGCACGACGCCATGCTTATGGCCCAGGCCAGAGCGCGGCAGGATCACCGCTGCCAGTGACGGGTCAGCAATGTGAATCGCCAGCCCGGTCGGGATCAGGGTCGTTGCACCCGGCGCCAGTTCTACGGCGTCATCGAGACAGGCGCGCAGGTCAAGACCGGCAGAGCCGGAGGTGGCATACGTTGGCAGCGGAAATTGCTCGCCAACGCGCGGGTCCAGAATCTTAACGTCGATTTTTTTCATCATAACGGGTAACGATCTCGTCCAGTAAGTGTTGGCCCAGGAGTTCTTTGCGCTCAAGCGGTAAGACTTTATCTCCATCCTGCCAGAAAAGGTGCAATGCGTTGCTGTCGCTGTTAAATCCTTGCGTGGACAGCGATACGTCGTTCGCGCAAATTAAATCGAGGTTTTTGCGGGTACGTTTTTGCCGGGCATATTCTTCCACATTATTCGTTTCTGCGGCAAACCCAACAACGTAAGGACGATGAGTTTTCAGTGCGGCGACACCGGCAACGATATCCGGGTTCTTCACCATTTTTATTGTTAATTCATCGCCTTGCTTTTTAATTTTGGCGTCAGCAATAGTTTCGGCGCGGTAATCAGCGACGGCCGCACAGCCGATAAAAATATGCTGCTGTTGAGCATGCGCCAGTACGGCGGCGTTCATTTCCAGCGCGGTCGTCACATCAATACGCTGCACAAACGCTGGTGTGGTAAGCGACACCGGGCCGCTCACCAGCGTGACGTTCGCGCCGCGTTTGGCTGCCGCGGCAGCAATCGCAAAGCCCATTTTGCCGGAGCTGTGGTTGGTGATGTAACGCACCGGATCCAGCGGCTCGCGCGTGGGGCCCGCGGTAATCATGATGTTGAGATGTTGCAGATCGTTGACAGGCGAGAAATGGGCGGCGGCCATATCAACAATCGTTAATGGGTCGAGCATACGCCCTGGCCCCACGTCGCCGCAGGCCTGGCTGCCGCTGTCCGGTCCCCAAATCAGCAGGCCGCGCGAGGCCAGCGTGTCCAGATTGTGCTGGGTAGCGGCGTTGCGGTACATCTGCTGGTTCATTGCGGGCACAACCGCGACGGGCGCAGGCGTGGCGAGGCAAATGGTCGTTACCAGATCGTTCGCCATACCGGCTGCCAGGCGGGCAATTAAATCTGCCGTGGCGGGGGCAAGGATAACCAGATCGGCCCATTTCCCCAGCTCAATGTGGCCCATTGCGGCTTCGGCCGCCGGGTCGAGAAGGCTGTCGGATATCGGGTATCCCGAGACGGCTTGCAGGCTCAGTGGGGTGATAAAGGCTTTGCCGCCTTCGGTGATCGCGACCCGTACGTCGGCCCCGCGCTCGCGCAAACGGCGCACCAGGTCTGGCGTTTTATAGGCAGCAATACCGCCGCTGACGCCAAGAACGATTTTTTTACCGGCCAGGCTCATCATGATTCTTTCCTGTTGGGTTTCACCAGAGAGCGGGCATTTTATCACAATCCCTAAAACGGGGTGATGATGTCCTTAATTCACTTTGCGAGGCGTTACGCAAGAACGAAATGCCAGCATCGAACCCCGAATTTGCCTGTGGCAGCATAATGGCAAACAGAAGGAGGCCAGGCATGGAAGAGACTGAACTGCTGCTACCGCGTGAAAAAATGCTGCGTCATGGCGTCACGTTGTTAAAGGACGACGAGCTGCTGGCGCTCTTTTTACGCACAGGCACGCCGGGGAAAACGGTATTTACGCTGGCGAAAGAACTGATAGACCATTTCGGTTCACTGTATGGATTGCTGACCGCTGAGCTGGAGGCGTTTACGCACGTTGAGGGCATTGGCGTGGCGAAATATGCCCAGTTGCGGGGCATTGCCGAGCTGGCCCGGCGATTTTACAACGTGCGTATGGAGGAAGAAGACCCGATCCTCACCCCCGACATGACCCGCGAATTTCTGCAAAGCCAGCTCTCCGATCTGGAGCGGGAGATCTTTATGGTGATCTTTCTCGACAACAAAAACCGGGTACTGAAACATACCCGCCTTTTTTCGGGAACATTGAGCCATGTTGAGGTGCATCCGCGTGAAATTGTGCGGGAAGCGATAAAAGTGAATGCAGCCGGCGTGATCCTCGCGCATAATCACCCCTCTGGCTGTGCAGAACCAAGCAGAGCTGACAAAGCAATTACCGAACGTATTATCAAATGCTGTCAATTCATGGACATTCGTGTGCTGGACCATCTGATAATTGGCCGCGGAGAGTACATTTCTTTTGCCGAACGTGGCTGGATTTAGGCCTTTTCTCGCGATCCATCGGGATCTTTGTCTGTTCGGGACTTGAGCACACCGCCGAGTCAGCGTATACTACGCCACCTTTGAGAATCTCGGGTTTGGCATTTGGGCCTGGCAATCGAGAGTTCAATAGAACTATGCGATGACCGGGCTGTAAAGCCTGACGAGGCGCCGATACCCCATACGAAGCTCGAGCTAATTTGATTTTTGGAGAATAGACATGTCCCGAGTCTGCCAAGTTACTGGCAAGCGTCCGGTGACCGGTAACAACCGTTCCCACGCACTGAACGCGACTAAACGCCGTTTCCTGCCGAACCTGCACTCTCACCGTTTCTGGGTTGAGAGCGAGAAGCGTTTTGTCACCCTGCGCGTATCTGCTAAAGGTATGCGTGTAATCGATAAGAAAGGCATCGATACAGTTCTGTCCGAACTGCGTGCCCGTGGCGAAAAGTACTAAGTACTTAAAGAGGAAATAAATCATGGCTAAAGGTATTCGCGAGAAAATCAAGCTGGTTTCTTCTGCTGGTACAGGTCACTTCTACACCACCACGAAGAACAAACGTACTAAGCCGGAAAAACTGGAACTGAAAAAATTCGATCCAGTTGTACGCCAGCACGTACTGTACAAAGAAGCTAAAATCAAATAATTTTAGTCTCCTTGTATTGAAAAACCCCGCAACTGCGGGGTTTTTTGCATTCTGCATCTCAACGGAGGAACCATGCCTGAATTACCTGAGGTAGAGACCAGCCGCCGCGGCATTGAGCCCCATCTGGTTGGCGCGACTATTCTTCATGCTGTCGTTCGCAACGGGCGTCTGCGCTGGCCGGTGTCCGATGAGATCCACGCGTTAAGTGACAAACCCGTCCTGAGCGTGCAGCGCCGCGCGAAATACCTGCTGCTGGAGCTGCCTGACGGCTGGATCATTATCCATCTGGGCATGTCGGGAAGCCTGCGTATTCTTACCGAAGAGTTGCCTGCGGAAAAGCACGACCACGTTGATCTGGTGATGAGTAACGGCAAAGTGCTGCGTTACACCGACCCGCGTCGCTTTGGCGCATGGCTGTGGACCAAAGAGCTGGAAGGACACAACGTGCTGGCGCATCTCGGACCTGAGCCGCTCTCAGAGGCGTTTAACGCAGATTATCTTAAAGAGAAGTGCGCGAAAAAGAAAACCCCGATTAAACCCTGGCTGATGGATAACAAGCTGGTGGTGGGCGTGGGGAATATCTACGCCAGCGAATCGTTGTTTGCCGCCGGGATCCATCCCGATCGGCTGGCCTCCTCGCTGTCGGCGCAGGAGTGCGAGCTGCTGGTCAGAGTTATTAAAGCGGTACTGCTGCGCTCAATTGAGCAGGGCGGGACGACGCTGAAGGATTTCCTGCAAAGCGACGGGAAGCCGGGTTATTTTGCGCAGGAGTTGCAGGTTTATGGCCGTAAGGGTGAGCCGTGCAGAGCCTGCGGGACGCCGATTATTGCCACGAAGCACGCTCAGCGCGCCACGTTTTACTGCCGTCAGTGCCAGAAGTAGGGTTACTTTAGCTTTTCCATCAACGCCTGGTGGACGTTAACCGGCAGGAAGTGGGTAACGTCCCCGTGATGGCGCGCCACCTCTTTCACCAGCGAAGAAGAGATGAAGGACCACTCTTTGGAGGGCATCAGGAATACGCTCTCCAGCTCCGGCATCAGATGGCGGTTCATGTGTGCCAGCTGCATCTCATATTCGAAGTCTGCTACCGCGCGAAGACCGCGGATCAGGATATTGGCCTGCCGGTCACGGGCAAAGTTTGCCATCAAGTCGCTGAATCCGACGACCTCAACATTCGACAGATGCGAAATCGCATCGGTGGCAAGCTGCACGCGTTCGTTCAGGTCGAACATCGGCTTTTTGCTCGGGCTGGCGGCAATGGCCAGAATCACCTTGTCGAACATACACGCCGCTCGGGTGATGATATCAAGATGACCGTTAGTGATCGGATCGAAGGTACCCGGATAAATCGCTTTTGTGCTCATGGCTCACGTTTTCTCTGAGTAGCCGCGGTTCAGCGCCCACAGCTCGGTGTATTTGTTAAAAGTATACTGGGCATTCACTACGGCCAGTAACCAGCCCTGTTTGCCGTCCAGCACGCCGCCACGCAGCAGCAGCGTTTTCAGAAACGCGCCCAGCGTGTGGGTGAAGATGCCGGTCAGCGTGGCCTTCTTGCCGCGCGCATGCCGCTCCTGTGCCCAGGCGGTGGCATAGTTCAGCTGTTTACGCTGGAAGCTGGCGAAATCGCGGCAGGTCAGATGAAGCAGATCGCCCGTCAGGGGGATGACCTGAGCGTTATCGCAGGCCAGAGACTCATGGACCAGGTTATCGTTGTACTGATAACGCTCGCGGGCATAGAGGCGCATCACGCGGTCGGGGTACCAGCCGCTGTGGCGCATAAAGCGGCCCAGGAAATAGTTACGACGCGCGATACTGTAGACCGCGCCAGGCTGTGGCGCGGCAAGCACCGTTTGAATGGCCTGTCGGAGTTCCGGGGTGACGCGCTCATCGGTATCGATCATCAACACGTAATCGCCCGTGGCGTAACCCTGCGCACGCTGACGCTGAATACCGTAGCCCTGCCAGTCGGTGTCGGTAAAGACTTTTGCCCCGGCTGCACGGGCAACGTCCGCCGTATTGTCCGTACTTCCGGAGTCGAGAATGACGATTTCGTCAGCCCAGGCAACAGAGGCCAGGCAATCCGGAAGCAGGTCGGCGGCGTTTTTGGCGATCATCACGACCGACAGACGCGTTGACATTAGTGGCTCCGCTGCGGCAGATAAGGTTGCAGAAGTTGCAGCAGACGGGTCAGTGCGCCCTGGTTCTGATGCAGGACTTCAACGGCGTGACGACCGTACCACAGGCGGTAATCTTCGTCAGTCAGAAGGGTTGAGACCTCTTTGACCACCGAGTCCGCATCGGTCACGGTGATTAAGCCATCGGCTTGCTGCAATTTCGCGCAGATATCTTTGAAGTTAAACGTGTGTGGACCCATCAGCACGGGAATGGCGTGGGCTGCCGGCTCCAGCGGGTTATGACCACCGCGCTCCACCAGGCTACCTCCAACAAAGGCGAGGTCTGCAATGCCGTACAGCAGCATCAGTTCGCCCATCGTATCGCCAATCACCACCTGCGTGCTGCCAGAGGGGATTTCGCCGCTGCTGCGCAGGGTAAAGCTGAAACCGCCTTTTTGCACCATCTCGCGGGCATCTTTAAAACGCTCCGGATGGCGAGGAACCAGAATCAGCAGTAAATCAGGGAATTTTTCCAGCAGCTGGCGGTGAGCCTGAAGGATAATGGCTTCTTCGCCGTCATGGGTGCTGGTGGCAATCCAGACCTGGCGACGCGGCGCCCACTGACGACGCAGCGTTACCGCACGGGCGGCGAGTTCAGGGGTGACGGAAATATCGAACTTCAGGCTACCCGTGACCGCAAGCTGGTTGCGCTTCAGGCCTAGGGCGATAAAGCGCGCGGCATCTTCTTCGTTCTGCGCGGCGATCAGCGTGATTTTGCTGAGCAGGCGACGCATAAATTTACCCAGCTTGCCGTACCCTTTAGCCGAGCGTTCCGACAGACGCGCGTTGGCGATAACCAAAGGAATTTTACGGGCATGCAGGGCGGAAATCATATTCGGCCACAGTTCGGTTTCCATGACGATCACCAGTTTAGGGCGCACGGTATTCAGGAAACGGTTCATGGCGCAGGGGAGATCGTACGGCAGGTAGACGTGATGCACGTCTTTACCGAAGGCAGACATCACGCGCTCTGAGCCGGTTGGCGTCATCGTGGTGACGGTGATGGGCAGTGACGGATAACGGTGGCGCAGGGCACGCACCAGTGGAATGGCGGCCAGCGTTTCCCCGACTGACACGGAATGCAGCAGAATACCGTCCGGCGCCACTTTATTGCGGCAGTAGCCATAGCGTTCGGCCCAGCGTTTACGGTACGCAGGCGCTTTACGGCTACGAAGCAACAGTCGCAGCCACACCAGTGGCTGAATGATGTAGAGCAGGGCGGTATACAACAATTCCAAGCGATTATCCGTTTTTTAGTTTCGGCCGGGAAATTCTAAGCATTTAAGCGTGCTAAAGCTATCTCTTATGCCAGATACCGTTTTAAACGGAAGTAGCGTCGGCCCAGGCGCCAGCGCAAACGCGGGCTTTTGGCACTTTTCCAGATGAGCTTCCAGATCCCGGTGTCGAAGAACTCTTTGATTATCATTGCTTTCTTCGCCTCATCCTTCATGTTGTCGAAGGTATGAATAATTCCCAGACCCTCTTTGGCGATTTGCCAGTGGCAGGCCGGGATATTTTTCACTTTATCCGGGTAGCGCTGGTTAATGGCATCAAGCATCTTCAGTATCTTCATGTAATGGCGCGCAGAGCGAATCAGCGTGTCGTCATTATCCGGGGTGTGCGATACCGAGGCGGAGTGAATGTAGTAGTCGTAAAAGCGTTCGCTGGTGTACTGAACGCGTTCCGCGGCAAGCAGCACCTCAGTCGTCCACGGAATATCCTGATGGCGCAGGCCAGGCTCGAAACGGAAGCCGTGCTGACGAATAAAATCGTGACGATAGATATTCAGCCAGGTCACATGCAGGAACTTACGTGAATCCAGCGCCTTTTTTAACCATGCCGCACCATTCATGACGCCCGTTGAGGCGAGCTTATCTTCAGGGAAGATAGGGCGAGACGGTTTTTTGTTATTTTCCCAGACGTAGTTGCCATTGCAGGTGGCGACATCCAGGTTCTGCGTGACGGCCATATCCAGCAGACGCTGGTACATGCCGGGTTTGAAGACATCATCAATATCCGGGAAAGAGAGATACTGCCCGGTCGCAACCGCCAGGCCGGTATTACGCGCGATGGACACGCCCTGATTAGGTTGTTCAATAACCTGCATCTGTGGCAGCTTTTCGCGCCATTTTTCGACAATCTGCATCGAGCGGTCAGTGGAGCCGTCATTCACGATGATGACTTCCATACTGTCGATGTGTTGATTTACAAGGCAGGTAAAGAACTGATCGAGAAAAGCTTCACCGTTATAAACGGCAACCACCACGCTTAATAAAGGCGCTGAATTTTGCATATGAAACCTGATTATTTTTGGTTGTCGACCAAAGCAATGTATTGCTGGCAAATGGCGTTAATACCGAACGATGCGATCGTTTCGCGATCAACAACTGGCGGAGAGGCATACAATTCTGCCAGTGTTTTCGCCAGTGATTCGTCGGTTAACGCTGTCAGACCTCGCGCCAGGGGGCCAGTAAGGATCTCAGCAGGACCGCCAGGGCAGTTTGTACTCACCGGTGGGGTCTGACAGATAATGGACTCTACCAGTACATTACCAAAACCTTCGCAGTCGGAACTTAACACTAAAAGGCGTGCCCCTTTGATCCACGGGTAGGGGTTGGTTTCGAACGGGCGGAAGACGATCTTGTTTTCAATACCCAGCTTAGCGGCAAGCTGTTTGAGCTGGTTTATTTTCGCGTCAGAACCTTTGCCCATCAACACCAGCGATGCGTCGATCTTGCTCAGCGCAAACGCCCGCAGCAGCCGGTCGTGACGTTTGTGTTCATGAAAACGGCCAACGTGGATAATGTAATCCTGCCCCTGCATCTCAAAGGGCGCTTCCGCCAGACGCTGAATTTCAGGGATATCAAAGGGGTTATGGATAACCGCTTTGCGCCGCAGGGGGATCGCGAGTACTTCAGAGAGGTCGTGCAGCACGGCGCCGGAAACCGCCACCACGTTGCGGTTTTCATAGGTATGCCGAATTTTATAATGCTTAAACCAGCGAGAAAGCCCGCTGCGATGGCGCAAATAGGAGAAGGAGAACATCCCGTGAACGCAGAACCAGACCTTATCCCGATCCAGCACGCGGCTGTGCGCCACGATACGGTCGGTTTTATGCAGATGCGAGAACACGACGTCAAATTTACCGCTGCGTTCTGCCTTCTCGATGGCGCGATCCAGCAAACGGGCGCGACGCGGGATCTCGGTCAGCTTCCGCCAGGGTTTTTTACAGGTATCCTGCACAATCTGAAAATCGATGCCTTCCGGAATGGCGTAGTCGCACACCTTCCGTAAGGAGAAAAGGGTGACCTGATGCCCCAGTTCTGTCAGTCCGCTGGAGAGGGTGAGTACCGTTTTTTCGGCTCCTCCACCGGGTAAACCATCAATAATCATTAGGATGCGCATTATTAATCCAGTAATTTTTGATAAAGCGAAATAAGCTGACTTGATAGTTTTTCAGGGGTTGCTTCTCTGACGCGTTCACGCGCCGCAAGCCCCATATTATTATTTTTTTCCAGTGAAGGGATGGACATGACGGCCTCCTTCAATGTGTGGATATCAAGTGCATCACAGTAAAACCCGTTCTGGCCTTGCTCAATAAATTCTGAACCACCGCAACTCTCTGACGTAATGACGGGCAATCCACAGGCCATTGCTTCAAGTATGACGTTAGGGAAAGGATCATACAGCGTCGGCAGCAGTAAACCATCAGAAAGCTGATAAAATGGCAGCGTCTCTTTTTGCATCCCCAGGAAACGGATTTGCCCCTCACAGCCTAATGAACGGGCGAGGTCGCGATAACGGCTTTCCGCTTTATCCTGACCGACCACAACCAGCCATGCCGATGTTCCTGCTATAGCCCGAATAGCGCTTGCCAGCCCCTTGCGTTCAAACCCTGAACCCACGAAGCAGAAAATGACGGCATCAGCGGGTAAGCCAAATTGCTGACGCAGTACAGCGCGTTGTCTCTCTTCTGCCGGAACGAAGCGGCTGGAATCTATTGAATTATAAATCACATGTATCTTTTTTGCGTCAATATCAAAGTCTTCGACGATTTCGCGTTTGATCATCTCCGCATTACAGATAACGGCTTTCAACTCGGGAGCCTGGTACATTTCACGTTCTGCGTTCATCACGTAGCGGTGATAACGATCGTGCATAAGCAGCTTCGCACGCCAGGCGGGAAGAATACGCGTACGCTGTAGCAGCCAGCGTCGATGTACACCATCCCCGGCGCGGTAAATATCGCAGCCCGGAATACGTTCGTGGCTCTGGACAATATCAAACTGCTGTTGCTGCCACAGCGCGCGTGCGGCGTGTGCAAAGCCGCGCTCACGGCTGATGCGGCCCCACTTTCGTGGATCGCAAATATGAATATGCCAGTCGTCCTGCTTTTCGCCCTGCCACTCGCGGGTGATGACGTTGAGCTCAAGATTTTGATTGCTCAGCGCGGTAAGTGCCCTGGAGACAAAACGTTCTGCTCCTCCATCCGGACGATATTTTTGGCGCACAATGGCCAGACGATGAAGCTTCATTGCAGGTATCTCCTTGCGGCGGAGACGACAGCATCAACGGGGATGGCGTCGAGATAACGTTCCGTCGTTTTTGTATCAATGGCGTCAGGGTTGGGAAGCGGGCCGTAGTTACCTGCCCAGATGACCTCGCCGTTAACCTGCCATGGCGACCAGAACGTCAATTTTGACGGGCCAAACAGCGCCACGCAGGGCGTCTGAAGGGCGGCGGCCATGTGCATGGGTACGGAGTCAACGCCAATGAACAGGATCGCGTGATCGATTAGCGAGGCCAGCTGGCGCAGGGTTAACTGCCCTGCCAGCGATACAACACCCGTCTGCGGGGAGGCGGCAAGAATGCGGTCAATCATCGCCAGCTCTTTCTTATCCGGTCCCGCCGTAAGGACGATAGTGTGGCCGTCCTGCTGCAACGCGGCGATAGTTTGCGCCATTTTGCCTTCGTCCCAGCACTTAAAGAACCAGCGTGACGTGGGTTGAATAACGATGTAGCGGTCTCCCACGCCCTTTTGTGTCAGCTTTTGGTGAGCATGGCGCCAGTCATCCGCGCTGTAAGCCATGGTGACGGTAGGGTTGGCCATTACCGGCAGCGCTGACAGTATGGAGAGATTTTGTTCAACGGTGTGCAGCGACTGATGGCTGGCGACCGAGACCAGTTCACTGTGACAAAAACGCCAGAAGGCATTCTTGCGCTTGTTAAAAGCGAACCCGAGCCGAACCGGTGCGCCGGTGAAGCGGGTAACAATCGCGCTGCGCCACTGATCGGCAAGATTGATCACCAGATGATAATGCTGAGCGCGTAAAGCACGAAGCAACTGCCACTCTTTTTGCAGGTGCTTCAGCGTCCCCAGCTGCTTCCATTTACGATCGATACCATAGATCGTCCCGATTGCCGGATGCGCGGCGAGCATGTCTCGCGTCTCTTCATAGAGAAGCACGTCGATTTGGGCTTCAGGCCATTTCTGGCGTAATGAATTGATGACGGGGGTGGTGAGTAACATGTCGCCATGATGGCGAAGTTTGATCAGTAAAATGCGCAAATCAGGCGTGTCAGGTAAGTTATTCATCATCATCTTATCGGCGTTGTACTATTGGCAATTCTAATAGACCTGGTAACGACTTGCACTCTTTCTCCATAATGTCAGGAATTTCCCTGGAAGGGTTTACTCCTGCTTTCGGGCGTGCGTAACATAGCGCTAACTATTTTGTCTTGCGGACTTATTATGAAAAAACCAGCGTTTATCATCACGATCGATACCGAAGGGGATAATCTCTGGCAGAACCACCGGGTGATCAAAACGGAAAACGCGCGCTACCTGGCGCGGTTTCAGGCGCTTTGTGAACGCTTCGGCTTTAAGCCCGTCTGGCTGACCAACTACGAGATGGCCGTCGAACCGGTATTCATTGAGTTCGCGAAAGAGGTCATAGCCCGCGGCCAGGGTGAGGTGGGAATGCATCTCCATGCCTGGAATAGCCCTCCGGAGCACGATCTGACCGGTGATGACTGGCGCTGGCAGCCTTATCTGATTGAGTTTTCAGACGAGGTCATGCGTGAGAAAGTGCTGTTCATGACCCGCTTACTGGAAGAGACTTTCCAGACAAAAATGCTCAGCCATCGCGCCGGGCGCTGGGCATTCGACAGCCGTTACGCCCGGTTGCTGATTGAGCTGGGGTATCAGGTAGATTGTTCCGTTACGCCGCGCGTGAACTGGCGCAACGCGAAAGGTGCCCCGCAGGGTAATGGCGGAACGAATTACCAGCATTTTCCCGATCGCGCCTATTTTTTGGACGTAGACGACATTTCCCGGCCGGGAAACAGCCCTCTCCTCGAAGTGCCGATGAGTATCCAGTATAAACACCCGGCATGGCTGAATTCCCTGAAGCAGGGTTACGATCGTCTGCGCGGTAAATACCGTTCTCCGTCAGTTAACTGGTTACGCCCGTCCGGCGGTAACGCGCAGGAGATGATTAAGGTTGCGCAGCAGTGCCTGGCTCAGGGGAATGACTACGTAGAGTTCATGCTGCATTCGTCGGAATTTATGCCTGGCGGCAGCCCTACTTTTAAAGACCAGGCCGCGATTGAGGGACTGTATCAGGATCTGGAGCAGCTCTTTACCTGGTTATCAGATAAGACCGTGGGGATGACGCTTGCGGAGTTTTACCAGTACAAAAAATAGTTATGCCCGCCAGGCGGGCATATTTGTTATTGCTGCTTTGTTTGTGAGAAAGGTGTACTTAACGCAAACAAAATCATAAAGAAGATTAAGGCTTCTGAACTGAGCAGTATGACATCCGTCAGTCCATACAAAAGCAAAAGAAGCATTGACGTTAGCAGCAGCGCGTTTCTGTTTCGTAGGGCATACGCAATCATCGAAACGAAGAAAAAGAGCATTACCGCTACGCCGGGGATCCCCTGCAAAGAGTATTTCTCAATAAATTCATTATGCAGATGAACTTTGATGTATTCGAGTGCACTGCCAAGGTGCGGATGTCCGTCTTTAATATACTGCCGCGTCCACGCTTCACGCTGTTCCAGCGATTGCCCTAACGGATGCGCAAGACCATTCTCGATCCCGACAGTCCACATCGAAAAACGTGCGCCCAATGACGTGCGGTCAAAACCTTGTTGATAACGTTCAACCTCACGTTGGGTTTGTTTAATTTTCGGCGAAATCAATGGCTTGTAGCTAACGATTACAACGCCTGCAACAATGCATAGAAAGATGAGGGCGGATTTAAGATGAATCTTTCTGAAATGATAAAGCGTGAGCACAATTGCCAGAAGCAGATATAAACCCATCGCAGCACGGGTCCCCGTCAACAGTATGACGAAGTAAGAGATTAATATAGTGAAGCCCGCAACAACATACAGCTTCACGTTCTGTTGAAGGTAAAGACTGTATACGAAAGCCAGTGACAGGACAGAATAAACATAGGCTGAAACGGTGGCACGGTTAATTGCCATCTCAACGCGAGTCATACCTTGTGAGGCCTGCCACAAGCCATACCCTGTGGCGAGCACAAACCCTAAGGCCGTTGCGAAGAAGAAAAATTTCCTGAAGGTGTCCTTATCGATATAAAACTTAAAGCGGTCAATATAGAAAATCAGGACACTCGCTAAAATTAATTTTTTGCTGGCACCGAGATAGTCGCTGTAAAGGTTGAGTCCCTCGTTATGATACTCATAGAGTAAATACCAGCCGAGGTTAAGTAATCCAATCAGCAGAATGGGCAGCGCTATAGTAAAAGGTTGCAGAGTGATTTTTTTATATTCGAAAGCCAGGCCAATAATACTGACGTAAATAGCAATATAGAAAAACTCTCTTTGCTTCCCTGAACTGACTAAAGCCAGTATCAAAGAGATGAGGCTCAAAGCGATCGTCAGTTGATAGAGCCGTGGTTTTATTTTTTCCATAATGCCTCAATAACCCTTTTTTTATAGCTAAAACGAACATCGGTGGAGAGGAAAAAAGACAATGTATACATGGCCTTTACGCGTTGTTTCACGAGCTGCAATTGTTGGTCTGTAAGACAGGACCGATGGTTGCTGTAAATATCAAACCAGTGGCAATTGACGAGATGCTTGTAGCTTGACGGAAATGTTCTTTCCATCTGTAACGTGCATTCGACAAGCGTTGAAATTTTGCTGGCGTCCAGAGTGCTCGACAAACTGTCGCGACGCTTGATGTAATAATAATGCCCCTGGCGTTGATAGACTATTTTGTTCGATTGCATCAGCATTCCAGGGAAGACAGCGAAATCCTCATAACATAACATCGGAGGAATAGGGTTACTCTCGTACAGGCTACGATGAATAAACTGGCCAATGAGATGTGCCTGAAAGTCTTTATGGCGTAAGAAACGAGCGACTGCTTCATTTCGTGGCAATGGCACAGGATTAAATCCCTGCCAGTCTGAAGTCATTTTCCGGGGATCGCGAATCTCAAGCAAACGTGTCAGTAACATATCCGGACGTTGCGCTTTCAGGAAGGTCATTGCGTCCCTGAGGCTGCCCGGCTTTAAGCAATCGTCACTGTCGAGCATCGTAATATACTCTCCCGATGCCAGCGCGACAGCGCTGTTTCGTACCCGGCCTACGTTACGAAAGTTCACGGTGCGCGTGATGATCTGAGGAAATTTCGGCGACCACTCTTCAATTATTGCCTGCGTGGCATCCTCAGAACTGTCATTGAAAATAATGACTTCAGTGTCCTGACCGATTGCTGCCAGCAGGCTTGAAAGCGTGGCGTGCAGCGTAGCTTCAGCGTTATGCGCAGCAATAATGACGCTTAAAAAAGCCATAAAAATTAGTTTCCTTGAGCGTCGGTAGCGCTAGCCAGTGAGCGGGCTTTGGGTAATGTACGGACAAACTGCTGAAGATCGTGTAACGCGGAGTCAGTGACAGAGAATAGCGCTTCCCGTTCTTGCGGAAAGTAATAGCGCGTTTCAAACACATAAGAACAAATGTTGTCGTCATTCCCGATCAGCATCACATTGCCAAGCGGACGCTGTTCGTAATGACAACACGGTCCAAACAGCAGGACCACCGGCACGCCGACGGCGTCTGCGATATAGACATTCCCCGAGTCAGACGCGATATAGCAGTCCATCTTTGAAATGGCCCAGGGAAGCTCTTCTAGCGAAATTTTGCCAATAAGATTAATAAAATTAGGGATTTCACCGTAAAGGCGGGTGATATCATCCATCCACGACTGTTCGTTTGGCGCGCCGAAGACATAAAACTCGCAGGGTAAATCAGCGAGTTGATCAACAATCCGCTTCCAGATAACCGGAGGGACGGTTTTGGCTTTATTGCCTGCCGCAATACTGATGCCGATGCGGATAACGTCAGGTTTATCAAGAATAGCCGGCCAGGTCGTCGGCTTGAAGAGCGGCTTTGTGGCGTGCTTGGGAGAGTCTTGCCATGTGAGCGAGCGGTCGGCCAGTTTCAGGTAGTTCGTCACCGAAAGCGTTTTTTTGCCATGCTCAACGGTACCGTCGGCCGCGAGATAGAAAATCCCGTGATACCACCTGCGCGTGTAAATGCTTAAAAATTGTTTGTTTTTGGCATTGCAGACGGCGGCAAAAAAGAGGTTCACGCTGTTGGGCTGTAGCAGGTAGACGTTGTCGTAGCGGTTCATGATCCTGCACGCGAAGCACAGTTTACGCCACAGGTTGCGCTTATGCTGCTCAATAAAATAGATCTGCTCGATAGTCTCATCATGCTTCGCCAGCGCACCAACGCTGCGACTGATCAACACATCGCTTTTTTGCAGCCAGGCCAGAAGAGGCGTCGCATTAATAAAGTCACCGATTTTGGCTGTTTGAATGACAAGGTTCTTGCCCGTGT
Source organism: Enterobacter cloacae complex sp. SHL022 (assembly GCF_049237785.1). Lineage (NCBI taxonomy): Bacteria > Pseudomonadati > Pseudomonadota > Gammaproteobacteria > Enterobacterales > Enterobacteriaceae > Enterobacter > Enterobacter cloacae complex sp. SHL022. The sequence continues at coordinate 102,816 of NZ_JBMKJH010000007.1, read as the reverse complement.
CCTTTCGAAACAGCTTCCGGATGAGTTTCACCGGAAAGAGTAAAATCAGCAGAAATACATAACTCATGGGTTAAATATCCCTGTTGGAAAGCCGATGGCTGCCCTGTAAAAATGAAAAAATAGCATCTGCGCTAATATCCTTCGTTTGTTGCGTAGGGCTGACCATCTGATGCTGGTTTTTACCATAACCCCCGATCAACCCCGGATCGGTCGGGCCGAAAATCGTGATATTAGGTCGATCCAGTGCGGCGGTTAAATGGCTTAACCCTGTATCCACAGAAACGACGGCGTTTGCGCCCGCCAGCTGTGCGGCAACTTGCGCCAGCGTGAGTTTGGGTAACACCTCGACATGGGAAAAACCGGCTGCCAGACGCTCCGCACGCTGACGCTCATGTTCAGCGCCCCACGGGAGTTTAATATGGATACCGCAAGGTTGCATTAGTTCAATCAGCCTTCGCCAGTGCGTTTCCGGCCAGTGCTTATCGTCGCGCGTTGTGGCATGCAGGAACACCAGATACGGCGCGGCATGCTCCTCCGTCTCGCGCAAAAAATGCTGTGCAATAGCGTAGTCACCCTGGGCTTCAGGTTTTGCATAGCCCAGGCTTTTCGCGAACAGCTCGCGGGTGCGCTCCACGGCGTGCTGTTGTTTCGCAATATGGTGTCGACGGTTATAGAACAGGCTCGCCAGCGGTTCGCGGGCGGTTTGCCAGTCCATGCCGTGCTTTACGCCATGCGCCAGACGCGTGACCAGCGCGGCGCTTTTCACCAGCCCCTGGGCGTCGACGATCGCGTCGTAACGCCGGGCCTGCACCGCTTCGCGGAAGGCTTTGCGTTCGGCTTTAATCGGTGCGGAGAACCACGCTTTGCGCCAGCGGCGAATGGCCACCGGGATCACGCGATCAACCGCTTCATGCCAGGTGGGGATCTGCGCGAAGCCTTCTTCCACCACCCAGTCAAAACGGATGCCGGGAATGGCCCGCATGGCGTCCGTCAGCGACGGCAGCGTATGCAGAACATCACCCATTGAGGAGGTTTTAACGATCAATACCCGCATCCGTTATCCTTCTTCGCTCAACAGCAATGCGTTGAGTTCTTCAAGGACGCGCTGCGGCGTGATGTCGATCAGGCTCTGATGATAGCCTTCTGCGGCATCGCCTTTACGCACCTTGTGGTAGCCGGTGATTAAACGGATCACGCGCGCCTTGTGCGACAGCGGCGGCGTGAAGTCCGGGCTGCTTGGGCCATACAGCGCAACCAGGGGACGATCCAGCGCGGCGGCGACGTGCATTAAACCGGAGTCGTTCGTCACCACGGCTTTACAGGCGGCAATCAAAATAACCGCCTGCTCGAGCTGCGTTTCCCCGGCCAGGTTTCGGCACCAGGCCTGTTGCTCGGTACTGAGCGTGGCGAGAATTTCATTGCCCGCCTCATGATCTTTCGCCGAGCCAAACAGCACAATCTGATAGCCTTCATCGATAAGCTGTTTCGCCAGCTCTGCATAGTGATAGTGCGGCCAGCGTTTTGCCGGACCAAACTCCGCGCCAGGGCAGAACCCAATCATCGGGCGTTCGGACGAAATGCCAAATGCGTTGCAGGTGTGGGATTTCTCCCCATCGCTTACCTGGAGCTGCGGCCACAGCAGCGGCTGCGGCAGATCTTTCGCGCTGCGCATCACGCCTTTGTCGTAGGCCAGCGCCACGTAGCGCTCGACCATCAGTGGCCAGGCCTCTTTATCCAGCACACGAGCATCGTTCAGCAGGCCGTAGCGCATTTCACCGCGCCAGCCGGTACGATGCGGGATGCCCGCAAAGAAGGGCACAAGGGCAGATTTGAAGGAGTTAGGTAGCACGTAGGCGCGGTCATAGCGTTTCTCGCGCAGGCTGTGGCCGAGTTTGCGGCGTTCACCGATTTCCAGCGCCCCGTGGCCGAGCGGCATCGGGATCGCCTCGTTCACTTCCGGCATACGCGATAACAGCGGACGGCACCATGCGGGTGCCATCACGTCGATTATCGCCTGGGGATAACGCGCCTTGAGCGTGCGATAGAGACTTTGCGACATCATCATGTCGCCCACCCATGACGGGCCGATCACCAGAATTTTCATACTTATGCGTCGCGGTTCAGCCAGGCCATATATTCCGTTACGCCTTCGGCAACGGTCTTGAACGGCTTGTCGTAGCCTGCGGCGCGCAGGTTAGTCAGGTCCGCCTGAGTGAATGCCTGGTAGCGGCCTTTCAGCTTATCCGGGAACGGAATGTACTCGATGCTGCCTTTCCTATGGTACGCCAGCGTCGCGTCTGCCACCGCCTGGAAGGATTCCGCGCGGCCGGTGCCCAGGTTGAAAATGCCGGACACGCCATTTTCCAGGAACCACAGGTTCACTGCCGCCACGTCGCCCACGTAGACGAAGTCACGCTTGAAGCCGTCGCTGCCTTCAAACAGTTTCGGGCTTTCGCCGTTATTTAACTGGGTGTTCAGGTGGAACGCCACGCTCGCCATGCTGCCTTTGTGGCCTTCGCGCGGCCCGTAGACGTTGAAGTAGCGGAAGCCGACAATTTGCGAGTTCGCTTCAGGCAGGATCTGACGCACGTACTCATCAAACAGGAATTTGGAGTAACCGTAGACGTTCAGCGGCTGCTCATATTCGCGGGATTCGATGAAATCTGAAGTGCGCCCACCGTAGGTTGCCGCGGAAGAGGCATACAGGAACGGAATTTCACGCTCCAGGCAGTAGTGCAGGAGCTCTTTGGAGTACTGATAGTTGTTATCCATCATGTACTTGCCGTCCCACTCGGTGGTGGAGGAGCATGCACCTTCGTGGAAGATGGCTTCGATCTCGCCGAACTCTTCACCCGCCATAATCTGGATAAGGAAGTCTTCTTTATCCATGTAGTCAGCGATGTTCAGATCCACCAGGTTCACGAACTTGGTGCCGTCTTTCAGGTTGTCCACTACCAGAATGTCGGTGATGCCTTTGTCATTGAGGGCCTTAACAATATTGCTGCCGATAAAGCCCGCGCCGCCAGTAACGATGATCATAACTGTAACCTTTGAAGTATGAGTCGGGGAATATCCCGAACGCTAATCTCTTTATCATATCATCACAATGCTCAGGCTTCAGCCATTCACCGATATGCAGCAGGGGTACGCGTGATTTATGCTGCAAAAACGAGAAGAGATACTGCGTCATCTCGTCATGAACTATTGGTTTGGGTAATATGTGCCAAAATTTGCCGAGTCTGGAGAATTGCAATGCGTGGTGATTTTTACAAACAGTTAAACAGCGACCTCGAGACCGCACGTGCGGAAGGGTTGTTCAAAGAAGAGCGTATTATCACGTCTGCCCAGCAGGCGGACATCACCGTTGCCGACGGCAGCCATGTGATCAACTTTTGCGCGAACAACTACTTAGGTCTTGCGAATCACCCTGAGCTGATTGCCGCGGCGAAAAACGGCATGGACACCCACGGTTTCGGTATGGCCTCCGTTCGCTTTATCTGCGGTACCCAGGACAGCCACAAGCAGCTTGAGCAAAAGCTGGCGAACTTCCTCGGAATGGAAGACGCGATTCTGTACTCATCCTGCTTCGACGCCAACGGCGGTCTGTTTGAAACCCTGCTCGGCGCAGAAGATGCGATTATCTCCGACGCCCTGAACCACGCCTCCATCATCGACGGTGTTCGCCTGTGTAAAGCGAAGCGTTTCCGCTACGCCAACAACGACATGGTTGAGCTGGAAGCCCGCCTGAAAGAGGCCCGTGAAGCCGGTGCCCGCCACGTGCTGATCGCCACCGACGGCGTGTTCTCCATGGATGGCGTGATCGCCAACCTGAAGGGCGTGTGCGATCTGGCGGATAAATACGACGCGCTGGTGATGGTGGATGACTCTCACGCGGTTGGCTTTGTCGGCGAAAACGGTCGCGGCTCCCACGAATACTGTGACGTAATGGGCCGCGTGGACATCATCACCGGTACGCTGGGCAAAGCGCTCGGCGGCGCGTCTGGCGGTTATACCGCTGCGCGTAAAGAGGTGGTTGAGTGGCTGCGTCAGCGCTCCCGCCCGTACCTGTTCTCCAACTCCCTGGCGCCGGCGATTGTGGCTGCCTCTATTAAAGTGCTGGAGATGGTGGAATCCGGCGCTGAGCTGCGCGACCGCCTGTGGGCTAACGCCCGCCTGTTCCGTGAAAAAATGAGTGCCGCAGGATTCACCCTGGCCGGTGCTGACCACGCGATCATTCCGGTGATGCTGGGCGACGCGGTTGTCGCGCAGCAATTTGCTCGTGAGCTTCAGAAAGAAGGGATTTACGTGACCGGGTTCTTCTTCCCGGTGGTACCAAAAGGTCAGGCGCGTATCCGCACCCAGATGTCTGCGGCGCACTCGCCTGAACAAATTGAACGTGCGGTGGAAGCCTTTACCCGCATCGGCAAACAGCTGGGCGTAATTGCCTGAGGACGTGTGATGAAAGCGTTATCCAAACTGAAAGCGGAAGAAGGGATTTGGATGACCGACGTACCGGAGCCGGAAGTCGGTCATAACGATCTGCTGATCAAAATTCGTAAAACCGCCATCTGCGGTACTGACGTTCACATCTACAACTGGGACCAGTGGTCGCAAAAAACTATTCCCGTGCCAATGGTAGTCGGCCACGAATATGTCGGCGAAGTAGTCGGCATCGGCCAGGAAGTGAAAGGCTTCAACATTGGCGACCGCGTCTCCGGTGAAGGCCACATTACCTGTGGTCACTGCCGCAACTGTCGCGGTGGGCGTACCCACCTGTGCCGCAACACCGTCGGCGTGGGCGTGAACCGTCCGGGCTGCTTCGCGGAATACCTGGTGATCCCGGCGTTTAACGCGTTCAAAATCCCGGACAATATCTCTGACGATCTGGCCTCCATCTTCGACCCGTTCGGCAACGCGGTACATACGGCGCTCTCCTTCGACCTGGTGGGGGAAGACGTGCTGGTCTCCGGCGCAGGCCCCATCGGTATTATGGCGGCAGCCGTGGCGAAGCATGTGGGTGCGCGCAACGTGGTGATCACCGACGTGAACGAATACCGCCTGTCGCTGGCGCGCAAAATGGGCGTCACCCGCGCGGTGGATGTCTCGAAAGAGAGCCTGACCGACGTGATGGAAGAGCTGGGCATGACCGAAGGCTTTGACGTGGGTCTGGAGATGTCCGGCGCGCCACCCGCGTTCCGCACCATGCTCGACACCATGAACCACGGTGGTCGTATCGCGATGCTGGGTATTCCGCCGTCAGATATGTCCATCGACTGGAACAAAGTCATCTTCAAGGGGCTATTCATTAAGGGCATCTATGGCCGCGAGATGTTTGAGACCTGGTACAAGATGGCCGCGCTGATCCAGTCTGGTCTGGATCTGTCCCCGATTATCACTCACCGTTTCTCCATCGATGAGTTCCAGCAGGGCTTTGACGCGATGCGTTCCGGCCAGTCAGGGAAAGTGATCCTGAGCTGGGATAAATAATGAAAAAGGGGCCAGCGGCCCCTTTTTTTACTGATTCTTTTTCTCTTCGTCCGTCAGGTAACGCACCTTGCGGGTGTAGTCCTGACCTTTGAACAGCAGTTTGTTATCCGGCGATTCCAGATACTTCTGCCACTCGGAAAGCGGGAAACCACCGTGCGCGCCAATCACTTCTTTCGGCACAACGGCTTCCTGACCGCCGATCTTCTTGGAGACCGGCCAGTTCATCCAGTCGCCCAGGTTAACCGTTTTTACATCCAGCATGTCCAGCAGCGCAGCGAGCGGCAGCTGATCGGTCGGCGGCTGCGTATCGTCCATCAGCTCCCAGGTATCCTGGAACAGCGTCAGCCACAGCGGGCAGATACGGCGCCAGGTCTTTTTGGTGGCCGCAAGAAACGCGCCGTTAACGTGATCGACCAGATACGGGCGCACCGTTTCTTTGTAATATGCCGGCACTTTCTCCGCTGGCGCACCGTCCAGCTTGGCAATCATTTTGCCCTGACGGAAGCTGGAGTAGATGTGCATATCCGCCATGTTGATCTCTGGCATTTTAAGCAGGTTGAGATCGGAGTCGATCATCAGCACCCCTTCACCGCGCGCCTGCAACGGAGCATTAAGCTTCACCAGACGACTGAGGTAGATTTGCTTATAGCGGTAGTCTTCTTCACGTTTTGGAAGCGTGAGGGTCACAACGCGGGTTTTTAGCGGCAGCTCGCCGAAAGCGGATTCAGGCTGATCGCTGACGATAACAATCTCGCTGACGTCGGTGGCGTAACGCTCTGCAAAGGTCGCTGATAATAACGCCTCTTCGACGAAATCCGCGCCCGTACACGGGATCACAATGGAATCAACCGCAACGAGATCGCGCGTGACCGGAAGGGAAGCGTAAGGAATGTTATGACGCCCGGTAATGTGGCGGTAGCGAGCATTCAGGAATTTAAACATGTTCTTCTCGTTTGGTTATTGCGCGCCAAGAACGGCCTCGACACCGTTAACATAGCTTTCAATGGCATACATGTTGCAGACATTCTGGTGTGCGGCAGCGGCGAGCCGGGCGCGCAGAGCAGGATCCTGCCAGATATTATCCAGATGTTGAGCAAGTTGCGACACGTCGCTCCAGGGAAACAGCAGGCCGGTCGACTCATGATCGATCAATTCTGCCGTGCCGGTCACCTTTGAACCAATCACGGGAATATTCAGCAGCATTGCCTCCAGCACGACGCGCGGCAGGCCTTCGCTCTTCGAGGCCAGAATAAATGCGTCAAAGGTGGCGAGATAGTCAAAAGGCGTGTTCTGGAAACCGGTAAAAATGACGTGCTCAGCAATACCCAGCGCGTCAGCCTGTGCCGCCAGTGCGCCGCGCTCCGCCCCTTCACCGACCAGCACCATCTTCCATTTTGCCTGCGGGTGCCTCTGGCTGAACTGTGCCAGCGCCTCCAGCGTATGGTGGTTGGCTTTGCGAGGGATTAGCGAGCCAATGCTGCCGAACACAAACGTGTCGTCATCAATGTTCAGGCGCTGGCGCATCGCGCGTCGGTCAGGCAAAGGCTGGTGGATGTCGATAGCATTGTTGACCGTGGTACACAGCGCTGGCCGGACGCCATGCTGAAGTAGCACACGTTCAACGCCGTGCGAGACGGCGATGATTTTTGTGGCATGGGCATTCACCAGCTTCACCAGCGGCGGGGTCAGCACCGGTTCAATCCGGCAGTGCTGGATTATCCGCGCATGCAGGTTTGCGCCCGCCAGATACCCTTCTTCGTTAGAGCCTGGCTGGTTGTTCATATACAGCGTATCGAAACCACCTTCCCTGAAAATGGTCTCGATCTTGCTGACGTTGGGGCGAATGCGCCACAGGGTATCGATATGTCGCGTAAATGCTTTGCGCGCCGAACGCGAGAAAAACAGCAGACCACGTCCCGCTTCTTTCAGGAGTTTTGCCCATGCCGGTTGCTTACGTTGAGGGATAACGAGTAGAGGTATCCCAATGCTATTGAGCACCTGGCCTATCGTTTCACCTTCAGCACGACTATAATCACTGTAAAAACAACAAGTAATGTCGAATTTTTCGCGGTTGATTCGCTTCAGAAGCTCAAGCATACTGTTGGTACCTCCCCCCCATTCTTTGCCCGTGTCCAGGAGGAGGATTTTACGTTTTTGCGGCATGTCTGAATCCGTATGCTACCCTTCATCTGACCGCATTATAAAGAATTTGTTGAAATAAAATAGATTTTTTGTATTTCTTTGTCTTTTTATAAGAAAACGTTTTAAACGCGCTTATTTTAAAAGTGTGATTTAAGACTTTAATCGCCTCTTCTCAATTAGATACTATTAGCGAAAGTATTTATGTTGTTATTGAGAGAGTGAGAAAATGTTTAAAATAACGGTCTGCTTATTAACGTTTAACTCCGAAAGAACGTTGCACGATGTTATTCCTCCTCTTTTAAAAATAGCGGATGAATTCGTTGTAGTTGATTCCGGAAGTACAGACGCAACGATATATATTTGCCAGAGTTATGGATTGTCGGCCATATTCAAAAAATATAGCTGGCACGGCGAGCAGATGAACCATGCCGTATCCCATGCACACAACGACTGGGTGCTGTGCATGGACAGCGACGAAATACTCGATCAAGAAACCGTTGATGCTATTTTAAAATTAAAAATGGGCGATGAACCCGAATCGGATATGGCGTGGCGGATATGTCGTCACTGGTTTGTTCTGGGAGAAAATGTCCGAACGATTTATCCCGTCTCATCACCGGATTATCCGGTGCGTCTTTTTAACCGTACGCAGTCGCGATTTAATAACCGGCCAGTAGACGATCAGGTCGAAGGTTTTCTCCATTCTGAACGTATTCCTGGCTATGTCAGACATGATACATTTTATTCACTGCATGAACTTTTCAATAAATTAAACGGATATACCACTCGCCTGGTTCAATATCAGACGATACGTCCCTCTCTTAGTCGCGGAGCGATCAGCGCTATCGGCGCATTTTTCAAATGGTATCTGTTTAGTGGTGCCTGGCGTCAGGGCAAAGTGGGTGTGGTGACAGGGTTTTATGCCACGGCGTACAGTTTTTTGAAGTATTTCAAGGCCTGGTATCAGAATCGGGAAAAGAAAGAGTCCGTTGCAAAAGAGCAGTCGGACTCTTATCTGGCAGAATAGGCGTTAGCCGATCAGGCTTTTTTTCCCCAACCCTGCCACTGTTGCTGGACGTATTTAACCAGCGTACTGCTGCTGATGCTTTCGCCAATCACCGTGAAGAAGCGGGTTGCATAGACCGGTTCAGGCGGCTGTTTCAGCGTGCAGTTCTTCACGCCGCGGAATGGATTACGCGGCTGCGTTGCGGGTGGTTGCGCGCTACCCGGACGAGAAGTATCCACCTGAGGTTCATTGAGCAGATCGCTCGGACGCACTAGCGTGATATCGGCGGGTAACCCCGGCAACATTTGCTGCAAAACGCGAACGGTAGATGGATGCGGATGCCCAATGGCAATCGCCGAACCGTTACGGCGCGCCAGCTGTACCGCGCGGTTGAACTGCATGCGGATATCCGCTTCGTTCTGGGAGTCATCCAGGAATACTTTGCGCTTGATGACTTTCACGCCCGTTCCCTGAGCGGCACGCATCGCCTGGCTGTTGCCGATGGTCATGCTGTCGAGGAAATAGAGGTTGTAACGCTCCAGCGCCTGCATCACTTTCAGCATACCGTACAGGCTGGAGGTCATCGCGCTGCCCATATGGTTATTCAGACCTACGGCATACGGCACTTTATTGTATGCATCGCGGATGATGCGATCGATCTCGTCGCTGCTCATGTCCGGGCGCAGGGTATCTTTTTCCAGCGGCTGCTTGCTGAGGGGGGCCATCGGCAGATGGATAAGGACCTGATGGCCGCCATTGTGAGCTTTGGTCGCCATTTCATGCGCGTGAGGCGCATTAGGCAGGACGGCGACAGAGATGGCTGACGGCATCGCCAGCACCTGATTTTCATAGTGTGGTCGATAACCGAAGTCATCAATCACAATCGCGAGTTTGCCTGCATAAACCGGTGCAGCCAGCGCCAGTGCGCTGACTACGGAAAAAACAATTCGACGAAATTGAAGCAAAACTTATCTTCCCAACCACGGCTGTGGATTGACCGCCTGACCCTGACGACGAATTTCGAAATAGAGTGACGGGCGGCCCTGACCGCCACTGCTGCCCACAAGGGCAATGGGTTGACCCGCGCGCACCTGAGTGCCAACGCTGACCAGCGCACTCTGGTTGTAGCCGTAAAGACTCATGTCGCCTTTACCGTGTTCAACCACCACCACGAGCCCATAACCCTGTAGCCAGTCGGCCAGGATCACGCGGCCATCGGCGATGGCTTTCACTTCGCTACCTTCAGACGCACCGATAACGATCCCCTTCCAACGTAGCTCACCCTGCAACTGTTCGCCATAGCGATGCAGGATCGTACCGCGAACGGGCCAGTAAGCCTGACCACGCGGGGAGCCGAGGCCGCCGGTACGGGACATCAGGGAACGTTCATTTTCAGTCGGTTTGTAGGTGGTGCCTTTGCGGGAGGCTTCCTGCTGCTTGTTACGCACCGCCTGCGCTTCGCGCGCTTCTTTTTCGGCGCGCGCTTTGGCCGCGGCTTCTGCCCGGGCAATGCTGTTACGCAGTCTCGATTCGTTGGCGCGCATTTCGCTCAGCTGGCTTTGTCCTGCCTGGATAGAGGACTCCAGCCCGGCGAGCGTCTTCTTACGCTCATTGCGCGCCTGCTCAAGCTTCTCCTGCTGCGCCTGCTGATCGTAGAGCAGCGTTTGCTGCTGGCTCTGCTTCTCTTCCAGCTCGGCTTTTTGCGTGGTGACTTCTTCGCGCGTCTGTTTCAGCTGCGCAATGGTCTCCTGACGCGCCTGGTTAAGATAGCCGAAATAGGCCTGTAAACGCTGACCTCGCTGGCTCTCTTCACCGCTGAGGATCAGCTGAAGACCTGTGTGTTCACCCTGACGGAAAGCAGCATCAAGCTGTGCAGCAAGGTTCCGCTCCTGGGCATCGCGCTGACGCTCCAGTTTCGCAATCGACGCGTTCATTTCATCGATTTGCTTATTGAGCTGGGCAAGGGTGTTTTGTGTTTCACGCAGCTTACGCGCGGCGGCGGAAATGGCCTCTTCCTGCTTTTTAAGCTGGGCGAGCAGGGTGGCGCGCTGCTGTTGCTGCTGACGTACCGCACGCTCTTTGGCGGCGATATCGGCCTGAATGGATTTAAGCTGATCGCGGTCATCCGCATGGGCGGATGCGGCGCACAGCAATACGCCAGCGCTGAGTGCGCTGGCGCAAAGCAGAGGTCTGACTGATAACCGAAGCGGCTTCACGACCCATGTGATTGAAAAAATCGCCTTTCCCCTCATGGGGAGCGATTATTCCACGATGAACAGCGGCTTGCCAGTCATCTCTTCAGGGATTTCCATACCCATCAGCGACAACATGGTTGGCGCGATGTCGGAAAGCTTGCCGCCTTCCACTGCTTTCACTGATTTATTACCCACATAAATCAGTGGAACAGGCAGGTTGGTATGGGCGGTATGTGCCTGACCGGTTGCCGGGTCACGCATCTGTTCTGCGTTACCGTGGTCAGCGGTAATCAGCAGTTGGCCGCCTACGGATTCAACCGCTTTCGCAACCTGCTCAACGCAGTGGTCCAGCGCTTCAACCGCTTTAACGGCTGCTTCCATCACGCCGGTGTGGCCCACCATATCGCCATTCGGATAGTTACAGATGATGGTGTCGTATTTACCGCTTTCGATCGCGGCCACCAGTTTTTCGGTCAGCTCCGCAGAGCTCATTTCTGGCTGGAGATCGTAAGTGGCGACTTTCGGTGAGTTAATCAGGATGCGGTCTTCGCCTTTAAACGGCTCTTCTACGCCGCCGTTAAAGAAGAATGTCACGTGCGCATACTTCTCAGTTTCGGAGATGCGCAGCTGCGTTTTGTCATTTTTCGCCATCCACTCGCCGAAGGTGTTTGCCAGCGAGGCGGGCGGATACGCGCATGGGGCTTTGATATCCGCTGCATATTCGGTCAACTGGATGAAATCAATCTTCGCCACTTTCTTACGGGCGAAACCGTCGAAATCGCTGTTGACGAAGGCGCGGGTGATTTCGCGCGCGCGATCGGCACGGAAGTTCATGAAGATCAGCGCATCGCCATCTTCCATGGCGGCATCGGCCTGGCCTTCAGCGCGGATCACGGTTGCCTTCACAAATTCGTCGTTTTCATCACGCGCGTAAGCCGCTTCCAGGCCTTCAACGGCGGTCGGGAACTGGAACTCGCCTTTTGCCAGGGTCAGCAGATCATAGGCTTGCTCAACGCGGTCCCAGCGGTTGTCGCGGTCCATGGCATAGTAACGACCAATGATGGACGCCACGCGGCCTTTGCCCAGTGCGGCAAATTTGTCTTCAAACGCTTCAAGAGAACCTTTTGCGCTGCGTGGTGGCGTATCGCGACCATCCAGGAAGGCGTGCAGATAGATTTTTTCCGCACCGCGCTCAGCGGCCAGTTCTACCATCGCCATGATGTGATCTTCGTGGCTGTGAACACCGCCCGCAGAGAGCAGACCCATAATGTGAACGGCCTTGCCTGCGGCAACGGCTTTATCAACCGCTCCGGTGAGCGTTGGGTTGGCAAAGAATGTACGTTCTTTGATTTCAACGTCCAGGCGTGTCAGGTCCTGATAAACGATACGGCCCGCACCCAGGTTAACGTGACCCACTTCTGAGTTTCCCATCTGACGATCCGGCAGACCCACTTCCAGGCCAGACGCATCAATCAGGGTGTGGGGACGTTTTGCCCATAGCGCATCCATAACCGGGGTTTTGGCGTTGAAAATGGCGTTATCCTGTTGATCTTCACGGTAGCCATAGCCATCCAGAATCACCAGTACCATAGGTTTTTTAGAAACCGACATTGCGACAACCTCATGCTCAAGAGACAAAAAATTTGCGTAATTTTACTACAGCTGAATCGATAAAATAGCCGCAGAAGATCAAAGAAAGCGCGGGGGCAAGGCTGTTCTCAGGCCATTTTGAGGCTTTTTTTACGTGGCATGCCGCAGAAAATAGATTAGCTTTATGTCGCTGGCTGTATTTGCCACAGCGCACAGGTATACTCCTGTCCTGGTTTTTTTAATCACTTAGTCGGGAGTTGTTACCCCCATGCAAGAAATTATGCAATTCGTTAGCCGCCACCCGGTTCTGAGCATCGCGTGGATTGGCCTGCTGGTCGCTGTACTGTTCACCACATTTAAAGGACTGACGTCTAAAATTAAGGTGATCACCCGCGGTGAAGCGACACGTCTGATCAACAAAGAGGACGCCGTGGTTGTCGATCTGCGTCAGCGCGACGATTTCCGCAAGGGCCATATTGCAGGTGCTATCAACCTGCTGCCAGCGGAAATTAAAGCGAACAACATTGGTGAGCTGGAGAAGCATAAAGCCCAGCCGATTATTGTTGTTGACGGCACTGGCATGCAGGCGCAGGAATCTGCCAACGCACTGCATAAAGCAGGCTTTGAAAACGTAACGGTGCTGAAAGAAGGCATCTCCGGCTGGAGCGGGGAGAATCTTCCTTTAGTGCGCGGTAAATAAGGAGTTAAGTGATGGCCAATATTGAGATCTACACCAAAGCAACGTGCCCGTTCTGCCACCGAGCGAAAGCGCTGCTGTCCAGCAAAGGCGTAACGTTCAAGGAACTGCCGATCGATGGTGACGCGATTAAACGCGAAGAGATGATCCAACGCAGTGGTCGCACAACGGTTCCACAGATTTTTATTGATGCGCAGCACATTGGCGGCTGTGATGACTTGTATGCGCTCGACGCCCGTGGTGGACTCGATCCGCTGCTGAGCTAGAGACTTTAGGACAATTAAAAAGGGTTTTTCCATGTCAGAACAAAATAACACCGAGATGACTTTCCAGATCCAGCGCATCTATACCAAGGATGTCTCTTTCGAAGCGCCAAATGCGCCGCACGTTTTCCAGAAAGACTGGCAGCCAGAGGTTAAACTTGATCTGGATACCGCATCCACCCAGCTGGCGGATGATGTGTATGAAGTCGTACTGCGTGTCACCGTGACCGCCTCTCTGGGCGAAGAAACTGCGTTCCTGTGCGAAGTTCAGCAGGGCGGTATCTTCTCCATCGGCGGCATCGAAGGTAACCAGATGGCGCATTGCCTGGGTGCATACTGCCCGAACATCCTGTTCCCGTATGCGCGTGAATGCATCACCAGCCTGGTTTCTCGCGGTACATTCCCGCAACTGAACCTCGCGCCAGTAAACTTTGATGCGCTGTTCATGAACTATCTACAGCAGCAGGCTGGCGAAGGTGCCGAACAACATCAGGATGCCTGATGAGCACTGTTAATGCGTCAATGACTGTGATCGGTGCCGGCTCTTACGGCACCGCTCTTGCCATCACGCTGGCAAGAAATGGTCACGACGTGGTCCTGTGGGGCCACGATCCAAAACATATCGCGACGTTGCAACACGACCGCTGCAACGTGGCGTTTCTCCCGGACGTTCCGTTCCCTGACTCTCTCTATCTGGAAAGCGACCTCGCGACTGCGCTGGCGGCCAGCCGCAATATTCTGATTGTGGTGCCAAGCCACGTGTTTGGCGAAGTCCTGCGTCAGATTAAGCCGCTGATGCGTGCGGATGCGCGTATTGTGTGGGCGACGAAGGGGCTGGAAGCGGAAACCGGACGTCTGTTGCAGGACGTTGCCCGCGAAGCGCTGGGAACAGCGATCCCGCTGGCGGTGATCTCGGGGCCGACCTTTGCCAAAGAGCTGGCTGCGGGCTTGCCGACGGCGATCTCGCTGGCGTCCACCGACCAGGCATTTTCCGACGATCTTCAGCAACTGCTGCACTGCGGCAAAAGCTTCCGCGTGTACAGCAACCCTGATTTTATCGGCGTACAGCTGGGCGGCGCGGTGAAGAACGTCATTGCCATCGGGGCCGGGATGTCTGACGGCATCGGTTTCGGCGCGAATGCGCGTACGGCGCTGATCACCCGTGGTCTGACCGAAATGTCCCGCCTGGGCGAAGCGCTGGGTGCCGATCCGGCCACTTTTATGGGAATGGCTGGGCTGGGCGACCTGGTGCTGACCTGCACCGATAACCAGTCGCGTAACCGCCGCTTTGGCATGATGCTCGGACAGGGCAGCGATGTAAAAAGCGCGCAGGAGAAGATTGGTCAGGTGGTTGAAGGCTATCGCAATACCAAAGAAGTTCGCGAATTGGCGCACCGTTTCGGTGTCGAAATGCCAATAACCGAGGAAATTTATCAGGTATTGTATTGCGGAAAAAATGCGCGCGAGGCAGCATTGACCTTATTAGGTCGTGCGCGCAAGGACGAGCGCAGCAGCAATTAGCCGGGAAGTATCGTCACCTGAATGACCCAGCCAGCGCAGAACTGGCTGGTCATTAACTATCGTCTGGAGCAAGCAATGCCGTGTGAAGAACTGGATATCGTCTGGAATAATATTAAAGCCGAAGCCCGAGCTTTGGCCGACTGTGAGCCCATGCTGGCCAGTTTCTATCACGCGACGCTACTTAAGCACGAAAATCTCGGCAGCGCCCTGAGCTATATGCTTGCCAATAAACTGGCTTCCCCTATCATGCCTGCTATTGCCATTCGCGAGGTGGTGGAAGAGGCCTACGCCGCAGATCCGGAGATGATTGCTTCTGCCGCCTGCGACATTCAGGCCGTGCGTACGCGTGACCCGGCGGTGGATAAATACTCCACGCCGCTACTGTATCTCAAAGGATTCCACGCTTTACAGGCGTACCGCATCGGCCACTGGTTATGGAATGAGGGACGCCGCGCGCTGGCCATCTTTCTTCAAAACCAGGTTTCCGTGACCTTCCAGGTCGATATTCATCCGGCGGCGAAAATTGGCCGTGGGATCATGCTCGACCACGCCACCGGCATTGTTGTCGGTGAAACGGCGGTGATCGAAGATGACGTGTCGATCCTGCAATCCGTTACGCTGGGCGGTACCGGTAAAACCAGCGGCGATCGCCATCCGAAAATTCGTGAAGGGGTGATGATTGGCGCGGGTGCTAAAATCCTCGGCAATATTGAAGTCGGACGCGGCGCGAAGATTGGCGCGGGGTCGGTTGTGCTCCAGCCTGTACCGCCGCACACCACCGCCGCTGGCGTCCCGGCGCGCATCGTCGGTAAGCCAGACAGCGATAAGCCGTCGATGGATATGGATCAGCACTTCAACGGTATTCACCACACCTTCGAATACGGCGACGGCATCTGAACGCCGGAACAGCCAAATAAAAAAGCCCGGTGAGTCAATGCACCGGGCTTTTGATTAGTTGCGGTATAACACTTTGATAATGTGATAGCCGAACTGCGTATGCAGTGGGCCGGTTGGCTCCAGCACCGGGCAGGAGAAAACCACTTTATCAAACGCCGGGACCATCTGGCCCTGGCGGAACTCGCCTAAGTCACCACCGCGTTTGCCTGACGGGCAAATCGAGTGTTTCTTCGCCAGTTTGCCGAAGTCGGCGCCGTTTTTAATCTGTTCGAGCAGATCCTGTGCCAGTTTCTCTTCTTTAACAAGGATATGCAGTGCTGCTGCTGTTTTTGCCATGATCGTGCCTTGAGTCGACTAGTTTACGGTCGGTATACTACCACGCGTTTTTCCTCCTCTCCCGACTTTCATTGAGTGATCATTTATGCGTTTAAACCCCGGACAACAACAAGCTGTCGAATTCGTCACCGGACCCTGCCTGGTGCTGGCGGGAGCGGGATCCGGTAAAACACGCGTGATCACCAACAAAATCGCCCATTTAATTCGGGGTTGTGGATACCAGGCGCGCCATATCGCGGCGGTCACCTTTACCAACAAAGCGGCGCGTGAGATGAAAGAGCGCGTCGGCCAGACGCTGGGCCGTAAAGAGGCGCGCGGGCTGATGATCTCCACCTTCCACACGCTGGGTCTGGATATTATCAAGCGCGAATACGCGGCGCTGGGCATGAAGTCCAACTTTTCTCTCTTTGATGACACCGACCAGGTGGCGCTGCTTAAAGAGCTAACGGAAGGGCTGATCGAAGATGACAAAGTGCTGTTGCAACAGCTGATCTCGACGATCTCGAACTGGAAAAACGATCTGATGACGCCGGCCCAGGCAGCGGCAAGCGCCAAAGGCGAGCGCGACCGCATCTTTGCCCACTGTTATGGCCTGTACGACGCGCATATGAAAGCCTGTAACGTCCTGGATTTCGACGATCTGATCCTGCTGCCGACGCTGCTGCTTCAGCGGAATGAAGAGGTGCGCGAGCGCTGGCAGAACAAAATTCGTTACCTGCTGGTGGATGAATACCAGGATACCAACACCAGCCAGTACGAGCTGGTAAAGCTGCTGGTAGGGCAGCGTGCGCGCTTTACCGTCGTAGGCGATGACGATCAGTCGATTTACTCCTGGCGTGGCGCACGTCCGCAGAACCTGGTGCTGCTGAGCAAAGACTTCCCGGCGTTGCAGGTGATTAAACTGGAGCAGAACTACCGTTCCTCCGGGCGTATCCTGAAGGCGGCGAACATCCTGATTGCCAATAACCCGCACGTCTTTGAGAAGCGCCTGTTCTCCGAACTGGGTTACGGCACCGAGCTGAAAGTCCTTAGCGCCAATAACGAAGAGCACGAAGCGGAGCGCGTAACCGGCGAGCTGATTGCCCATCACTTCGTCAACAAAACTGAATACAAGGATTACGCGATCCTCTATCGCGGTAACCACCAGTCGCGCGTCTTTGAAAAGATGCTGATGCAGAACCGCATCCCCTACAAAATCTCCGGCGGTACGTCGTTCTTTTCGCGTCCGGAAATCAAGGATCTGCTGGCCTATCTGCGCGTGCTGACCAACCCGGATGACGACAGCGCTTTCCTGCGCATTGTAAATACGCCGAAGCGCGAGATTGGCTCTGCGACGCTGCAAAAGCTGGGTGAATGGGCGATGACCCGCAACAAAAGCCTGTTCACCGCCAGCTTCGATATGGGGCTGAGCCAGACCCTGACCGGGCGCGGCTATGAGGCCTTAACCCGCTTTACCCACTGGCTGGGTGAGGTGCAGCGTCTGGCTGAGCGCGAGCCTGTGGCGGCAGTACGCGATCTGATCCACGGCATTGATTACGAATCCTGGTTGTATGAAACCTCCGCCAGCCCGAAAGCGGCAGAGATGCGCATGAAAAACGTTAACCAGCTCTTCAGCTGGATGACCGAAATGCTTGAAGGATCTGAGATTGACGAGCCCATGACCCTGACGCAGGTGGTCACCCGCTTCACGCTGCGCGATATGATGGAGCGCGGGGAAAGCGAAGAAGAGGCCGATCAGGTTCAGCTGATGACGTTACATGCCTCGAAAGGGCTGGAGTTCCCTTATGTCTATCTGGTGGGGATGGAAGAGGGCCTATTGCCGCACCAGAGCAGCATTGATGAAGATAACGTCGACGAAGAGCGCCGTCTGGCCTACGTTGGGATCACCCGTGCGCAGAAAGAGCTGACGTTTACGCTGTGCAAAGAGCGCCGTCAGTATGGTGAGCTGGTGCGCCCGGAGCCGAGCCGTTTTCTGCTGGAGTTGCCTCAGGACGATCTTATCTGGGAGCAGGAGCGTAAAGTCATTACCGCTGAAGAGCGTATGCATAAAGGGCAGGCAAACGTGGCAAACATTCGCGCGATGCTGGCAAAAGCCAAAGAGAAGGGATAACTATTTGTAGGCCGGGTAAGGCGAAGCCGCCACCCGGCACGCTTCAAGGGTCACTTCACATCAAGCGCCCAGTGCACATAGCTCTGCCACTGGTACTCCTGCTCAATCAGTTCCGCCCCAAGGGGATGATCCTCAAGCCAGTTTTCCGGTAGCGTCAGCGTCAGTTTCTCCTCGTCTGCCGCCAGCGTAATGGCTGGCAGCAAATCATCTCGACGCCGACTGGCAAACAGGATCGCCAGCCGAAGCAGACGACACAGATGCTCCGCCACGCGCGGCGGCACAGCGTTCTGCTGGTGAAGGGAAGAGAGATCGACGGCGTTAGTCTGATTCAGCAGCAGGGTGGCCAGCAGCTTCTTCTGGGCGGGCGTATAACCCGGCAAATCGAGATTACGCACCAGCCAGGCCGCGTGCAGCGGTGCCTGCTTGTACTCCACGCTGAGACCAATTTCATGTAGCGCACAGGCGCTTAGCAACAGATCGCGGCTTAACGGTTCAATATCCCAGCTTTTTTTCACCTGATCGGCAAACTGTGACGCCAGTTGACTCACTCTCTGCGCCTGGTCGGTATCCACAATAAAGCGGCGTTGAACGTTACGCAGCGTACGGCTACGGATGTCCTGATCGACCGACTGGTGCAGCATTCCGTAGACCAGACCTTCACGCAGCGCACCGCCTGCCAGGGTCATACACTGGATATTAAGCTCGGTGAAAATGGCAATCAGTATGGCGAGCCCACTGGGGAAAACCAGCGCGCGTTCAAGCGTCAGCCCTTCTATTTCAAGCTCTTCCAGACGACCACACTGGATGGCGCGCTGTTTAAGCTGCTGGAGTTTGGCAAGCGTGATCCGCTCGTCCATCCCCTGTGCCATCATGATTTCCTGCAACGCCTGCACGGTTCCGGACGCGCCGACACACACTTTCCAGCCGTGATAGCGCAGTTCGTCCATGACCGGGCGCAGGACCGCACGCGCCGCGTTTTCCGCCTCGTCAAAATTCTCTTTGGCAAGGTTTCGATCGGTAAAGTAGCGTTCCAGCCAGGTCACACAGCCCATTGACAGGCTGAAGAGCGACGTCGCCTGCGCGCCTGTGCCCGTGACCAGTTCGGTACTGGCGCCACCGATATCGACCACCAGACGACGATCGTCGCCGCCGGTCGTATGCGCCACACCCTGATAAATCAGACGCGCTTCTTCTTCACCGCTGATGACCTGCACCGGACAGCCCAGAATTTCCTGTGCTCTGGCAATGAAATCGCCAGCGTTAACCGCCAGACGAAGGGTCGCCGTGGCAACAACGCGAATTTGACTGAGCGGGATATCCTGTAAACGTTCTGCAAACAGACGCAGACACTGCCAGCCACGTTCCATGGCTTCCGGGGAGAGATGATTATCGCTGCTCAGGCCCGCCGCGAGGCGGACCTTGCGCTTAATGCGCGTCAGCGTTTGTATGCTTCCCGCCACCTCGCGCACAACCAGCATATGAAAACTATTCGAACCGAGATCAATTGCCGCATAAAGCGAGGTGGAGCTGAGCATATTTTCTTAACCTGAACGACGACGATTACGCGGTGCACCGCCGGAACGACGCGGGCCATTGCCGGAGCGTGGACGTGTAAGGCGCTTAGGTGGCGGCAACTCGCTTAACAGCGCTTCCGGATTGTATTTGCTCTGTGGAATAGAGTGACCGATGTAGGTCTCAATGGCCGGAAGGTTCAGCGCATACTCTTCACACGCAAGGCTGATGGAGTGACCGCTTGCGCCTGCACGACCAGTACGACCGATACGGTGTACATAGTCTTCACAGTCATCTGGCAGGTCATAGTTAAAGACGTGCGTCACGGCTGGAATGTGCAGGCCACGGGCCGCCACGTCGGTCGCGACCAGAATATCAAGGTCGCCACGAGTAAATTCGTCGAGAATGCGCAGGCGTTTTTTCTGCGCCACGTCGCCGGTCAGCAGACCCACACGGTGACCATCTGCCGCCAGGTGTCCCCAGATATCTTCACAGCGGTGTTTGGTGTTCGCGAAGATAATCGCGCGATCCGGCCACTCTTCTTCGATCAGGGTTTGCAACAGGCGCATTTTCTCTTCATTAGAAGGATAAAAAAGCTCTTCTTTAATGCGGTGCCCGGTTTTCTGCTCCGGTTCTACTTCCACATATTCCGCATTGTTCATCTGCTCGAATGCGAGTTCACGTACGCGGTATGACAGGGTTGCGGAAAACAGCATGTTCAGACGCTGGTTTGCCGCAGGCATACGGCGGAACAGCCAGCGGATGTCTTTAATGAAGCCCAGATCGTACATGCGGTCTGCTTCATCCAGCACCACGACCTGGATTGCGCCGAGGTTGATATGGTTCTGTTTGGCGTAGTCGATAAGACGGCCGGTGGTCCCAATCAGGATATCGACGCCGCTTTCCAGCACTTTCAGCTGTTTATCGTAGCCGTCGCCGCCGTAGGCCAGGCCAAGTTTCAGGCCGGTGGCTTGCGCCAGGGGCTCAGCGTCTGCGTGGATCTGTACCGCCAGTTCTCGCGTCGGGGCCATAATTAGCGCGCGCGGCTGGTTAACTTTGCGGTCTGCAATCGCTGGGTGAGAAAGTAAATAATGAAACGTTGACGTTAAAAACGCCATCGTTTTGCCAGTACCGGTTTGCGCCTGCCCTGCAACATCGCGACCGGCCAGCGTCAGCGGCAGGGCGAGAGCCTGAATGGGCGTGCAGTTATGAAACCCTTTAGTTTCAAGGGCTTCGATCACCTTTGGGTGCAGGGCGAAGTCGGAAAACTTCTGTTCTGTTAAATGTGTTTTGCTCATAGTGTGGTAGAATATCAGCTTACTATTGCTTTACGAAAGCGTATCCGGTGAAATAAAGTCAACCTTTAGTTGGTTAATGCGACATCAACACGTCGTTGGTGGAGACAAAACCAACGTACCAGGCTTATTCCTGTGGAGTTATATATGAGCGATAAAATTATTCACCTGACTGACGACAGTTTTGACACGGACGTACTTAAAGCTGACGGGCTGATCCTCGTTGATTTCTGGGCTGAATGGTGTGGTCCTTGCAAAATGATCGCTCCGATTCTGGATGAAATCGCTGACGAATATCAGGGCAAACTGACCGTTGCCAAGCTGAACATCGACCAGAACCCGGGCACCGCGCCAAAATACGGTATCCGTGGCATCCCGACCCTGCTGCTGTTCAAGAACGGTGACGTGGCAGCGACCAAAGTGGGCGCACTGTCCAAAGGTCAACTGAAAGAGTTCCTGGACGCTAACCTGGCGTAAGGTTTCTCAGCTGAGCGTCCAGAGCGCCTAATTAACGGCGAGATCTGGACGCCCGGCTTTAGTCGTGCTAAGTTAGCTATGACTACGTTTTAAACATATCTTGTTGTTTGAATCTTGTTTTACCCGATACTTCCCGTTGTTAACATAAACAGTGCGTGAAGTTGCTAGATTCCGGGCTTGTCACTCAATCCGTCTTGTCGTTTCAGTTCTGCGTTCTTTCCCTGTGACCAGACAGCGAACAGACATGAGGTGATGGCCGCTAAACAGGCATGGATGACCCTGCCATACCATTCACAACATTAAGTTCGAGAATCACCCCGAGTTTAAGAACCCACACCATTATGAATCTTACCGAATTAAAGAATACGCCGGTTTCTGAGCTGATCACTCTCGGCGAAAATATGGGACTGGAAAACCAGGCTCGTATGCGCAAGCAGGACATCATTTTCGCCATCCTGAAGCAGCACGCTAAGAGTGGCGAAGATATCTTTGGCGACGGTGTGCTGGAGATACTGCAAGACGGATTTGGTTTCCTCCGCTCCGCAGACAGCTCCTACCTCGCCGGCCCTGACGACATCTACGTATCCCCTAGCCAAATCCGCCGTTTCAACCTCCGCACTGGTGACACCATTTCAGGTAAGATTCGTCCTCCAAAAGAGGGTGAACGCTACTTTGCGCTGTTGAAGGTTAACGAAGTCAACTACGACAAACCGGAAAACTCCCGCAATAAGATCCTGTTCGAGAACTTAACGCCGCTGCACGCGAACTCTCGCCTGCGCATGGAGCGTGGTAACGGGTCTACTGAAGACTTAACCGCGCGTGTGCTGGATCTGGCATCGCCAATTGGTCGTGGCCAGCGTGGTCTGATTGTAGCGCCGCCAAAAGCCGGTAAAACCATGCTGCTGCAAAACATCGCGCAGAGCATTGCTTACAATCACCCAGACTGTGTGCTGATGGTGCTGCTGATTGACGAACGTCCGGAAGAAGTGACCGAGATGCAGCGTCTGGTGAAAGGGGAAGTGGTTGCGTCTACCTTCGACGAGCCTGCTTCCCGCCACGTTCAGGTTGCGGAAATGGTTATCGAGAAGGCGAAACGCCTGGTTGAGCACAAGAAAGATGTGATCATCCTGCTCGACTCCATCACCCGTCTGGCGCGTGCCTACAACACCGTGGTGCCGGCTTCCGGTAAAGTACTGACCGGTGGTGTGGATGCCAACGCCCTGCATCGTCCGAAGCGTTTCTTCGGTGCGGCGCGTAACGTGGAAGAGGGCGGTAGCCTGACCATTATCGCGACGGCGCTGATCGATACCGGCTCCAAAATGGACGAAGTTATCTACGAAGAGTTCAAAGGTACAGGCAACATGGAACTGCACCTTTCTCGTAAAATCGCAGAAAAACGCGTCTTCCCGGCGATCGACTACAACCGTTCCGGTACCCGTAAAGAAGAGCTGCTTACCACTCAGGAAGAGCTTCAGAAAATGTGGATCCTGCGCAAAATCATCCATCCAATGGGCGAAATCGACGCAATGGAATTCCTCATCAACAAACTGGCGATGACCAAAACGAACGACGATTTCTTCGACATGATGAAACGCTCGTAACGCAAATAATCCCAGTAAACGCCACGTTTTTACGTGGCGTTTTTTATTTATGGACTATACGCTATTACCACACACTCCCAATTTTGACCTGTCGGTGCGACAATAAGAATGTTTGCACAGTCAAAGAAATAATTGATTGAAAAACATACAAAGGGAGTTGTGAGAAGCCATCTTTAATCCTTCTGAGGCAGTGGCTTCATGGTTATACTTCCGGGACTAACATTTGTTGAGAGCAATCCATTGTGAATCTACTCACTGCAGTAACTGAGCTGATCAGTATTTTTTTATTCACAACCTGTTTTTTGTTCATTGCGCGCAAGGTAGCAAAAAGAATTGGGTTAGTGGACAAACCGAACTTCCGTAAACGTCATCAGGGGCTTATTCCGCTGGTGGGCGGCATTTCGGTATACGCAGGCATCTGTTTCACATTCGGGATCGCGGATTATTATATCCCCCATGCCGCACTCTATCTGGCATGTGCCGGTGTGCTGGTACTGGTCGGCGCCCTTGATGATCGTTTTGATATCAGCGTGAAGTTCCGCGCGACGGTACAGGCGGCCATTGGCATCATTATGATGGTGGTAGGCGGCCTCTATCTCAGAAGCCTGGGCTACGTGTTTGGTCCCTGGGAGCTGGTGCTTGGGCCATTCGGCTTCTTCCTGACGCTGTTTGCCGTGTGGGCGGCTATCAACGCCTTTAACATGGTTGACGGTATAGACGGTCTGCTTGGTGGGCTGTCCTCTGTTTCGTTTGGCGCGATCGGCATCATCTTATGGTTTGACGGCCAGTACAGCCTGTCAATGTGGTGCTTTGCTATGATTGCCGCCATCCTGCCATACATCTGCCTGAACCTGGGTGTGTTAGGGCGTCGCTATAAAGTCTTTATGGGCGATGCGGGCAGTACCCTGATTGGCTTTACGGTTATCTGGGTCCTGCTGGAAACCACGCAGGGTAAAACGCACCCTATCAGCCCGGTAACGGCTCTCTGGATTATCGCCATCCCGCTGATGGACATGGTCGCTATTATGTACCGCCGTCTGCGTAAAGGAATGAGCCCGTTTTCTCCCGATCGGCAGCATATTCACCACCTGATTATGCGCGCCGGCTTCACGTCTCGTCAGGCATTTGTGTTGATTACGCTTGCGGCTGCTATTCTGGCTGCGATTGGCGTTGCCGCAGAATACGCACATTTCATTCCTGAATGGGTAATGTTGGTATTATTCTTGCTAGCATTTTTCATGTACGGTTACTGCATCAAGCGTGCATGGAAAGTCGCGCGTTTTATTAAACGTTTAAAACGCAGGATGCGTCGGAACAGTGGCAAAAACACAACATTAACTAAGTAAAACCGGGACTATGATGACTCAACCGTTGGCGGGAGCGAAATCAGTGGGCACTGAGAACGAGCTGGATATTCGTGGTTTGTTTCGCGTGTTATGGCAGGGCAAACTGTGGATTGTAGGGATTGCCCTGGGGTTCGCGCTGTTAGCGCTTGCTTACACCTTCTTTGCAAAACAAGAGTGGAGCGCCACGGCGATCACAGACCGACCAACGGTGAATATGCTTGGAGGCTACTACTCCCAGCAGCAATTCCTGCGTAATCTTGATATCAAGGCCAATCTGGCGACCCCGGATCAGGCCTCGGTGATGGATGAATCCTACAAAGAGTTTGTGATGCAGCTGGCGTCGTGGGATACACGTCGCGATTTCTGGTCCCAGACGGACTACTACAAGCAGCGCATGGTCGGTAACAGCAAAGCGGATGCCGCGCTGCTGGATGATCTGATTAATAACATTCAGTTTATGCCTGGCGATGTGCTTCGTAACGTTAGCGACAGCGTGAAGCTGATTGCGGAAACGGCGCCGGACGCCAATAACCTGTTGCGTCAGTACGTTGCTTTTGCCAGCCAGCGCGCGGCCAGTCATTTGAATGACGAGCTGAAAGGCGCCTGGGCTGCGCGCACTATCCAGATGAAAGCGCAGGTCAAACGCCAGGAAGAGGTCGCTAAGGCCATCTTCGCCCGTCGCGTGCATAATCTTGAGCAGGCGCTGAAGATTGCGGAACAGCACAATATTTCCCGTAGCGAAACGGATGTTCCGGCGGACGAACTCCCGGATTCAGAAATGTTCCTTCTTGGTCGCCCAATGCTTCAGGCTCGTCTGGAAAATATCCAGGCCGTTGGCCCTGACTTTGACCTTGATTACGACCAAAACCGCGCCATGCTCAATACGCTCAACGTCGGTCCAACGCTGGACCCGCGTTTTCAGACCTATCGTTATTTAAGAACGCCTGAAGAGCCTGTAAAACGCGATAGTCCGCGTCGCGCATTCCTGATGATCATGTGGGGGATTGTGGGCGCACTGACTGGCGCTGGCGTAGCGTTATTGCGTCGCCGCACAAACTAAGAACGCCGTCTACGATGAAGGCTGCGGCCTTCATCGTCTAATCGAAGAGAATCGATGTGAAAGTACTAACCGTATTTGGCACCAGGCCGGAGGCCATCAAGATGGCGCCTCTGGTTCATGCGCTGGCCAGAGATCCTGATATTGAAGCGAAAGTGTGCGTGACTGCCCAGCACCGTGAGATGCTCGATCAGGTCTTAACCCTCTTTTCTATCGTCCCGGATTACGATCTCAATATAATGAAACCGGGACAGGGACTGACGGAAATCACCTGCCGTATTCTGCTAGAATTAAAGCCTATTCTGGAGTCGTTCAAGCCGGATGTAGTGCTGGTGCACGGCGACACCACCACTACCGTGGCAACCAGCCTGGCCGCGTTCTATCAGCGTATCCCCGTTGGTCATATTGAAGCGGGTCTGCGTACCGGCAATCTCTATTCCCCGTGGCCGGAAGAGGCCAACCGTACGCTCACCGGTCACCTGGCGATGTACCATTTTGCGCCAACCGAGAACTCACGCCAAAACCTGCTGCGCGAAAATATCAGCGACAGCAAGATCTTCGTCACCGGCAATACGGTCATTGATGCGCTGATTTGGGTGCGTGACCGCGTGCTGGCTAACAGCGAGCTTCAGGCAGAACTTGCTGCGCGCTATCCGTTCCTGAACAACGGCAAGAAAACGATTCTGGTGACGGGCCACCGCCGCGAAAGCTTTGGTCGTGGCTTTGAGCAAATCTGCCACGCGCTGGCTGAAATCGCCGCGCAGAACGAGGATGTGCAGATTGTCTATCCGGTGCACCTCAACCCGAACGTCAGCGAACCGGTCAACCGTATCCTGGGTCACGTGGAAAACGTGCTCCTGATCGAGCCGCAGGACTATCTGCCATTTGTCTGGCTGATGAACCACGCCTGGCTGATCCTGACCGATTCTGGCGGCATTCAGGAAGAGGCGCCTTCACTCGGTAAGCCGGTACTGGTGATGCGTGAAACCACCGAACGCCCGGAAGCGGTCACTGCTGGTACCGTACGTCTGGTGGGAACGGATCCGCGTCGTATTGTCGAAGAGGTCACGCGCTTACTGCATGACGATGAAGAGTATCAGGCGATGAGCCGGGCCCACAATCCGTACGGTGACGGGCAGGCTTGTGGTCGTATTTTGCACGCACTTAAACACAATCGGGTAACGCTATGAGTTTTACTACCATCTCTGTTGTTGGTCTTGGCTATATCGGGCTGCCTACTGCGGCGGCCTTTGCCTCTCGTCAAAAGCAGGTCGTTGGCGTAGATATCAACGCGCACGCGGTGGAAACCATCAACCGTGGCGAAATTCATATCGTGGAGCCCGATCTCGATCGCGTGGTGAAAAAGGCGGTGGACGGTGGCTTCCTGCGCGCCAGCACCACGCCGGTAGAAGCCGATGCGTACCTGATTGCGGTTCCAACGCCCTTTAAAGGCGATCATGAGCCTGACATGGTTTACGTCGAGGCGGCGGCAAAATCCATTGCGCCTGTGCTGAAGAAAGGGGCGCTGGTTATCCTTGAGTCCACTTCACCTGTTGGGGCAACCGAGCAGATGGCACAGTGGCTGGCCGAGGCGCGTCCCGATCTTAGCTTCCCCCAGCAAGTGGGCGACCAGGCCGATATCAATATCGCCTACTGCCCTGAGCGCGTACTGCCAGGCCAGGTGATGGTGGAACTGATTAAAAATGACCGCGTGATTGGCGGCATGACGCCAGTCTGCTCCGCGCGCGCCAGCGAGCTGTATAAAATTTTCCTTGAAGGCGAATGTGTGGTGACCAACTCCCGCACCGCCGAGATGTGCAAACTGACCGAAAACAGTTTCCGCGACGTTAACATCGCGTTTGCGAATGAACTGTCGTTGATTTGCGCCGATCAGGGGATTAACGTCTGGGAACTTATTCGCCTTGCCAACCGTCACCCCCGCGTGAACATCCTTCAGCCGGGGCCGGGCGTGGGTGGGCACTGCATCGCGGTCGATCCGTGGTTTATCGTGGCGCAGAACCCGGAACAGGCACGCCTGATTCGCACCGCACGCGAAGTAAACGACCACAAACCGCACTGGGTTATCAACCAGGTCAAAGCCACGGTCGCGGATTGCCTGGCCGACAGCGGCAAACGCGCCAGTGAGCTGAAAATTGCCTGCTTTGGTCTGGCATTCAAACCGAATATTGACGATCTGCGCGAAAGCCCGGCGATGGAAATTGCCGAAATGATCGCTGCCTGGCACAGCGGTGAAACGCTGGTGGTTGAGCCGAATATTCATGCGTTGCCGGCAAAACTTGCCGGTCACTGCACCCTTACCGCCCTGGATGACGCGCTGGCGACGGCGGATGTGCTGGTGCTGCTGGTGGATCACAATGCGTTTAAAACGGTCTCCGGTGATGCCGTACGTCAGCAGTATGTTGTTGATACCAAAGGCGTGTGGCGTTGAGTATCCTCAACGGCGTGCTGGAGTCCCTTGAGTGGGAAAGCGCATTTTTTGCGCGTCCCTCAGCGATAGTGCGTCTGCGCGACAATGCCCCTGCGTTGCAGGACGCAGACTTCAGCGCCTGGCAGCGCGTACAGGCTAAGATCCCGGCGGACCGCGCCGATCTGCTGGACGCCCTCCAGCAGCACGGATTCCGGCTGGTCGAGGGCGAGGTTGATCTCTCTGTTACCGTGGCTCGCTACGCCTCACCGGGCGCGGAAATTGCAACGGAGCAGGATATCCCCACGCTGCGCAAGATGGCGGCGCTGGCCTTCGCTCAGAGCCGTTTCCGGGCGCCCTGGTATGCGCCCGATGACAGCGGTCGCTTTTATGCCCAGTGGATAGAGAATGCGGTCAAAGGCACGTTTGACCACGTCTGTCTGGTGTTCCGTACTGACGGGGGACAGATTCAGGGTTTTGTTTCGCTTCGCAGGCTCACCGAGCACGAGGCGCGCATCGGATTGTTAGCCGGGCGCGGCATGGGCGAGAAACTCATGCAGGCGGCGCTGCACTGGGCGGAGCAACAACAGGTATCGACGCTGCGGGTCGCAACCCAGATGGGCAACACCGCTGCGCTTAAACGTTATATTGCGAGTGGTGCCAGCATCGACGCCACCGCCTACTGGTTATACAGGTGACAAGATGATTCCATTTAACGCGCCTCCCGTTGTGGGCACTGAACTTGATTACATGCAGTCGGCTATGGGCAGCGGCAAGCTCTGTGGCGACGGCGGTTTTACCCGCCGCTGCCAGCAGTGGATGGAGCAACGTTTTCACAGTGCCAAGGTGCTGCTGACGCCGTCCTGTACCGCATCGCTCGAGATGGCGGCGCTGCTGCTGGATATCCAGCCTGGCGATGAAGTGATCATGCCGAGCTACACCTTCGTCTCCACGGCGAACGCGTTTGTCCTGCGCGGGGCGAAAATCGTGTTTGTGGATATCCGTCCGGATACCATGAACATCGACGAAACGCTGATTGAAGCGGCGATCACTGACAAAACGCGGGCGATTGTGCCGGTGCATTACGCGGGCGTGGCCTGTGAGATGGACACCATCATGGCCATCGCCAAAAAGCACAACCTGTTTGTGGTGGAAGACGCCGCGCAGGGTGTGATGTCCACCTACAAAGGTCGCGCGCTGGGCACCATCGGTCATATCGGCTGCTTTAGCTTCCACGAAACCAAAAACTACACCGCAGGCGGCGAAGGCGGCGCGACGCTGATTAACGATCGTGCCCTGGTGGAGCGTGCGGAAGTGATCCGTGAAAAAGGGACCAACCGCAGCCAGTTCTTCCGCGGTCAGGTGGATAAGTACACCTGGCGCGATATCGGCTCAAGCTACCTGATGGCGGATTTGCAGGCCGCGTATCTCTGGGCGCAGCTGGAAGCGGCAGAGCGAATCAATCTGCAACGCCTCTCCCTGTGGCAAACCTACTACGACGCGCTGGAGCCGCTGGCAAAAGCCGGACGTATTGAACTGCCGACTATTCCGGCAGACTGTATCCACAACGCTCACATGTTCTACATCAAGCTGCGCGATAACGACGATCGCAGCAAGCTGATTGCCTGGCTGAAAGAGGCGGAAATTATGGCGGTATTCCACTATATTCCGCTGCACTCCAGCCCGGCTGGCGAAGCCTTCGGGATGTTTGCCGGTGAAGACCGCTACACCACCAAAGAGAGCGAACGTCTGCTCCGCCTGCCCCTGTTCTACAACCTCGCGCCGGTGAACCAGCGTACGGTGATCAATTCGCTTCTGAGTTATTTCGCCTGATATGTCTCTGGCAAAAGCGTCGGTGTGGACGGCAGCGTCCACGCTAGTAAAAATTGGCGCCGGGTTACTGGTCGTCAAGCTGCTGGCCGTCTCATTTGGTCCGTCAGGCGTTGGGCTGGCAGGGAACTTCCGCCAGCTGGTCACGGTGCTTGGCGTGCTGGCGGGAGCCGGGATATTCAATGGCGTCACCAAATACGTCGCGCAGCATCATGACGATGCCGAAAAGCTCCGCACGGTGGTGGGCACCTCCTCGGCTATGGTGCTGGGCTTCTCTACGTTGCTGGCCGTCGTCTTTTTGCTGGCGGCGGCACCCATCAGCCAGGGGCTGTTCGGACACACGCATTATCAGGGGCTGGTGCGCCTGGTGGCGCTCGTTCAGATGGGGATCGCCTGGGCAAACCTGCTGCTGGCGCTGATGAAAGGCTTCCGTGATGCCGCCGGGAATGCGCTGGCGCTGATCCTCGGCAGCATCATCGGCGTTATCGCCTACTACTTTTGCTATCGGCTGGGCGGCTATGAAGGCGCGCTGCTGGGGCTGGCGCTGGTGCCTGCGCTCGTTGTCATTCCGGCAGCGTTTATGCTGATGCGCAGAGGCAATGTCCCGCTGAGTTACCTGAAACCGCAGTGGGACAAGATGCTGGCGGGGCAGCTCGGTAAGTTTACCCTGATGGCGCTCATCACTTCGGTAACGCTTCCCGTTGCCTACGTGATGATGCGAAACCTGCTGGCAGCGCATTACAGCTGGGATGAAGTGGGGATCTGGCAGGGCGTGAGCAGCATTTCAGATGCTTACCTCCAATTTATTACGGCTTCCTTTAGCGTCTATTTACTGCCAACCTTATCGCGCCTGACTTCCAGGCAGGATATTACCCGCGAGATTTTTCGCTCCCTGCGTTTTGTATTGCCGGCGGTTGCGATCGCCAGCTTTACCGTCTGGTTACTGCGTGATTTCGCCATCTGGCTGCTGTTTTCGGCGAAGTTTACCGCCATGCGCGATCTGTTTGCCTGGCAACTGGTCGGCGATGTGCTGAAAGTGGGGGCATACGTTTTCGGCTATCTGGTGATTGCGAAGGCTTCGCTGCGGTTGTATATCCTGGCAGAGATCGGCCAGTTTGCGCTGCTGACGGCATTTTCTCACTGGCTGATCCCCACCCACGGTGCGCTGGGGGCGGCTCAGGCCTATATGGCAACTTATATCGTTTATTTCGCTGCCTGTTGCGGCGTATTTTTACTTTGGCGTAAACGCGCATGACTGCACTGATACACATACTGGGATCGGATATCCCGCATCACAACCAGACCGTTCTACGTTTCTTCAATGATGAACTGGCATCCGGCACGCCCGATGCGCGCGAGTTTATGGTCGTTGGACGCGATAACGGTCTGAGCGTGGCGTGTCCGGCATTGCACATCACCTTCTGGCCAGACAAAGCGGCGCTGACCAAAGCCGTTGTCGCGAAAGCTAAAGCGGACCGAAGCCAGCGTTTCTTCTTCCACGGACAGTTCAATACTGGCCTGTGGCTGGCGCTGTTAAGCGGCGGGATAAAACCTTCCCAGTTCAGCTGGCATATCTGGGGAGCGGATCTCTACGAAGTCTCCCGTGGCTGGAAATTCCGTCTTTTCTATCCGCTGCGTCGTCTGGCCCAGGCGCGCGTGGGCTGCGTTTTTGCTACCCGTGGCGATCTCAACTATTTTGCTAAACAGCACCCGAAGGTTCGCGGGGAGCTGCTCTATTTTCCGACCCGTATGGATCCGGCGCTGAACACCCTGGCGAATGACGCGATTCGTGAGGGCAAACTGACCATCCTGGTGGGAAATTCCGGCGATCGCAGTAACGAGCATGTCGCGGCGCTGCGGGCGGTACATCAGCAGTTTGGCGATACGGTGAACGTAGTGGTGCCGATGGGCTATCCCGCCAATAACGACGCCTACATCAATGACGTTCGCCAGCAGGGGCTTGCGCTGTTTAGCGCGGAAAATCTGCACATTCTCAACGATAAGCTGGAATTTGATGACTATCTCGCGCTCCTGCGAAAATGCGATCTGGGCTATTTCATCTTTGCCCGTCAGCAGGGGATTGGTACGCTGTGTCTGCTGATTCAGGCGGGCGTACCGTGCGTGCTCAACCGCGAAAATCCGTTCTGGCAGGACATGGCCGAACAGCATATTCCGGTGCTGTTTACCTCTGACACGCTTAATGTCGAGGTAGTACGGGAAGCGCAGCGTCAGCTCACGCTGGTGGATAAAAATAGCATCGACTTTTTCAGCCCGAACTACCTCACGCCGTGGCACCACGCGCTGCGTATTGCTTCAGGAGACAACGCATGAGCCAGTTGCAATTTAGCGGCTTGCTGGTGGTCTGGCTGCTGAGCACGCTGTTTATCGCCACGCTCACCTGGTTTGAGTTCCGGCGCGTACGTTTTAACTTCAACGTTTTCTTCTCGCTGCTGTTTTTGCTGACCTTTTTCTTTGGCTTCCCGCTGACCAGCATCCTCGTGTTCCGCTTTGATGTTGGCGTCGCTCCGCCGGAAATCTTGTTGCAGGCACTGCTCTCTGCGACCTGCTTCTACGCGGTGTATTACGTCACCTATAAAACGCGCCTGCGCGCGGCGAAAGACACCGCACCCCGTCGTCCGCTGTTTACCATGAACCGGGTAGAAACCCATCTGACGTGGGTTATGCTGATGACCATCGCCCTCGTCAGCGTGGCGATTTTCTTCATGCATAACGGCTTTTTACTGTTTAAGTTACAGTCCTATAGCCAGATTTTCTCCGCCGAAGTCTCTGGTGTCGCGCTCAAGCGTTTCTTCTATTTCTTCATTCCGGCGATGCTGGTGGTCTTTTTCCTGCGTCAGGACAGCAAAGCCTGGCTGTTCTTCCTGGTCAGCACCGTCGCATTTGGCATTCTGACCTACATGATCGTCGGCGGCACCCGCGCCAACATCATTATCGCCTTCGCGATTTTCCTGTTTATCGGCATTATTCGCGGCTGGATCTCGCTGTGGATGCTGGCGGCGGCAGGCGTCTTTGGCATTGTGGGGATGTTCTGGCTGGCGCTGAAGCGCTACGGACTGAACGTGGCGGGCGACGAAGCGTTTTATACCTTCCTGTATCTGACGCGCGACACCTTCTCGCCGTGGGAAAACCTGGCATTGCTGCTGCAAAACTACGACAAAATCGAATTCCAGGGGCTGGCGCCGATTGTTCGCGATTTCTATGTCTTTATACCGACGTGGCTGTGGCCTGACCGTCCCGGTATTGTCCTGAACACGGCGAACTACTTTACCTGGGAAGTGCTGAACAACCATTCGGGCCTGGCGATTTCCCCAACCCTGATTGGCTCGCTGGTAGTGATGGGCGGAACGTGGTTTATCCTGCCGGGCGCGATCGCGGTCGGGTTGATAATAAAATGGTTCGACTGGCTATATACGCTGGGTAACGAAGAGACCAACCGCTACAAAGCCGCTGTTTTGCACAGTTTCTGTTTCGGTGCCATTTTCAATATGATCGTTCTGGCGCGCGAGGGGCTGGATTCATTCGTCTCACGCGTGGTGTTCTTTATGGTCGTTTTCGGACTCTGTCTGCTGCTGGCAAAACTGCTGTACTGGTTGTTTGACAGTGCAGGGCTTGTGCACAGACGTGAGCCACAGGGCAGCACAACGCTGTCGCAAGTCTGAGTAGGGATTATCATGACGGATACAACTTCAGCCCCGCGTTATGCGCTGCGCGGGCTACAGCTGATTGGCTGGCGAGACATGCAGCACGCGCTGGATTTCCTGTTCGCGGACGGGCAGATGAAATCGGGCACGCTTGTGGCCATCAACGCAGAAAAAATGCTGGCGGTTGAAGATAATGCGGAAGTGAAAAGCCTGATTGAAGCCGCGGAGTTTAAATACGCAGACGGTATTAGCGTGGTGCGTTCAATTCGTAAAAAGTTTCCAGACGCTAATGTGTCTCGCGTGGCGGGAGCTGACCTTTGGGAGCGGCTTATGGAACGCGCAGGCGCTGAAGGCACACCGGTATTTTTGATCGGCGGCAAGCCAGAGGTGCTGGCGCAGACCGAACAAAAGCTGCGTAACCAGTGGAATGTTAACATCGTGGGCAGTCAGGATGGCTATTTCAGGCCGGAAGATCGCCAGGCGTTATATGAGCGCGTGCGCGACAGCGGGGCGAAAATTGTCACTGTCGCCATGGGGTCGCCGCGCCAGGAAATTCTAATGCGCGATTGCCGTCTGGTCAGCCCGGATGCGCTCTATATGGGCGTCGGCGGCACCTACGACGTCTTTACCGGCCACGTTAAGCGTGCGCCCAAAGTCTGGCAAAACCTGGGGCTGGAGTGGCTCTACCGCCTGCTTTCTCAACCGACACGAATCAAACGACAGATTCGTCTTCTGCGCTACCTCGCCTGGCACTACACCGGTAAAATGTAATCAATATGCAGCGCGATCTGCTGTTCGCGCTGCAACGCCCCCTGCAAAGCTGCTGAATTTCTGTGCAATGCATTCATTTTTTTAATGCATTGTTTGCCATTTGCCAGAATTTAAGAAACCATTCGCTCCGTATTTCAGTACCCCTCAAAAACAATACCCGGCAATAAGTCGGGAAACAGCAAACACAACCGAGGAATTATGGCAGAGAAAAAACCGGAGCTTCAGCGTGGGCTGGAAGCTCGACATATTGAATTGATCGCGCTGGGCGGGACTATCGGCGTTGGCCTGTTTATGGGCTCGGCAAGCACGCTGAAATGGGCGGGGCCTTCCGTCCTGCTGGCGTATATTATTGCCGGACTGTTCGTCTTCTTCATCATGCGCTCAATGGGCGAAATGCTGTTCCTGGAGCCGGTAACGGGCTCTTTCGCCGTTTACGCCCACCGGTATATGAGCCCGTTCTTTGGTTATCTCACGGCCTGGTCGTACTGGTTTATGTGGATGGCCGTCGGGATTTCGGAGATCACCGCCATCGGGGTCTACGTGCAGTTCTGGTTCCCGGAGATGGCCCAGTGGATACCTGCGCTTATTGCCGTAGGGCTAGTGGCGCTGGCGAACCTTGCCGCCGTTCGTCTTTACGGTGAAATCGAGTTCTGGTTTGCGATGATCAAAGTTACCACCATCATCGTGATGATTGTTGTGGGTCTGGGTGTCATCTTCTTTGGCTTCGGTAACGGCGGGCACGCTGTCGGTTTCGGTAACCTGACCGGGCACGGCGGCTTTTTTGCGGGTGGCTGGAAGGGCTTTCTGACGGCGCTCTGTATCGTTGTCGCCTCCTATCAGGGCGTTGAGCTGATCGGCATTACCGCCGGTGAGGCGAAAAACCCGCAGGTGACACTGCGTAGCGCGGTAGGCAAGGTGCTGTGGCGTATCCTGATTTTCTATGTGGGCGCGATCTTCGTTATCGTGACCATTTTCCCATGGAACGAGATCGGCACCACCGGCAGCCCGTTTGTCTTAACTTTCGCTAAGATTGGCATCACGGCGGCAGCCGCCATTATCAACTTTGTGGTACTGACGGCGGCGCTTTCCGGCTGTAACAGCGGAATGTACAGCTGTGGGCGTATGCTTTACGCGCTCTCGCAAAACAAACAGCTGCCGGCTGTGATGGGCAAAGTCTCCCGCGTAGGTGTACCGGTGGCGGGCGTAGCCGTGTCGATTGTGATTTTGCTGATTGGCTCTTGCCTGAACTACATCATCCCAAATCCGCAGCGCGTGTTTGTTTACGTCTATAGCGCCAGCGTGCTGCCGGGGATGGTACCGTGGTTTGTCATTTTGATTAGCCAGTTGCGTTTCCGGCAGGCGCACAAAAAAGCGATCGCCAGCCATCCGTTCCGCTCCATTCTGTTCCCGTATGCGAACTATTTGACGATGGCGTTCCTGATTTGCGTATTAATTGGAATGTACTTTAATGAAGATACCCGCATGTCGCTGTTTGTCGGGATGATCTTCCTGGCTGCCGTCACAGCTGCATATAAACTTTTTGGCCTGGGTCGCCGTGGCTCCGCCCATAAAGTGGAGGAATAAGCGGCAAAATGTGCAAACCATAACCAAACGCGCATTTTTTTCAAAAAAGCACTAGACAGCGGGGACGGAGGTACGTAATATCCAGCCCCGCAACGGCGCTAAGCGCCCGTAGCTCAGCTGGATAGAGCGCTGCCCTCCGGAGGCAGAGGTCTCAGGTTCGAATCCTGTCGGGCGCGCCATTTTAGTCCCGGCGCTAGAGCTGCGGTGGTCTGAGAAGTAGTCAGAACCGCGTGAAAGAATACAGTGGTGGCTATAGCTCAGTTGGTAGAGCCCTGGATTGTGATTCCAGTTGTCGTGGGTTCGAATCCCATTAGCCACCCCATTATTGAAAGAGTTGTGAATTGCGAAGGTGGCGGAATTGGTAGACGCGCTAGCTTCAGGTGTTAGTGTTCTTACGGACGTGGGGGTTCAAGTCCCCCCCCTCGCACCACGACTTTTAATGAGTTGAACTAAAAATTCAAAAAAGCAGTACATCGGCGAGTAGCGCAGCTTGGTAGCGCAACTGGTTTGGGACCAGTGGGTCGGAGGTTCGAATCCTCTCTCGCCGACCAATTTTGAACCCCGCTTCGGCGGGGTTTTTTGTTTTCTGCGTTTTTTTATCCTGTAGTCATTTCCCGACAACACCCCACATCCTTGTCGCGATTCAGCGACATATAAACCATTAATATTTAAGTATTTATTATTTTACCTCTTAACCTGTCTCCTTGTGGCGACAGATCACCGACTTTAGCGCGATGTTGTATGGCTTCAGGCGGTTCTTAACAGCATAATTTCCTTTTATCTTAAAATGTTGCGCGATGTAAAAGTTCTGCGTGTAAACCTGGCACATTACATGCAATAATATGCGTGTAGATGCTCATTCCATCTCTTATGTTCGCCTTAAGGCCTCATAAACTCAGGAATGATGCAGAGCCGTTTACGGTGCTTATCGTCCACTGACAGATGTCGCTTCGGCCTCATCAGACACCATGGACACAACGTTGAGTGAAGCACCAAATATGTTGTCTTACAGACCTGTTTTAACGCCTGCTTTTATAGCAGGCGTTTTTTTATGCCTTATTCACGATAATGGGCCAGGACCAGCGCCACCAACAGCAGTGCGATAGCAGAGACAGCATATAGCGTCTGAGCCGCTCCCAATATCGTCGCCGTCATTGCGGCGAGGCCCGTAAAAAGGGAAGCGCTCAACGTTTGCCAGCGCCAGGCCTTACCGCTGGCAGCGGATATCTGTATAGCCTGAAAATTACTCAGTACCCCAAACGTACCCGCCGCAAAAACGATATTCGACGCCAGATGCGCGATAAAGATCATCCCCAGCGCAAGCACGACCCATGCGGATAAAAACGGAAGCAACCCATAGGCTGCCAGAAAAAGAGCAAGACAGCTAAGTAGCAAAGGCGATCTTGCTGCAAAGCGCGTCAGACTCTCTTTTCTGAGCAGCAAGGGGCCACAAAGCTGTCCCAGGCTTCTGGCAAAAAGCAAGGGCAGCGCAAGCCCAGCGGCATTCTCGGGGTTGATCTGCTGCGCCAGTGCTGGCAGCAACGCCATTGCTGGCGAGCCTACGGCAGCAAGGGCAGGCAAAATCAGCAAACTGCGTTTTTGTCGAAGGGTCAGAGTTTGCCAGCGCAATGCCACAGGTTGAGGGTCCCCGACAGGCAACGATGCTGGACGCGCTACATACTGGCGTTCTGCGAGAAATAGCATGACCAGCGATCCCATAAAACTGGCGGCGTCGATGACCAGTAAGGCGAAGACCGGGATGCGCTGGAACAACACCACACCCAGCCCGGTTCCTAACAAAACCTGGGAGGCAAAAATCACATTTTCCAGACACGTTGCCGCAGGCAGTTCTGCCTCATGCAGTCCGCGTTTAAACAGAAGCGTTAACGCAGGCCAGCTCATCCCGCTCAGCAACGCTTCTGTGGATTGCACCGCAAGCAGCGCCGGTATGCTGTGGTAATGTGCGCCTGAAAGGGGAAAGAGCAGGGCGAGCAAGCCCAGCCATTCGGTCAGCATCAACAGGTAGAGAGGTGAAAACCGCTGGCACAGCTTTTCACCAATCAGGCTGCCGATAAAACCGGGCACCGTAGCAAAAAGGAAGGCGAGGGTTAACAGCGCTGACGGGGCTGACCACTGTAACAATAATCCGAAAACAACAACCTGAGTTAAGCCATTACCCAGGGAGCTGAAGATAAAGGCGCAGGCCAGCAGGCGGAGCCAGCGATGGCACCGCAGCGCTTCGAAAAGCGCATATAAAAGCGAGTTCATGACGATATCCTTTCAGAAACGGTTTATTCCACGCGGGTAAGCGCGTGTGCAAAAAAAAGTTAAGGAAAAGACATCGTTACATTGGCGGGTTCGTTTGCAGGTGAGTGTTAAAAGAATGTAGCAGGAGAAATGAGATAAAAAAAGGAGGCCATCTGGCCTCCTGTTAATTACTGCTGCGTTCCGTTATTTTGCAACGTCAATAACAGCCCATCACGGCGCATAGCTGCGGCCTCTTCCGGCTTGTGCTGCTTGTCCAGCGAATCAGCAAGCCAGGCGTAATCAAATGCGTCCGGGCGTTGCTTCAGCGCGGCGCGGAAGGCGAGACTCGCCTCCTGCCACTCGCCGTGTTTCATCAGAGACTGGCCCAGCGTACTCCACAGCAGCGGACGATCGCCCACGGTTTTGATCTGCTGGCGCAGTGCTTTTTCAATTTGTTCCGGATTGTTGGTTTTCAGACGCGGGATGACCATCACCAGGCGGTCATCATACTGTCGCTTGAGACCGTCGAGGAGGATCTCCTGCGCGGTGTCATGGTCGTCACACTCAATCAGATGTTCTGCCATCGCAACCTGAAGAGGAACCTGCTGGCGCGTTTTGCGGCTCTGGTTTTTCCACCAGGTTTTCAGGCCGTCGCTGCCGAGATCGGCGCGCGCCTGATCCATCAGGCCAATCCAGGCCAGACGCTGAAATTCATCACGATGTTCATCATCACCCACGTCGGCTTTCGCCATGGAAGGGATAATGTCCAGCAGCGAGCCCCATGCACCGGTCCGAATATATGCCTGCTCAGCAAGACGCAGCACTTCCGGATGACGAGGGGTAATTTCCAGCAGACGGTCAACGCCGTGACGTGCGGCATGGTTTTCATTGCGCGCCAGTTGCAGACGAACGCGGGTGATCTCAACCGGAATCGGATCCTTAGTAGAGAGCTCAGACGCGCGTTCAAGATGCTGATTGGCGCGGGCCTCATCGCCTCGCTGTTGCGCCGCCTCAGCGGCCAGCAGATAGTTAACAACCGGCTGTTCTGCATGGTCGGCATTTTTCGACATTAGCTTTTCAACCTGCTGATAGTCGCCTTCGGCCAGCTTCAGCAATGCCTGCTCGGTCTGCTTACGGGCGCGACGGCGCTTACGGCCAACGAACCAGCCGCGCGTATGTACGCCGGTACGGAAAATACGACGCAGGAGCCACTCCACTGCCAGCAGAACGACCACACCCAGGATCAGGATAATCACCAGCCCTGTTACGCTGGTTTCGATGTTGTAGTTATCGGTCTGGATCAATACGTAACCCTGGTGACCCGCAAGCATCGGCCCCAGTACAATCCCGGCGATCAGCAGGATGAAGAGTAAGAAAACTTTTAGCATCATTACTCTCCTTGCGGCGCGCTTTCAGGCGCTGGCGCGGCGGCAGGTGCTTCAGCCGGACGCTCTGCCGGAACGCCCGGCTGGGCCAGCAAGTTACGCACGCGCGTCTGCATGATCTTCTCCAGAATCGGCTGACTTTCCAGCTTGTCCGGTACGTTCATGGTGATGTTTTGCTGGCTCAGCTTGTCGATATCCTCAAGGAACGCGGTCGTGGTTGCATCATTGGTATCGTAGTAAGCACGTACCCAGGTTGAAACGTTATCCAGCGCCTGTTTGTAGGTCTCTTCCTGGTGACGCGGCACGGCCTGCGCCGCGACCAGCAGGCGGGAACGAATGTTTTCGCGTAGATAGACGTCCTGGTTCGGTGCCAGCAGCGGCACGGCAGTTTCATCGCGGCGGCGAATGGTAATAAATCTGTCCATAAAGTTCTGCCAGCTCTTTTGCAGGTTGATACGCCATTCGCTCAGGGAACTGGACAGCTCGGTACCGTCGGAATCCATCGGAGAGTCATCGTCGTTGTTATCGGCCAGCTGAAGGTTATCAATCTGGTTCGAGAGCTGATTCACCTTAAGGATGATACCGTCGTAGTCGACCTGAGAAACCGCGGACAGGCTGGCGATATCTTCCGTAATAGCGCGGCGTGCGTTGATGAGGCTCGGATCGTTCATATCAGCCAGGCTTGCGTCGGCGCTTTTCAGCAGCGCGGCGGCGGTGGTGACATCCTGATCGCTCCAGAGCTTGCGCCCGGCTAGTTTCACCAGAAAATCGGCCTGTGAAAGTAGCCAGGTTTTGGCATCGGTTCCCGAAATTGTGGCGACTTTTTCCTGCACTTCGCTCAGCTGTTTGGTCAACTCTTCACGTTTGCTGTTCGCGTCGGCGAGGGCGGCAGCCTGCTGTTTGATCACACCTTCCAGCTCAGCTTTTTGCGTCTCCTGCGCTTTCTGTAGGGCAGTGATTTGGTTAACCAGCGCGTCGCTGGTGGCCGTCTGGTTGGTGCCTTGTTTCTTCACCAGTCCGTAGAGACCCACGCCTGCGGCCAGCGCAATCGCGATGGCAATCACGCTCAGCGTGAGGCTGGTTTTATTGCTGCCGTTTTTCTTCTCAACGGTTTTGTCTGTCGTCTCTGGCTGTGACGTGGTGTCCACAGTCTCCCTGGTCTCTTCAACCACGGCGGAGGATTTTTCGTGTTCCGTCATTATGGCTTCCCATTTGAGAGTTATTGTAATGCGCGCAGCAGCGCATCGTTGTCGGCGTTTTCAGCGATCCGAATATCCTGCCAGCCCAGTTCCCGGGCGTGGTTCGCCAGACGCTCACTGACGACCAGAAGCCGACAGCGGAGTAACCAGTTTTCGCGATACCAAAGCGGAATCAGCGACCAAAGCTGTTGTAACATTTCACCGCTGGTGACCACCAGCGTATTAATACCGCGGGCGTGCCAGCGCATTGCTTCTTCCGCGCCATCATAGTGTTTTGCACAGCGCTGATAGCACTCCACAAACGTCACGTCTGCGCCGCGTTCGCGCAGCGTCTCGCCCAGCAGTTCGCGGCCACCGTTGCCGCGCAAAATAAGCGCGCGCTTTCCGGCAATGTTTTGTAATTCAGGTAATTGTAGCAAGACTTCGCTGATTTCCCGATCTAACGGGTAACGAACATCGATTCCGCTCGCGGTATGTAAGGCCAGCGCCGTAGTGCGCCCGATGGCGAAATAGCGGGGGGCGTGAGGCCAGCGAACGCCCTGTTGTTGCAGTTGCGCATGGGCAAACTCCACGGCATGCTGCGACAGCGCAAAGAGCAGATCGCCTTCCTGCAAGAGACGCATCTGGTCAGCGAGCTCAGGCAGCTCGCGACCGGGGGAGAATTCAATCAGCGGAAAACTCCAGGCCACCTGCCCCAGTGCGCGCAGACGGCTCACTAACTGCTCTCCTGCGGGAGAAGGGCGGGTGACAAGTATGCTCATGCAGGGGGCTCTCCGTTATAGACCTCGGCCAGAATTTCACGTGCGCCGTTATTCAGCAGCTCTTCCGCCAGCGATACGCCAAGCGCCTCGGCATCTTGCGGTTTGCCGCGACGTTCACCGCGAACCATATGCGAGCCGTCCGGCGCGCCAACCAGCGCACGCAGCCACAGTTCACCGTCAGTTAATTCAGCATAGCTGCCAATTGGCACCTGACAGCCTCCTTCGAGGCGTGTATTCATCGCGCGCTCGGCTTTTACGCGAACGGCGGTATCGTCATGATTCAGCGGCGCCAGCAGTGCCTGAGTGCGCACATCATCCAGACGACACTCAATGCCGACGGCGCCCTGGCCGACGGCGGGCAGCGACAGCTCCGGCGGCAACGCCACGCGAATGCGTTTTTCCAGCCCCAGGCGTTTCAGGCCCGCAACCGCAAGAATAATGGCATCGTAGTCGCCGTTATCCAGCTTGCCAAGGCGTGTGCCGACGTTCCCGCGCAGCGAACGGATCACCAGATCCGGGCGACGTTCAGCCAGCTGACACTGGCGGCGTAAACTTGACGTGCCGACCACGCTGCCTGCCGGCAACGCATCGAGCGAGTCATATCGATTAGAGACAAACGCATCGCGCGGATCCTCGCGCTCGCAGATGGTCACCAGCCCCAGCCCTTCCGGGAACTCAACGGGCACATCCTTCATCGAATGCACGGCGATATCGGCGCGGTTCTCAAGCAATGC
Source organism: Enterobacter cloacae complex sp. SHL022 (assembly GCF_049237785.1). Taxonomy (NCBI): domain Bacteria; kingdom Pseudomonadati; phylum Pseudomonadota; class Gammaproteobacteria; order Enterobacterales; family Enterobacteriaceae; genus Enterobacter; species Enterobacter cloacae complex sp. SHL022. The sequence goes on along the minus strand of NZ_JBMKJH010000007.1, from coordinate 60,686 downwards.
CAGCTCCAGCTCTTTGACAAACAGACCTTTTCCGCCCACTTTGGCCAGCGGCGTATCCAGTATGACATCGCCACGCGTAACCATTGGCACCAGCTCAACGCGTAATCCGGTGTGGCAGGCTTCCAGGCGCTGCTTAACATAATGTGCCTGCCAGAGTGCAAGAGGACTTTGGCGTGTGGCAATTCTCAAAACATTGTCTAACATGCTTGTTACCGTCATTATCAATCGCTAACCATCCTAACATTGTTGACACTCGGATGGCAGTTTTACGGTTGATGAAGAGTGAGAGGGACAGGGCGGCGTATTCGTCAGCCATCGCCGTATTCAGGAATTTACACGTACAGAACGGTGCTACACTTGTATGTAGCGCATCTTTCTTTACGGTCAACCGGCAAGGTGTTAAATTGATCACGTTTTAGACCATTTTTTCGTCTGTACCACCAGAAAAGCAAAAGGCGAAAAAAGGGTAACGGTTATTTTTTGAAATACTGCGGGTCCGCTGCTTTTTCTGTTCTGACTGGCATGCGACACCCGGAAACATCAGGCGATACGTCTTGTACCTCTATATTGAGACTCTGAAACAGAGACTGGATGCCATCAATCAATTGCGCGTGGATCGCGCGCTTGCTGCCATGGGCCCTGCTTTCCAGCAGGTATACAGTCTTCTGCCGACATTGTTGCACTATCACCATCCGCTAATGCCGGGTTACCTCGATGGTAACGTTCCCCAGGGCATTTGCCTCTTCACGCCTGATGAAACCCAACAGCATTACCTGACTGAACTTGAACTCTACCGTGGTATGCCGCCGCAGGATTCGCCGAAAGGCGAGCTGCCGATTACCGGGGTTTACTCCATGGGCAGCACATCATCGGTTGGGCAAAGCTGCTCTTCTGACCTGGATATCTGGGTCTGCCATCAGTCCTGGCTCGACAATGAAGAGCGCCAGCTGTTGCAGCGTAAATGCAGCCTGCTGGAGAGCTGGGCGGCGTCGCTCGGCGTGGAAGTGAGCTTCTTCCTGATTGATGAAAACCGTTTCCGCCATAACGAAAGCGGCAGTCTGGGTGGTGAAGACTGCGGCTCGACTCAGCACATCCTGTTGCTGGATGAGTTTTACCGTACTGCCGTTCGCCTGGCCGGGAAACGTATTCTGTGGAATATGGTGCCGTGCGATGAAGAAGAGAATTATGACGACTACGTCATGTCGCTTTACTCGCAGGGCGTTCTGACGCCAAACGAGTGGCTGGATCTGGGCGGCCTGAGCTCCCTGTCCGCCGAAGAGTACTTTGGCGCAAGCCTCTGGCAGCTTTATAAGAGCATTGATTCACCGTACAAAGCGGTGCTGAAAACCCTGCTGCTGGAAGCTTACTCCTGGGAATACCCCACGCCGCGCCTGCTGGCGAAAGATATTAAACAGCGTCTGCACGACGGGGAGATCGTCTCCTACGGGCTTGATGCCTACTGCATGATGCTGGAACGCGTCACCGAATACCTGACAGCCATTGAGGACGCCACGCGTCTTGACCTGGTGCGTCGATGTTTCTATCTCAAAGTTTGTGAAAAACTGAGCCGCGAACGCGCCTGCGTGGGCTGGCGTCGTGAAGTCGTCAGCCAGTTAGTCAAAGAGTGGGGATGGGACGATGCGCGTCTCGCCATGCTGGACAACCGCGCCAACTGGAAGATCGATCAGGTGCGCGAGGCGCACAACGAGCTGCTTGATGCGATGATGCAGAGCTACCGCAACCTGATCCGCTTTGCCCGCCGTAACAACCTTAGCGTTTCTGCCAGCCCACAGGATATCGGGGTGCTGACCCGTAAACTGTACGCCGCGTTTGAAGCGTTGCCGGGCAAGGTTACGCTGGTTAACCCACAGATTTCGCCTGACCTGTCTGAGCCGAATCTGACCTTTATCTACGTGCCGCCGGGCCGCGCAAACCGCACCGGGTGGTATCTGTACAACCGTGCGCCAAGCATGGATTCGATCATCAGCCATCAGCCGCTGGAATATAACCGCTATCTGAACAAGCTGGTGGCCTGGGCCTGGTTTAACGGCCTTCTCACCTCACGCACCCGGTTGTTTATCAAGGGTAACGAGGTGGTCGATTTAGCCAAGTTGCAGGAGATGGTGGCGGATGTCTCGCACCACTTCCCACTGCGTCTGCCTGCGCCGACGCCAAAGGCGCTCTACAGCCCGTGTGAGATCCGCCATCTGGCGATCATCGTCAACCTGGAATACGACCCGACGGCGGCCTTCCGCAATCAGGTGGTTCACTTTGACTTCCGCAAGCTGGACGTCTTTAGCTTCGGCGAGCAGCAAAACTGCCTGGTGGGTAGCGTGGATCTGCTGTACCGCAACTCGTGGAACGAAGTGCGTACCTTACACTTTAACGGCGAGCAGGCGATGATCGAGGCGCTGAAAACGATCCTCGGCAAGATGCACCAGGATGCCGCACCCCCGGACAGCGTGGAGGTGTTCTGCTACAGCCAGCACCTGCGCGGCCTGATTCGTACCCGCGTGCAGCAGCTGGTGTCTGAGTGCATCGAACTGCGTCTCTCCAGCACCCGTCAGGAAACCGGGCGCTTTAAAGCGCTGCGCGTCTCCGGCCAGACCTGGGGCCTGTTCTTTGAGCGCCTGAACGTGTCGGTGCAGAAGCTGGAGAACGCCATTGAATTCTACGGCGCGATTTCACACAACAAACTGCATGGCCTGTCGGTTCAGGTGGAAACCAATCACGTTAAGCTGCCGCAGGTGGTGGATGGCTTTGCGAGTGAAGGGATTATTCAGTTCTTCTTCGAAGAGTCGGGCGATAATGCCGGGTTTAACATCTACATTCTGGATGAAACCAACCGTGCCGAGGTGTATCACCACTGTGAAGGCAGCAAAGAGGAGCTGGTGCGCGACGTCAGCCGCTTCTATTCGTCTTCGCACGATCGCTTTACCTACGGCTCAAGTTTTATCAACTTCAACCTGCCGCAGTTCTACCAGATTGTGAATGTGGATGGGCGAGCGCAGGTGATCCCGTTCCGTACGCAGGCGATTACCCCTGCGGCGCCCGCTAACCAGGAAACTGCGCCGCTGTTGCAGCAGTATTTTTCCTGAGGCTTTTCGCCGGGTGGCGCTATCGCTTACCCGGCCTACGGTTCGAGCCGCTGTAGGCCCGGTAAGGCGTAGCCGCCACCGGGCAACAAAACTACCTGAAACTCACGTCCTCACCCGCCTGCGCGGTCGCTGCCTGCTCCAGCAGATCCCAGAACGTTTCGCCGCTGCGGTCGCAGACCCACTCGTCACCTTTCAGATCAAAGTGATAGCCGCCCTGTTTCGCCGCCAGCCACACCTGGTGAAGCGGCTCCTGACGGTTAATAATAATCTTGCTGCCGTTTTCGAAGCTTAAGGTCAGGATCCCGCCGTTGATTTCACAATCGATATCGCTGTCGCCGTCCCAGTCGTCGATACGCTCTTCGATGGTCATCCACAGGGTATCGGCAAGGCGATGAAATTCACTGTCGTTCATGGTTTTATTCCTGTTTTTCGTGATGGCGGCAGTATAACGCTAAATAATTCCCGTTGCAGGAAAGCGGCAAACTCTTGCTTTTGTGTCTTCTCCTGCGATGATAGAAACAGATTTGAACTTACGGGCAACCTCTACATGAAAAACGTCTTCCGAACGCTTGTCGTTCTTGTCACTCTGTTTAGCCTGACCGGCTGTGGACTGAAGGGACCACTGTACTTCCCGCCAGAGGATAAAAACGCACCACCGCCGACAAAACCGGTGCAAAGTGGTATCGAGTCATCTACGCCGGATACCAACGATCGCGGCAATAACGGCGGCCCGACTCAGGTCAATCTCTGACAATTACGTTCTGTACCCGCGCAATGGAGCAAATGATGCAGTTCTCTAAAATGCATGGCCTTGGCAACGACTTTATGGTCGTCGACGCGGTAACGCAGAATGTCTTTTTCTCCCCGGAACTGATCCGTCGTCTGGCGGATCGACACGTGGGCGTGGGGTTTGACCAGCTGCTGGTGGTGGAGCCGCCTTACGATCCTGACCTGGACTTTCACTATCGCATTTTTAACGCCGACGGCAGCGAAGTTTCCCAGTGCGGCAACGGCGCGCGCTGTTTTGCCCGCTTTGTTCGGCTGAAAGGGCTGACCAACAAGCGCGATATCCGCGTCAGCACCGCCAATGGCCGGATGGTGCTCAGCGTCACCGACGACGAACTGGTGCGCGTGAACATGGGAGAGCCGAACTTCGAACCCTCTGCCGTGCCGTTTCGCGCCAACAAAGCGGAAAAGACCTATATCATGCGTGCCGCCGAGCAGACAGTATTGTGCGGCGTCGTCTCAATGGGTAACCCGCACTGCGTGATTCAGGTGGATGATGTGCAAACCGCGGCGGTTGAAACGCTCGGCCCGGTGCTGGAAAGCCACGAGCGCTTCCCGGAGCGGGCGAACATCGGTTTCATGCAAGTGGTGAAGCGTGAACATATTCGCCTGCGGGTTTACGAGCGCGGCGCGGGCGAAACCCAGGCCTGCGGAAGCGGTGCCTGTGCGGCGGTGGCCGTCGGTATCTCACAGGGGTTACTGGCAGAAGAGGTTCGCGTGGAATTACCAGGCGGTCGGCTTGATATCGCCTGGAAAGGAGCGGGTCATCCACTGTACATGACTGGCCCGGCGACACATGTTTATGACGGGTTTATCCATCTATGAAGCAACCAGGGGAAGAACTGCGGGAACCTGTAACAGAGCTGGACGACAGCACTGTTGTGGATTATCTGCTGCACAATCCTGAGTTTTTTATCCGCAATGCACGCGTCGTCGAACGGATGCGCGTGCCGCATCCGGTTCGCGAGACCGTGTCGCTGGTTGAATGGCACATGGCGCGCTCGCGCAACCACATCAATCAGCTCGAAGAGAACATGACGCTGCTGATGGAGCAGGCCAGCAATAACGAAAGCCTGTTCTACCGTCTTCTACACCTTCAGGCGCGTCTGGCTTCCGCACACAGTCTCGAAGAGTTCCTCAACCGCTTCCACCGCTGGGCGCGCGAGCTGGGGCTGGCAGGCGCGACGATCCGTCTCTTCCCTGACCGCTGGCGCATTGGCGCGCCGTCCGGGTTTACCCATCTGGCGCTGAGCCGTCAGGCGTTTGAGCCGCTGCGCATTCAGCGTCTGGGCCATGAGCACCATTATCTGGGGCCGCTCAACGGGCCAGAACTGCTGGTGGTGCTGCCGGAAGCCAAAGCTATCGGCTCGGTGGCGATGTCGCTGATGGGGCGCGATGGTGACCTGGGCGTGATGTTGTTTACCAGCCGCGACGCGCATCACTATGAACAGGGGCAGGGTACGCAACTGTTGCAGGAGATCGCCCTGATGTTGCCTGAGTTGCTGGAGCGCTGGATTGAGCGCGTATGACGGACGGACTGCTCGCCACTGACGTCATCCGCTTTCTGCGCTATCTGGGCGTAGAACGCCAGCTCAGCCCTATTACGCTGCTCAACTATCAGCGTCAGCTTGATGCCATCATGCAGATTGCCGATGAAATCGGCCTGAAAAGCTGGCAACAATGTGACGCCGCCACGGTACGCGGGTTCGTCGTGCGTAGCCGTAAAAAAAATCTCAGCCCGGCGAGCCTGGCGCTCCGGCTCTCTGCCCTGCGCAGTTTCTTCGACTGGCTGGTCAGTCAGGGCGGTCTGAAAGCCAACCCGGCAAAAGGGATCGCCACGCCGAAAGCCCCGCGTCATCTGCCGAAAAATATCGACGTCGACGACGTAAACCGCCTGCTGGATATCGATCTTAACGATCCGCTGGCCGTTCGCGACCGCGCAATGCTGGAGGTGATGTACGGCGCGGGCCTGCGTCTCTCTGAGCTGGTGAACCTCGACTTGAAGCACCTCGATCTGGAATCCGGCGAGGTGTGGGTGATGGGCAAGGGCAGCAAAGAGCGCCGCCTGCCGATCGGCCGCAATGCGGTCTCCTGGATTGAGCACTGGCTGGACCTTCGCGGGCTGTTTGGCGCCGACGAAGATGCGCTGTTCCTGTCGAAACTCGGCAAGCGGATCTCGGCGCGTAACGTGCAGAAGCGCTTTGCGGAGTGGGGCATTAAGCAGGGGCTGAACAGCCACGTTCACCCCCACAAGCTGCGCCACTCCTTTGCGACGCACATGCTGGAATCAAGCGGCGACCTGCGCGGCGTACAGGAGCTGCTTGGTCACGCGAATCTGTCGACCACCCAAATCTATACCCACTTAGACTTCCAACACCTTGCCTCGGTGTATGACGCGGCGCATCCACGCGCCAAACGGGGGAAATAATGCGTTTTTACCGCCCACTTGGTCAGATCTCAGCCCTGACGTTTGATCTTGATGACACCCTTTACGACAATCGTCCGGTGATCCTGCGTACCGAGCAGGAGTCGCTGGCGTTTGTGCAGAACTACCATCCTGCGCTGAAAACAATGCAGAACAAAGATTTCCAGAAGCTGCGTCAGTCCCTGCGGGAAACCGAGCCGGAAATTTATCATGACGTGACCGAATGGCGCCGCCGTGCGGTTGAGCAGGCGATGCTCAATGCCGGCCTGAGCGCGCAGGACGCGGCCACGGGTGCCGAAGCGGCCATGGAAAACTTCGCCAAATGGCGCAGTCGGATCGACGTGCCGCAGGAGACCCACGACACGCTGGCGAAGCTCGCCGAAAAGTGGCCGCTGGTGGCCATCACCAACGGCAACGCTCAGCCTGAACTGTTTGGTCTGGGGAACTATTTTCAGTTCGTGCTGCGCGCGGGCCCGCACGGACGCTCGAAGCCGTTCAACGATATGTATCATCTGGCAGCGGAAAAACTGGATTTGCCGCTCGGTGAGATCCTGCACGTGGGCGACGACCTGACCACGGACGTCGCCGGGGCGATCCGCTGCGGCATGCAGGCCTGCTGGATCAAGCCGGAAAATGCCGATCTGATGACTACGCCGGATAGCCGTCTTCTGCCGCACGTGGAAATTTCACGGTTGGCATCCCTCACGACGCTGATATAATCATCAATTGTTCTGTATAAATTAACAGGGTTTTGGCGAATGGAAACATTTGCCTGCCCGCCATGACGTGACGGTGCCAATGGACGTTTCTTACCTGCTCGACAGCCTTAATGATAAACAGCGTGACGCGGTTGCCGCCTCGCGTACAAACCTGCTGGTACTGGCTGGAGCGGGCAGTGGTAAGACGCGCGTGCTGGTTCACCGTATCGCCTGGCTACAGAGCGTGGAGAACTGTTCGCCGTACTCGATTATGGCCGTGACGTTCACCAACAAGGCGGCGGCGGAGATGCGCCACCGTATCGCACAGCTGATGGGCACCAGCCAGGGCGGCATGTGGGTTGGCACCTTCCACGGCCTGGCGCACCGTCTGCTGCGCGCGCACCATATGGACGCTAACCTGCCGCAGGATTTCCAGATCCTCGACAGCGAAGATCAGCTGCGCCTGCTGAAACGCCTGATCAAGGCGATGAATCTCGACGAGAAGCAGTGGCCGCCGCGTCAGGCGATGTGGTACATCAACGGTCAAAAAGACGAAGGGCTGCGTCCGCATCATATTCAGAGCTTCGGTAATCCGGTCGAGCAGACCTGGCAGAACGTCTACAAGGCCTATCAGGAAGCGTGCGATCGCGCCGGTCTGGTGGATTTCGCCGAGCTGCTGCTGCGCGCCCACGAGCTGTGGCTGAACAAACCGCATATCCTGCAACACTACCGTGAACGCTTTACCAACATCCTGGTGGACGAATTCCAGGATACCAACAACATCCAGTACGCCTGGATCCGCCTGCTGGCCGGGGATACCGGCAAGGTGATGATCGTAGGCGATGACGACCAGTCTATCTACGGCTGGCGCGGCGCGCAGGTGGAGAACATCCAGCGCTTCCTCAACGATTTCCCCGGCGCGCAAACCATCCGTCTGGAGCAGAACTACCGTTCTACCAGCAACATTCTGAGCGCGGCCAACGCCCTGATTGAGAACAACAACGGGCGCCTGGGTAAAAAGCTGTGGACCGATGGCGTAGACGGCGAACCGATTTCGATTTACTGCGCCTTCAACGAGCTCGACGAAGCCCGCTTCGTGGTGAACCGCATTAAAACCTGGCAGGAGAACGGCGGCGCGCTGGAGCAGTGTGCCATTCTCTATCGCAGCAACGCCCAGTCGCGCGTGCTGGAAGAGGCGCTGTTGCAGGTGAGCATGCCGTACCGCATTTATGGCGGTATGCGCTTCTTCGAACGTCAGGAGATCAAAGATGCGCTCTCGTATTTGCGTCTGATTGCCAACCGTAACGACGATGCGGCGTTTGAGCGCGTGGTGAACACGCCGACGCGCGGCATCGGCGATCGTACGCTGGACGTGGTGCGTCAGGCCTCGCGCGATCGTCAGCTCACGTTGTGGCAGGCGTGCCGCGAGCTGTTACAGGAAAAAGCCCTTGCCGGGCGCGCCGCCAGCGCATTGCAGCGCTTCCTGGAGTTAATCGACGCGCTGGCGCAGGAAACGGCCGACATGCCGCTGCACGTCCAGACCGACCGGGTGATTAAAGATTCCGGCTTGCGCACCATGTACGAGCAGGAAAAAGGCGAGAAGGGCCAGACCCGTATTGAGAACTTAGAGGAACTGGTGACGGCAACGCGCCAGTTCAGCTACAACGAAGAAGACGAAGACCTGATGCCGTTGCAGGCATTCCTCTCTCACGCCGCGCTGGAGGCGGGTGAAGGGCAGGCCGATACCTGGCAGGATGCGGTTCAGCTGATGACCCTGCACTCCGCGAAAGGTCTGGAGTTCCCGCAGGTGTTCATCGTCGGGATGGAAGAGGGGATGTTCCCGAGCCAGATGTCGCTGGATGAAGGCGGGCGTCTGGAAGAGGAGCGTCGTCTGGCCTACGTGGGCGTGACCCGTGCGATGCAGAAACTGACTCTGACCTACGCGGAAACCCGCCGCCTGTACGGGAAAGAGGTGTATCACCGTCCGTCGCGCTTTATCGGCGAACTGCCGGAAGAGTGTGTGGAAGAGGTGCGCCTGCGCGCCAGCATCAGCCGTCCGGTCAGCCATCAGCGTATGGGCTCGCCGATCTCTGAAACCGACACCGGTTACAAGCTGGGCCAGCGCGTGCGCCACTCGAAGTTTGGCGAAGGCACCATCGTCAACCTGGAAGGCAGCGGCGAGCACAGCCGTTTGCAGGTAGCGTTCCAGGGGCAGGGGATCAAATGGCTGGTGGCAGCCTATGCCAAGCTGGAAAGTGTGTAACTTTCAGAAAAATATCACTATTTTGTAATAATCTGCTAGCCTTATACGTTGAAGGTCAATTAATGCCCTTCAGCGTTCCGTTGCGTGTTGACGCCACAGTTATTGCTGGCGTAACATGCGCGCACGATTACGCTAAGAGGACATTCGCCTTGGACACACCCAGTAGATACTGGCTCAATTCCCTGTCATCCAGGAACAACTCCTAAGGCTATCTCCTCTTGCTGATGGCCTTAGTGGTTGTCAGCGACTGCATCATTCCCGTCGCGCTGAGTCAGGCTGTTTAATGGTCTGAAACCCAATTTGTTTCTGTGTGCCCACCGAACTGTCCGATATTTTTTGCATTGGGAGTCCCGGTCATGTTGAGCGCATTTCAACTCGAAAATAACCGACTGACTCGGCTTGAAGCCGAAGAGTCACAGCCCCTCATTGATGCCGTATGGGTGGATCTGGTCGAGCCGGACGACGATGAGCGCCTTCGCGTACAATCTGAACTGGGGCAAAGCCTGGCGACACGCCCGGAACTGGAAGACATCGAAGCATCCGCCCGTTTTTTTGAAGACGAAGACGGCCTGCACATTCACTCCTTCTTCTTTTTCGAGGATGCCGAAGACCACGCGGGGAACTCCACCGTGGCGTTTACCATCCGCGATGGCCGCCTGTTCACCCTGCGCGAGCGCGAACTGCCTGCGTTTCGTCTCTACCGTATGCGCGCCCGCAGCCAGGCGATGATGGACGGCAACGCTTATGAGCTGCTGCTGGATCTGTTCGAAACCAAAATCGAACAGCTGGCGGATGAAATCGAAAACATCTACAGCGACCTGGAAAAGCTGAGCCGCGTGATCATGGAAGGCCATCAGGGCGATGAGTACGACGAAGCGTTGTCCACGCTGGCTGAGCTGGAAGATATCGGCTGGAAGGTGCGTTTGTGTCTGATGGATACCCAGCGCGCGCTGAACTTCCTGGTGCGCAAGGCGCGTCTGCCGGGCGGTCAGCTGGAGCAGGCGCGTGAGATCTTACGCGATATCGAATCCCTGCTGCCGCACAACGAATCCCTGTTCCAGAAGGTCAACTTCCTGATGCAGGCGGCGATGGGCTTTATCAACATCGAGCAGAACCGCATCATCAAGATCTTCTCGGTGGTGTCCGTGGTGTTCCTGCCGCCGACGCTGGTGGCGTCCAGCTACGGGATGAACTTCGAGTTTATGCCGGAGCTGAAGTGGAGCTTTGGCTACCCGGGGGCGATTATCTTTATGATCCTCGCCGGGCTGGCGCCGTATCTGTACTTTAAGCGGAAGAACTGGCTGTAAAAATCTGGCGGGTGGCGCTGCGCTTACCCGCCCTACGATCGAATTCCCTCTCCCTGTGGGAGAGGGTTAGGGTGAGGGCAACATCACAGCCCTTTGCGCACCCTGCGCTGGGTATAAATCGCATCCGCAACAAAGATGGCCAGCGCCACCCAGATAAAGGCGAACGTCACCATCTTATCCGCACCCGGCACCTCGCCGTAAAACACCACCGCCAGCAGGAACATCAGCGTCGGGCCAATGTACTGGAAGAAGCCCAACGTGGAGAGGCGCAGACGCGTTGCCGCGCCGGTGAAGCACAGCAGGGGAATCGTCGTGACCACGCCCGCGGCTATCAGCATCAGGTTCAGCGACCATGGGTTGCTGCCCATGTGGCTGGTGGCGCTGTCGGCAATACCGAACAGGTAGATCGCGGCGACAGGCAGCAGCCACAGGGTTTCAAACAGCATTCCCGTCTGCGCTTCCACGGCGATTTTTTTACGCACCAGGCCGTAGAAGGCAAAGCTGAACGCCAGCCCCAGGGCGATAACCGGCAGTGAGCCGAAGGTCCACAGCTGTACCAGCACGCCGCAGAAGGCCAGAATCACTGCCACCCACTGCATCCGGCGAAAGCGCTCGCCGAGGAAAATCATCCCCAGCAAAATATTGACCAGCGGGTTAATAAAGTAGCCCAGGCTGGCTTCGAGCATGTGATGGTTATTCACCGCCCAGATAAACAGCAGCCAGTTTCCGCCAATCAGTACCGCAGAGAGGGCGAGCAGGAAGACCTTCTTCGGGGTTTTCAGCAGCGTTTTGACGCCTGACCACTGACGGCTGATACTCATCAGCGCAATCATGAAGAAAAACGACCAGATGACGCGGTGAGTGAGGATCTCGTCCGCCGGAACATAGGCAATAAGTTTGAAGTACGCCGGTGCTATACCCCAAATAAAATAAGCGGCAAGGGCGAGTAAAACGCCCTGCCGCGTCTGTTTAGCATCCATCGGGAAAATCCGTTACAAAAAAGTGAAGTAATTTTACCCGAATTTGCCGTCTCAACCCACCATATAAGTGGCGGTTGCGCTGGCGATATAAACCTGCTCCTCGTTATGCAGCTCAACGCGGGCGACGGCAACTTTATTCCCGGCGCGCAGCAGGCTGCTGGTACAGGTGAAGCGGTTTCCGCGTCCTGGGCGCAGGTAGTCGACGCGTAAATCGATGGTGCCCATGCGCGACAGGCGCTGGCGTAACTCATCTTCGTTGATGGTGTCGTGGCGCGTCAGCGTGCTGCCCACGCACACCAGACCGGCCGCCACGTCCAGCGCGGAGGCAATTACCCCGCCGTGCAAAATGCTTTGCGCCCAGTTACCGACCATCATTGGCTGATTATTGAAACTCAGCTGAGCGAAGTCTTTTTCGTATCGCTCCAGCTCAAGACCCAGTGCACGGTTGAACGGCATGTGGTACACAAAAATCTCGCCCACGAGCTTTAAGGTTTCTTCGGCGGTGAGTGTGGCTGACATCTGACGTGGCATCCTTGTTGTTAACAAAATGTTGATTTTATGCTTCAGGATAAAGGAATGCCACTTTAAGAAACGAGGAAGCGGAAGTTATCGCAGAAGTCTGTAGAATGCCCGGACAAAACTATTCATTAAATGTCACCATTTCAGGAGAACACCACCGATGCGGACGTATCTGGGTTGGTTACTGGCGGCGGTTGCGCTGCCCCTCACAGCATATGCGCAGGAAGCGACGATCAAAGAGGTGCATGATAAACCTGCCGTTAACGGCAGCATCATCGCCAATATGCTTCAGGAGCATGACAATCCGTTCACGCTGTACCCGTATGACACAAACTACGTGATCTACACCCAGACCAGCGATCTCAACAAAGAGGCGATAAGCTCCTATAACTGGTCTGATAATGCGCGTAAAGATGAGGTGAAGTTCCAGCTCAGCCTCGCCTTCCCGTTCTGGCGCGGCATCCTGGGGCCGAACTCGGTACTTGGCGCGTCCTACACGCAGAAGTCATGGTGGCAACTCTCCAACAGCGGGGAGTCATCACCGTTCCGCGAAACCAACTATGAACCGCAGCTGTTCCTCGGTTTCGCCACCGATTATGAGTTTGCAGGCTGGACGCTGCGAGACGTGGAGGTGGGCTATAACCACGATTCCAACGGTCGTTCCGACCCAACCTCACGCAGCTGGAACCGCATCTATACGCGTCTGATGGCGCAGAACGGCAATTTCATGGTGGAAGTGAAGCCGTGGTACGTAGTAGGCAGCACCGATGACAACCCGGATATCACCAAATACATGGGATACTATCAGCTTAAGGTGGGCTATCAGCTGGGTGACGCGGTGCTGAGCGCCAAAGGCCAGTACAACTGGAATACCGGCTACGGCGGTGCAGAGCTGGGCCTGAGCTACCCGGTAACGAAACACGTGCGTCTCTATACCCAGGTGTATAGCGGCTACGGCGAATCGCTGATCGACTACAACTTCAACCAGACCCGCGTCGGTGTGGGCGTCATGCTGAACGATATTTTCTAAGCTGCTCGAATGTTTTTGCGTTAAACGTTGAAGTTTCTCTCTCAGGCGCTGAAAATAGCGCCTGTTTCATTTCTGGCATATGGGGTTAACGTGGCGCAGGCGGAAGTATTGAATCAGGAATCGCTGGCTAAACAGGTTTTGCATGAAACCTTTGGCTACCAGCAGTTCCGTCCTGGCCAGGAAACCATCATTGAAACCGTGCTGGAAGGCCGCGATTGCCTGGTGGTCATGCCGACCGGCGGCGGTAAATCGCTCTGCTATCAGGTGCCCGCGCTGGTGCTTAATGGCCTGACGGTTGTGGTATCACCCCTTATTTCCCTGATGAAAGACCAGGTCGACCAGCTGCTCGCCAACGGCGTGGCGGCGGCCTGTCTTAACTCAACGCAAACTCGCGAGCAGCAGCAAGAGGTGATGGCCGGGTGCCGCACCGGACAGGTTCGCCTGCTGTATATCGCGCCAGAGCGCCTGATGCTGGACAACTTCCTCGACCACCTGGCGCACTGGAACCCGGTGCTGCTGGCGGTGGATGAAGCGCACTGTATCTCCCAGTGGGGGCACGATTTCCGCCCGGAATACGCCGCCCTCGGCCAGCTTCGTCAGCGCTTCCCCGAGCTGCCGTTTATGGCGCTTACCGCCACGGCGGACGACACCACGCGTCAGGACATCGTTCGCCTGCTGGGACTGAACGACCCGTATATTCAGGTCAGCAGCTTCGACCGCCCGAACATCCGCTATATGCTGATGGAAAAGTTCAAGCCGCTGGATCAGCTCCTGCGCTACGTGCAGGAGCAGCGCGGCAAGTCCGGCATCATCTACTGCAACAGCCGCGCAAAGGTGGAAGACACCGCTGCGCGTCTGCAAAATCGCGGCTTTAGCGCGGCGGCATACCATGCCGGGTTAGAGAACCACATCCGCGCCGATGTGCAGGAAAAATTCCAGCGCGACGACCTGCAAATCGTGGTCGCAACGGTGGCGTTCGGGATGGGGATCAACAAGCCCAACGTGCGCTTTGTGGTGCATTTCGACATTCCGCGCAATATCGAATCCTACTATCAGGAAACCGGCCGCGCCGGGCGTGATGGTCTGCCTGCGGAAGCGATGCTGTTTTACGACCCGGCGGATATGGCGTGGCTGCGCCGCTGTCTGGAAGAGAAACCGCAGGGGCAGTTGCAGGATATCGAACGCCACAAGCTTAACGCGATGGGGGCCTTCGCCGAAGCGCAAACCTGCCGCCGTCTGGTGTTACTCAACTACTTTGGTGAAGGGCGTCAGGCGCCGTGCGGCAACTGCGATATCTGCCTCGACCCGCCGAAGCAGTACGATGGCCTGATGGACGCGCGCAAAGCGCTCTCGACTATCGGACGCGTGAACCAGCGCTTTGGGATGGGCTACGTCGTTGAAGTGCTGCGCGGGGCTAACAACCAGCGTATCCGCGATATGGGTCACGACAAGCTGCCGGTTTACGGCATCGGGAAAGACCAGAGCCATGAGCACTGGGTGAGTATTATCCGCCAGTTGATCCACCTCGGCTTTGCCACGCAAAATATTGCCCAGCATTCTGCGCTTCAGCTGACCGAAGCGGCGCGACCTGTCCTGCGTGGCGAGGTTGAACTGAAGCTCGCCGTTCCGCGCGTCGTCGCCCTGAAGCCGCGCGTGATGCAAAAATCCTACGGCGGTAACTACGACCGCAAGCTGTTCGCCAAGCTGCGTAAGCTGCGTAAAGCTATTGCCGATGAAGAGAACATCCCGCCATACGTAGTGTTCAACGACGCGACGCTGATCGAGATGGCCGAGCAAATGCCGCTCAGCGCCAGCGAGATGCTCAGCGTCAACGGCGTCGGCACGCGCAAGCTGGAGCGCTTCGGTAAAGAGTTTATGGCGCTCATCCGTTCCCACGCTGATGGTGATGATGAGGAGTAGTCAGCCGGGCGAAAAAGTGCCAGGATGGTGACTCACTGTATTATTTCCCCGCGAGCTAATTATGTTAATGCTATTTCTCACCGTGGCGTTAGTGCACATCGTTGCGCTGATGAGCCCAGGCCCTGATTTTTTCTTCGTGTCGCAAACGGCCGTCAGCCGCTCCCGCAAAGAGGCGATGATGGGTGTGCTCGGTATTACCATGGGCGTCATGGTCTGGGCGGCGGTTGCGCTGCTCGGTCTGAACCTGATCCTGGCGAAAATGGCGTGGCTGCATAACATCATTATGGTTGGCGGCGGTCTGTACCTGTGCTGGATGGGCTACCAGATGCTGCGCGGAGCGCTGAAGAAAGAAGAGAGCAAGCCGGAAGAGCCAAAGGTTGAGCTGGCAACGGGCGGCCGTAGCTTTGTGAAAGGGCTGCTGACCAACCTGGCGAACCCGAAAGCAATTATTTACTTCGGCTCGGTATTCTCGCTGTTTGTGGGGGATAACGTCGGCGCGGGCGCGCGCTGGGGGATCTTCCTGCTGATCGTTGTGGAAACGTTCGCCTGGTTTACCGTTGTGGCAAGCCTGTTTGCCTTACCGGCGATGCGTCGCGGCTACCAGCGCATCGCGAAGTGGATCGACGGCTTCGCCGGCGCGTTGTTCGCCGGCTTCGGCATTCATCTCATCATTTCTCGCTAAGCATGACGCGCTGACGCAAGCAGCGCGCCAACCAGCATAAACAGCGAACCAAAAACTTTGTTCAGGGCCTTCATCTGCTTAGGCCCTTTGATCCACGCCGCAATTCGCTGCGCCAGCGTCGCGTAACCAATCATCACAATGATATCGACAATAATGGTGGTTGCGCCCAGCACCACGTACTGCATCACCTGTGGCTGATGCGGCACGATAAACTGCGGGAACAGGGCGGCGAGGAACACGATGCTTTTCGGGTTGGTCAGGTTAACGAACACCGCGCGTTTAAACAGGTGGCCGCGTGTTTGCGTCCGGGAGAGCGTATGCAGATCAATCGAGCCTGCGGCGCGCCACTGCTGAATACCCAGCCAGATAAGATACGCTGCGCCAGCCCATTTCAGCACCTCGAAGGCCAGCACCGAACGGGAGAACAGCGTGCCCAGACCAATCCCCACCAGCACAATATGAATGCCAAGCCCGGTCTGTAAACCGGCGATTGACGCCACCGCGCCGCGATAGCCGTGATTAATGGAGGTGGTCATGGTGTTGATTGCGCCCGAGCCAGGTGAAAGGCTGAGGATGATGGATGTCAGCAGGTAGGCGAACCACCACTCGAAGGTCATTTGAAACTCCCGGATCGTCTGTTTTTATGCCACAATACGCTATTGTTGAGTCATTTTGTGACCGGTGACGAAAAAAACGATATTCCCTGAATTACGGGGGGTGGAAACCCAATGTTTCAGCAGAAAAAGGACTGGGAAACACGAGAAAACGCATTTGCTGCTTTCTCCATGGGGCCGCTGACCGATTTCTGGCGCCAGCGTGAGGAAGATGAGTTTATGGGCGTCGGGGAAATCCCGGTACGCTTCGTTCGTTTCCGTGATGAAAAAAATGACCGGGTGATTGTGGTCTGCCCCGGGCGCATCGAAAGCTATATCAAATATGCCGAGCTGGCGTATGACCTGTTCCATCTGGGCTTTGATGTGTTAATTATCGACCATCGCGGGCAGGGGCTTTCCGGCCGGATGTTACCGGATACCCATCGCGGCCACGTGGATAACTTCAGCGATTACGTCGACGATCTGGCCGCGTTCTGGCAGCAGGAAGTGCAGCCCGGACCGTGGCGCAAGCGTTATATTCTTGCCCACTCCATGGGGGGCGCGATCTCGACGTTGTTTTTGCAGCGCCATAAGCACCAGTGCGACGCCATTGCGCTGACCGCGCCGATGTACGGCATTGTGATACGTTTTCCTGACTGGATGGTGCGCCATCTTCTCGACTGGGCTGAGGGCCATCAGCGCATTCGAGAAGGCTATGCCATCGGAACAGGACGCTGGCGGGCGTTACCGTTTGCCATCAACGTGTTAACCCACAGCCGGCAGCGTTATCGGCGCAACCTGCGTTTTTATGCCGATGAACCGCGTCTGCGGGTCGGCGGCCCCACCTGGCACTGGGTGCGGGAAGGTATTCATGCCGGTGAACAGGTGCTGGCAGGCGTAGGCGATGATGACACGCCGACGCTCCTGATCCAGGCGGAAGAAGAGCGTGTGGTGGATAACCGCATGCATGACCGCTATTGTGAACTTCGCGCCGCTGCGGGCCATCCCTGTGAAGGGGGTAAACCGCTGGTCATCAACGGTGCGTACCATGAGATCCTTTTTGAAAAGGACGCTATGCGCTCAGTCGCGCTCAACGCCATTGTTGAATTTTTCAACAGGCATAACTGATTATTGTTTTCCACCAGAGGTTGAAATCCCTATGTACCAGGTTGTTGCATCTGATTTAGATGGCACGCTGCTTTCCCCCGACCACACCCTGTCGCCTTATGCGAAAGAGACCCTAAAACTCCTGACTGCCCGTGGCGTGAACTTCGTGTTCGCCACCGGTCGCCACCACGTGGACGTGGGGCAGATCCGCGATAACCTGGAGATCAAGTCGTACATGATCACCTCTAACGGTGCGCGCGTACATGACACGGACGGCAACCTGATTTTTACCCATAATCTCGATCGTGACATCGCCACTGATTTGTTCGGCATTGTGCATAACAACCCGGATATCGTGACTAACGTTTACCGCGACGACGAGTGGTTTATGAACCGTCATCGCCCGGACGAAATGCGTTTCTTCAAGGAAGCCGTCTTCAACTACTCCCTGTATGAGCCGGGTTTGCTGGATCCTGAAGGGATCAGCAAGGTGTTCTTTACCTGCGAAAGTCACGAAGCGCTGCTTCCGCTGGAGCAGGCGATCAACGCCCGCTGGGGCGACCGCGTGAACGTGAGCTTCTCCACGCTGACCTGTCTGGAAGTGATGGCGGGCGGGGTGTCCAAAGGTCACGCGCTGGAAGCGGTCGCGAAGCGTCTGGGCTTTGATCTGAAAGACTGTATCGCCTTTGGCGATGGCATGAACGATGCCGAGATGCTCTCCATGGCGGGTAAAGGCTGCATCATGCAGAACGCGCATCAGCGCCTGAAAGATCTGCACCCGGAGCTGGAAGTGATTGGCACGAACGCAGACAACGCGGTACCTAAGTATTTGCGCAAACTGTTCCTTGAATAATCTTCATTTGATTGTTTATTGTTCAGATGTCAACTAAAGAGTTCGCTACAATGCCTCTCCTTCTTTCTGAGAGACAAGCATTGTGGCGCTACTCATTATCACGACTATCCTGTGGGCCTTCTCCTTTAGTCTGATTGGCGAATACCTTGCCGGATCGGTCGACAGCTACTTTTCGGTGCTGATGCGCGTGGGGCTGGCGGCGCTGGTGTTCCTGCCGTTCCTGCGTACCCGCGGGCAATCGCTAAAAACTATTCTGCTGTACATGCTGGTAGGCGCGATGCAGCTCGGCATCATGTACCTGTTCAGCTTCCGGGCCTACGTTTACCTGTCCGTCTCGGAATTTCTGCTCTTCACCGTGCTGACGCCGCTCTACATCACGCTGATTTATGACCTGCTCAGCAGGCGCCGCCTGCGCTGGGGATATCTGCTGAGCGCTGCGCTGGCAGTCATTGGCGCGGCGATTATTCGCTATGACAAGGTAAGCGATCACTTCTGGACCGGGCTGATGTTCGTCCAGCTCGCTAATATCAGCTTTGCCATCGGGATGGTGGGTTACAAACGCCTGATGGAGACCCGCCCGATGCCGCAGCATAACGCGTTTGCGTGGTTCTATATGGGCGCGGCGATTGTCGCGATTGCGGCATGGTTTATGCTCGGCAATCCGCAAAAGCTGCCGACAACCTCCGTGCAGTGGAGCGTTCTGGTCTGGCTGGGCGTGGTGGCGTCGGGGCTGGGCTATTTTATGTGGAACTACGGCGCTACGCAGGTAGACGCCGGAACGCTGGGGATCATGAACAACGTGCACGTGCCGGCGGGGCTACTGGTGAACCTCGCCATCTGGCAGGAGCAGCCGCACTGGCCGAGTTTCCTTATTGGGGGAACGGTGATCCTGGCTTCGCTGTGGGTACATCGCCGCTGGGTCGCTCCGCGCTCCGCACAAACGGAAGATGGTCGCACGCGTGGTTCCGCGCTGAGCGAATAAACGCTTCCGTAATTGGCTGACGTTGCTCGCCATCGCGCACGGCGGCGTACAGCCGGCTCCACAGTCCTTCACCCAGGGTTTTGGTAACCACCAGACCCTGGCGTTCAACCGTCTCGACCACCCAGTGCGGCAGCGCCGCAATCCCCATTCTGGCCGCCACCATCTGAATTAACAGCAGCGTGTTATCCACGCTTTTCAGCTGTGGGCTGATGCCCGCGGGTTGCAGGAAATGGCGCCAGATATCCAGACGACTGCGCTGTACCGGGTAAATCAGCAGCGTCTCCGTTGCCAGATCTTCCGGCGTGATACGCGTTTTGGCGGCCAGCGGATGGTCCGGGGCCAGCACCAGACGCACCTCAAAATCAAACATTGGCGAATAGTGCAGACCGCTGCGTGGCAGAATATCTGAGGTCATCACCAGATCCAGCTCACCCTGCTGAAGCGACGGCTGCGGATCAAACGTGACGCCGGATTTGAAGTCCATCTCCACCTGCGGCCACTTCTGGCGGAAGTTCTCAAGCGCGGGGGTCAGCCACTGAATACAGCTGTGACACTCAATGGCGATGCGCAGGGTGGTCTGCTGCGGCTCGTTGCAGGACTGCAACGCGCTGGCAATCTGCGGCAGCACCTGGTTCGCCAGCTGAAGCAAAATTTCGCCCTGCGGCGTAAAGCGCAAAGGCTGGCTCTTACGCACAAAAAGACGAAAGCCGAGGCGTTGTTCCAGATCGCTGAACTGGTGAGAAAGGGCAGACTGAGTCTGGTGCAGCGTGGCCGCTGCCGCCGCAAGAGAACCGCAGTTCCGCAACGCTTGTAGCGTTTTCAGGTGTTTAATCTCGATCATGAAAGTCCTTCACTTCGGCTTGAACATTTTGCGCTTGAGGAATATACAGTACCTGCCAATTATAGAAGTGTAAACATCTGGACGTCTAAATAACGAATTTCTACAAGGGGTATGCCATGACAATCCGCACTCACACTCTCGGTTTCCCTCGCGTTGGTCTGCGTCGCGAGCTGAAAAAAGCGCAAGAAAGCTACTGGGCGGGTAACGCCACCCGCGAAGAACTGCTGGCGGTGGGACGCGAGCTGCGCGCGCGTCACTGGGATCAGCAAAAACAGGCGGGCGTAGACCTGCTGCCGGTGGGCGATTTCGCCTGGTACGACCATGTTCTGACCACCAGCCTGCTGCTTGGCAACGTGCCGGCTCGTCATCAGAACAACGATGGATCGGTGGATATCGATACCCTGTTCCGCATCGGCCGTGGCCGCGCGCCAACGGGTGAGCCAGCGGCAGCGGCGGAAATGACCAAGTGGTTTAACACTAACTATCACTATATGGTGCCGGAGTTCGTTAAGGGCCAGCAGTTCAAACTGACCTGGACCCAGCTTCTGGATGAAGTGGACGAAGCGCTGGCGCTGGGTCACCAGGTGAAACCCGTGCTGCTGGGGCCGGTCACCTACCTGTGGCTGGGCAAAGTGAAAGGTGAGCAGTTCGACCGCCTCAGCCTGCTGAACGATATTCTGCAGGTTTATAAGCAGGTGCTGATTGAGCTGGGTAAGCGCGGTATTCAGTGGGTGCAAATCGATGAACCGGCGCTGGTGCTTGAGCTGCCGCAGGCGTGGCTGGATGCCTTCAAACCGGCGTATGACGCGCTCACGGGCCAGGTGAAGCTGCTGCTGACTACCTATTTCGAGGGCGTAACGCCTAACCTCGACACCATTACTGCGCTGCCGGTTCAGGGTCTGCATGTTGATCTCGTTCACGGCAAAGACGATGTGGCAGAGTTGCACAAGCGTCTACCTGCGGAGTGGCTGCTCTCTGCCGGTCTGGTGAATGGTCGTAACGTCTGGCGTGCCGATCTCACCGAGAAATATGCACAAATTAAGGACATTGTCGGTAAACGTGAATTGTGGATAGCCTCTTCCTGTTCCTTGCTGCACAGCCCGATCGACCTGAGCGTAGAGACCCGACTCGACGCTGAGGTGAAAAGCTGGTTTGCCTTTGCCCTGCAAAAGTGTGAGGAGCTGGCTCTACTGCGCGACGCGTTGAACAGCGGCGACACGGCTGCGATTACCCACTGGAGCGCTCCGATCCAGGCGCGCCGTCACTCGACGCGCGTGCATAACCCGGCGGTGGAAAAACGTCTGGCGGCCATCACTGCCCGGGACAGCCAGCGCCAGAGCCCGTATGAAGTGCGCGCCGAAGCCCAGCGTGCGCGCTTTAACCTGCCCGCGTGGCCGACCACAACCATCGGCTCCTTCCCGCAGACTACCGAGATCCGCGGCCTGCGCCTGGACTTCAAAAAGGGCAATCTGGATGCGAATCACTACCGCACCGGCATTGCGGAACACATCAAACAGGCGATCGTCGAGCAGGAACGTCTGGGTCTGGACGTGCTGGTGCACGGCGAGGCCGAGCGTAACGATATGGTGGAATACTTCGGTGAACACCTGGACGGCTTTGTCTTTACCCAGAACGGCTGGGTGCAAAGCTACGGCTCCCGCTGCGTGAAGCCGCCGGTGGTGATCGGCGACGTCAGCCGCCCGGAAGCGATCACCGTGGAGTGGGCGAAGTATGCCCAGTCTCTGACCGACAAACCGGTAAAAGGCATGCTGACGGGGCCGGTGACCATTCTCTGCTGGTCGTTCCCGCGTGAAGATGTATCCCGGGAAACCATCGCCAAACAGATCGCCCTGGCGCTGCGTGATGAAGTGGCGGATCTGGAAGCGGCGGGGATTGGCATCATTCAGATCGACGAACCGGCGCTGCGTGAAGGGTTGCCGCTGCGTCGCAGCGACTGGGATGCTTACTTACAGTGGGGCGTGGAGGCTTTCCGCCTCAACGCGGCCGTCGCGAAGGACGACACGCAGATCCACACCCACATGTGTTACTGCGAATTTAACGACATCATGGACTCCATTGCCGCGCTCGACGCCGATGTGATCACCATCGAGACCTCGCGTTCAGACATGGAGCTGCTGGAGTCGTTCGAAGAGTTCGACTACCCGAACGAAATCGGGCCGGGCGTGTATGACATTCACTCCCCTAACGTGCCAAGCGTGGAGTGGATTGAATCGCTGCTGCAAAAAGCGGCCCAGCGCATCCCGGCGGAACGTCTGTGGGTAAACCCGGACTGCGGCCTGAAAACTCGCGGCTGGCCTGAAACCCGCGCGGCGCTGGCGAACATGGTGCAGGCGGCACAGAATTTGCGTCAGGCGTAGTGGTGCTGGATTGCCCGGTTGGCGTAGCCGCCACCGGGCTTTTGGTATTACGCTTTCTTCCCGCCGTACTGGCTGAACCACGCCAGCATTCTCTGCCAGCCATCTTTCGCGGATTCCGCGTGATAGCTCGGACGATAATCGGCATTAAACGCGTGTCCCGCATCCGGGTACACCACGATTTCGGCCTTCGCGTTTGCCGCCCGCAGCGCGTGGCGCATGGTCTCGACGGTATCAAGCGGAATGCCGGTATCCTGACCGCCATACAGCCCTAGCACCGGGGCATTTAAATCGGTGGCGATATCAACCGGATGTTTCGGCGAGTTCAGCGTCTTTTCGCCCACCAGTTTGCCGTACCAGGCCACGGCCGCTTTCAACTGCGGATTGTGCGCGGCATACAGCCAGCTAATGCGTCCACCCCAGCAGAAGCCGGTCACCATCAGACGGTGCGGGTCGCCACCGTTGCGCGCCGCCCAGCTGGCAACGTGGTCGAGATCGGCCAGTACCTGCGCGTCCGGCACTTTGCTGACCAGGTTGCTGAACAGCGTCGGGATGTCGCTGTAATCATTCGGATCGCCCTGACGGAAATAGAGTTCCGGCGCAACGGCCAGGTAACCTTCCAGCGCCAGACGGCGGCAGAGGTCGCGAATATGTTCATGAACGCCAAATATTTCCTGCACCACGATCACGATGGGCAGCGGGCCATCGGCAGATTTTGGCCGCGCGTGGTACGCTGGCATGTTCTCTCCCTGGGAGGGAATGGAGGTCTCGCCTGCGGTAATGGCTTCTTCAGGGGTTGAGACGATGGTTGAAGCGTGCGGGGCCGCAGCAGGTGCAAAACCGGTTTTTTCAGTCATGGCATTCTCCGTACCAATGAATGGATTAGCGCAAAGATAAATATAGACACCAGGTTAACAACCCACAGTGCCTTATAGCGTCTATCTTTTGTGCAGCACCCGGCGATATAACTTGTTAATGTGATGTGAATCACTATTTTATGGAAATTAACTGCAATCATTTTCATTCATGGTGAGGTGTGTCACGAAATAATGCACATTGCTTCTGTAAAGTACCGTTTTACTTCTTCTGACAAACCGACCCACAGAGGAGTCACCTATGTCTAAGTCTGATGTTTTTCATCTCGGCCTCACTAAAAACGATTTACAAGGGGCTACGCTTGCTATCGTCCCTGGCGATCCAGAGCGTGTGGAAAAGATCGCCGCGCTGATGGATAAGCCGGTTAAGCTGGCAGCGCATCGCGAATTCACCACCTGGCGCGCAGAGCTGGACGGTAAAGCGGTGATCGTGTGCTCTACCGGTATTGGTGGCCCGTCTACCTCTATCGCCGTTGAAGAGCTGGCGCAGCTGGGCATTCGTACTTTCCTGCGCATCGGCACCACAGGCGCCATTCAGCCGCACATCAACGTGGGCGACGTGCTGGTTACCACCGCATCCGTGCGTCTGGACGGGGCAAGCCTGCACTTTGCACCGATGGAATTCCCGGCAGTGGCTGATTTCGAATGCACCACCGCGCTGGTTGAAGCCGCGAAATCCGTGGGCGCCACCACCCACGTGGGCGTAACTGCCTCTTCCGATACCTTCTACCCGGGCCAGGAGCGTTACGACACCTTCTCTGGTCGCGTGGTGAGCCGTTTCAAAGGCTCCATGGAAGAGTGGCAGTCGATGGGCGTCATGAACTACGAAATGGAATCTGCGACGCTGCTGACCATGTGCGCGAGCCAGGGTCTGCGTGCCGGTATGGTGGCGGGCGTTATCGTCAACCGTACCCAACAGGAGATCCCGAACGCTGAAACCATGAAGCAGACTGAAAGCCATGCGGTGAAAATCGTGGTTGAAGCGGCGCGCCGCCTGATCTAATTCTCTCTTCAGTGCTAAAAGGCCGACATGCTCGGCCTTTTCTTTTTGCGTAACGCCTCGCAGGAAAACCCTTTCAAACTGGACGTTCATACAGCACAATTCTATTTTGTGCGGGTTAGACGTGGATGCAGGGGGCATTGTGGATATCTCAATCCTGGTTTATGCGGTAGTTGCGCTGGTGAGCGTGGGGATTGGCTGGCTCATTTCCGGCTACCAGCATGCGCAGCAGAAAGCCGAACAGCTGGCAGAGCGCGAAGAGATCGTCGCCGAACTCAGCGCAACGAAACAACAGCTTGCGCTGAGTGACCACTGGCGCGACGAGTGCGAACTGCTCAATAACGAACTGCGCAATCTGCGTGATATCAATACCTCGCTGGAGGCCGATCTCCGTGAAGTGACCACCCGTCTTGAGTCCACCCAACTGCACGCCGAAGACAAAATCCGTCAGATGATCAACAGCGAGCAGCGTCTTAGCGAGCAGTTTGAGAACCTCGCGAACCGCATTTTTGAGCACAGCAATCGCCGCGTGGATGAGCAGAACCGTCAGAGCCTGAACAGCCTGCTGACGCCCCTGCGTGAGCAGTTGGACGGCTTTCGACGTCAGGTACAGGACAGCTTTGGTCAGGAGGCCCGCGAGCGCCACACGCTGGCGCATGAAATTCGTAATCTCCAGCAGCTGAATGCGCAGATGGCGCAGGAGGCGGTTAACCTGACGCGCGCACTGAAAGGTGATAACAAAGCGCAGGGAAACTGGGGCGAAGTGGTCATGACGCGCGTGCTGGAGGCCTCTGGCCTGCGCGAAGGATACGAATACGAAACGCAGGTCAGCATTGAAAACGATGCGCGCTCGCGGATGCAGCCGGATGTCATTGTTCGTCTGCCACAGGGCAAAGATGTGGTTATCGACGCCAAAATGTCGCTGGTGGCCTATGAGCGCTACTTCAACGCGGAAGATGACTACACCCGCGAAACAGCGTTGCAGGAGCACATCGCCTCCGTGCGTAACCATATCCGTCTGCTGGGCAGAAAAGATTATCAGCAGTTGCCGGGGCTGCGATCGCTGGATTATGTGCTGATGTTCATTCCGGTTGAGCCAGCCTTCCTGCTGGCGCTCGACAGACAGCCCGAACTGATCACCGAAGCGCTGAAAAATAACATTATGCTGGTCAGCCCCACCACGCTACTGGTGGCGTTACGTACCATTGCCAACCTGTGGCGCTATGAGCACCAAAGCCGTAACGCGCAGCAGATTGCCGATCGCGCCAGCAAGCTGTACGACAAAATGCGGCTGTTTGTGGACGATATGTCCTCGGTGGGGCAAAGCCTGGATCGCGCGCAGGATAACTACCGCCAGGCGATGAAAAAACTCTCCTCCGGGCGTGGCAATTTGCTGGCGCAGGCGGAGGCGTTTCGCAGCCTGGGGGTGGAAGTTAAACGCGAGATTAATCCGGAACTGGTGGAGCAGGCTACCGCTCAGGACGAAGAGTTTCGTCTGCGTGAAGGCGACGGTGAGCAAAATAGCCGCAATGAAGACAACGGTTTAGCGGCGAGTTTATCCCCCGAAGCGCAGCCGGCACGTTTCTTTCACGGTGGTTGAAACGTAGGGCAAATGCGCCCAATCTGTTACACTTCACGAACATTTGACTGATTAGCAGGCTCTGAGATGGTTGACGATTCACAAGACACAACGCACTTTGGCTTTCAGACTGTCGCCAAAGCGCAGAAAGCTGACATGGTGGCCCACGTATTTCATTCCGTGGCGGCGAAGTACGATGTGATGAATGATTTGATGTCATTCGGCATTCATCGCTTGTGGAAGCGCTTCACTATTGATTGCAGCGGCGTGCGCCGTGGACAAACGGTGCTGGATTTAGCCGGAGGCACAGGGGATCTGACCGCTAAATTCTCCCGTCTGGTTGGCGAAACCGGCCGCGTGGTGCTGGCGGATATCAACGACTCCATGCTGAAAATGGGACGCGAAAAGCTGCGTAACATCGGCGTGGTAGGCAACGTTGAATATGTTCAGGCCAACGCCGAAGCGCTGCCGTTCCCGGATAATACGTTCGACTGCATCACCATCTCTTTCGGTCTGCGTAACGTGACCGATAAAGATAAAGCGCTGCGCTCCATGTACCGCGTGCTGAAGCCGGGCGGCCGACTGCTGGTTCTCGAGTTTTCTAAACCGATTATCGACCCGCTGAGCAAAGCTTACGATGCCTATTCCTTCCACGTTTTGCCGCGCATCGGCGAGCTGGTGGCAAACGATGCAGAAAGTTACCGTTATCTGGCCGAATCCATCCGAATGCACCCGGATCAGGACACGCTGAAAGCGATGATGCAGGATGCCGAGTTTGAAAACGTGGAATACTTCAATATGACGGCGGGTGTCGTCGCGCTGCATCGTGGTTACAAGTTCTGAGTGGAGGTTTCCCGTGCCCATTAAACCCTTAGTCACCGCAGGCATCGAGAATGTACTGAATGCCTTTCTGTATCGCGCTCCGGCGCTGAAAACCGCACGTCAGCGGCTTAACGGAAAGGTGCTGCGCATCGTGTTAAAGGAGTTCTCGACGCCGCTTGTGCTGGTCTTCAGCGAACGTCAGCTTGACGTTCTGGGGGAGTGGGAAGGCGAAGCTGATTGCTCGGTAATTACGCACATGAGCGTCTTACCAAAACTGCGTGACCGTCAGCAGATGACGGCGCTTATTCGCAGCGGTGAGCTGGAGGTCGAAGGCGATATTCAGGTGGTACAGAACTTCGTTGCACTCAGCGATCAGGCTGAATTCGACCCGGCGGAACTGCTGGCGCCTTATATCGGCGACATCGCGGCTGAAGGGATAAGCAAAACGCTGCGCACGGGTTCCGCTTTCCTGCGTAAAGGTCTGCTCCGTCAACAGCGCTATGCTGCCGAGGTGCTGACCGAAGAGTGGCGTATGGCGCCGGGGCCTTTAGAAGTCGCCTGGTTTGCAGAAGAGACCGCGGCAGTTGAGCGCGCAGTTGATGCGTTAACCAAACGGCTGGAAAAACTGGAGGGCAAATGACGCCTGGTGAAATTCGGCGCCTCTATTTTATCGTTCGCACCTTTTTGAGCTACGGGCTCGACGAGCTTATCCCCAGAATGCGTATCACTCTGCCGCTTCGGCTTTGGCGTCGCACGCTGTTCTGGATGCCGAATCGCCATAAGGATCAGGAGCTGGGCGCACGCCTGCGTCTTGCGTTGCAGGAGCTGGGACCGGTCTGGATCAAGTTTGGGCAGATGCTCTCAACACGTCGCGACCTTTTTCCACCGCAGATTGCCGATCAGCTCGCACTATTGCAGGATCGCGTCGCTCCGTTTGACGGAGAGAGAGCGAAGAAACAAATCGAAGAAGCGATGGGCAATATCCCCATCGAGACCTGGTTTGATGATTTCGATATTCAGCCTCTGGCCTCTGCCTCTATTGCGCAGGTTCATACTGCGCGCCTGAAGGAAAATGGCAAAGAGGTGGTCATTAAAGTGATTCGTCCGGATATCCTGCCGGTTATCAAAGCAGACATGAAGCTGATTTATCGCCTGGCTCGCTGGGTGCCGCGTCTGTTGCCGGATGGCCGCCGTCTGCGTCCGCTGGAAGTGGTACGGGAATACGAAAAAACGCTGATTGATGAGCTTAACCTGCTGCGTGAATCGGCGAACGCCATTCAGCTGCGTCGAAACTTTGAAGACAGCCCGATGCTGTATGTTCCTGAAGTCTATTCTGACTATTGCAGTCAGAACATGATGGTGATGGAACGTATCTACGGTATTCCGGTCTCGGACGTGACGGCGCTGGAAAAACAGGGCACCAACATGAAGTTGCTGGCCGAACGTGGCGTGCAGGTCTTCTTTACTCAGGTTTTCCGCGACAGCTTCTTCCATGCTGACATGCATCCGGGCAACATTTTTGTCAGCTATGAGCACCCGGAAGATCCTAAATACATCGGCATCGACTGCGGTATTGTCGGCTCGCTGAATAAAGAGGATAAGCGTTATCTCGCCGAGAACTTTATCGCTTTCTTCAATCGCGACTACCGTAAGGTGGCCGAGCTGCACGTGGATTCAGGCTGGGTTCCGCCAGATACCAACGTGGAAGAGTTTGAATTTGCGATCCGCACCGTCTGTGAGCCGATTTTTGAAAAGCCGCTCTCGGAGATCTCTTTCGGACACGTCCTGCTCAACCTGTTCAACACCGCACGCCGTTTCAATATGGAAGTGCAGCCACAATTAGTTTTACTTCAGAAAACATTACTTTACGTTGAGGGCGTAGGCCGCCAGCTCTATCCTCAGTTAGACTTGTGGAAAACTGCGAAACCGTTCCTCGAATCCTGGATTAAGGATCAGGTCGGTATTCCAGCCCTGGTTCGCTCGCTTAAAGAGAAAGGCCCGTTCTGGATTGAAAAAATGCCTGAAATTCCTGAACTGGTTTACGACAGTTTGCGTCAGAGCAAGAACCTTCAGCACAGCATGGATAAAATCGCGCACGAGCTTCAATCCAGTCGCGTGCGTCAGGGGCAGTCCCGCTATCTCTTCGGAATTGGCGCGACGCTGCTGATAAGCGGCACGTTGCTGTTGATCAATCGTCCGGACTGGGAAATGATGCCAGCCTGGATTATGGCTGCCGGTGTGGTTGTCTGGCTTGCTGGCTGGCGAAAAACGCGCTGAATTAGCGTCGCTATCGAGAGATTGCATACGTATAATGCGATCTGACTAATTAATCATCTATCACTGGGGAACACGCATGGGTGGTATCAGTATCTGGCAGTTAGTGATCATTGCCGTCATCGTTGTGCTGCTGTTTGGCACGAAAAAACTCGGATCGATTGGTTCCGACCTGGGCGCGTCAATCAAAGGCTTCAAGAAAGCCATGAGCGATGATGAGAATAAGCAGGAAAAAACCAGTCAGGATGCTGATTTTACCGCTAAATCCATCGCCGATAAGCAGGACGAAGCCAAAAAGGAAGAGGCTAAACGTCACGATAAAGAGCAGGTGTAATTCGTGTTCGACATTGGTTTTGGTGAGTTACTGCTGGTCTTTGTGATTGGTCTGATTGTGTTGGGGCCGCAGCGTTTACCCGTTGCGGTGAAAACCGTCGTGGGCTGGGTGCGGGCACTTCGCTCGCTGGCAACTACCGTGCAGAACGAGCTGGCGCAGGAGCTGAAGCTTCAGGAATTTCAGGACAGCCTGAAAAAGGTTGAAAAGGCGAGCATGGATAACCTGACGCCGGAGCTGAAAGCATCAATGGATGAGTTACGCGAAGCGGCTGAATCCATGAAGCGCTCATACAGCATTAACGATCCTGAGAAGGCGAGCGATGAAGCAAACACCATCCATAATCCGGTGGTGAAGGGCAGCGAAGAGCAGCGCGAGGGTGTGACGCCTTCCAGCGCGGAGCATCAGGCCGCTTCGCCAGAGCAATCGCCGCAGGAGCCCGAAGTGAAAAAGCAGGTGCCGCCGGAAGAGCCCGTGGTCAAAACGGCTGAGGTAAAACCCGCCGCGCCTGTTTCCGAATCATCCCCCTCGTCGAGTGATAAAGCGTAAACATGGCAGTAGATGATACTCAACCGCTGATTGCGCACCTCATTGAGCTGCGTAAGCGCCTGTTAAACTGCATTATTGCGGTTTTCCTCATTTTTTTATGTCTGGTCTATTTTGCCAACGATATCTATCAGGTGGTTTCCGCACCGCTGATTAAACAGATGCCGCTGGGCGCGACGATGATTGCAACGGACGTTGCTTCACCGTTCTTTACCCCCATCAAGCTGACCTTCTGGGTATCGTTGATTGCCTCTGCGCCGGTCATTTTGTATCAGGTCTGGGCATTTGTGGCGCCCGCGCTGTACAGGCATGAACGCAAGCTGGTTATTCCGCTGCTGGTGTCCAGTTCGCTGCTGTTTTACATCGGCATGGCGTTCGCCTACTTCGTTGTCTTCCCGCTGGCCTTCGGCTTCCTGACGCATACCGCGCCGGAAGGGGTACAGGTTTCGACGGACATCGCCAGCTACCTCAGCTTCGTCATGGCGCTGTTTATGGCCTTTGGTGTCGCCTTCGAGGTGCCCGTAGCGATTGTCCTGCTCTGCTGGGTAGGGGTGACCACGCCTGACGATCTGCGTAAGAAGCGCCCGTACATCCTTGTGGGGGCATTTGTTGTAGGTATGCTGTTAACGCCACCGGACGTCTTCTCGCAAACCTTACTGGCGATACCGATGTACTGCCTGTTTGAAGTCGGCGTATTCTTCGCTCGTTTCTACGTCGGAAAGGGACGTACCCGGGACGAAGAAGACGAGCCGTCTGAAGAGACCACAAAAGAATAAAACCAACCGCCCGTCAGGGCGGTTGTCATATGGGGATACGTATGTTTGATATCGGGCTTAATCTGACCAGCGCCCAGTTTGCGAAAGACCACGATGAGGTGGTTGCGCGCGCCTTTACCGCCGGCGTGAGCGGGCTGTTACTGACGGGAACGAATCTGCATGAGAGTGAGCAGACACGGCAGATGGCGCAACGCTATCAACACTGCTGGTCCACCGCAGGCGTGCATCCTCATGACAGCAGCCAGTGGACGCATGAAAGCGCTGAGGCGCTTCATCGTCTGGCACAAACGCCAGAAGTGGTTGCCATTGGCGAATGCGGGCTTGATTTCAACCGTAACTTCTCGACGCCTGAAGAGCAGGAGAAGGCATTTACCGCCCAGCTCGCGCTGGCAGCAGAGCTGGAGATGCCGGTGTTTATGCACTGTCGCGATGCGCATGAACGTTTTATGGCGCTGCTGGAACCCTGGCTGGAGAAACTGCCGGGCGCGGTGTTGCACTGCTTTACGGGCTCCCGTCAGGAAGCGCTGGATTGCCTGAACCGCGGGCTTTATTTGGGTATCACGGGCTGGGTCTGCGATGAGCGTCGTGGGCTGGAACTGCGTGAGCTGTTACCCGTTATCCCGGCCGATCGTTTGCTGCTGGAAACGGATGCGCCGTATCTGTTGCCCCGAGATATGCAGCCCAAACCGCCATCACGACGTAATGAACCGGCCTACCTGGGGCATATTGCTGAGCGAGTGGCGCACTGGCGGGGAGAAGATGCGCAGTGGCTGGCAGCACAAACCGATGATAACGTGCGTCGTCTGTTCGGCGTGCAGTTCTAAACTTTGCGGAAATCGGTGTTTTTCACGCTCTGCAACACCTCTTTGTTCAGCAGGTTGAGCAGCAGCATGGAGCGCGCTTCACCGTCCGGCTCAGCGAAGATGGCCTGTAAGCCTTCAAAGGCGCCTTCGGTGATCACCACGCTGTCGCCAGCATAAGGGGTTTCCGGATCGGTAATATCTTCAGGCTGCTGGTAGACAGAAAGCTGATGAATAACCGATGACGGTACTCTTGCCGGATGGGCGCCAAAACGCACAAAATGGCTGACGCCGCGTGTGGCACTGATCGTCGTGGTGTGGATCACTTCGGGGTCGAATTCGACGAACAGGTAATTCGGGAACAGAGGCTCACTGACGGTCGTGCGTCTTCCACGCTGCATTTTTTCAAGCGTGATCACGGGTGTCAGGCAGTTCACAGACTGACGTTCAAGATGTTCCTGCGCGCGCTGAAGTTGCCCGCGTTTGCAATACAGTAAATACCAGGCCTGCATAATCACTCTTCCCATTGTTCGGGGCGCAAGCATACCAAAACCCTGGCGGGATCGCTAAGGTGATTATAATGGCGAAAAAGAGAGTAAGTCGTGGAAGTTCACGCTAATTTAACAAAATTACAGCATCACGCGGTCTTACGCCGTATAATGAAGCGCTTACAGAGAGGCCATGATTAACTGCATGAAATACCACGATCTACGCGACTTCCTGGCGCTGCTGGAAAAGCAGGGCGAACTCAAACGCATTACGCTTCCTGTTGATCCGTATCTGGAAATGACAGAAATCGCTGACCGCACCTTGCGCGCGGGCGGCCCGGCGTTGCTGTTTGAAAACCCAAAAGGCTACACCATGCCGGTGCTGTGCAACCTGTTTGGCACACCTCGCCGCGTGGCGCTGGGGATGGGGCAGGAAGATGTCACGGCGTTACGTGAAGTGGGCAAACTGCTGGCCTTTCTGAAAGAGCCGGAGCCGCCAAAAGGGTTCCGCGACCTGTTCGACAAGCTGCCGCAGTTTAAGCAGGTGCTGAACATGCCCACCAAACGCCTGCGCGGTGCGCCGTGCCAGCAAAAAGTGCTGGAAGGCGATGCGGTGGATCTGACCAAAATTCCCATCATGCAGTGCTGGCCTGAAGATGCCGCACCGCTGATCACCTGGGGCCTCACCGTGACGCGTGGGCCGCATAAAGAGCGTCAAAACCTCGGCATTTACCGCCAGCAGCTGATTGGCAAAAACAAGCTCATCATGCGCTGGTTGTCCCATCGCGGCGGGGCGCTGGATTTCCAGGAGTGGTGCGCGGCCCATCCGGGCGAACGCTTCCCGGTTTCCGTCGCGCTGGGTGCCGATCCGGCAACCATCCTGGGCGCGGTGACGCCTGTTCCTGATACGCTGTCTGAATATGCCTTTGCAGGACTGCTGCGCGGCACCAAAACCGAAGTGGTGAAGTGCATCTCCAATGACCTGGAAGTACCGGCCAGCGCAGAGATTGTGCTGGAAGGTTACATTGAACAGGGCGAGCTGGCACCCGAAGGGCCGTACGGCGACCACACCGGCTATTACAACGAAGTGGATAACTTTCCGGTGTTCACCGTCACGCACATTACCCAGCGTGAAGATGCCATTTATCATTCAACTTACACTGGCCGCCCACCGGATGAACCGGCGGTACTGGGGGTGGCGCTGAACGAAGTGTTCGTGCCGATCCTGCAAAAGCAGTTCCCGGAAATTGTTGATTTTTATCTGCCGCCGGAAGGGTGTTCGTATCGCCTGGCGGTGGTGACGATGAAGAAGCAGTATGCCGGTCACGCTAAGCGCGTGATGATGGGCGTATGGTCTTTCCTGCGCCAGTTTATGTATACCAAGTTTGTGATTGTCTGCGATGATGACGTCAATGCCCGCGACTGGAATGACGTTATCTGGGCCATCACCACGCGAATGGATCCAGCGCGTGATACGGTGTTAGTGGAAAACACGCCGATTGATTACCTGGATTTTGCCTCGCCGGTTTCCGGACTTGGCTCAAAAATGGGACTGGATGCCACGAACAAATGGCCTGGCGAAACCGACCGTGAATGGGGTCGCCCGATCGAAAAAGATCCTGCCGTGACCGCGCGAATTGACGCGATCTGGGACGAGCTGGCCATAATGAATAACGGTAAGGCAGAATAAGACCGTTTAGCCCTATAGACTTCCCGACAGAGAGAGCGAATGACAACCTTAAGCTGTAAAGTGACGTCGGTAGATGCTATTACCGACACCGTATATCGCGTCCGTTTGGTTCCTGAAGCGGCATTCTCATTCCGTGCCGGTCAGTACCTGATGGTCGTGATGGACGAGCGTGATAAGCGTCCTTTCTCTATGGCCTCAACGCCAGCAGAGAAGGAATTTATTGAGCTGCATATTGGTGCGTCTGAGCTTAACCTGTACGCGATGGCCGTGATGGACCGCATCCTGAAAGAGCGTGAAATCGTGGTTGATATTCCTCATGGCGAGGCCTGGCTGCGTGAAGACGAAGACCGTCCGCTGATCCTGATTGCCGGTGGCACGGGCTTCTCCTATGTCCGCTCTATTCTGCTGACGGCGCTGGCGCGTAATCCAAATCGCGATATCACCATCTACTGGGGCGGCCGTGAAGAGAAGCACCTTTACGATCTGTCTGAGCTGGAGGCGCTGAGCGTAAATCATCCAAACCTGCGCATTGAGCCGGTTGTCGAGCAGCCGGAAGAGGGCTGGCGCGGGCGCAGCGGTACGGTGCTGACTGCGGTATTGCAGGATCACGGGACGCTGGCCGGGCACGATATCTACATTGCCGGTCGCTTTGAAATGGCAAAAATTGCCCGCGACCTGTTCTGCAACGAGCGTGACGCGCGGGAAGATCGTCTGTTTGGCGATGCGTTTGCGTTTATCTGATTGAGAGACCCGCTTCGGCGGGTTTTTTATGCTCGGGCAATAGCCTGGTGAAAATTTAACCTTGAAATGGGCGGCGCATTGCCGTTATTCTTGTTCCCGTTAAATTTCGCCCTCAGGAGCGCCCCCCAAAAATGAACAAACACGACTGATGAATTTCGATCCTTGCTCAACGCATCGCGTCGGCAGGGGATGTTTTGATTTCATTCAGGAGTGCTTATGGCTCATTTTGCGCAGTCCCCCTCTTTTATTTTGCATCAGGTCACCTGTCAGTTTGCGACGGGCGATATCCTTTTTGGTCCACTGAATCTTTCTCTGGATGCGTCAGTGTGCGCGCTGGTTGGCCGCAACGGCAGCGGTAAAACACGGCTGCTGCGTATGCTGGCAGGGGTTGATGAACCCGCCAGCGGTCATATTGAGCGCTTTGGTACACACGTCTACATGGCGCAGCAGCAGAATATTTCTGCGGATACCACGCTTGCCGAACTGCTTGGTTACGACGCGATCTTTGCGGCGCGCACGCGCATCGACAGCGGTCATTATGAACCCGACGATCTCGACACGCTCGACGGTTACTGGGATCTGGCTGAACGGCTGAGCCAGGCTTTTATCGCTGCAAAACTTCCCCCTTTTGACCCGAGTAAACGCGCGGCAGAGTTGAGCGGCGGCGAGCGCATTCGTGCCTTGCTGTGCAGCGCATTCACCGCGGATGCTGACTACCTGCTGCTGGACGAACCGACCAACCACCTCGACAGGCAAGGCCGCAAGTGGTTCTACGAGCAGCTTTCCAGGTATCAGGGCGGGGTGCTGGTGGCCTCTCACGACCGTGAGTTGCTGGCCCAGGTACCGCGAATCCTTGAACTGAGCGCGTTGGGCTTGCGCAGCTACGGTGGGAATTATGCTGACTATCGAACCCAGCGTGATGCTGAACAGCTGGCTGCCCGCGCCGCGCTGGAGCATGCTGCCACCGAGCGCAAGCGTACCCGCGCCCGTATGCATAAAGAGCATGACGACAGCCTGCGGCGTTCAGCCAAAACGCTTCGCACGGTCGACAGCCTTAACATCGCCTCGTTTGAACGGGTCAAATACAAAGGGGCGGCGAAAGAGCGTATTGGTTCCTGGAAAAAACAGCATAGCGTTCAAAACCATGCTCTGAACGCTGCGGTCAACCAGGCACGCGAGCGGGTTGAAGAGGATAATGCGGTGATGTTTACCCTGCCGGGCAGTGAAATCCCGGAAGGGAAACAGGTGCTGGTGCTGGAAGAACTGGTGCTTCCGCACGTGCCTGTCCCACCGATAAACTGGCGAATGGATGGCCCGATGCGCGTGGCGCTACGCGGGCCGAACGGCTGTGGAAAATCCACGCTGTTGAAAGTGATGTTGGGCGAAACCGCCCCTGTTACGGGAATCTGTAAGGTCTCTGTCAGGTGTGCTTATCTCGATCAGCATCTTTCCCGGCTGGATCTGTCGCAGTCGGTGATGACTCACCTTAGCCTGGGCAATACGCCGCTCGAAGAGGGGGCGCTGCGTACCCGTTTAGCGCAGCTTCAGCTGGGCGCAGAGAAAGTGACACTACCACTGGCCGAACTGAGTGGCGGCGAGCGCCTGAAGGCCGCGCTGGCCTGCGTATTGTGGCGTGAAGCGGCAACGCAGCTGTTGCTTCTGGATGAGCCGACCAACCACCTCGATCTGGCCTCTGTTCAGGCCATTGAAGCGGCCTTAGCCGATTACCCCGGCGCGCTGCTGGTGGTGTCGCACGATGAAGCTTTTCTGGCAGGGCTGAAGCTGACGCATGAACTGGTGTGGGAAGAGACGGGATGGCGATGTGAAAGCCTGTAAACACAAGCCCCCGCAAGGGCGGGGGCAAACAAACTTTATCAGGCTAACTGCTTGCGAAGGTCAGGGTTTGCCTGGATCAGGCGCATAAGCTTTAGCTCGGCTGGGGTAGGTTTTTCACGTTTTGACTCCCACTCCAGCACCATTGCTACGCTGACACCCATCGCTCTTGCGAATTCATCTGTTTTCAGGCCCGATCCTTTGCGTAAACGCTCAAATTCACTAAAAGGATTGGACTTTTGATTCAGGGTAACCGTCGGCGGTACATCTTTAAAAATAATCTGTTCCAGGCTGCTCAGCAGCTCAAACTCAGGATCTTTTAATTCCATTGAGAACTCCTCATAAATCACACATCGGGATCATGAACATCAGAGAGCCTGTTAAGAATAGTCCCTAAACCAGACACAGGATCGTCACGGCTGTGATTAATTGTGCGATAACGATCGCTTTACACGTTTCAGCTATATGGATAGTTATGCTAATTACCTGATTAGTCATATGTAGGGATGCACAGGTATTTTTTTGTAAATAGTCAGTACAAAAACGGGAATACCCGTTTTGCATGAAAACTCTATCTTGCAAGGCTGACCTGGACTATCCTTGTCAGCGTTGGGCACGCGTGTGCCGGTGTGCGCTTTTTGGGTGAAAGGAGTAATAAAATGGCGACAGGAAAGTCCTGCTCTCGCTGGTTTGCGCCTATTGCGGCGTTATTGATGGTTGTTAGCCTGAGTGGGTGTTTCGATAAAGAAGGCGATCAGCGCAAAGCGTTTATCGATTTTCTACAGAATACAGTGATGCGTAGCGGCGAGCGTTTACCAACGCTGACTGCGGATCAGAAAAAACAGTTTGGCCCATTCGTGTCGGATTACGCCATTCTGTATGGCTATTCTCAGCAGGTAAGCCAGGCGATGGATTCCGGTATTCGCCCGGTAGTGGATAGCGTGAATGCCATCCGTGTTCCACAGGATTATATGACCCAGCGCGAACCGCTACGCCAGTCAAATGGCGCGCTTGGGGTACTGAGCCAGCAGCTGCAAAATGCCAAAATGCAGGCTGATGCGTCGCGTTCCGCGTTGAAGCAGGGCGAGGATCTTAAACCGGTCTATGACCAGGTGTATGAGAAAGTCGTGACCAAGCCGTCAAACGCTTTGCAACCGCTGATCCCGGCGGCGCAGGTCTTTACTCAGCAGTTGGTCCAGGTGGGTGACTTTATTAGTGAACAAGGTACGCAGGTGAGCTTTGTCTCTAACGGTATCCAGTTCCCGACCTCCCAGCAGGCGAGCCAGTATAACGCGCTGATCGGTCCGCTCGCGTCCCAGCATCAGGCCTTTAGCCAGGCCTGGAGCGCAGCGGTCGCTGCTACGGAATAAGAAAAACCCCCGCTTCGGCGGGGTTTTTTTATGCTTGATGAAAATAACGCTTGTCATTCATCTACCACATCGGTATAACTATGTTCGTCGGTTTGTTACACAGACCTAAAGCAGTTTAGTAAAGCAGTCCAGATTGTTATCCATAGATACCCTTCGTAGTGACCCTTCCTTCATCGCTTAAAAATCTGTAACGCAATCCATCAAGCCGGAAGGCACAATATATTTGTTAATAAGGTAATTTCTATGTCTGCTAAAATGACTGGTCTGGTAAAATGGTTCAACGCTGATAAAGGTTTCGGCTTCATCACTCCTGACGATGGCTCTAAAGACGTGTTCGTACACTTCTCTGCTATCCAGAACGATGGCTACAAATCTCTGGATGAAGGTCAGAAAGTTTCCTTCACCATCGAAAGCGGCGCTAAAGGCCCAGCAGCTGGTAACGTTGTAAGCCTGTAAGCTTCCAGCCCAGTAGCACTAAATTCAAAAACCCGCCTTCTGGCGGGTTTTTTCGTTTCTACTGTTGTATCTGCGGGTTAACGCAGTTCTTATCCACTTTACCGCCGAGCGCGGCAATCAGGTTATCCACGGCGGTCGCCGCCATGTTGTAGCGTGTTTCATGAGTTGCAGAGCCGATGTGAGGCAGGGCGACGACGTTCGGCATGGTCAGTAGCGGAGAATCCACCGGCAGCGGCTCTTGTTCAAACACGTCCAGACCAGCGGCGTGGATCTCACCGTTTTGCAGTGCCTCAATCAGCGCCTTCTCATCGACCACCGGACCACGACCCGCGTTGATGAAAATGGCCGATTTCTTCATCTTTTCAAACGCCGCTTTGCCGATGAGATGACGCGTTTCATCCGTCAGCGGCAGGATCAGGCAGACAAAGTCGGCTTCCCGCAACAGCGTATCAAGCTCGCAATAAAGGGCGTTGAAACGTTCTTCAGCTTCACTGTGGTGACGGCGCGCGTTATACAGAATGGGCATGTTGAAGCCAAAATGCGCGCGCTGTGCCAGCGCCAGACCGATACGGCCCATCCCAACAATCCCCAGCGTTTTGCCATGAACGTCCACGCCGAACCAGTCCGGGCCAATGCTTTTGGTCCATTCGCCCGCTTTCACGCGCTCGGCCACTTCCACTACACGACGGGCGGTGCTAAGCACCAGCGCCATCAGCGTGTCGGCGACGGTTTCCGTCAGGGCATGGGGCGTGTGCATCAGCAGGATGTTGCGCGCGTTTAGCGCATCCACGTCGAAATTGTCGTATCCCACCGAAACGGTTGAGGTAGCACGAAGCTTCGGCATTTTCTCCAGCAGCGCTGCATCCACCTTTTCGCTCGAACCCAGCAGGCCCTCGGCGCTGGCAAACGCGTCGGCGTGCTGTGCCACGGTTTCCGGGCTGAGGTTCTTTACCCGGGTAACGGTAAAGTGTTCCTCCAGGCGTTTTTGCAGATCTTCAGGCAGTGCTTTGTACAAAATGACGGACGGCTTCATGCTAATCTCCGTTGATTTTAAAAGGATTCAGGCGTGGCGTGCGCCGACGGGTAGCTGTTGATTATTAGCAGGCTTAACAATCAGAGTAAGCCATACCGAGGCAAAAAGCGCCACCCCCATAAAGATGTAAGAGGCCGACGGGCTGCCGGTGGCACCGTTAAGATAGCCCACAAACCACGAGCCAAAGAACGAACCCAGCGCACCCATACTGTTGATCAACGCCATCGCGCCCCCTGCGACGTTACGCGGCAGCATTTCCGGGATGATGGCAAAGAACGGACCATACGGGGCATACATGGCCGCACCCGCAATCACCAGCAGAGTGTACGAGACCCAGAAGTGGTTCGCGCCTACGGCCCAGGAGCCAATGAAGGCAAAAGCAGCGATCAGCAGCAGTGGCCAGACGAACAGCTTACGGTTTTGCAGCTTGTCCGATGCCCAAGAGACGATAATCATCGCGATGGTCGCAGCCAGGTAAGGCACCGATGACAGCCAGCCCACTTCCACCATGCCAAGGTTTTCACCGCCGCTGCGGATAATCGACGGCAGCCACAGCACAAAACCGTACACGCCAATACTCCAGGTAAAATACTGTGCACACAGCAGAATAACGTTCCGGGAGCGGAAGGCTTCGCCGTAGTTACGCACCGCTTTAAGCCCCTGCTGCTCTTTATCCAGCTGCGCCTGGAGTGCGGCTTTTTCGTCTTCAGAAAGCCATTTCGCCTGGGCTGGCTTATCTTTCACCAACACCCACCAGCAGAAGGCCCAGATAATCGCGGGAACCCCTTCGATGATGAACATCTCGCGCCAGCCGAAGGACTGGATCAGATAGCCGGAAACCACCGACATCCACAGCACGGTGACCGGGTTACCGAGTATCAGGAACGTATTAGCACGTGAACGCTCCGATTTTGTGAACCAGTTGCTGATGTAAATCAGCATTGCTGGCATGACGGCCGCCTCAACCACGCCGAGAATAAAGCGAATAGCCGCCAGAGCAGGAATGTTATTCACCACGCCAGTAAGCGACGCACAGGCACCCCATAAGATCAGGCAGATGAAAATGAGCTTTCGCACGCTGCGGCGTTCAGCGTAAATCGCGCCGGGGATCTGGAAGAAGAAATACCCCAGGAAGAAGAGGGCGCCCAGCAGGGACGAGACCCCTTTGGTGATCCCGAGGTCTTCGTTGATCCCGGCGGCGGATGCGAAACTGAAGTTGGCACGATCCAGGTACGCCAGGCTGTACGTGATAAACACGATTGGCATGATGTACCACCAGCGTTTTACTGCATTGGTCGAACTGTTCATAGGCTTGCCTCTGTTGTTGAGGTTGTTGCCGCCGTTGTCTGTAGGGTACACGGTGGCTTAATTATCTGGTGCGGATTGCTGCCCTCACCCTGGTCCTCTCTCACGGGGAGAGGGAATTTAGACGCCGAGCTCTGCTCGTGTTGGTAATCCTTCGCTGTCGCCCTGCACCTGAATCGCCAGCGAACCAATTTTGTTGCCTCGCGCCACGGCCTGCGACAGCGGTTTGCCCTCCAGCAGGGCGCTGATGACCCCGACGGCAAACCCATCGCCCGCGCCCACGGTATCGATCACGTTGTCGACTTTTACCGCAGCGACAGCGCCTTGCTCACCGTCGGCAGTTTTAAACCATGCGCCGTCGGCACCGGTTTTCAGCACCACGGCTTTTACCCCTCTGTTGAGGTAAAAATCAGCAATGCCTTCGGGCGTGCTTTCGCCAGTGAGGATCATTCCCTCTTTTATGCCCGGCAGAACCCAGTCCGCCTGAAACGCCAGTCGGTTGAGTTTCTCAGCCATCTCCGCTTCGCTTTTCCACAGCACCGGGCGCAGGTTCGGATCAAAGGAGATGGTTTTGCCCTGCGCTTTCATTGCCGAAGCCGCGTGATCGAGTAAATCGTACGAGCTGGCCGAGAGCGCCGCCGCCACGCCGCTCAGGTGCAGGTGGCGCGCGGAGGAGAAATACGCGGCGTGATAATCATCCACGGAGAGATGGCTTGCCGCTGAGCCTTTGCGGAAATACTCCACGATGGGATCGGTTCCATTTTCAACTTTAGATTTCAGCTGAAAGCCCGTCGGGAAGCGTCCATCGAGCGTGACGCCTGCGGCATCAATGCCCTCTTTTTTCAGCGAGTCGAGAACGAAATGGCCAAAGCTGTCATTGCCCACGCGGCTCACCCAGCCGACATTCAGCCCCAGCCGCGCAAGGCCGGTAGCGACATTCAATTCGGCGCCTGCCACGCGTTTGATAAAGTGCTCCACTGCGCTCAGCTCGCCCGTTTCGGTGGCGACAAACATCGCCATGGCCTCGCCGATAGTGATAACGTCCAGCGTCTTGTGCATGGTTTACTCCTCGCGCAGCAGGTTGACGTAATGGCGGGTGACGGCGGTGAGATCCGTCCCTTCGAGCGGAAATTCGATACCGCGCGGCGCGTCGGCAGGCAGTTGATTAAGCAGATCCCGCCAGCGAGAATCGGTCTGATCCGGCGCGACGGCGCGGAACTGCGCCTTATGCGGGACTGCGGCCTTCACATGAATATAGCTCACGGCGGGAGCCAGCTGTCGTGCAGCCTCTTCCGGGGAGTCGCCAACCCACAGCCAGTTGCCCATATCGAACGTCAGTGTGACCGGCAGCGCCATTACCCGGCAGGCGGCTTTGAAGCGCTGCATCGGCGCGAGCTGCCCGCAGTCGGTCTGGTCGTTTTCCACCACCAGTGTCATGCCGCTTTCATCCAGCAGTGCGCGCAGGGCTTCAAGCGGTTGTTTGTCGCTGAAATGACCCAGCGAGACTTTAAGCCACAGCGCGTTCAGTGCGCTGGCTTCGCTAAGGTAGCGCGGAAGATCCGGGTTGAGGGTTCCATCGGGCATAAACAGGGGGGCCGGGGCGGAGTAGCATGCCAGTAAACCCAGCAGTTCAATGGACTCGCCCAGCGCAGGCAGGGCCATTAACTCGTCGTGGCTGAAGAGCTCTCGGCGGATTTCAACGCCATCAGCCCCTGCGCCGGCAATAACGGGAAGCATTGCCCGTTGACCGCCTGCCTGTCGCACCTGATCCGCACCATACGCGGCGGTGACCACCATAATTTTCCTGCTCATTTCCTGACTCCAGAGCGTAATCGATAGTATTACGCTAGATGGAACCGGTTCCAAAGAAAAGATCGGGATGCTGAATTTATGATCGCTGTCACGAAGGGGAAATTAACGGGCAGTAGAGCCGCGAACGATCAGCTCGCCAGAAAAAACCTGCTCGCGTACGGCGTCGCGGGTACCTTCAATGCGGCGAACCACTTGTTCAACCGCGGCATAGCCGATCTGCCAGGTGGGTTGTTTGAGGGTGGTAATGCCTACGCCAGCAAGTTCAGCCCACTCCAGTTCATCAAAGCCGAGCAAGCCGATGTCGCTGCCCCAGTGCAGGCCAATGCGTTTAAGCGAGCGGGCAACCTGAAGCGTCAGCGCCCCGTTAGCGGAGATCACCGCCTTACGCATTCCCCGATGGCGGGTATGGAACTGGCGCAGGGTATTATCCAGCTGTCCGGCTTCATGGAGGGGGATTTCAGCATTTTCGGCGATCACACCGGGATAACGCGCCAGCGTGGCGCGAAATGCAGCCAGGCGGTCGCGGCGGGTGTTAACCATACCCAGCGGTTCGCTCAGGAACAGAATGGCTTCGAAACCCTGTTCAATCAGGTGCTCGGTGGCAGTGGTGGCCGCCTGGGTGTTATCCAGCCCGACCACATCGCAGGCAAATTCCGGGATTTTGCGGTCAATAAGCACCATCGGGAGAGACGATTGTTGCAGACGATTTAGCCCCTCTTCGCGCATCCCGACGGCATTGACCACGATCCCTTCCACCTGATAGCTGCGCAGCAGATCGAGGTAATGCAACTCCTGATCAACTTCGTTATTGGTGTTACAGACCAGCGGGGTAAAGCCTTTTTCCCGGCACGCCGCTTCGATGCCGCTGAGTACGTTAACGGAGTAGGGGTTAGTGATATCGGCGATGATAAGCCCAATCAGGCGGGTGCGACCCCGCTTGAGGCCGCGCGCCATCAGGCTGGGACGGTAGTCGAGATCGGCAATGGCTTGTTCGATTCGCGCCAGCAGCGCATCGGACAGCAGGTGTTTCTCGCCGTTGAGGTAGCGTGAAATGCTGGTTTTACCGGTTTTGGCGGCTTTCGCCACGTCGCTGATGGTGGCCCGGGTTGGTTTGATCATCGCTGATTTCCCTGAATTTAGTGAGAATACCTTAGCGGGAAAATCTGGCGAATCAAGCAATTTGCCGGGTGGCGGTCTGATGCCCTCACCCCAACCCTCTCCTACAGGAGAGGGCGCAAATACTAAAACGGCAACGGGGTTGCCGTTTTGCTTTTACCTACTGCACAGGACTCAACGTAATTTCAACGCGGCGGTTCTGCGCTTTGCCTTCCGCCGTGCTGTTGCTGGCGATCGGGTTAGCCGGACCCATGCCGCTGGTGCGGATGCGGTTCGCTTCTACGCCCTGGGTGATCAGCGAGCTGGCCACGGAATCGGCGCGCTGCTGCGACAGACGCATGTTCAGATCCTGGCTGCCGGTGCTGTCGGTGTAACCAATCACGTTCACGGCAGTTTTATTGTACTCTTTCAGCACTGCGGCCACGCCGGTCAGGGTGTTCGCGCCTGCGGGTTTCAGCGTCGCGCTGCTGCTGTCAAAGGTCACGTTGTTTGGCATGTTCAGGATGATGTTGTCACCGCTGCGCGTCACGCTTACGCCCGTACCTTTCATTTTGTCACGCAGTTTTGCTTCCTGCACGTCCATGTAATAACCCACGCCGCCGCCCAGGGCTGCGCCTGCCGCTGCGCCAATCAGCGCACCTTTGCCGCGATCTTTCTTGGAGGAGGAGAGTACGCCAACGCCAGCGCCTACCAGGGAACCAATACCCGCGCCAATGCCGGATTTGCCCGCTTCGCGTTCACCGGTGTAAGGGTTGGTTGTGCAGCCTGAAACAGCCAGTGCGCCGCTCACCAGAGCGGCAATAACGAGTACGCGTTTTTTCATCTTATTTCCTTAATCCTTTTTATTCTTTGCCACGACGGACGTGGCAGTGGATTATGACGTCCGGATACGGAGAAAATTCAGTGTATAACTCTGAAATTTGTCACAAACGATAAATTGCCTCAATGAAAGGCCGAAACACCTGCACGCAACCAGGAGCGCACGCTTTGAGCACCTCAACAAAAACCATTCTGACCGCCGCCCACTGGGGGCCGATGCTGGTCGAAACCGATGGCGACACTGTGCTGTCGTCTCGCGGGGCTTTGCCTTCGCGCCATCTCAACTCTTTACAGACCGTCGTTCGCGATCAGGTACACAGCAAGACCCGCGTCCGCTGGCCGATGGTGCGTAAAGGCTTTCTGGCGTCACCGGATAAACCGCAGGGTATTCGCGGGCAGGATGAGTTCGTGCGCGTGAGCTGGGACGATGCGCTGGCGCTGATCCATACGCAGCATAAACGCATCCGCGACAGCTATGGCCCGTCGTCCATTTTTGCCGGCTCCTATGGCTGGCGCTCAAACGGCGTGCTGCATAAGGCTGCAACCCTGCTGCAACG
Source organism: Enterobacter cloacae complex sp. SHL022 (assembly GCF_049237785.1). Lineage (NCBI taxonomy): Bacteria > Pseudomonadati > Pseudomonadota > Gammaproteobacteria > Enterobacterales > Enterobacteriaceae > Enterobacter > Enterobacter cloacae complex sp. SHL022. The sequence continues at coordinate 16,004 of NZ_JBMKJH010000007.1, read as the reverse complement.
CTATATGAGCCTGGCCGGAGGATATACCGGCCATCTGGGTGATTACTCGACCGGCGCGGCGCAGGCGATCATGCCGTATGTCGTGGGCGGGAATGAGGTTTATCAACAGCAGACCAGCTGGCCGCTGGTGCTGGAGCATACAGAGGTGGTGGTGCTGTGGAGCGCCAACCCGCTCAATACCCTGAAAATTGCCTGGAATGCGTCCGACGAGCAGGGCGTTTCCTACTTCGATGCGCTGCGCAAAAGCGGCAAGCGCATCATCTGTATCGATCCGATGCGCTCTGAAACCCTGGATTTCTTCGGCGACAGCGCCGAGTGGATCGCGCCGCATATGGGCACCGACGTGGCGATGATGCTGGGCATCGCCCACACCCTGGTGGAGAACGGCTGGCACGACACGGAATTTCTGGCGCGTTGTACCACGGGGTTCGATAAATTTGCCGACTATCTGACGGGACAAAGCGACGGTATTGCCAAAACCGCAGAGTGGGCCGCGGCGATTTGCGGCGTTAATGCCGTTAAAATCCGCGAACTGGCGGCGTTATTCCATAGCCATGTCACGATGCTCATGTCCGGCTGGGGGATGCAGCGCCAGCAGTTTGGCGAGCAAAAGCACTGGATGCTGGTGACGCTCGCCGCGATGCTTGGGCAGATTGGCACACCCGGCGGCGGTTTTGGCCTTTCCTATCACTTTGCCAACGGCGGCAACCCGACGCGTAAAGCCGCGGTGCTGGCGTCCATGCAGGGCTCGGTGCAGGGTGGCGTGGACGCTGTGGATAAAATTCCGGTGGCACGCATTGTTGAAGCCCTGGAGAACCCCGGCGGGTTTTATCAGCACAACGGTCAGGATCGCTATTTCCCGGATATTAAGTTTATCTGGTGGGCGGGTGGGGCCAACTTCACCCATCACCAGGATACCAACCGCCTAATCCGCGCCTGGCAGAAACCGGAGCTGGTGGTGATCTCGGAGTGCTTCTGGACTGCGTCAGCGAAACATGCCGATATCGTTTTGCCTGCCACGACCTCGTTCGAGCGTAACGATCTCACCATGACGGGGGATTACAGCAACCAGCATATGGTGCCGATGAAGCGCGTCGTGGCTCCCCGGGATGAAGCGCGGGATGATTTCGACGTCTTTGCCGACCTGAGTGAAATGTGGGAAGCGGGCGGGCGGGAGCGTTTCACCGAGGGCAAAACGGATCTGCAATGGCTGGAAACATTTTACCAGATTGCCAGCCAGCGCGGGGCTGCGCAGGGCGTGTCCCTGCCGCCATTTGCTGAGTTCTGGGAGGCGAATCAACTCTTCGAAATGCCAGAAAGCGAGCAGAACGCGCGGTTTGTGCGCTTTGCTGACTTCCGTCGCGATCCGGAGAATCACCCGTTAAAAACCGAAAGCGGGAAGATTGTGATCTACAGCGAACGCATCGCCAGCTTTGGCTACGCGGACTGTCCGCCGCATCCGGCGTGGCTGGAGCCGGACGAATGGCATGGCAATGCGCAGCCGGGGCAGCTTCAGCTGCTGTCTGCCCATCCTGCCCATCGTCTGCACAGCCAGCTCAACTATTCGGCTCTGCGCGAGCAGTATGCGGTGGCGGGTCGTGAGCCGATCGCGCTGAATAGCGACGATGCAAAGGCGCGGGGGATTAACGACGGCGATCTCGTTCGGGTCTGGAACGCGCGCGGGCAGGTGCTGGCAGGCGCCGTGGTGAGTGACGGGATCCGCCCTGGCGTTTTCTGCATTCATCAGGGCGCATGGCCGGATCTGGCGCTGGACGAGGGCGGTATTTGTAAGAACGGCGCCGTAAACGTGCTGACCAAAGATCTCCCCAGCTCGAAGCTGGGGAATGGCTGCGCGGGGAATACGGCGCTGGCATGGGTGGAGAAATATGAGGGGCCGGCGCTTACCCTTACGGCGTTTGATCCGCCTGCCAGCTCATGATCCACGTCGGGTGTTGGGTATCATCCTGCCAGGCGCTGTCTTCGATGCGAAAACCCTGAGCATGATAGAAATTCACCGCCCGCACGTTTTTCTGGTACACCTCCAGGGTTAAATACGGGTAGTGCTGCTGAACGTGGTTCAGCAGCGCACGCCCAATCCCCTTTCCGATGAACGCCGGGGCGACAAACAGCGCCCCCACGAACTGGAACTGCATGACGCTGATAAAACCGCACAGGGTACCGTTTTCTTCCCAGACCCAGGTCTCGGCGGCGGGAAGGTATTCATCCCGCACTACCGCTTCATTCGCTTGCCAGTAACTTGCGTCGATAAACGGATGCGCCTCGGTGGTGCTCTCCAGCCACAGACTCAAAAGCGGCGCGGTGTTCTCACTTTGCCATTTGCGGATCATGGTGGCCCTCCGGATGGCAGAAGCAGCCCGTAATGTGGTCATTGACCAGCCCGCAGGCCTGCATAAAGGAGTAACAGATGGTGGTGCCCACAAACTTAAAGCCGCGTTTTTTCAGCGCTTTCGACAGGGCATCTGAGGCGGGGGTCGACGTTGGGATCTCTGCAAGCGTGGCGGCCTGCGTCACCTTCGGCTCGTTATCCACAAACGACCAGACAAATGCTGAAAAGGGTTCGCCATTTTGCTCCATCGCCAGATAAGCACGCGCGTTACCAATAATGGCCTGAATTTTACCGCGATGGCGGATGATACCGGTATCCAGAACCAGCTTTTGTACGTCGTCGTCGGTCATGGCGGCAACCGCAGCCGGATCGAACTGGTGGAAGGCTTTGCGATAGTTCTCACGCTTTTTCAGAACGGTGATCCACGACAGCCCGGCCTGCTGGCCTTCAAGGCAAATCATTTCAAATAGTTTTTTACCGTCGGTTTCCGGTACGCCCCATTCCTTGTCGTGATAATCGATATAAAGCTGATCCTGGCTTACCCAGCCGCAACGTTGCATAGGTCATCTCCCTTCCTGATACGGTAAACGCAAAAATTTCAATCTGCCCGGCTTGACGTGTCTGCTAAAGAGACAATAGTTAATACAGGGCTATACGCCCTAATACCTCTTCGAACAATGACATATATCGCCGAACTCGGCTCTTTCTGGAGTCGCTTTGATGATGATAAAAAAAATCAGTGGTCGCCATGCTGCTTCTGGCCTGGTGGGTGTTTCAGTCTGCCTGCTTTTTTGTCACACCGCTTTTGCGTGGCAACAGGAATATATCGTTTCAGATGCACAAAGTAATACGACGGAACGTTATACATGGGACGCCGATCACCAACCTCGTTATGAAGATATTCTCGCGGAGCGTATTAACCGCACGCAGAATGCTACGGGGTTTACCCTGAACGATCCCTCCGGTTCGGATGCGGAAACCGTTCTGAGCGTTGGCTGGAATTTTCCCGTGGCGGGACATTTCACCACCGGGCCCGTCATGGCGTGGCGCACTGATGGCGCTCCCCCTGTAACGGTGAATGCGTTTGAGGATACAACCACCACGCAGTCGCTTACCGATCCCCTCTGGCATGCCAGCGTGAACTCATTGGGTTGGCGTGTTGATACGCAGTATGGTGATTTACACCCCTGGGCGAAGATCAGCTATAACCAGCAAACTGAAGAAGAATATTTATATACGCTGGGATTGAGCGCCAAATTTTAAGGGTTGTTATTTTTTTAAACGATACGATAACATATTTAATACAATTATGACGGGGTCTGGAGCGATAGTGCCCACTAACAGAACAGCGCTTCATTCCCCGGCAAGGTCATTCATTCCAGATCCCAGGCATTTCATTCCTTCTCTCCTGCATTTCATTCCGTTTTTCCCCAACGCTATAAAGGTTTTGTTTATCGTTGTCCTCAGCGAATTTCCATAATTTATCTTGCAGGACACTGCCATGAACACATCAACTTATAACCGCACGCGTTGGCTGACGCTATTCGGCACCATCGTTACCCAGTTCGCACTGGGATCGGTCTATACCTGGAGCCTGTTTAACAGCGCCCTGTCCGATAAGCTCGGCGCGCCGATAAGCCAGGTGGCATTCTCCTTCGGCTTGCTGAGTCTTGGGTTAGCAATTTCCTCTTCCGTGGCGGGCAAACTTCAGGAACGTTTCGGCGTGAAGCGTGTAACCATGGCATCCGGGATCTTGCTGGGCTTGGGATTCTTCCTGACGGCATATTCTAACAACCTGATGATGCTGTGGCTGAGCGCCGGGGTGCTGGTGGGGCTGGCGGACGGCGCAGGTTATCTGCTGACGCTGTCTAACTGCGTGAAGTGGTTCCCGGAGCGTAAAGGGCTTATCTCCGCATTTGCCATTGGTTCATATGGCCTGGGCAGCCTCGGCTTCAAATTCATCGATGCGCATCTGCTGGCCTCGGTTGGGCTTGAGAAAACCTTTATGATCTGGGGCGTGATTGTGCTGGTAATGATCCTCTTCGGCGCCACGCTGATGAAAGATGCGCCGCAGCAGGAAGTGAAAACCGTTAACGGCGTGGTGGAGAACGATTTCACCCTCGCTCAGTCCATGCGTAAGCCGCAGTACTGGATGCTGGCGGTGATGTTCCTGACGGCCTGCATGAGCGGTCTGTATGTCATCGGTGTGGCGACAGATATCGCGCAGGGAATGGTAAAACTGGACGCGGCGACGGCGGCGAACGCCGTAACGGTCATCTCTATCGCTAACCTCTCGGGTCGTCTGGTACTGGGTATCTTGTCTGACAAAATCGCCCGGATCCGCGTGATTACGCTGGGGCAGGTGATCTCCCTGGTGGGTATGGCAGCACTGCTGTTCGCTCCGCTGAACGAGGCGACATTCTTTGCGGCGATAGCCTGCGTAGCCTTTAACTTTGGCGGCACTATTACCGTCTTCCCGTCGCTGGTGAGCGAGTTCTTCGGCCTGAACAACCTGGCGAAAAACTACGGCGTGATTTATCTCGGCTTCGGTATCGGCAGTATTTGCGGTTCACTGATTGCCTCGCTGTTTGGTGGCTTCTACGTGACATTCTGCGTGATATTTGCCTTGCTGATTATTTCGCTGGCGCTGTCCACCACGATTCGTCAGCCGCAGCGCGAGGTATATAAAGAAGCGCATGCATGATTCGATAAAAAGGGGCCGCAGGGCCTCTTTTATTTATTTCTAAATCGCTTCCGGACTTGCTATTTTGTAAAAATCTTCATCGATTCACATTCTCTGCTGCCACTTTTCTTTCCTGCTGTGGTCTACTTATCGCGCTTGTAGACGTTTCTGATAACGGTTTCTCTCGCATCTACTTACTCTGTCAGCTTTCTCACTGAGATTCGGCGGGTCTTTATACCCCTTCCCCCAGGGTTGTTTGCATGAAATATATTAGGTCTCTTACCCAGCAAAGATTGTGTCTGATGCTGGCTGTCTATATCGGTTTGTTTCTGAATGGCGCGGTGCTGTTCAGACGAGTGGAAGGTTATTTCGAACACCTCACTGTAAGAAATGGAATTTTTGCCGCGATTGAAGTGTTTGGCTCAATTCTGGCGACCTTCTTCCTGCTACGTCTGCTCTCGCTTTTTGGCAGACGTACATGGCAGGTTCTGGCCTCGCTGGTGGTGATTATCTCCGCCGCCGCAAGCTATTACATGACATTCATGAATGTGGTCATTGGCTACGGTATTGTGGCCTCGGTGATGACCACGGACATCGACCTCTCGAAAGAGGTGGTGGGTCAAGGGTTCATCCTGTGGACGATTCTGACCTGCCTGATCCCGCTCTTCTTTATCTGGAGTAACACCTGCCGCTACACCCTGTTACGCCAGCTGCGTACCCGGGGACAGCGCATCCGCAACGTCGCCGTCGTTCTTCTGGCGGGTCTGCTGGTGTGGGCGCCTATTCGCCTGATGGAAAAACAGCAAAAAAGGATCGAAAAAGCGACAGGCGTGGATATGCCAAGCTACGGCGGCGTGGTGGCTAACTCGTATCTGCCGTCTAACTGGCTGTCGGCGTTAGGTCTTTATGCCTGGGCTCAGGCGGACGAATCCAGCGATGTGAAATCGCTGATTAACCCAACCAAAAAGTTCACCTACCAGGCTCCGGCTGACGGGCTGGATGATACTTACGTGGTCTTCGTTATCGGCGAAACGACGCGCTGGGATCATATGGGTATCCTCGGTTATGACCGCGATACCACCCCGAAACTGGCGCAGGAAAAGAATCTTGTAGCTTACCGCGGCTACTCCTGCGATACCGCCACGAAGCTCTCGTTGCGCTGTATGTTTGTTCGTGAGGGCGGTGCGAGTGATAATCCTCAGCGCACTCTCAAAGAGCAAAACGTGTTTGCTGTTCTGAAGCAGCTTGGATTTAGCTCCGATCTGTTCGCCATGCAAAGTGAGATGTGGTTCTACACCAACACCATGGCGGATAACATCGCCTACCGCGAGCAGATTGGCGCCGAGCCGCGTAACCGCGGAAAGAACGTTGATGACATGCTGCTGCTCTCTGAGATGGAACAGTCACTGAAAAACCATCCGCAGGGTAAGCATCTTATTGTTCTGCATACCAAAGGGTCACACTACAGCTACTATCAGCGTTACACGCGCGATTTCGCCAAATGGACGCCTGAGTGCGTCGGCATTAACAAGAACTGTAGCAAGCAGGAGCTGATCAATGCCTATGATAACTCGATTCTGTATGTGGATACCTTCCTCAGTCGGGTGATCGACCAGCTTCGCGATAAGAAAGCGATTGTGATCTACGCGGCCGACCACGGCGAGTCCATCAACGAGAAAGAGCATTTACACGGTACGCCGCGTAAGCTGGCCCCGCCTGAGCAGTTCCGCGTGCCGATGATCATGTGGATGTCGGATAAGTACCTGGAAAATCCGGACAAAGCCAAAATGTTTGCCCATCTGAAACAGCAGGCAGAGATCAAGGTACCGCGCCGTCACGTTGAGCTGTACGACACCATTATGGGCTGTCTCGGCTATACCTCACCGAACGGTGGGATTAACGAAAACAACAACTGGTGTAAACTCCCTGATAACACCACAAAAGCCGCGCAGTAGCTGGTCTGGCGAGAATATCGCCAGTTGAATGGCTTTTTGAAAATAAGGGATTGACGGGGGCGCACCTCAGCAGTAAGATGCGCTCCGCATTCGGCGAGTAGCGCAGCTTGGTAGCGCAACTGGTTTGGGACCAGTGGGTCGGAGGTTCGAATCCTCTCTCGCCGACCACATTCTAAAAAGGGCTAACCGCAAGGTTAGCCCTTTTTGCATTAACGCGTTACCCCGCACGAGTCCTCAAAATACCCCTTAGCCCTGCTTCCCCCTGCCTGCTTGCGGTTTTGTGACATAATCCATTGTATTTTTTTATATATAGTTTGATCTTTTTTCGCGTTGCTTATGGATAACCTCAGCATTTTTCGCTGTGCGTTTTAACGTTCGCGGTATTTAGTGCTCAGATAATCACCATCCTGTAAGAAAATTTACCCATTCTGAATAAAACTTAATCACTGAGTGTTGCGAAATATGAAGATAATTGTGCTGCATCATGGCGAGTAGCATAAATTTCTCTGCTGAAAACTCACGGTCAGGGTTTTTTTAATCTTTGTTTGCGGTTTCTCACACTCCACGTAAATCCCCGCCACCTGTATTGACGTTTTCACATTCTGTTGACAGATTGTAGGGCACGAGGGGCATTTCAGGGAGGATCTGCGCTGCAACTCAAACGCTCTTCTGAAAGGATTCTCTATCCCTTTTAACGCCTTCGGGCATCACCGACCGGACCGGGTAAAAAATAAATAAAGGTCAGGCGGCGTAACACAACAAAGCAAAACATCACATTGGAGCACAATAATGAGTATTTCCTTGAAGAAGTCAGGGATGCTGAAGCTTGGTCTGAGCCTGGTGGCCATGACCGTTGCAGCAAGCGTACAGGCAAAAACCCTGGTTTACTGTTCTGAAGGCTCTCCGGAAGGCTTTAACCCACAGCTCTTTACCTCTGGTACGACTTACGACGCAAGCTCTGTACCGATCTATAACCGTCTGGTTGAATTTAAAACCGGCACCACGGAAGTGATTCCTGGCCTGGCTGAAAAGTGGGATATCAGCGAAGACGGTAAAACCTATACCTTCCACCTGCGTCAGGGCGTGAAGTGGCAGGACAGCAAAGAATTTAAACCTACGCGCGACTTTAACGCCGACGACGTTGTGTTCTCCTTCGACCGTCAGAAAAATGCCCAGAACCCGTACCATAAAGTGTCTGGCGGCAGCTATGAATACTTCGAAGGGATGGGTCTGCCAGACCTGATCGCTGAAGTGAAAAAAGTGGACGATAAAACCGTCCAGTTTGTGCTGACGCGTCCGGAAGCGCCATTCCTGGCTGACCTGGCGATGGACTTCGCCTCGATTCTCTCTAAAGAGTACGCTGACAACATGCTGAAAGCCGGCACTCCGGAAAAAGTGGACCTGAACCCAATCGGTACCGGCCCGTTCCAGCTGCTTCAGTACCAGAAAGATTCCCGTATTCTGTATAAAGCCTTCCCGGGCTACTGGGGCACCAAGCCGCAGATCGACCGTCTGGTCTTCTCCATCACGCCTGACGCATCCGTGCGTTACGCAAAATTGCAGAAAAACGAATGTCAGGTGATGCCGTATCCAAACCCGGCTGACATCGCGCGCATGAAGCAGGACAAAAATATCAACCTGCTGGAGCAGGCGGGCCTGAACGTGGGTTATCTCTCCTTCAACACCGAGAAGAAACCGTTCGATGACGTGAAAGTGCGTCAGGCGCTGACCTACGCGGTGAACAAAGAAGCGATCATCAAAGCCGTTTACCAGGGCGCAGGCGTTGCGGCCAAGAACCTGATCCCACCAACCATGTGGGGCTATAACGACGACATTAAGGACTACACCTACGATCCTGAGAAAGCGAAAGCGCTGCTGAAAGAAGCGGGCCAGGACAAAGGCTTTACCGTTGAGCTGTGGGCGATGCCGGTACAGCGTCCTTACAACCCGAACGCACGCCGTATGGCGGAAATGGTTCAGGCTGACTGGGCGAAGATTGGCGTACAGGCCAAGATTGTGACCTACGAGTGGGGCGAGTACCTGAAGCGCGCCAAAGCGGGTGAACACCAGGCGGTCATGATGGGCTGGACCGGTGACAACGGGGATCCGGACAACTTCTTCGCGACCCTGTTCAGCTGTGCGGCAGCGAAAGACGGTTCTAACTATTCTCGCTGGTGCTACAAGCCGTTTGAAGATCTGATCCAGCCGGCGCGTGCGACCGACGATCACAACAAACGTATCGAACTGTATAAGCAAGCGCAGGTTGTCATGCACGATCAGGCTCCGGCGCTGATTGTTGCTCACTCCACCGTGTACGAGCCAGTGCGTAAAGAAGTGAAGGGCTACGTGGTCGATCCACTGGGCAAACACCACTTCGAAAACGTGTCTGTTGAATAATAAGTAGGGTGTTCTCCCTCTCCCTGTGGGAGAGGGCAGGGGTGAGGGGCGTGCATGCACCCCCTCACCCTAACCCTCTCCCACAGGGAGAGGGAATTTACATTTGTGAGCAATACAGACGTCACGCCACTGAGTGTGCGTCATCAGAGAGAATCCGGGTTATGTTGCAGTTCATCCTCCGACGTCTGGGACTGGTTATCCCGACGTTTATCGGTATCACCCTTCTCACTTTTGCCTTCGTCCATATGATCCCGGGTGATCCGGTGATGATTATGGCGGGCGAGCGTGGTATCTCCCCTGAACGTCATGCGCAACTGCTGGCTGAACTCGGCCTTGATAAGCCGATGTGGCAGCAGTATCTCCACTATATCTGGGGCGTGTTGCACGGCGATTTAGGGATTTCACTGAAAAGCCGTCTTCCGGTGTGGGACGAGTTCGTACCTCGCTTTAAAGCGACGCTGGAACTCGGTATCTGCGCCATGATCTTCGCGACCGCGGTAGGGATCCCCGTTGGCGTACTGGCTGCCGTTAAACGTGGCTCTATTTTTGACCACACCGCTGTTGGCCTGGCACTGACCGGCTACTCCATGCCTATCTTCTGGTGGGGCATGATGCTGATCATGCTGGTCTCGGTGCAGTGGAACCTGACGCCGGTCTCCGGACGCGTCAGCGATATGGTTTTCCTTGACGACACCAATCCGTTAACCGGCTTTATGCTGATTGATACAGCGATCTGGGGCGAAGAGGGCAACTTCATTGATGCGGTTGCGCACATGATCCTGCCTGCAATGGTGTTGGGCACCATCCCTCTGGCGGTGATCGTGCGTATGACCCGTTCCTCCATGCTGGAAGTGCTGGGCGAGGATTATATTCGTACTGCCCGCGCTAAAGGCCTGACCCGTATGCGCGTCATCATCATTCATGCCCTGCGAAACGCTATGCTGCCGGTGGTAACCGTTATCGGTTTGCAGGTCGGTACGCTGCTGGCGGGGGCGATCCTGACCGAAACCATCTTCTCCTGGCCGGGTCTTGGACGCTGGCTGATTGATGCGCTGCAACGCCGTGACTATCCGGTTGTGCAGGGCGGTGTACTGCTGGTCGCGACGATGATTATTCTCGTCAACCTGCTGGTCGATTTGCTGTACGGCGTGGTGAACCCGCGTATTCGTCATAAGAAGTAAGGGGCCATCATGTCACAAGTTACTCAAAATAAAGTGGTCACCGCACCGGTGCCAATGACGCCGATGCAGGAATTCTGGCACTACTTCAAGCGCAACAAAGGCGCGGTCGTCGGGCTGGTGTATGTTTCCATCATGATCCTGATTGCGGTGTTTGCGAACGTCCTTGCGCCGTATAACCCGGCTGATCAGTTCCGCGATGCGCTGCTGGCACCTCCTGCATGGCAGGACGGCGGAAGCCTGGCGCACCTGCTGGGCACCGACGACGTGGGTCGCGATGTGCTTTCGCGCCTGATGTACGGCGCACGCCTGTCGCTGCTGGTTGGCTGCCTCGTTGTCGTACTGTCGCTGATCATGGGGATCGTACTCGGCCTGGTGGCAGGCTACTTCGGCGGCATTGTTGATAACATCATCATGCGCGTCGTCGACATTATGCTGGCATTACCAAGCCTGCTGCTGGCGCTGGTGCTGGTGGCGATCTTCGGTCCGTCGATTGGTAACGCCGCGCTTGCGCTGACGTTTGTTGCGCTACCGCACTATGTGCGTCTGACCCGTGCGGCGGTGCTGGTGGAAGTGAACCGCGACTACGTTACCGCCTCTCGCGTGGCGGGTGCCGGTGCGATGCGTCAGATGTTTATCAATATCTTCCCAAACTGCCTTGCGCCGCTGATTGTTCAGGCGTCGCTCGGTTTCTCTAACGCCATTCTTGATATGGCCGCTCTTGGCTTCCTTGGCATGGGTGCGCAGCCGCCAACACCGGAGTGGGGCACCATGCTCTCCGACGTGTTGCAGTTCGCGCAAAGCGCCTGGTGGGTCGTCACCTTCCCGGGTCTGGCGATTCTGCTGACGGTGCTGGCATTTAACCTGATGGGTGATGGTCTGCGTGATGCACTTGATCCCAAACTGAAGCAGTAAGAGGCACGAGATGGCGTTATTAAATGTAAATAAATTATCCGTGCACTTTGGCGACGAAGGCACACCGTTTCGCGCCGTGGACCGTATCAGCTACAGCGTTAATCAGGGCGAAGTGGTCGGGATTGTAGGAGAGTCGGGCTCCGGTAAGTCAGTGAGTTCGCTGGCGATTATGGGGCTGATTGACTACCCCGGCCGCGTGATGGCAGAAAATCTGGAGTTCAACGGTCAGGATCTGAAGCGTATTTCCGAAAAACAGCGCCGCCAGCTGGTGGGCGCGGAAGTGGCGATGATCTTCCAGGACCCCATGACCAGCCTGAACCCATGCTACACCGTGGGTTTCCAGATTATGGAAGCGATTAAGGTGCATCAGGGTGGGAATAAGAAAACCCGTCGCCAGCGTGCTATCGATCTGCTGAACCAGGTGGGGATACCTGACCCAGCATCGCGTCTGGACGTTTACCCGCATCAGCTTTCCGGCGGCATGAGTCAGCGCGTGATGATCGCCATGGCGATTGCCTGTCGACCAAAACTGCTGATTGCCGATGAACCAACTACCGCGCTGGACGTGACCATCCAGGCGCAAATCATCGAGCTGCTGCTGGAGTTGCAGCAGAAAGAGAATATGGCGCTGGTGCTGATTACGCACGACCTGGCGCTGGTGGCGGAAGCGGCACACAAAATCATCGTGATGTACGCGGGTCAGGTGGTGGAGACCGGAAGTTCGCACGATATCTTCCGCGCGCCGCGTCATCCGTATACGCAGGCGTTGCTGCGTGCGCTGCCGGAGTTTGCCCAGGACAAAGCGCGTCTGGCGTCACTGCCGGGTGTGGTTCCGGGTAAATATGACCGTCCGCAGGGCTGCCTGCTGAATCCGCGCTGCCCGTATGCGACAGATAAATGCCGCGCCGAGGAGCCAGAGCTGAATCTGCTGGCCGATGGTCGGCAGTCAAAATGCCACTACCCACTCGATGATGCCGGGAGGCCAACACTATGAGTACGCACCAGGCCACCACGCAACAGCCGCTGTTGCAGGCTATCGACCTGAAAAAACATTACCCGGTGAAGAAGGGGATTTTTGCCCCCGAGCGCCTGGTAAAAGCGCTGGACGGCGTCTCCTTCAGCCTTGAACGCGGTAAAACGCTGGCGGTCGTCGGGGAGTCGGGCTGTGGGAAATCCACGCTGGGCCGTCTGCTGACGATGATTGAAACGCCAACCGGCGGCGAGCTTTACTATCAGGGCCAGGATCTGCTCAAGCACGATCCGCAGGCGCAGAAGCTGCGTCGCCAGAAAATCCAGATTGTGTTCCAGAACCCGTACGGTTCTTTAAACCCGCGTAAAAAAGTGGGGCAGATTCTGGAAGAACCGCTGCTGATTAACAGCAATCTGAGCAAAGAGCAGCGTCGTGAAAAAGCGCTGGCGATGATGGCGAAGGTGGGGCTTAAAACCGAGCATTACGATCGCTACCCGCATATGTTCTCTGGTGGTCAGCGTCAGCGTATTGCCATCGCTCGTGGGCTGATGCTTGACCCGGACGTGGTGATTGCCGATGAGCCGGTCTCAGCGCTTGACGTGTCCGTTCGCGCGCAGGTGCTTAACCTGATGATGGATTTACAGCAGGATCTGGGACTGTCGTACGTCTTCATCTCCCATGACCTGTCCGTGGTCGAGCACATTGCCGATGAGGTGATGGTGATGTATCTGGGACGCTGCGTGGAGAAGGGGACGAAAGATCAGATCTTTACTAACCCGCGTCATCCGTATACCCAGGCACTGCTGTCTGCGACGCCGCGGCTGAACCCGGATGACCGCCGTGAGCGCATTAAGCTGACCGGTGAGTTGCCAAGCCCGCTTAACCCGCCGCCGGGATGTGCGTTTAACGCCCGCTGCCGTCGCCGCTTCGGTCCGTGTACGCAGTTGCAGCCACAGCTAAAGGATTATGGTGGACAGCTGGTGGCCTGCTTCGCGGTCGATCAGGATGAAAACGGCGAAAAGCCGCATGCATAAATAAAAAAACCGGCGATAAGCCGGTTTTTTTACGTCTGAGGTCTACTTCCGTAAACGAATCTGGTCGACGGCGTGTTTCTCACTCTTGGTGAGGATCAGGCTTGCGCGTTCGCGCGTCGGCAGGATGTTCTCTTTGAGGTTGACGTAGTTGATCTCATTCCACAGCCCGGTCGCCACGCTGATAGCCTCTTCTTCAGAGAGCTGGGCGTAGTTGTGGAAGTAGGAATCCGGGTCGGTGAACGCCCCTTCGCGGAACTTCAGGAAGCGGTTGATATACCAGCGTTGCAGCAAATCTTCCGGCGCATCGACATAGATTGAGAAATCGACAAAGTCAGAGACAAACACATGATGCGGATCGTGAGGGTAATCCATCCCGCTTTGCAGGACGTTTAAGCCTTCCAGAATCAGGATGTCGGGCTGCACAACCGTTTTGTCGCCATCCGGGATGCGGTCGTAGATCAGATGTGAGTAAACCGGCGCGGTAACGTGAGGTACGCCCGATTTTAGATCTGAAACAAACTTTACCAGGCGGTGCATATCATAAGAGAGCGGGAAGCCCTTCTTTTTCATCAGGCCGCGTTCTTTCAACACCTCGTTGGGATGCAGGAAGCCGTCGGTGGTGATCAGCTCCACGCTGCGGTGTTCCGGCCAGCGGCTCAGCAGCGCCTGAAGCACGCGCGCGGTGGTACTTTTACCCACTGCCACGCTGCCCGCAATACTGATGATATAAGGAATACGTTGACCGTTCGTGCCGAGGAACTGTTCCAGGACGGCCTGACGACGCAAATTGGAGCTGATATAGAAGTTAAGCAAGCGAGAGAGGGGGAGATAGATTTCTGCCACCTCTTCCAGGGAGAGATCTTCGTTTATCCCTTTTAGCCGTGCGATTTCACCTTCCGTCAGTGTCATAGGGACGGAGTCACGCAGGGCTGCCCACTGGCTACGGTTAAACTGAAGATAGGGCGTCATTAACGTTTGCTCTTTTTTGCTCATAAGCATGCTTCTGTGAACCATCACGAAACGGCGGGTGCGGGCTCATCACATAGTTAATTTTGGACAATGGGCAGGAGGTTAACACCAGATGAGAGGAATAATAAGAAAAAATATGGGAAAGCGATGCTTAACCGGGCAGGTATCACGTGGGGCTATAGCGTGCCGAAATCAGGCGTTCATGTTGAATTTTTAACCGTGAGCGGATGAATTTACAGCGGTTAGCCCTGGTTTCGAATAAAATGTGAGCGAAAGAACGTTTTATGCAATTTTTTAGTTGCATGACTGCGCAGGTCTCCATAGAATGCGCGCTACTTGATGCCGACTTAGCTCAGTAGGTAGAGCAACTGACTTGTAATCAGTAGGTCACCAGTTCGATTCCGGTAGTCGGCACCATCAAGTCCGGTGGGGTTCCCGAGCGGCCAAAGGGAGCAGACTGTAAATCTGCCGTCACAGACTTCGAAGGTTCGAATCCTTCCCCCACCACCACTTTCTGGCAGCGTCAACGCCGCCGGAGCTGGTTGGAAAAATTGACCAGCTCGAACAGAAAAGAGAGAAATCTCTTTTTTTGTTACAGAAAGAACTGGGTAGCCGAGTTTCAGGATGCGGGCATCGTATAATGGCTATTACCTCAGCCTTCCAAGCTGATGATGCGGGTTCGATTCCCGCTGCCCGCTCCAATACGTGCTGATATGGCTCAGTTGGTAGAGCGCACCCTTGGTAAGGGTGAGGTCCCCAGTTCGACTCTGGGTATCAGCACCACTTCACTTCTCCCTCCCTTTCTCTCTGTTTCAATGTAAATGTATTCAACAGTTCAGGCATTTTCGCCTGGTTGATGTGGTGATATCACCGATTTATCCGTGTCTTAGAGGGACAATCGATGTCTAAAGAAAAGTTTGAACGTACAAAACCGCACGTTAACGTCGGTACTATCGGCCACGTTGACCATGGTAAAACAACGCTGACCGCTGCAATCACTACCGTACTGGCTAAAACCTACGGCGGTGCTGCTCGTGCTTTCGACCAGATCGATAACGCACCAGAAGAAAAAGCTCGTGGTATCACCATCAACACTTCTCACGTTGAGTATGACACCCCGACTCGCCACTACGCACACGTAGACTGCCCAGGCCACGCCGACTATGTTAAAAACATGATCACCGGTGCTGCGCAGATGGACGGCGCGATCCTGGTTGTTGCTGCGACTGACGGCCCTATGCCTCAGACTCGTGAGCACATCCTGCTGGGTCGTCAGGTAGGCGTTCCTTACATCATCGTGTTCCTGAACAAGTGCGACATGGTTGATGACGAAGAGCTGCTGGAACTGGTAGAGATGGAAGTTCGTGAACTGCTGTCTCAGTACGATTTCCCAGGCGACGACACTCCAATCGTTCGTGGTTCCGCGCTGAAAGCGCTGGAAGGCGATGCAGAGTGGGAAGCGAAAATCATCGAACTGGCTGGCTTCCTGGATTCTTACATCCCAGAACCAGAGCGTGCGATTGACAAGCCATTCCTGCTGCCAATCGAAGACGTAT
>NZ_JBMKJH010000006.1:0-332763 GCF_049237785.1 Enterobacter cloacae complex sp. SHL022 | reverse complement strand
CTGCCTCGATTAGTTCCGGCCCCTGGTTCTTAACATTCCCCACGGCACGCGTAACGGCGTGCCAGATAAACATGTCGGCGGACACTGTCCCGTCGGCAACTAATCCTTCAGCTTCGTTCCCTCCTACACCAGGACGCATCCATTCTCGTGCTGCTTCCGGTGACAGAACCAGTGGCCGTCGGTCGTGAATATCGACCAGTCCTTTGTCAGCTGCAGACGTCACAATCAGAAAACCTTCTGCTTCATCACCACGCTCAAATGGCGTACTGCCGATCGCTGCCATGAAAATGGGCTGACCATCTGCCCGGTGAATGAAGTAAGGCTGTTTCTTGTCGCCTTCCTTCTTCCATTCGAACCATCCGTCGGCGAAGCATATCGCCCGGCCATGCTGCCAGAGAGGTTTAAACATTCTGCTGGTGGCCGCCGTCTCGATGCGAGCGTTAATCAGTGGCGGCTTATCCCACCACCCGGGCGCATATGACCACAGGACAGGATCGAGGTGCAACTGTTCGTCTCGTTCGCTCAGCAACAGAACTTTGGTACCGGGCGCGACGTTGTACCGGCCAATGGGTTCCGGGTCGTATGCGATGTCGCGATCGGCTTCATGAGCCAGGTAAGCCAGATATTCTTCACGGGTTTGTGCTTGTGCAAAACGTCCACACATAGAAACCTCCAGTCAGTCAGACTGAAAGTATATGGCAGGGAGAAAAAGGAGGGCACACTGGCTAAAGTTAGGGGCAAATTTAGGGGCAAAACTGAGGAATAGGGGCAAAAAAAGGGCATTAAAAATGTATTACTGGGTAGCTTTAGGGAGAAACTGCTATGCTTTAACTAATTGAATAAATTGACAAAACGAAAGCAATCAATGAGTTAACAAAATCAGCGTAGCTTATTCAGGTTGTACTGTTCTTTCTTGTTAATCTCTTGATTTTGTTGCATCTATTCGTTACTCAGATCTCAAATGGGGCACAGGGTGAGGAAAACGATTTCAAAGCGTCAGCTTCGTGTTCATCTCTTCTATCCATGTAGCATAGATTTCATACACCATCTGCGCATTTACGTGCCCCATCTGGTTAGCGATAAAAGACGGGTTTGCGGCTACCGGTAAAAACCAGCATGCGAAAGTGTGTCGTGTATGGTACGGATTGCAGCGCCGAATGCCAGCACGATTTACAAATGAGCCCCACAGGAGAAGTTTGGTTAAGACTGAAGGGTTGTCTACACTTACAGCTTACGCAGTAAAAAACGGAGGTGAAAATGACTGACCGTCCCGTTCATGGTGACCATCCTGATTATAATCCCAGCCCGGATAACCCGGAAAAGGATGGAAGAAAACCGAAAGATGATCCTGGCTCAGCGCCTGAATCAGGCGATAAAGATCCAGAGTAATGACCAACCGCCTTTACGAAGGCGGTTTTAACACCCATTACGGCCTCTCTACGCGCACCGCTATTCACGTTATCCTCATCAACGTCGTCTGATAACCGCTCAGAATCCATCCCTTTTTTGCCGGATGAACGGGTGAGATAAAGCACGGATCTCATTCCCGCGTACCAGCGCGTTTTACAGTTCTCCTGCTACGCTTTTGAGGGGGACAAGGGAGCGCTTCTATGAAAAATAAAGACGAGCAGACAGGATTAGTTGGGCTGGCGATTGGTGCCGCCGTTATCGGGCTGGTTTCATCCCAGAAGATCATCAACCGTGAAAGTATTGTCGATGAACTGGTAAGGCTCGGCAGGCAGAAGGGGGATGGTGTCGAAGATGAGGTCTTTTTAAAAGCGGCTGAGTTAGTGAGAAAAGGGGTATAAGCGATGGCTGACATTCGTCATGCACAGTGTCATTGTGGGGCGGTGAAATTTACGGTTGAGCTGACGGACGGCCTGAATACCGCACGTCGATGTAGCTGCTCGTTTTGCAGGATGCGTGGGGCGGTCGTGGTTTCAGCGCCTTTGACGGGCATTAAGGTGACGCAGGGCGCGGACACGCTCACAGAGTACCGTTTCAACACCGGCACGGCGCGCCATTTCTTCTGTTCGATTTGCGGTATTTACACGTTCCACCAACGACGTTCCAATCCCAATGAATATGGTGTGAATGTCGCCTGTCTGGAAAATGTCACGCCATTCGACTTCCCGGAAGTGGCGGTAATGGATGGAGTAAATCACCCTATGGATGGCGACAGCGGGGTATTTGGCTATCTCTCTTTCCGTAAAGAACAGACGAAACAGCGATGAAAACTAGCCCGCAGATCGCTGCGGGCTAACGGGATTAGAACTGGTAAACCAGACCTAACGCTACAATGTCATCCGTACCGATGCCATTGTTTTTGTAGAATGAATCATCTTCATCCAGCAGGTTGATTTTATAATCAACATAGGTGGACATGTTTTTGTTGAAATAATAGGTAGCACCGACGTCAGCATATTTCACCAGGTCTTTATCGTCCTGGCCATTGCCCAGGTCTTTACCTTTAGACTGTAAATAGGAAATGGCCGGACGCAGACCGAAATCGAACTGATATTGTGCGGTGACTTCGAAGTTCTGGGTTTTGTTTGCAATACCGCCGCCATCTTGGCTATCGGTTGAACCATAAGGGGTCATATTGCGGGTTTCGGAATACATTGCCGCCAGGTAAATATTGTTAGCGTCATATTTCAGGCCGGCAGTCCATGCATCCGCCTTATCGCCACCTGCATACTGAGATGCTGCGCCAGTGCCAGCACTAACCTGATCGTTGGTACGGTCAGATGACGCATATGCCGCGCCCGCGCTGAAGCCCATGCCAAAGTCATAGGTGGTGGAGATACCGAAGCCATCACCGTTTTGATTACGAATGTTGTTATCTGAACGGTTATTAGTGCCTTCCTGAGAGCAGCCATACTCGTCACAGTTGCTGCCTTCATTATTACCCTGATACTGCACCGCGAAGTTCAGACCCTGCACCAGACCAAAGAAGTCGGTGTTACGGTAGGTCGCCACGCCGTTTGCACGACCGGTCATAAAGTTATCGGCATAAGTATAAGAGTCGCCACCAAATTCTGGCAGCATATCGGTCCAGCCTTCAACGTCGTACAGGACGCCATAGTTGCGGCCGTAATCGAAGGAGCCGTAATCGCCCACCTTCACGCCCGCGAAGGCCAGACGCGTCCAGGACTGATTGTCAGAACCTTCGGTGTTGTTTGCCTGAATGTTGTATTCCCATTGGGCGAAGCCGGTCATCATGTCGTTGATTTGGGTTTCACCTTTAAAACCCAGACGCATATAGGTTTGATCGCCATCTTTAGACGCGTCGTCAGAGAAATAATGCAGACCATCTACTTTGCCATACAGATCCAGTTTATTGCCGTCTTTATTATAAATTTCAGCTGCGTGAGCGGCTCCAGCCATTAACAAAGCGGGGATCATCAGTGCCAGTACTTTTCTTTGCATTTTGATTATTCCTTTGCAGTTATTTTTTTATCGCTTAGTGAACTTTCCGGGCTGGAAAGGTGTCCCATGCTAAATCACTCTGGCGGCGGATGAATAAAATATAATTGTTACGGGTTAAGTAAAATCTAAACTAAATGATGCGGTTGAAATAATGATAAACGTCATGAATGGATTATTATAATCAATACAAAATAAAAATTATTAATTACGAGGAAAACAAGGTAATCTCCACGCCGTTATATGCCTTTAAGATTATTTCATCCATAATTCACGTGAATATTGTTCAGAACATTGAGGCAATTTTCACCGATCTTCTGGATTCGCCCGGTGCACGTGCATCGGGCTTTTTTATAGCAAAAAAATGCCCGGACAAGCCGGGCATACAGGTTATTCACTGGTCGATTTTTCGGCTTTTCCTGCCAGTTGCGCCAGAAAGTCATAACGCTTCTGAAGATCCGCTGCCGCATCCTTCCATAGCTGCTCTGCTACTTCAGGCTGCTGGGCGTTCAGCCTGCGGAAACGCTGCTCCTGAAGTAAGGTTTCGGCAAGGGCGTCTGACGGCGGACGCGAATCCAGCGCCAACGGCAATTTCCCTTCATCGGCACGGCGCGGGTCAAAGCGGTACAGTGGCCAGAAGCCGGTTGCGGTGAGCTGACGCATCTGGTCGTGGCTGAGTGCCAGATCGTAGCCATGCTCCTCACACGGACTGTAGGCGATGATCAGCGACGGGCCTGGATACGCTTCCGCCTCCTGAATGGCTTTCACCGTCTGGTTGAGCTGCGCCCCAAGCGAAATTTGCGCGACGTAGACGTGCCCATACATCATCATGCTGACGCCCAAATCTTTACGCGCCTTGCGCTTGCCGTGCTCACCAAATTTCGTGACCGCCCCCAATGGCGTTGCTTTCGAGGCCTGTCCGCCGGTGTTGGAATAACACTGAGTATCGAGCACCAGAATATTGACGTTTTCGGTCAGGCTCAGGACATGATCAAGACCACCGAAACCAATATCGTAGGCCCACCCGTCGCCGCCGATCAGCCAGATAGATTTTTCAACCAACGCGTCAGCATCAGTCAGGAGTTGTTCAGCCCCTTCAACACCCTGAAGCGCGTGGCGCAGTTCAGCAACCTGCGCACGACGAACGTCAGGTGTGGCCTCCGCATGCAGGGCATCATTCAGTTCTGCCGGGATCTTATCGGCAAACTGTGCCAGCAGACGCATTACGCGGGCGCGGTGCTGATCGACCGTCAGACGGAATCCCAGACCAAATTCTGCGTTGTCCTCGAAAAGCGAGTTTGCCCACGCCGGGCCGCGACCGTTTGCGTCGGTAGTGTACGGCGTGGACGGCAGGTTACCTCCGTAGATCGACGAGCAGCCCGTCGCGTTGGCAATCAGCATCCGGTCGCCGTAAAGCTGGGTAAGCAGTTTGATATACGGTGTTTCGCCGCAGCCGGAGCACGCCCCGGAGTACTCGAAGAGCGGGGTGATGAGCTGCGAGGTACGAATGTCAATGCGTTCCAGCTTGTTGCGATCGATTTCGGGCAGGTCGAGGAAGAAATCATAATTCACTTTCTCTTCTTCAACATGTTCAAGACGCGACATCATATTGATGGCTTTGATTGACGGGTCCTGACGATCTTTCGCCGGGCACACCTCGACGCACAGGTTACAGCCGGTACAGTCTTCCGGCGCCACCTGAAGTACATATTTCTGACCACGCATATCGCGGGATTTTACATCCAGCGAGTGCAAACTTTCCGGTGCGCCATCTAACGCTTCTGGTGACACCACTTTGGCGCGAATGGCCGAGTGCGGGCAGGCCGCCACGCAGTGGTTGCACTGGGTGCACAGCTCTTCTTTCCAGATAGGGATCGCTTCGGCAATGTTGCGTTTTTCCCAGCGGGTCGTGCCCATCGGCCAGGTGCCGTCAGGCGGAAGCGCAGAGACGGGAAGGGTATCTCCCAGTCCGGCAAGCATCGCCGCCGTGACGGTTTTGACGAAATCCGGGGCGGCGTCAGACACCACTGGCGGCCGGTTCGGACTGCTGGCATTGACCGGCTGCAACGGCACCTCGAACAGCGATTCGCGGGCCAGCGCCAGCGCCTGCCAGTTGCGCTCAACCAGTTCCTGACCTTTGCTGCTGTAGCTTTTGGCGATCGCCCCCTGGAGTTCCATCAGCGCGCTGTCGCCCGGCAGAATATTGGTCAGGTGGAAGAACGCCATCTGCATAACCGTATTGATACGCGCCGCCAGGCCGCATTCGCGGGCGATCTTCGCGGCGTTAATGACATACAGGCGCGCCTGTTTCTGGTTAAGCACTGCCTGCACTTCCTGGGGCAGGCGTGCCCAGACCTCGTCGGCGCTGTAAGGGGTGTTGATCAGGAAAATACCGCCGGGCTTCAGGCGCTCGGCCATCTGATATTTATCAATGAACTGGAGCTGGTGACAGCCAACAAAATCCGCCTGAGAAATCAGGTATGCCGAGCGGATCGGGTGTTCGCTGACGCGCAGGTGGGAGACGGTCAGTCCGCCCGCTTTTTTGGAGTCGTAGACGAAATATCCTTGCGCATACCACGGCGTAGAGTTGCCGATAATTTTGATGTTGTTCTTGGTCGCCGAGACGCTGCCGTCGCTGCCCAGACCGTAGAACAGCGCTTCCAGTTTCGCATTCGAGGGCAGGGTGTTTTCCGGCAAAGGGAGAGAAAGGTTAGTCACGTCATCATAAATGCCGACCGTAAAGCGCGGCTTCGGTTTTGCCTCGCGCAGTTCAGCAAATACCGCAAGGACGCACTCCGGCCCGAACTCTTTTGAAGACAATCCATAACGCCCGCCAATGACGCGCGGCAGCGTTTCGCGCTCACCGCGGTTAAACGCCTCAGCCAGTGCGGTCATCACATCCAGATAAAGTGGCTCAGCCTGTGCGCCAGGTTCTTTGGTGCGGTCCAGTACTGCCACGGCACGCGCGCTGTCCGGTAGGGCTGCGAGCAGGTGTTTCGCTGAGAAGGGACGGTAGAGGCGAACTTTGAGCACGCCAACTTTTTCACCACGCGTCAGCAGCTCATCGACCACCTCTTCGCAGGTGCCGATGGCAGAGCCCATCAGGACGATCACGCGCTCGGCCTGCGGATGACCGTAATATTCAAACGGCTTATATTCGCGGCCCGTCGCAGCGGCAAAATCGTCCATCGCCTGTTCAACGTGCTCATACACCGCGTTGTACCACGGGTTTGTCGCCTCGCGGGACTGGAAATAGGTATCCGGGTTCGCAGAGGTACCCCGGATCACCGGATGTTCCGGATTGAGGGCGCGAGCGCGATGCGCATCGATGTCAGCCTGCGGCAGCAGATTGAGAATGGTGTCGTCCGGCAGTGGAACGATTTTGTTGATCTCGTGGGACGTGCGAAAACCATCGAAGAAATGAATAAATGGCACTCGGCTTTTCAGCGTAGCGATATGCGATATCAGCGCGAAGTCCTGTGCTTCCTGTACGCTGCTGGCGCAGAGCATAGCGCAGCCGGTCTGACGCACGGCCATCACGTCTGAGTGGTCGCCAAAAATAGAAAGAGCGTGAGTGGCTACGGTGCGTGCGGCAACGTGCAACACAAACGGCGTTAATTGCCCTGCCAGCTTGTAAAGCGTGGGGATCATCAACAGCAGCCCCTGAGACGACGTAAACGAGGTCGACAGGGCACCGGTCTGCAACGCACCATGCACGGTGGCAATGGCCCCGGCTTCGGACTGCATCTCAACAACCCGCGGGACATCGCCCCAGACGTTTTTTATCCCATTACCAGCCCAGGCGTCAGCCTGTTCAGCCATCGTGGAGCTGGGAGTGATGGGGTAGATGGCGATCACTTCGCTGGTACGAAACGCAACAGACGCGACTGCACCATTGCCGTCAATAGTTTGCATAGGACAACACCCTTACATTGCGCAAAAAGAGGGGTCTGTAAAACGACGACAGACCCTGAATATTATCTGTGTATTTTAGCAAAGCTCAGGTTTTACGATTTTCGCTTTTGTGTCCTTGGTATGCGCTGTATCAATGACTCGAAGGCTATTCGCGTTAAAAAATTGCGAGAAATTGTTACCAGGGCGCATAAATACGCACATCCGCTCTCGACGATGCGGCGCGTGATGCCTATTATGCATAGGTTTCGCGTTAATTATGGGGAGGAAGGTATGCGTTCAGCATTTTGGGTCGGATGTGCCGCGTTACTGTTGTCGGCATGCAGCAATGAACCAGTACAGCAGGCGACAGCGGCACACGTTACGCCGGGTATGCGAGCGGCTATGTCCAGTTCAGGTCAGGCCAACTGCGCAATGATCGGCGGTTCACTCTCCGTTGCCCGTCAGCTCGACGGCTCAGCCATCGGCATGTGCGCGTTGCCAAATGGCAAACGCTGTAGTGAGCAGTCGCTTGCCGTTGGTTCGTGCGGAAGCTACTGAGTTATTCAACTCGCTTAAACATCAATGTCTTATTGGCTGTCGCCAGCGTTAACTGGTCTTCGGTCAGGTCTACCTGTGCGCCTGTGCTTAGCATATCGGCGATGGTCTGATCCAGTTCATTTAGCTGCGGCTCGGTGCAGAGTTTCCGCGTCATTGCCAGCGTTTTGACCGTCAACTCTCCTTCGGACAGTTTACCCTGGCCGTTGAAGCCGTTGCACATTGTGCCGGAGACGACAATGTTGTTAATCAGGCTGATATTGGGTTGCGCACTGAAGCGAATTTCAGGCTGCGTTTTCCCGCCTTTGACTGCTTTGCCATCCACATTTTCAAGAACGAAACGGTGATTCTCTAACTGATCGGTCTGAACGGAGGCTTTACCAGGATTAACGCATCCAGCCAGTACAAGGCTGATTAAACTTACTGCCGCGAGCTTTTTCATTTTTCTTCTCAAACTATCAATGCTGTAAATATTTTTTCAGTGTAACCATACCCTCCTGGGTGTTAATGGGGTTTATCTGAAAATGCGGGAAGGGACCGGGCGGCGGCGCGCCCGGTCAGCGAGTTAGTGCGATTTAAATCCAGCTGCGGCCATCAGCATTTTAAAGAGCATACTTACGCAGGCCAGCGCCAGGACGCTGCCGCCCCAGATGATGGCAAGCCACATCAAACGTTTCCATACAGGTTGTTGCATCAGTGATAACCCTCCCCATGCTGTACTTTTCCTCGAAAAACGTAATAACTCCAGAAGGTGTAGACCAGAATCACGGGAATGATCAACAGTGCACCCACTAACATAAAGCCCTGGCTTTGGGCTGGCGCAGCGGCCTGCCAGAGGGTAATGTCCGGCGGGATGATATGCGGCCAGATGCTGATCCCAAGCCCGCTAAAGCCAAGAAAAACCAGCCCTAACGTCATGATAAACGGCAGGGTATGGCTCGCAGGATCGTGCAGGCAGCGCCACTGGCACAGACTCAGGATCGCAACCAGCGCAGGAACAGGCAGCAGATAAAACAGATTCGGCAGAGTAAACCAGCGCGCAGCAATGGCTGGTTGGGCGAGAGGGGTCCAGATACTGATTATCGCAATGAATACCAGAAGCAGGGGCAGAAGCACTTTCGATAGCTGACGCATCCGCTTTTGCAGGGCATTTTCGCTTTTCATTACCAGCCACGTTGATCCTAACAGCGCGTAAGCCACCACAAGACCCGCTCCGCAGAAAAAATTGAACGCGGTAAACCAGTCAAACGGACCACCGCTGTAAGCTCGACCGGTGACGCTGAACCCCTGGATGACCGCACCGACGGTGATGCCCTGGCTGAAGGTCGCCACAATTGACCCGCCAATAAAGGCCTTATCCCAGAACGGGCGGTGCGCCGGAGTGGCCTTGAAGCGAAATTCGAAGGCGACCCCACGAAATATAAGCCCGATCAGCATTATTGTCAGTGGAATGGTTAGCGCGTCGATGATAACCGCATAGGCGAGAGGAAAGGCGCCAAACAGGGCCGCACCGCCAAGCACCAGCCAGGTTTCGTTGCCATCCCAGACGGGAGCCACGCTGTTGACCATCACGTCGCGGTCGTCCGCATTCGGCGTTGCCGGAAACAGGATGCCTATCCCCAGATCAAAACCGTCCATCACGATATACATCAACGTGGCGAAAACGATAATCACGAACCAGATAATGGAAAGATCGATACCCATTACGGTTACTCCTTAAATTCAGTGGTGACGGCAGAAAGCGGACGAGCAGGGCGGCCATCGGATTCAGTCGCGAAGGATTCATGGGGCTGCGGCCCTTTTTTAATCAGACGCACCATATAGCTGTAACCCACGCCGAATACCGCGGTATAAACCACGAAGAAGGCCAGCAAACTGATGCTCATGTGCAGATCGCCATGCGCGGAAACCGCATCCTTCGTACGCTGTAGTCCATAGACGACCCACGGCTGGCGGCCGACCTCCGTTGTTACCCATCCGGCGAGGATCGCGATCAGCCCGGACGGTCCCATCAGCAGGGCAAACCACAGGAAGGAACGTGATGTATAAAGGCGCTGTTTGTAACGCAGCCAGATTGCCGTCACGCCCAGGAGCAGCATCAACATCCCCAGGCCGGCCATGATGCGGAAAGACCAGAAGACAATGGTGGCGTTCGGGCGATCTTCTTTTGGGAACTCCTTCAATGCCGGAACCTGTTTATCGAGACTGTGGGTCAGGATCAGGCTGCCGAGAGCGGGAATTTCCAGGCCAAAACGGGTCCGTTCCTGCTCCATATCCGGCCAGCCAAACAGCAGCAGTGGAGTAGGCTCACCCGGCGGATTCTCCCAGTGACCTTCGATGGCGGCTATTTTCGCTGGCTGGTGTTTTAAGGTATTAAGCCCGTGCATATCCCCCACCAGCGCCTGGACTGGGGCCACGATTAACGTCATCCACAACGCCATGGAGAACATAGTGCGAATAGCGGGGGTATTGTTTCCGCGCAGCAAATGCCAGGCCGCGGAGGCACCAACAAACAGTGCGCTGCTGAGAAATGCCGCTATCGACATGTGCAGCAGGCGGTAAGGGAAGGAGGGGTTAAACACCACGGCAAACCAGTCCACCGGAACGACCTGACCGTTGATGATTTCATACCCTTGCGGTGTCTGCATCCAGCTGTTTGACGAGAGGATCCAGAACGTAGACATGAGGGTCCCCAGTGCGACCATGCATGTCGAAAAGAAGTGCAGCCCCGGCCCGACCTTATTCCAGCCAAACAACATCACCCCGAGGAACCCCGCCTCAAGGAAGAACGCGGTAAGCACTTCATAGGTCAGCAGGGGGCCGGTAATACTGCCCGCGAACTGCGAAAACCCGCTCCAGTTGGTGCCAAACTGATAAGCCATCACCAGGCCGGAGACCACGCCCATCCCAAAGTTGACGGCGAAGATCTTTGACCAGAAATGGTACAGCGATCGCCAGACGGGATTTTTTGTTCTCAGCCACAGCCCTTCCAGCACGGCGAGATAGCTCGCCAGGCCAATGGTTATCGCCGGAAAAATAATATGAAAGGATACGGTAAAGGCGAACTGTATTCGCGCAAGATGAAACGCATCTGGACCAAACATGCATTGCCTCAATGTTAAACGGTGTACTGTTATGATAAAGAGGGGGGGAATGAGATATCAGAAGCAGAAATTGATAATTTACCTATAACAGTTGTGTGAAAAGGTGAACTTTATCTGGCTGATATAGCTAACAAGTAAGAATAAAAAATTTCTTTTTATGATTATTACGCATTAAACAGCTTGCTTTGTCGCCAGCAACATGCGTTAATGGATTTCTGGTTTTGAATCCAAATAAATATCTGACGTAGTTTTATAAAGCAGTTCTCATCACGTTGTGCCTCTCCGCAGCCTCTCTTGGGTCTTTATCTACATTCCGATTAGTTTTGTATCGAACCATTTTTTGCCTGATCGGCTCATGAGTAATTTACGTTTTTACGTTTACAGGAGAATCCTATGACTTCTTATATCCATTTCCGCTGCCCATGCTGTCATGGCTCGCAGTACCGCACCTCAGCTTTTGATGTGTCTGACAAAAATCCGTTCGGCGCGAAATGCATTTTCTGCAAATCGCCAATGATCACGCTCGACCACCTGGCCGCAGCGCGTTCGGCTCAGAATCACATTACTGAGTACCGCAAGTAATCTGCCGCGTTTCCCATAACAGTTAGCAAAATCTTCTCTTTTTCTCCTGCTGATATACACTGTCAGCAATAAGGAGAATCTGATGAAAAAATACCAGCGTCTGGCGCAACAAATTATCTCGCAGATTGAGCTTGGCGTATGGTTGCCGGGCGATAAGTTACCTTCTCTGCGAGAGCAGGTGGCAAGCAGCGGCATGAGTTTTATGACCGTGGGCCACGCGTATCAGATGCTGGAAAGTCAGGGGCGCATTGTTGCCAGACCGCAGTCAGGCTATTACGTTGCCGCGCGCCCGACCACACACCAGCCTGCACCGCCCGCGCAGGTGATGCGCGATGAAGTGGTCGACATCAACACCTATATCTTCGACGTGCTACAGGCCAGCCGCGACCCCTCCGTTGTCCCTTTTGCCTCGGCGTTTCCCGATCCGCGCCTTTTCCCGCTTCAGCAACTCAACCGATCGCTGGCTAACGTCAGCAAAACGGCTACCGCCATGAGCGTGATTGAAAACCTGCCGCCGGGTAACGTCGACTTACGTCATGCCATTGCCCGTCGCTACGCTCAGCAGGGAATGAATATCTCCCCGGATGAAATTGTGATCACCGCGGGTGCGCTTGAGGCGCTCAACCTCAGTTTGCAGGCTGTGACTGAACCAGGGGACTGGGTTATCGTTGAAAATCCCTGTTTTTATGGCGCACTCCAGGCGCTTGAACGTCTGAAACTGAAAGCGCTGTCGGTTGCCACTGACGTGCGTGAGGGCATCGATCTCAGTGCCCTTGAGCAGGCATTAAATGATTATCCGGTGAAAGCCTGCTGGCTGATGACCAACAGTCAGAACCCGCTCGGCTTCACGCTGAGTGCAGAGAAGAAAGCTCAGCTGGTGGCGTTATTAACCCGGCATAACGTCACGCTGATTGAAGACGATGTTTACAGCGAACTCTACTTTGGCCGCGAAAAGCCGCTTCCGGCAAAGGCCTGGGATAAGCAGGATATGACGTTGCACTGCTCCTCATTCTCCAAGTGTCTGGTGGCTGGTTTTCGTATTGGCTGGGTGGCGGCGGGAAAACATGCGCGCCGTATTCAGCAGTTGCAGCTGATGAGTACGTTATCCACCAGTTCTCCCATGCAGCTGGCGCTGGTGGATTACCTGGCGACCAAACGTTACGACGCCCACCTTCGCCGCCTGCGACGCACGCTTGCTGAACGCAAACAGCAGGCCTGGCAATCGCTTTTGCGCCATATGCCTGCCGGCGTCAAAATCCATCATAACGACAGCGGCTACTTTTTATGGCTGGAACTGCCTGAACAGCTGGATGCGGGGCGGTTGAGTGAGAAGGCGTTAACCCATCAAATCAGCATTGCGCCCGGCAAGATGTTTTCCACCTCCAATATCTGGACACCGTTTTTCCGTTTCAATACCTCATGGGGATGGGGCGAGCGGGAGGAGCAGGCGATCGTCCAGCTGGCGGGGGTAATCCGCGAAATGATGCTGCACCCAGTCACACCTTGATGAAAATTCCTGAAGCGACATGACGCGCGGTCTACCTTTAGTAAGGGAGTGCGGATTGGTGACGTGACGTTGTCACGTACATGTCCGCCAGAACGTGTGCTGACAGCGAAAACAATGTCGATTTCAACAGGACGATGCTATGCAAAATCAATTGCTGATTAATGGTGAACTGGTGGCCGGCGAAGGTGAGAAGCAGGCGGTTTATAATCCTGCCACGGGTGAAGTGCTGCTGGAGATTGCTGAAGCGTCGGAAGCACAGGTGGACGCTGCCGTCCAGGCTGCCGATCGCGCGTTCACAGAGTGGGGACAAACGACGCCGAAAACGCGCGCCGAATGTCTGTTGAAACTGGCTGATGTGATAGAAGCCAACGCTGACGCGTTCGCAAATCTGGAATCCCTTAACTGCGGGAAACCGCTGCACTGTGTCCAGGGGGACGAGATCCCGGCCGTGGTCGATGTGTTTCGCTTCTTTGCCGGGGCCGCCCGCTGCCTGAACGGGCTGGCTGCCGGAGAATACCTCGAAGGACATACTTCGATGATCCGCCGCGACCCGGTTGGCGTTGTCGCCTCTATTGCGCCCTGGAACTATCCTCTGATGATGGCGGCGTGGAAGCTGGCGCCCGCGCTGGCGGCGGGAAACTGTGTCGTCATCAAGCCGTCTGAAATCACTCCGTTGACGGCGCTGAAGCTGGCGGAACTGGCGAAAGATATCTTCCCGCCAGGCGTGTTGAACGTGCTGTTTGGTCGCGGCAAAACCGTAGGAGATCCGCTGACCGGTCACGAAAAAGTCCGTATGGTTTCTCTCACCGGCTCTATTGCTACAGGAGAACATATTATCGGGCATACCGCATCTTCAGTTAAACGTACCCATATGGAATTGGGCGGAAAAGCGCCGGTCATTGTCTTTGACGATGCAGATTTGGATGCCGTGGTTGAAGGCGTGCGTACGTTTGGTTTCTACAATGCTGGTCAGGATTGTACCGCAGCCTGTCGTATCTATGCCCAGAAGGGGATTTACCCCGCGCTGGTCGAAAAGCTGGGCGCAGCCGTTGCCAGCCTGAAAATGGGCGCGCCGGACGATGCTTCAACCGAGCTGGGCCCGCTCAGCTCCGCAGCGCATCTTTCCCGCGTTTGTGCTGCCGTGGACGAGGCCAAAACCCTTGGACATATCCGCGTCGTCACCGGTGGCAGTAAAAAAGAGGGGGCAGGATATTACTTCCAGCCAACGCTGCTGGCCGGGGCGAAGCAGGAAGATGCGATCGTCCAGCGAGAAGTGTTTGGCCCGGTGGTCAGCGTGACAGAATTTGAGGATGAAGCGCAGGTGCTGAACTGGGCTAACGATTCGCAATACGGCCTGGCCTCGTCCGTCTGGACAAAAGACGTCGGACGCGCCCATCGCCTCAGCGCACGGTTGCAGTATGGCTGCACCTGGGTCAATACCCATTTTATGCTGGTGAGCGAAATGCCGCACGGCGGGATGAAGTTATCCGGTTACGGAAAAGATATGTCGGTCTACGGACTTGAGGATTACACGGTAGTCCGACATGTCATGTTTAAACACTAAACCCTCATGCCCGGCGCAGTGCCGGGCGATTCAGCTTACCAGCCACATACCTCGTGTTCATTTTCCGTATCGTAGGCGCGAACGGTGTTCACCAGATCCTTCACGACATCTGCCGCGACGTCCGGGATCAACAGCTCCATTGGCGCTTCTGTTTCATAATCCACTGACACGCCGTTGCTGTTGTTGGTGACGGTCACAGTATAGGTAGCCTTACCCATTATTTACTCCTTATGCGTGTTGACCACTTTACCGATGCCCGCACCGCTGAGCGTGACGGCAGGATCCGCGAAAAAGTCGATATTAAAATAGGTGTCGTCGGTCAGAAGCTCAATGCGGTGCCATTTTTGCGGTGGGGAGATGCCAAAAGAACCGGCCTCAATGACCACTTCCAGATCGGGCTCGGTGGCGTCGCCATCGGCAAAGCCAAAGTAACGCACCGCACCCTGCATGACGGACAACCGACCGTACACGCCGGCTTTGGTGTTGTGATGGGTAAAAAGCGCTTTTGGGGCGGTCTCTTTATTCCAGAACGGCGTCGAGCGGGTATGAACAAAGTTTTCAGGAATACGTAACATCATAGTTTCCTTCATGTTGGCGGGTGCTTAAAGGGACTTAAGCACCTCAGGTTCAACAAAGAATTCAATATTGAACAGGGTGTCGTCGGTCATCACCTCAATGTGGTGCCATCTCTCTGGCGGGAAAACGCCGAAACGACCCGCTTCAATGACGAGCTCGCTGTCAGGCTCAGGTGTAAATTCATCAGCATAGCCCAGATAACGCACTGCGCCACGCATCACCGAAAGGCGAGGGTAAACGCCCGGACGCGTGCCCGTATCAAGGTGACGTTTAAAAATGCCAGCTGGGGCCGTTTCTTTGTTCCAGAAAGGCGTGGAACGGGTGTGAATGCAACTCTGCGGAATGCGTAGCATGTTTCCTCCCTTAAAAGCCTGCTGTTATTAGACTGCTTTCTGCGGGGATGGATTTATCAAAAAGTGCATTTAGTTTGCATGTTATCAATAATAACCGTTTTGCTTTACCCGGCGTTGTTACACAAGGTACTCAGTTGTTATTATCCATAGTATTTAAGTGGTTATGATGTAACGAAAAAACTTGATCTGTGTCAACATATGACGCATATTGCGTGCGGTTATTTTTCGGCTCAGGTAAACAGAATGACGTTGTATCAAAAGATGTTGGTGTTCTACGCAATCATGGCCTCCATCTGCGCATTAATCACCTGGTTCCTGTCTAAAGATCGTAAACGTATTCGCCTGTTGAGCGCATTCCTGGTGGGTTCCACCTGGCCGATGAGCTTTCCTGTTGCCCTGTTGATCTCTCTTTTCTGAAGCACGCTTCCAGAATCGGCATCCAGACATAGCATTCCATACATTGAGGCTGTATAAATATACAGTTTGTCATACATGGAGTGCTTATGAACAGTTTCTATTCGCAGCAAGCAGGCTGCACTGTGCGCTGGCAGGATCTTCCCGGTTTCGGTGACCCGGTTGTGTTTATCCACGGGTTGGGCTGTGCATCGTCGTATGAATATCCTCGTATTGTCTGTGATACCCGTTTCGGGGGGCGCAGAGCCATTCTGATCGATCTTCCCGGTAGCGGTTACAGTGACAAACCTGACATCTACCGTTATCGCACGAGCGAACAGGCGCAGGTGGTGGTTGAACTGTTAAACCATCTCGGCCTGGATAGTCTATGGCTCTATGGTCATAGCATGGGGGGGAGTATCGCGATCGAAACGGCAACGCTGTTAACGTCGCGCGTTAAGGGCCTGATAGTGTCTGAACCCAATTTTCATGCGGGTGGCGGGATGTTCAGCCGGGCAATTGCGGCCCAAACGGAACAACATTTTCTGGCTCAGGGCTATGATGACATGCTGCGGGCGGAAACGTCGCCGTGGGCTGGAAGCCTTCAAAGTAATGCCCCCTGGGCCGTCTGGCGCGGCGCAACAAGCCTGGTCGAGGGCGTTAAACCTGACTGGGAACACCTGTTCTTGTCATTGCGCTGCCCGGTAATGTTAGTTTTTGGTGAGCGATCCCTGCCTGATGACGATTTTAATCGTCTGCAACAAAACGGCGTTGCTGTAAAAATTATCCCTGATGCGGGCCATTCAATGTCCTGGGAAAACCCGTCAGCGTTGGCTCAGGCTTTGTCTGGCTTCATAAACGGCTCATGAATGGGCAGCCCGCATTGTTGCGGGCTGGAATGATTAAGACAGCAAGGCAGACAAGGCTTTCCGTGCCGCAGGCTGAACGTCATACGGACACTGATAATCCACGTTCTCAATCGCGCGGGTGTAGAGCGCAACCAACCAGTCATAAACATAGGCTGTCGCCGCATGGACAGGCTGCTCGCCAAGTCGGGTAAGACGGGGTGAAGCGCTGCTCACAACGGGCGTCACAAAAATTGGCTCACCTTTGCGGATCCGGCTTGCAGGCCGTTCAGAGACGGGTGTCAGTTCATAGCCAAGCCAGCTAATGAAATTGCCTGTCGCGGCATGCAGCTGCGCGGCGCTGCTTTTATCTTTTTCTGCAATGCGTTGCAGTTGCAGCGGCAGATCCAGCCGATAGCTGGTAACGATCAGCACATCCGCAATCTGCTGTAATACCTCTGCGTCCAGGCCCAGACGGGCAGCCGCCGCGTCGTTGCGACTCCACTGACGAAGATGGTTAACCCACACGTTATGGGCCAGCCGCGCTTTGTCTTTGGTCTGCAACGCGCCTGGATTTTCCTGCGTCTCTTCCGCAAACAGATCGATAACATCGTTAAACAGGCCGTTGACCTGTTCCTCACGAGGCTGGTGGACGGTCAGCAGCGTCTCAAACGCGTTTAACGGCGGCAGAAGCCCCTCAAGCAGTTCACCATGACGAGCGGCACTGCCTTGCAGCGTTCGGACCATTTTTTCGGCCATTGCCCGCCCTGCGCCTGGCTCCTGAGTGAGAGGCGCGACATATGGGCGCATCAGCGTTGACAGCGACTCTTGTAACAGCCTTTTCAGCGCGCGGAGACGCTTCTGGCGCTGTGCCGGCAGGGTAGCCTGCGACAGCCACTCAATCACTCGCTGCATGCTGTGGCTATCGAGCGCCTGAAGCGTGCCCCAGCGCAGACCCGGCTGGCCCAGCAATTGCTGCACCGCTTCGTCCAGATTCTGCTTTGTGGTAAACCGCGCATCATGAGGGGTAATGGCCCAGACCAGCCCCGGCAACGCGGATTCTTCAACCGGCTGCGTCTCTTTGACCCAGTTTTGCAGGAGCCTTGCCGTTTTCGCGGTCTGCTGGTGGTGCGCCGTTGCATTGCAGATAGCCAGGACATCCGGCTGAATGTGCTGACGATAATGCTCCAGCAACCACAGGCATTTTGCCTGCATCATCAGCGGCGTGTTTTCCTCAGGAATGGCCGGAATATCAATGACGTCAACGGTATCCAGCACGCAGTTCTCAACGGGCAGCACCACTTCGCGGGTCAGAGATGCCAGTACATCAACGGGCAGGCTAATGGCGTTAAGCAGCTCGCCGTTTTTTATCGGATGAAGCAGTGTTTCCTGTGCTTCCGGCACGGTAAACGCCCCGTGAGTAAGAAAGCCTTCGCAGGGTAGACCAAAGCTGTCCACCAGCAGACTCAACGGCGCCGCAAGTGCGCTGGCATGGCTGGTTTGATGCAGCACCTGGGCGAATTTAAGCCACTGCTGGGTTAACTCCTGCTGCTCACCCCACAGCAGAGACCAGACGCAGGCGCGGGTGCTGAGATCAAGCGACGGAACCAGCAGAGCAAACTGGTGCCACAGGGCATCATCAATATGCTGCTTAGCGCCGGGTACTACGCTTTGCCAGAACCGGGCAATGGTCGCGACTTCCCGCGCCGTCATTCCCGGCACGCTCTGCGGTTGACGCAGCACCCGCCACTTCTCAAGCCGGGCTTCAATCACCGATTTATCCACCGCGCGGATCTGCGGATCCAGCGTGGTGCGCGCGATAAACAGCTGCACCAGCTCGGCCTCCGTTACCAGGCGCAGGCGCAGGGGAAACGCGTCGTCTGCGACCTCGCGGGACGCTCTGCTGAAACGCACGGCCATGTTGGTCGGTGCATGCCCGGGGTTAATATGCGAGAAGTAATCAAACGTGCGTTGACCCGGCGTTACGTTCAGCCGTTCGTCCCCGCTGCCGCACAGGGCAGCCAGCAGGTGCGCTTTCGCGGCCTGCGAGTGGCCATATAGGCCGATACTGCCCTGGCTGACAAGGGCGCGATCGAGCGCCTCTTCACGCGCGCTTAGTGCGTTAAGGCGGGCAAGCAGGGCGTCGGCTTCGTTATCCAGCATCGGGGCGTGCTGTCGCGTCTCGTTGATCCACCCGATTAAGGCCTGAGTGGTGGCAGTCGTCGCAGTCATTTGAGGTATACGCTCCCGCTGTCGATCCAGTAGTGGCTGCCGCTGTGTCGGCGATCGGCCAGAGTATTCAGTTTAAAGGTCAGGGCATCCGGCGGCACTGGCGTGCCGTCCTGTAGCCAGGCATCACTCAGCTCGAAAGATTCCGGACCTTCCTGCTTAGTGCCGCCACGCAGCTTCAGGCGCACGTTCAGTACGCCGTCGCCCGCAATGGCTTTCGCCAGCTCGGCAGAGTTGATGCTCAGGGTATAGAGCGGTGTCGCGGGCCAGCGGGCATTGGCCAGCTGCCGGAAGCCGAGCGTAACGTTGCCGCGCAGCGGGAAGTGCAGACGGGCGTCCAGTTTCGCGCCGGGTTTATCGAGGTCGATATCGTGATACCAGACGTTCTCGTCCCGCAGGGTATTGATCGTGTTATCCAGCACGCCCAGATAGCGCACCGTAGAGTACGCGCCGATATCCGCTGCTTTAAAGTTAAAACGCGGCAGACGAAGATCCAGCGCCAGGCTACAGAGCATCGCTCCTACCGCAGCGGTGGATTTCGGGTTGCCGATCCGTCCCTGCTGGCTGAACGGATACCATTCATGAACCTGATATTTATCCAGCCAGACGATGCGGTTGACGGGCACCGGTTGCAGGTGGCGAATCAGGGCCTGAACGCCCGGCAGACAGCCCGGCCGTCCCGTGATCAGCAGGATATCGCAGCTGTAGTGAGAGATCGCCTCACATACCGCATGAAGCGGGGCGGCAAGCGTGAACTGACCCGCCAGCATGGCGTCCCGCATCTCCCGAAAGCTGACGTGCAGCGGTACGCTGAACAGATCAAAGTGTTCTGAGCCGGCAGGCAACGCATGGTCAATCGCCTGCTGGAGATAATTCATCACGTTGCGCGTCGGTTTTTGCGTAAGCAGGTCACCAAAGGTGGCATGCAGCCCGGCCAGCGGATCGTCAACATCGCTCGATTCCCACGCCGCCAGGATCGCGTGACCTATCGGCATAAAAAGCTGAAGCGCCGTCTGCTGGCGCAGGACCGCCTGGGTATCGATCCGCCCGGAATCACCGAACAGGGATGCCATCAGTTGGGAGGCATCGGCTATGCCGGATTTCTGAAGCTGGGTTTGCAGCGCGGGCAGAACGTAGCGCTGGATCACGTCCAGCAGCGTATCATCGCCAGCGACCTTGAACCCTTCGCGGAACAGCAGCTGCGGGGTGATTTTGACGTTATTTCCGGAACCATCATCTAACTGATAGTGCGTGATGGCCATATCCGTCGTGCCGCCGCCGATATCAATCGAGGCCACGCGCAGCGCACGCCCCGGCAGGACGCCAGGCTCAGGCGCGCGATCCGGACGGGCGAGGGAGGCGAAAAAGGCCTCGGTCTGGCCACCGAAATGGGAAATGGCTTCGTTATACAGCCACACCAGCTGGCCGCAGCTGGCCTCGTCCCACTCCATCTGGATCTCAGGGACCGGCACCACGCTTTTTTCCTGCTGCTTGCGGCTGGCAAAATCTTCATCCTGCGGGTGCCAGCCCATCGCTTTCCAGACGATGGCGATGGCTTCGAACATGCGGCGACGGAAAATCTCGCGCTCCTGTTTCGGCATTGCCGAAGGCAGGGTGAGGATCAGCGTCCGCAGCTGGCGGGGAGAGGCCGGGAAGCCGAGCCGCAGGCGGGTGGCCACGCTGTTAATCTGGCCAAGCGCCTGAGCCAGCAGCTCGCAGAGCATGTGCGTCATCAGGGTGCTGCGGCTGTACTGCGGAGAGAACACCGGCAGACGCTCATCCTGCGGCAGCGTAAAGAGTGGTTCCCCGTCGTCGTTCATCAGGTTCATCAGCGGAAACGCAGTTGCCAGCGGTTCGCGCTGGGTTTTGCTGTTCATCTGGCTAAAGCGCCAGTCCTGCACTACCGGCGTCTCGTCCCACAGATAGCGACGCGGGCTGGAAATTCCACTGTTGCCTTCCGTGCCCAGACGCTGCATTGCCAGCTTACGCGCTTCATCACCCACGCGGACAATGGACGGCCAGACGAATGCATCCTCCCGGCCGCTTTCCACAGAGAAGTGCTGCTTGCCAAAACGCGCTTCGGAAAATTCAAGACGGCTGGTAAACAGCGGCTCATTCAGGAACTGTGGCTCACTCAGAGATCGTACCTGAAGTTCAGCCGTCTGGCGCAGGCCGTCGTTGGCATCACCATGATCTTCAATAATCACGCCGCAGGTGTGGGTGTTGCCTACGTCAAGGATCAGATCGACAGGAATAGCAGGGGTGCTCAGGGTATGGGTGACAAACTTCACTTCCGGCACGGTGAGTTGTTCCCCGAGCATGGAGAGCAGGTTGAGCCAGTGTGCCTGATATTCAAAGCTTCGCATGGCCTGATGCAGCTCGCGCTCGGAGCGTTTTTCAACCCCGTCGGCAAACTGCGTAAAGGCTTCGCGCAGCCAGCCGTCAATCCAGGTCTGGTCAAGGAAACTCTCAACCTCACTGTCGCGCCAGGCGAGCGCGAAACGCGTGCCGTTAAGGATATCGTTTTCAACCGGCGACAGGGCAGACGTTGCATGCTCTGCAATCTGGCTGTCGAGCGCGACGGTGACCCGGTGCGTATTGCCAGCCGCGTCGGGAGTTGAAAGCTTTCGTACCTGGACGCGCGCCCAGTTATCCGGACCATCAACAAACGTCCGCGGCGGGTTAAAGCGCAGGAAAGGGAGCGGCAGCCAGACGCCGTCCAGCACGTTCAGGGAGTTATGCAGTGGAATGGTGCTTTCAGGCTTGACCACTTCCGGCTGCCCGCCATCGGTGGCAGGCAGCGTGTACCGGCCGTTAACCAGATCAAAATCCAGGCGCAACAGCGGGCCATTTGCCGTTTTACGCACGAAACGCCCGTTGCTGGAGGTGTCCTGCGGAGTCAGGCCAAAATCGAGAAACTGCACGCCGCTGTTAGCAATCAGCGTCACGCTCTGTTTATAGTCGCAAAGATTAACCAGCATAGGATCAGACACCTGCTTTCTTGAACGTCAGAGGAACGATGGTGTTGGCATCGTAACGTGCGGTGCATTCCGCCACGTCGCTGGCACCTGCCTTACAGGTCACTTCCGGCATCGGATAGCGTGAACCGTCGGTGCAACGAGCGTTTCCGCGCGTTTTGATCAACAGCTCGCCTTTGCTGTGTAATCCGGAAAAGACGTCTACCCGGCAGACAATGTTGTCGCCATGCACAACCCGGGCGAAACCTTTATTGTTCTGGATCTGGTAGCGCAGCGACGGCGGTTTGCCGGTGAGCGGATCCTGCACATCGAGAAACGCGCGCCAGGTGCCATTCAGGAAGCGCGTTAACCCCGCTTTGACCTGGTTTGCCTCCATCACCATCGCATCTTTCGGTATCGCGGTAATGACCACTGGTTCGGCTGCCGGTGCAGGCGTTTTCACCTTCGGCTCTACCACTTCGGCCTGGTGCAGCGGGAGTTTCAGCTCAAGCGGCTCGATCGTCTTTACGGGGGCCGGAGCAATGGCGACAGGCACTGGCGCTGGTGTGGCAACAGGCGCTGCGGTCGGGGCCTGTTTTGGCCAAAGCAGCGGGGTGGCAATGGCCGCAATAATGACGGCGGCAACCGGCAGCAACCACAGGGGGGAGCGACGTTTTTTCTGCATGGCCGCCGGTGCGGGCTCTGGCGGCGCGGCGTTCATGCGCACCGGCTCTGGCGTATACAGTTCATCTTCGGTGATACGGACGGAAGCCACAGGCGTGATAAGCGGCGCGTCGGCCTGCTCAAAGGTCACTACCGGGGCCGGTTCTTGCTCCTGTTCAGGTTCAGGCTCGTTAATCACCACTGGCTCAGGTTCAGGGACCAACGATTCGCGCAGGCAGTCCAGCACGTCGTCGCGCGCGTTCTCGTTAAGATTGACGAAACCCCAGAAGCAGATCACCGGTTTGCCATCCACCAGGAAAACAAAGTTTTCACCGGGAAACTGAAAGGCTTTTGAGAGCAGAGAGCCAAACAGTTGCTGCGCCGTTTTCGGTGACTGAAGGCATTTTTTACTCAGCGACTCCACGCTGGCGAGCGTGTTTTCCAGATAGCGTAGGGCGCGATAACGATCATCTTCATCCGCCGCCTTCCAGCTGGAGACGGTTCCCTCAACCGGGGAGTACCAGTCAACGCGATCGCCGCCGTCGTAGACCTGGGGGATGGCCAGACAATCGACGATAGCCTGTTGTTTGCGCAACCGAAGCGCTT
Source organism: Enterobacter cloacae complex sp. SHL022 (assembly GCF_049237785.1). NCBI lineage: Bacteria > Pseudomonadati > Pseudomonadota > Gammaproteobacteria > Enterobacterales > Enterobacteriaceae > Enterobacter > Enterobacter cloacae complex sp. SHL022. The sequence continues at coordinate 309,509 of NZ_JBMKJH010000006.1, read as the reverse complement.
CGCGGATTTGCAGCGCTGATTCAAAAACGGCCTGTCCGCCGCCACCAACGGCCTGAAAATCATCCAGATTACCGCTGCGTAAAAGTGTTTTTGCCACGATTTGGTCCTGTAGACTTCTTCACGCCATTACTTTAACGAAACAGCTAAGCAAGCAAACGGCGGAGGAGACGATAAAAGGGACGATTTCTTGCGGCATTGATCGTGATGGTTGTGCTTGACGAATAATGAACCTTAAGGCAAATCGGTTTCTGCGGGGTGATGCTAAAACCAGCGAAATGTACGGCTTAAGAATAACCTGATAGTGATTCGTTATTTGTCAGGCCAATACGTCTGTGCTGTTATTACTGTTCACTATAATAAAACCGAAAGGGTAATAACCATGTCTACAGGGAAAACCGTGCTCGCCCTCGCGCTGAGCGCGCTGCTACCGGCAAGCGCCGCATGGGCGGCAAATAAAGACACCATTATCTACTGCTCCGAGGCGTCGCCGGAGTCGTTTAACCCGCAGATCGCCAGCTCTGGACCTTCGTTTGTCGCCAGCTCGCAAACGCTGTATAACCGTCTGATTAACTTCGACCCGGTAAAAAACACGCCGGTGCCTTCCCTGGCCGAGTCGTGGACCATTTCGCCAGACGGCAAAACATACACGTTTACCCTGCGTAAAGGGGTAAAATTCAACAGCAATAAATACTTCAAACCTACCCGTGATTTTAACGCTGATGACGTTATTTTCTCCGTTATGCGTCAGAAAGACCCTAAGCATCCCTATCACAATGTTTCCCAGGGTAATTACGAATACTTTAATGACGTGGGCCTCGACAAGCTCATTCAGGATGTGAAAAAGATCGACGATTATCACGTCCAGTTCACGCTGAGCGAACCCAACGCGGCGTTCCTGGCCGACTGGGGAATGGACTTCGCCTCGATCCTCTCTGCCGAGTACGCGGACGCGATGCTGAAAAAGGGGACACCTGAAAATGTGGACACCTGGCCAATCGGCACCGGCCCGTATGTGCTTCAGCAGTACAAGGTGGATTCGCTGATCCGCTACGTCGCCAATCCGAACTACTGGGACGGTGAGGTGCCGACCAAACACCTGATCTTCTCCATCACGCCAAACGTTGAGACGCGTCTGGCGAAGCTGCAAACGAACGAGTGTCAGATCATTCCTGCGCCGTCGCCGGTGCAGTTTGAAGCGATCAAGAAAAACAAAGACCTGACCCTGCACTCGGTGGATGCGCTGAACGTGGGGTACCTGGCGTTCAACACGGAGAAAAAACCGTTTGATAACGTGCTGGTGCGCCAGGCTCTGAATTACGCGACGGACAAAAAGGCCATTGTGAACGCGGTCTTTATGGGGTCTGGTACGGTCGCTAAATCGCCGATCCCGCCGAACATGCTCGGCTTTAATAAAGACCTGAAGGATTACGGCTACGATCCGGAAAAAGCGAAAGCGCTGCTGAAGCAGGCGGGTCTGGAAAAGGGCGCGGAAGTGACCCTCTGGTCCATGCCGGTTCAGCGTCCGTACAACCCGAACTCGCGACGCATTGCGGAGATGATCCAGGCTGACTGGGCGAAAGTGGGTGTGAAGGCGAAAATCGTCTCTTACGAGTGGGGTGAGTACCTCTCCGGCATGCGTAAAGGCGAGCATGATTCCGCGCTGTTCGGCTGGATGTCTGATAACGGCGATCCGGACAACTTCGCCGATGTGCTGCTGGGTTGTAACAGCATCAAAACCGGATCTAACGCCGCGCGCTGGTGTGATAAGGGGTATGATGAGCTGGTGCAAAAGGCCAAACTGACCAGCAACCCGGACGAACGTGCGAAGCTGTATGGACAGGCACAGGAGATTTTCTATCAGCAGGCACCGTGGATTGCGTTAGCTAACGGCAAAACGTTCTACGCGACCCGCAGCAACGTGACCGGGTACGGCGTGAGTCTGATGGGCAGTGACTTCTCGAAAGCGAAGCTGAACTGATCGTATTCTTGCCGGGTGGCGGCTATGCCTTACCCGGCCTACAGTTAGCACCCGTAGGCCGGGGAAGCGTAGCGTCACCCGGCACGTGATAAGGAGTGACAATGTCACATTTAAACAAAGTTATCGCCCGCGTCGATGCCACCATCGAAGAGAGCGTGATTACCCACATGAACGAACTGCTGATCGAATTAAGCGATGATGCAGAGCTCAGCCGTGAAGATCGTTATACCCAGCAGCAGCGCCTGCGTACCGCGATTGCGCATCATGGCAAGCAACATAAAGAAGAGGCGGAGGCACGCCATGCCCACCTCACGCAGGGTGGGACTATCCTGTAAGGGTTAAAACTGGCGCCGTGCCACCAGCCAGGCGCCAACCACCAGCATCACTGCGCCGCAGACCGGGCCAACCAGCGCGCGCAGGGGAATGCCGTTGCTCTTGAGGATGTCCATCACCAGACCGCCAATCAGCTGGCTTGCCACCAGTACGGCAATGGTCGTTGCCGCGCCCACATTCTGATATCCGCTAATACTGGCAAAGACAAAAAATGACCCCAGCAGGCCGGGGATCAGCGTCCACCAGCGCACCGTTGACGCCAGTTCGTTAAACCCCGCCATGCCATTTTTCACCAGCAACATGCTGACAAACAACACAATCCCCACCAGCGAGTTCAGCAGCATGGCGATAAGAATGGTGGAAGAGGATTGCGTAATGCGCACCATAAGGGTGTTTTGTACCACCAGCCCAATCCCGGCGGCCACCAGAAATGCTAACGTCAACGATTGATTCATGGCAGAGCATCCGGATCGCTGCGCTCATCGAGCTGGAGTTGCATAAAGGTTAAATCCAGCCAGCGACCGAATTTGGTTCCTACCTGCTGCATATTTCCGGTGGTAATAAAGCCCAGGGTTTCATGCAGATGAATCGACGCCTGGTTCTGCGCCTCAATACCGGCAACCATCACATGTTTACCTATCTGGCGGGCTTCCTTAATTAATTCCGTCATTAGCAGTCGACCAATGCCTTTGCCCTGATGATCGGGATGAACGTAAACCGAGTGCTCCACCGTATGGCGAAAACCGTCGAATGCTCGCCAGTCGCCAAATGAGGCGTATCCCGTCACTACACCTTCTTCTTCACTGACCAGCACCGGATAACCCAACAGCGTGCGCGCCTCAAACCATGCAATACGGTTATCGGTATCGACAGTTGTATCGTTCCATATTGCGGCGGTGTGCAGCACCGCATGGTTATAAATTTCACCGATAGCGGCACAATCTTCTTTGCAGGCATGACGAACAATCATGGTTAACCTCTGGCTGTGTTGTTCACTATAGTAGTATGGTTTTGTCACAATATTACACAGTTCATGTATTCCATCGCTACGACAAAATCCCTGTTTTTTTGTCACAAAACTCCCCCGAAAAACCATCCGTACACTATAGTATGACGTCATGAATACAATGACAGACAATATGAATCAACGCATTAGCGCCCGCATACGCCTTGAACGCGAGTCGCGTGGCTGGTCATTAAGCGAACTGGCCGAACGGGCAGGTATCTCACGCGCCATGATCCATAAGATTGAACGGGGTGATAGTAGCCCAACGGCGACGCTGCTTGCGCGGTTATCCGGTGCCTTCGGTATTAGCATGTCTACGCTCATTGCGCGCGCGGAAATGCAGGAGGGCAAACTGTTACGTCTGGCGAACCAGCCCGTCTGGCGCGATCCGCAAACCCACTATTTGCGTCGCCATGTGTCGCCGCGCACCGATATGCCTATCGACCTCGTCCAGGTGGAGCTACCCGCAGGCAGCGATGTGCCGATGCCCGCTTCCTCTTACGCGCTGGCGCGACAGCTGATTTGGTTGCAGGCAGGTGAACTGGTCTTTCTGGAGGGGGATACCCGCCATGAAATGAAGGCCGGAGATTGTCTGGAACTCGGGCCGCCGAACGACTGCCGGTTTATCAACGAAACGGATGAATCGTGCCTCTATCTGGTCGTGCGGCTTAATCAGTCCGGCTCATAATGCAAAGGCGATCCGCAGGATAACGTGCCAGACTTGAATGACATTTTCAGCAGTAAGGAGCGAAGAATGAATCAATCAACTACGCAAAACCGACGCTGGGTACTGGCTTCCCGTCCACACGGCGCGCCGGTTGCCGAAAATTTCCGCCTGGAAGAGCAGCCGATCCCCACGCCCGCAGAGGGACAGGTGTTATTACGCACCGTATGGCTCTCGCTTGATCCGTACATGCGTGGCCGTATGAGCGATGCCCCATCCTATTCACCTCCTGTCGAGATTGGCGCGGTGATGGTGGGCGGCACGGTAAGCCGCGTCGAGACCTCCCGCCATCCGGATTATAAAGAGGGCGAGTGGGTTCTGGGCTACAGCGGCTGGCAGGAGTATGAACTTTCCGACGGGCAGGGGCTGGTGAAGCTGGGTGAAAACCCGTCGCATCCTTCATGGGCACTCGGCGTGCTCGGGATGCCGGGCTTCACCGCGTATATGGGGCTGCTCGATATCGGCCAGCCTCAGGCAGGAGAAACCCTCGTCGTGGCGGCGGCCACGGGGCCGGTTGGCGCAACGGTGGGGCAGATCGGAAAAATCAAAGGGTGCCGGGTCATCGGCGTGGCTGGCGGGGAGGAGAAATGCCGTCATGCGGTCGACGTGCTCGGTTTCGACGCCTGTCTGGATCACCATGCGGATGATTTTGCCGAACAGCTGGCGAAAGCCTGCCCGCAGGGCATTGACGTGTATTATGAAAACGTCGGCGGTAAAGTCTTTGACGCCGTGCTGCCGCTCCTGAATACCTCCGCGCGCGTGCCGGTTTGCGGACTGGTCAGCGGCTACAACGCGACCAACCTGCCGGAGGGGCCGGATCGCTTGCCGCTGCTGATGGGGACCGTCCTGAAAAAACGCATCCGCATGCAGGGCTTTATCATCGCTCAGGACTATGGTCATCGTATCGTCGAGTTCCAGCAGGAAATGGGACGCTGGGTGAAGGAAGGCAAAATACACTATCGCGAGCAGGTCACCGAAGGGCTGAACGCGGCGCCGGAGGCGCTGATTGGGCTGCTGGAAGGGAAAAACTTCGGCAAGGTCGTGATCCGCGTGGCGGCGGACTAAACAGAGCATCGGTTATGGCGGGCAAAGTCCGCCATAATTATTTGTGAAGATACGATATATTGTCTTTAATTAATCCATAAGCATTGCGCGCCATCGGCCCAGCTGAGCCAGAAGTGGTAAACGTAATAGTAATTGAACAATTTTTATTTTAACGCGCGCCCTTCATACCAGGCATGACGATACAGGATATATCAAACCGGCGATGTTTTTTTAAACAGTCGCTGAAAATGGCATTTTGTTTTGGCTACGGGAATTAAACATGCTTGATTTGGAAAACCTGGAAAAAGCACAAAGAATCAGTCTGACGATGCAAGTTGAGAACAGTTTAAAGGGAGCGTTAATTACGGGCTCATTAAAACCTGGGGCTCGACTCATCACGAAAGAGATTGCGGATAAATTAGGCACCAGCATCACACCAGTGCGCGAAGCCCTGCTGCGCCTGGTGTCGGCAGGCGCATTACAGGCCACGCCTGCTCAGGCGTTTTTGGTGCCAGAGGTTACGCTGGAGCGTTATAACGAAATTAACGCCATCCGAAAACAGCTTGAGCCGATGGCCGTTGCGGCGGCATGTCAGAATATGACCGAGACCAAACTGGGTGCATTACGCGCGCTGTCAGATAACTTCAGCACCGCCATGCATCAGGGCGACGTGCAGAAGGCGATCCATGCCAACCGCGTGTTCCGGTTTACGCTCTATCAGTATGCCGAAATGCCGACCCTGAACTCGCTGATTGAGCAGCTATGGGTACGGATTGGTCCGTGTATCAACTACCTGCACGAAGAGATGAAAGATATCCCTGCCACGACTTACCATTATGCCGATCTGCTTTCTGCGCTTGAGCAAAGGGACGTGACGGCCAGTCGGGAAGCGATCGACCGAGCCATTGATGAAGCCAATATCCTCCTGCAACGGCAATACTACAGTTAAGGATCGCACTGGCGCACTTATTTTTTTATTCGTTTTAAACTTCCCTGAGTATATTCCCGGCGCTTAAGGCTACCGGGAATGATGTTATTTTTTTACCGGCAACGTGCGCTGCCGGAAAATGTTTTACTCAAAGCGATAAGAGACCGACAGGCCCACGCCATAGTTACGGCCAGGGGCGGGTTCGTAATAGCGATTGTAGCCGGCGTTTACAATCTCTGAACCGACGTACTCTTTATCGAACAGGTTATCGACGCGACCAAAGATGTCCATTCCCCATTTGCCGTAATTGAGTTTATACCCGGTATTCAGACCGACCACGGTATAAGAGGGCGCTTTGGCGGTATTGGTGTCGTTTGCCATCACGTCGCTCATGTAGCGGGCATCTGCCCCCGCGTACCAGCCTTCCTCAGGCTCCCAGCCAAACGACGCATACCCCATATTACGGGCAATCCCCGGCATTCGGTTGCCGCTACAATCTGCTTTATCGCAGACGTTGGTACGGTAGGTCGCATCGAGATAGGTCCACGCCATTTTCAGCTTCCAGTTTTCGGCAAACTGCTGGTCAAGCGCAATTTCCACACCCTGACGGCGCGTTTTCCCCGCATTTTTGTAGGTAGTGCGACCATCTTTGTTTTCGTCCACTACGATCTCGTTGTCGGTATCCGTGCGGAACAGCGCCGCCGTCAGGATGCCATTGCCGATGCGGGTTTTGCTGCCAATCTCATAGGTGTTGTTGGTTGACGGTTGCAGGTTGATATTGAGGCCGCCTTTGCCATCAGAACGGTATGAGAGTTCGTTGATGGTAGGGGTCTCAAATCCCCGTCCCGCCGCGGCATACAGGTTCCAGGCGTCGGTCACGGCGTATTTCACCGCACCAGCCGGGAGCCATTTATGGTAGCTGGCGTCACCGCTGTCATCGCCGTTTTGAGGGGTAATGTAATGATCGTTGGAGTCAAACCAGACGGAGCTGTAACGCACGCCCGCCTCAACGGACAGCTTTTGCGTGAGCTGCCATTGGGTTTGCAGGTAGGGATCAAGGTTCCACATCAGGTTACGTTCGTCACGGCGTTTGTTACCCTTCACGCCAAAATCCGGGACGCCGTTGTTCATCACGAAGTTTTCATACCCGCGGCGATTTTCACTCATATTTTCGTAGTTCAGGCCGGTGGTAAACGTTACCGGCACCAGAAGCTCACCGCGGTGGGTCCAGCGGGTATCAATACCCTGATAGTGGCGCTGCATATCAATTACGCCACCCGAATGCGCAGGATTTTCAGTCTGCGCGGTATCCGGAATGGACTGGTACTGGGTCATTTCACGCTCACCGGCGTACATCATCACGCTGAGGTCGTCCTGTTCGCTCAACTGACGGTCGTAGCGGATCCCGGCCTGGGTCTGCTTAATGGTTTTACGCGTGTTGTACTGATCGCCACGGGGTGACTGGCGTGGGTTGTTCTGCCACTCCTGATAACTCAGTCCGCCCGGATCGTTGGCTTTCATGTCGACGCTGTTAAAAATCAGCGTTAGCTTGCTGACATCATCAATGCGTACGCCCAGTTTCGCATTGGCGAGGTTTTTCCGTGCGCCGCTGTGGTCGCGATAGCCATGGGTGGTGAAGCGGGTTGTGGATACCGCATAGTCCACATCCCCCGCCTGAGTCCCGTCGCCCACCGCACCGGTGGCCTTCATGCCGTAACGCCAGGTGCCGTAACTGCCGTAATAGCTGCTGGCTTCAATTGTGGCTGGCTGTTGTCCGGTCTGGGTGTTGATGTTGATTACGCCGCCGGAGGCATTGCCGTACAGGGCAGAGAAGGGGCCGCGCAGCACGTCGACGCTCTCAATGCTGTTGAGGTCTATGTTTGACGTCTGCCCCTGGCCGTCGGGCATGGTTGCCGGAATGCCGTCCACGTACATGCGGATCCCGCGTACGCCGAAGGTTGAACGCGCGCCGAATCCGCGAACGGAAAGTTGCAGATCCTGAGCATAGTTCTGGCGGTTCTGGATTTGCAGGCCAGGCACGCTCCCAAGGGATTCAGAAAGGTTGATGCGCGGTGTGGCATGTCGCATATCCTCGCCGCTCACCACGCTGACTGCGGCCGGGGTGTCCAGTTCGGAGACAGTTTGCGGCGTGGCGCTGACGATCAGGGTCTGTTCATCCGCGGCCATCGCACTCAGCGGGCCAAAAATGACGGGAGCGAACAGCAGGGGTAGTGATGCCTTGCGGGCAGTAATAATTTTCATGGAGTAAACCGGTTAAGAAAAATTCGAACCAAATCAACTGGAACCTGTGTATATATGTTAAATCCTTTGTAAATGTTATGAAAACTATAACCGCACATTTCGTGAATGTAAGGCTTTGAAGGAAAGAAATACTCCACATTCAACTGATTAATGATTACTATTCTCATTAAAATAACGGCAAAGCGATGACTTTGCCCACCGGAAGTGATGTCAGCGGTAAATCTCCTCATTTAAAAAGGAATTGTTATGTCTTTACGTCATCTGTGCTCGCCGCGCCTGCGTGGGTCTCTGCTGTTGGGCTCTTTACTGTTTGCCGGTACGTTCCAGGTTCATGCCGCTGAAGAGATGTTGCGCAAAGCGGTCGGCAAGGGCGCGTATGAAATGGCCGTCAGCCAGCAGGAAAACGCGCTGTGGGTTGCGACGTCACAAAGCCGCAAAACCGATAAGGGCGGCGTGGTTTATCGTCTGGATCCGGTCACGCTGGAAGTGACGCAGGCGATTCATAACGATCTCAAGCCGTTTGGCGCCACGATCGATAACGCCACCCAGACGCTGTGGTTCGGTAACACCGTCAACAGCGCCGTGACGGCGATTGACGCCAAAACGAGCGAGGTGAAAGGGCGCCTGGTGCTGGACGATCGCAAGCGTAGCGATACGGTGAAGCCGCTTCAGCCGCGCCAGCTGGTGGCCGATGACACGACCAATACGGTGTACATTACCGGCATCGGCAAGGAGAGTGTGATCTGGGTTGTTGATGGCGCAACGCTGAAGCTGAAGGACACTATCACGAACACCGGCACGTTCAGCACCGGACTGGCGCTGGATGCGAAGGCAAAACGCCTGTATACCACCAATGCGGACGGCGAGCTGGTGACCATTGATACGGCAACCAACAAAATCCTCAGCCGTAAAAAAGTGCAGGATGACGGAAAAGAGCACTTCTACCTGAACCTGAGCCTGGACACTGTCGGCCAGCGTGCGTTTGTGACGGATTCAAAACAGCCAGAAGTGCTGGTGGTGAATCTGAAAGATGGCACCGTGATGCAGAAAATCGCCGCGCCAGAATCGCTGGCCGTACTGTTTAACCCGGCGCGTAACGAAGCCTATGTGACGCACCGCGAGGCGGGCAAGGTGAGCGTGATTGACGCCAAAACCTACAAAGTGACCAAGACCTACGATACCCCGGTTTACCCGAACAGCCTGGCGCTGTCTGCGGACGGTAAAACGCTGTACGTAACGGTGAAACAGAAATCAACCCGTCAGCAGGAAGCGACCCAGCCTGACGATGTGATTCGTATCGCGCTCTGATGTGGGATTTGCCCGGTGGTGGTGCGCTTACCGGGCATAAAAAAACCATGAAATGCAGGCCGGGTAAGGCGAAGCCGCCACCCGGCTTTTTTATTAACGCGACGTCTCTTCCACCAGCGGACCGTCCTGTTTGTCATCTCCAGGATGAACCGGTGCGGTACTGTGGATTTCATTCACGCGTTTACGAACGCCAAACCAGCCAGCAATCAACAGCACCGCCAGCAGCGGTATTGTGGCGATGGTGTAGGTACCGTTCGGGTAGTCGAAGGCCATCAGCACCAGCACGCTCAGCAGGAACAGCAGGGTAAGCCAGGAGGTCACCGGTGCGCCCGGCAGCTTGAAGCTGACGTCAGCCGCTTTTCCTTCTTTGATCGCTTTGCGCAGGCGCATCTGACACACCACAATAAAGGCCCAGGAGGCAATAATGCCCAGTGCAGCGACGTTCAGCACGATCTCAAACACCTGAGACGGCACCAGATAGTTCAGGAACACGCCAAAGATATACACCACCAGAGTGGCCAGAATACCCGCGTAAGGCACCTGCTGCTTGCTCATCTTCGACATAAACTTCGGCGCAGAGCCCCCCATCGACATGGAGCGCAGGATACGGCCCGTCGAATAGAGTCCGGAGTTCAGGCTGGAGAGCGCGGCGGTCAGTACCACGATGTTCATGATGCTGCCCACGTACGGCACGCCCAGCTTAGAGAAGAAGGTTACAAACGGGCTTTGGCCCGCCTGGTATGCGTTCCACGGCAGCAGCAGAACCAGTAGCACCACGGAGCCCACATAGAACAGGCCGATACGCCAGATCACGCTGTTGATGGCTTTTGGCACCATCGTCTGCGGATCTTTGCATTCACCTGCCGCCGTACCGACCAGTTCGATGGAGGCAAAGGCGAACACCACCCCCTGCACCAGAACCAGCGCTGGCAGCAGGCCGTGCGGGAAGAAACCACCGTTATCGGTAATCAGGTGGAAGCCGGTTGCGTTACCGTCCAGCGGTTTACCGGTGCCGAGGAATACGGTCCCGACCACCAGGAAGATCACAATGGCCAGCACCTTAACCAGCGCGAACCAGAACTCCATTTCGGCGAACCATTTCACGCCGATCATGTTCATGGTCCCGACAATTGCCAGCGCTCCGAGGGCGAACACCCACTGCGGCACATCGCCAAACGCGCCCCAGTAGTGCATATACAGCGCAACGGCGGTGATATCGACAATACCGGTCATTGCCCAGTTAACGAAGTACATCCAGCCCGCGACATACGCGGCTTTTTCACCAAGAAACTCGCGGGCGTAAGAGACAAAGCTGCCGCTGGAAGGGCGGTGGAGTACCAGTTCGCCGAGGGCACGAAGGATGAAGAAAGAGAAGATCCCGCACACCAGATAGACCAGGGCGAGAGCGGGGCCAGCCATTTGCAGACGTGCGCCTGCACCTAAAAACAGACCTGTACCGATAGCGCCGCCGATGGCGATCATCTGCACCTGACGGTTGCCCATCGCCTTGTGATAGCCCTCTTCATGAGAGTTCAACCAGCGACGTTTCGCAGCATGATGATCGGCTGCGCTTTTATTGCTTGTTTTCATTGAGTTACCTGTTTGCCTGTCTGAACCATTAACGTGATAGTCCTGCCTGGCAGATGCCGAAACAAACGATTGCTTCTGCGCAGACACATGCTGCCTTTCCAGTCATTCTGTGTATGGATAAGGCAAAACATGGCGAGGCATCCTACCCGCAATTGATAAGCGACGCAAAATATAACCGTGCCGAAAGTGATGCACGTCGAAGGAAATCGTGTGGTCAGAGCAGACGGGGATCACAACGCGCTGAATCGTGGCGTTTTTTTAGGCAAAAAGGTCTGCGAATGCTGATTTAATCATCAGGTTTACTTAATAGTTACTTATAGGTAGAGACTATGTATGCCGCAGGGCTGCAATGAGTAATGCAAAGGCGGTAGTATGCTGGCGGCGGCTCGGATAATACAGATGGTATCCCGTAAAAGCCGGACACCAGGCTTCAAGCACACCCACTAACCGGCCCTTAGCAAGGGCGTCCTGAACCGCATCTTGCGGAACATACGCCAGCCCCAGACCGTTTTCGGCGGCATCGATGCGCTGCGGCAGGCTGTTGAGGATCAGCTGGCCGTCAACCCGCACGCGCAGCTCACGTCCGTCCCGTTCAAATTCCCAGGCATATAATCCGCCGCGTGTGGGCAGGCGCATATTAATGCAGCGGTGCTGATCGAGCTGCTCCGGCGTTTTCGGTATGCCGAAACGTTGCAAATACTCTGCTGACCCGACAACCGCCATGCGCATGTCCGGCGCAATACGTACCGCAATCATATCTTTCGCCACCTGCTCACCCAGACGCACCCCCGCGTCAAAGCGGCCATCGACAATATCAGTCAGCCCATTGTCCACCGTGACTTCAACGTTGATGTCAGGATACTGCGCCATAAAGGGTTTAAGCACAGGCCACAGCACCGTAGACATGGCGTGTTCCCCGGCGTTAAGGCGAATATTCCCGGCAGGTCTGTCGCGGGTATCACGCAACGCGGTGAGTTCCTGCTCGATCTCCAGCAGATGGGGGCTTAAGCGCCTAAAGAGTTGCTCGCCGGCCTCGGTAGGGGCCACGCTACGGGTGGTGCGGGTTAACAGACGGACTTCCAGCCTCGCTTCCAGCTTGCGCATTGCGTGGCTGAGTGCCGACTGAGATACCCCAAGCTGCGCCGCGGCGCGGGTAAAGCTGCGCTCCCGGGCGACGACCATAAAGGAAAGCAGATCGTTGAAGTTGTCTTTTAACATGGCGGCTTACTCGATTTATGAATTGAACTCATGGTTCCTTTCTGATTATGCACTCTAATGCTCCCCATGGCTTTACGCTACTGTTAACGCAACAGCAAACGAGGAGTAAATCATGAAAATTATCCGTAGCGGTTCGTTACCTTCCGTTCAGGGTCCAGAGGCCTGGTTTACCGGCAGCGTGCGCATTGACGCGCCTTTCCAGGCGACTGAACCGGCAAAAGTCGGTGGCGCGACCGTCACCTTTGAACCCGGCGCACGTACCGCCTGGCATACGCATCCTCTTGGACAAACGCTGATCGTGACGCAGGGGCGCGGCTGGTTACAGGAGTGGGGGAAAGAGGCGGAACCGCTGAATCAGGGGGATATCGCCTGGATCCCACCCGGCGTGAAGCACTGGCACGGCGCAAGCGCGCAGACGGCGATGACCCATATCGCCATCGCAGAAGCGGTCGACGGGAGTCCGGTGGCGTGGCTGGAGAAGGTCACCGACGAGCAGTATCCGAACGAGTAGTCTGGCGTTTCGTAAACAAATTATTAACGTTATGATTCGATCCGTTTTCTTCAGCATTTGCAGGCGGAACGGTGAAAATCAATATCATAGGTACCAGCGGAAGTGGGAAAAGCACGTTTGGCAGGCGAATCGCGGAGGCGCTGGCTATCCCTTACATTGAGATGGACAGGCTTTACTGGCGAGCGAACTGGCAGGGAACACCGGACGATGAGTTTCTTGCAACCCTGGAAAAAGCGCTCGCCGCCTCGCCTGACTGGGTCCTGGACGGGAATTACAACCGCACACGCGACGTTAAGTGGCGCGACGTCGATCTGGTGGTGTGGATAGATCGTGGGTTTATCCGCACGCTCTGGCAAGCGGTGACGCGGGCCTCCAGACGCGCCTGGCACAAACAGGAGCTCTGGCCCGGCACGGGGAACCGCGAAAGCTTTCGTCGGTCGTTCCTTAGCAAGGACTCTATTATCATCTGGACGATCAAAACCTGGCGCAGCAACCGCAAACGCTATCAAGCGGATATGCAAAACCCGCAGTACAAACACATTCGCTTTCTCCGCATTACCCGACGGCAGGATGCCGAAAGACTCATTGCCTCGCTTAAATCACGCCGATGACAGACTCTCTATTGCCGTTTTCCGGCAATCCAAATGTAAAATAATTGTTTCTCAGAGGTGAAATCCGCCTTTAATAATGACGACATGTTAAGTCAAACGAGAACGCAACATGTCATGGCGAATCAGCATTCTGGATAAAAGCCCCGTCGCAGAACACGAAACAGCCGCCGATGCGCTGGCGCGAACCTTAGCACTGGCGCAGCAGGCAGAAACGCTGGGTTATCACCGCTTCTGGATTGCCGAACACCACAATACCCCGCAGCTTGCCAGCCCCTCGCCGGAGCTGCTGATTGCCTGGATCCTCGGGCAAACAAAGCGTATTCGCGTGGGCTCAGGCGGCGTCATGCTGCAACATTACAGCCCCTACAAAGTCGCCGAAAATTTTAACGTACTGGCCGCCATTGCGCCGGGCCGGGTTGATCTGGGCGTTGGCAAAGCGCCCGGCGGTCTGCCGCTCTCTACCCGCGCCTTGCAGTACGGCCTAAATCCGCAGGAGAAAGGCAGCTTTGCAGACCAGCTGACGCAGCTTGATCGCTGGATCCGCCCTGAAAATCAGTCAGCGGAGGAGGACGTTCGCGCCACGCCGCTGCCACCGGCGCCTGCCCGGGGATTCCTGCTGGGCGCCAGTACCGAAAGCGTGCTGCTGGCGGCCTCCCTCGACTGGCATTTTGTCTTTGCCGCCCATCTGAATGGTGATCCTGAGCTGCTGCGCGAGGTCGTCACAGCCTGGCGTCAACACAGCGTCCGGGAGGTGATTGTGGCCGTGCAGGTCATTGTTGCCCCAACCCAGGCTGAGGCCGATGCGCTGGCGCAGAAGGTTGAAGTGTGGGGTGTGGAGCTGGCAAACGGACAGCGCGTCACCGTCGCCAGCGAAGAACAGGCCTACGCCTTTGCGCGGCAGGCGGGGAGTGAACCGGTGCGCATTGCGCGTCGGGCGCAGTCTCTGCTGGCCGGAACGGCGGCGTCGGTGCTTGAACAGCTCAACGCGCTGCATCAGCAGTGGGGGATTGACGAATTTATCATCGACACGCCGGTCGCTGATGGCGCAACGCGCGTGCAGTCCCTGCGACTGCTGGCCGAGGCGCGTCTTAACAGGGAGGTTACCGTATGAGCTTTAGCGAACAACTGATTGCCTGGCGTCGTGAGCTGCACCAGAACCCTGAACTCTCCGGTCAGGAGGTCGAAACAACGGCCCGCCTGCGCGAGTGGCTGACGGCAGCCGGGATTGCGCCGCTGCCTTACGATCTCCAGACCGGGCTGGTTGCGGAGATCGGCACGGGCAACGCACTGGTTGCGCTGCGCGCCGATATCGACGCGTTACCCATCGACGAGCGCAGCGGGGTGCCGTTTAGCTCCCGGCGTGCCGGGGTGATGCATGCCTGCGGACACGACATTCACACCAGCGTGATCCTCGGCGCCGCGCTAAAGCTGAAAGAGCGGGAAGCCTCGCTTAACGGTCGCGTGCGGATCCTGTTCCAGCCTGCGGAAGAAAATTTCGGCGGAGCGAAAAGCATGGTGCGGGCCGGGGCGTTACGCGACGTACGCGCGATTTTCGGAATGCATAATGAGCCTTCACTGCCGGTCGGCGAGTTTGCCACGCGCGGCGGCCCGTTCTATGCCAACGTCGATCGCTTCGTTATTCACGTGACCGGCAAAGGCGCGCATGCCGCACGTCCCCATGAAGGCAACGACGCCATCGTGCTGGCAAGCCAGCTGGTAACCGCGCTGCAAAGCGTAGCCAGCCGTAACGTCAATACGCTGGATTCGGTTGTTCTGAGCGTGACGCGCATCGCCGGGGGGAATACCTGGAATGTGCTGCCGGAAAGCGTTGAGCTGGAGGGCACGCTGCGCACGCACCGCACGGAAGTGCAGCAGAACGTGAAAGCGCGCGTCGGTGAAATCGCCGCCGGATTTGCCAGCGCCTTTAGCGCGCAGATCAACATCACCTGGTACGCCGGGCCCACCGCGCTGGTGAACGATGAGCACTGGGCCGTGTTTGCCACCTCGGTCGCGCGCGAAGCGGGATATGAAACCCGGCATGCGGAACTGCACATGGGCGGGGAGGATTTCGCGGTCTATCTGCAAAACATACCCGGCGCGTTTGTCAGCATTGGCAGCAACAGTCCGTTTGGGTTACATCACCCGGCATTTAACCCGGACGAAGCATTAATCGAACCCGCTGCCCGCTATTTTGCTCAGCTCGCGGAAAAAGCCCTGCAACACGTTTAATTAATTTGAGGTGAATATGACTGCACATCGTCAATTGCGGCTGGGGACCATTTTGCATGGTGCATCCGGTAATATGTCTGCCTGGCGCCATCCCGCGGCGGTCGCGGATGCCAGCATTAATTTTGATTTCGTTAAAGAAACGGCTTTAAAAGCAGAAGAGGGCAAGCTCGACTTTATATTTGTGGCCGACGGCCTTTATATTAACGAGAAATCCATTCCGCATTTTTTAAACCGCTTTGAGCCGCTGACGGTGTTGTCCGCGCTGGCGAGTATCACCTCGCGCCTGGGGCTGGTCGGCACGTTATCCACCTCGTACAGCGAGCCTTTCACCGTTGCACGCCAGTTCGCCAGCCTCGATCACCTGAGCAACGGACGCGCGGGCTGGAACGTGGTGACGTCACCGCTGGAAGGGTCAGCGAAGAACTTCTCACGTGAAAAACACCCGGAGCATGCGCTGCGCTACCGCATTGCCGATGAGTATCTCGACGTGGTGAAGGGGCTGTGGGATTCCTGGGAAGGGGATGCCTTTATCCGCAATAAAGAGAGCGGACAGTTCTTTGATGCGTCGAAACTGCATACTCTTGATCACCACGGTGATTTCTTCCAGGTTTCCGGCCCGCTGAATATTGGCCGCACGCCGCAGGGACGTCCGATAGTCTTTCAGGCTGGTGCGTCCGACGACGGTAAAAAGCTGGCGGCAAAACACGCTGACGCCATCTTTACCCACCATGACACGCGGGGAGAAGCCCAGGCTTTTTACCGCGATGTTAAACAGCAGCTGGAAAGTCACGGCCGTCGCGCAGAGGATTTACATATATTCCAGGGCGTCAGCGTGATTGTTGGAAACGACGCCGATGACGTAGAAAACCAGTATCAAACTACGGCGGCACTGGTCTCCATTAATGATGCGCTGAATTACCTCGGACGATATTTCGAGCATCACGACTTCAGCCAGTATCCCCTCGACGCGCCGTTCCCGGATATTGGCGATTTGGGCAAAAACAGCTTTCGCAGCACCACCGATGAAATCAAGCGTAACGCCCGTGAGCGGAACTTAACTCTGCGTCAGGTCGCGCTGGAAGCCGCATCGCCGCGCCCGCGTTTTTCCGGCACACCGGAGCAGGTGGCCGATGGTTTACAGGCCTGGTTCGAAGAGAAGGCGGCGGATGGCTTCATCATTCAGGGCGGCACGCCGGACACCTTTCCGCGCTTTGTCGACCAGGTGGTGCCCGTTTTACAGGCGCGCGGCCTGTTCCGCACCGACTATCCCGGCACCACGCTGCGCGAAAGTCTGGGCTTAGACGAGCCCAAAAATCAGTTCACACAACAATAAAAGAGAAAAACGCTATGCAGAAATCATCGCTTATTCTGGCGCTTGCGCTGGCCTTTACCCCTGCCGTCTGGGCAGAGAACGTCAATATTAACGGCACCGGCGTGAGCATTGAGGCCAATAAAACGCCGATCAATACCGCCAAAAACAGCGATGCGATCGCGCAACTGCCGAAAGACTATCGCTTTGCCGTGCCGGGGAAATTTACCGTGGCGGTGGCGGGACTGAATCAACCGCCGCTGACGGTCTTTTCCGACGACAACAAAACTCTGCTGGGAAGTGAGGTCGACATTGCGCGTCTGGTAGCGGACAGCCTCGGACTGGAGCTGAACGTGGTGCCCACCTCTTGGGAGGACTGGCCGCTGGGGGTTGCCTCCGGGAAATACGACGCGGCTATCAGCAACATCACCGTCACTAAAGCGCGCAAAGAGAAGTTCGACTTCGCCACCTACCGCAAGGATTCACTTGGCTTCTACGTGAAATCCACCAGTCCGATCAACTCGCTTGTGAAGGCAGAGGATATCGCCGGGCTGCGCATCATCGTAGGTTCCGGCACCAACCAGGAGGCCATCCTGCTGGCATGGAACGAAGAGAACCTCAAAAAAGGGCTTAAACCCTTTACGCCGATATACACCAAAGACGACGCGGCCCAAACGCTGGCGCTTCAGTCCGGACGCGCGGACGCCTACTTTGGCCCGAACGTGATCGGTGCCTGGAAAGCGGCGCTTAACGGTAAAACCAAACTGGTCGGCAGCGTCGACGGCGGCTGGCCGAAGGCGGCGCATATCGCGGTGACGCTGAAAAAAGGCAGCGGCCTGGTCGAACCGGTTCAAACCGCGCTGAACGGCGCGATCAAGAACGGAGATTACGACAAAGTGCTGAACCGCTGGGGGGAAGGCGTGGAGCGTATCTCCAGTTCCGAAGTTAACCCGGCGGGTCTGGGCGATTAAGGAGGCGCTATGCGCGAACAATTTCGTGACGTTTCGCCGGAAGATGCCGATCTTCAGCCCATTATCGAGGGGCTTTTTGGTGAATACGCCGCTCGTTACGGCGACTACTTTTCAAAGGATGCGGAAGTCGAGCTGACAGAGTGGTACCTGGCGCCGCAGGGGCTGTTTATCGTTCTGGAGCGCGATGGCGAGATCATCGCCACCGGGGCGTATAAGCCCTTCGACGAACATACCGCAGAGATCAAACGTATCTGGACGAATAAAACGCTGCGCCAGCAGGGGCTGGCCGCGCGCGTGATACAGGAGCTGGAGCGCCGGGCGGTGCTGGCGGGCTACAGCCACATCTACCTGACCACGGGGTTTCGTCAGCCGGAGGCGGTGCGGCTCTATCTCAGCCAGGGGTATCAGCCGCAGTTCGATCTCAACCGCGACCCGGAAGAGTACAGCCAGCCGCCGTTCGACGGTCGGCTGCGTTTCACCAAGACGCTGATCCGCGAAGCGCTCAGCAAAACCGCATAAGGAGCGACGATGAGCAACGTTGAAACCATAAAAGTGGTCCCGGCACGTTATCCGCTGCGCGCTGCTGGCGCCGTGGTGGCGCTGTTTGTGCTGGCGGTCGTGATTCAGTCCGTGGCCTTTAATCCGCGCTGGGAGTGGGCGGTATTTGCCCGCTGGTTCTTCGACCCGGTGATCCTCGAAGGCGTCGGCCAGACGCTGCTGCTGACGTTGATAAGCACCGTACTGAGCGTGGTGATTGGCGGCATGCTGGCGCTGGCGCGGCTCTCGTCATCATGGCTGTTGAGCAGCCTGGCGTGGGGTTACATCTGGCTGTTCCGATCGCTGCCGCTGATCGTGGTGCTGATTATCCTCTATAACTTCTCCTATCTCTACGACACGCTCTCTCTCGGCGTGCCTTTTACCGACATTACCTGGGGCAGCTTTGAAACCATCAACGTTCTCGGGCAGTTTTCTACCGCCATCGTGGGGCTGACGCTGGTGCAGAGCGCCTATACTGCGGAGATCATTCGCGGGGGCTTCCTTGGGGTCGACCACGGTCAGTATGAGGCGGCCGCTGCGCTAGGTCTGCCGGCGTGGCGTCGCACCGTGCGCATAATTCTCCCGCAGGCACTGCGCACCATCCTGCCGTCCGGGTTTAACGAAATTATCAGCCTCGCCAAAGGGACGGCGATGGTGTACGTGCTGGCGATGCCGGAACTGTTCTACACGATCCAGATGATCTACAACCGCACCCAGGAGGTGATCCCGCTGTTGATGGTGGGGGCCGTCTGGTATCTGGTGATCACCACCGTACTGTCTGCCATCCAGCATGTTATTGAGCGTGGACTCGCCCGCAGCGAGCGCCGCTCCGCCGTAAACCAGAACCGGGCGGCGAGTCGCTCGCGTTCGGTCACCACTTCGCCAGCACAGGAGCCTGTTCATGCAAGCCTCTCCTGAAGGACACATTTCCATTACCGGCGTCAGTAAGTTTTTTGGCCGACATAAAGCGCTCGATAACGTCACGCTTGAGATCCCGCCGGGCTCCGTGACGGTGATCCTCGGCCCCTCTGGATCGGGAAAATCGACGCTGCTGCGCGCCATTAACCATCTGGAGCGCGTAGACGAAGGCTTTATTCAGATTGACGGGGATTACATCGGCTATCGCCGTCAGGGTGACAAACTCTACGAACTAAAAGAGAGAGAGATCCTCAAACAGCGCGTCAACGTTGGGTACGTGTTTCAGAACTTCAATCTTTTTCCGCATCTCACGGTGCTGGAAAACCTGATTGAAGCACCCATCGCGCATAAAAAGTTCAGTAAAAAAGAGGCTGTTGAAAACGCCTACAGCCTGCTGGATGTGGTAGGACTGCGCGATAAAGCCGATGCCTGGTCGCGTCACCTCTCCGGCGGCCAGCAGCAGCGTATCGCCATTGCCCGCGCGCTTGCGCTGCGCCCGCGCGTGATGCTGTTTGATGAACCAACCTCGGCGCTGGATCCGGAACTGGTTGGCGAAGTGCTGGACGTGATTAAAAAACTCGCCCGTTCCGGCACTACGCTGGTGGTGGTCACCCATGAGATCGGCTTTGCCCGGGAAGTGGCGGACCAGGTGGTATTTATGGTCGACGGTAAAATTGTGGAGCAGGGCAGCAGCGACGACGTGTTAAACCGACCGTCTCATCCGCGAACGCGCCAGTTCCTCTCAAAAGTGCTGTAAGGAGCGCAGATGAAATATGGACTCCTGGCGGGGCTGGTCTTCACGACGGCGAGCCACGCCAGCATTGATTTAAAGGCCAACGAACAGCCGCTGCCGGTGACGGTTGATCAACAGGCAGTGGCGAAAATCCCGGCGAACTATAAATTTGTTGAGCCGGGTACCCTCACGGTGGCGATTTCAGCCCTGAATTCTCCGCCGCTGGCGCTGCTGGCCAGTGATAACCGCACCCGTATTGGCAGCGACCCGGATATCGCCCGGTTGCTGGCGGGCAGTCTGGGGCTGAAGCTGAAGCTGGTGCCAACGGCGTGGGAAGACTGGCCGCTGGGGATCACTTCCGGGCGCTATGACGTGGCGTTGGTGAATATCGCCGTCACCGAGCAACGTAAGGAGAAGTTCGATTTTGCGACCTATCGCGTCGATTCCCTGGCCTTCTCGGTGAAATCCACCAGCAACGTACAGTCGATCACCAGTGCGAAAGATCTGGCCGGGAAAAAGGTGATTGTCGGGTCTGGCACCAATCAGGAGCGTATTCTGCTGGGCTGGAACGAAGAGAATAAAAAGGCCGGGCGCGAGCCTGCGTTGCCGGTTTACCTGACCGACGACGCCTCAGGCAATCTTTATATTCAGTCCGGCAGGGCGGATGTGTTCTTTGGACCGCAGTCCGTTTCGGCCTATAAAGCCGCGTTAACCGGCAAAACCCGCGTCGTGGGTTTAGGCCCGAAGAAAGCCTATGTCGCCACCACAACCAAAAAAGGTAATGGGCTGGTGTATGCGTTGCAGGCTGCGCTGGACGGTGCGATTAAGCGCGGGGAGTATCAAAAGGTGCTGGCGCGCTGGGGGGAAGCGGGCGAAGCGGTGACGTCTTCAGACGTTAATCCGCCCGGGATAACCTACTAATGGTGCTCTATACCCTAAATAATTCGAGTTACAGGAAGGCGGCAAGGGAACGAATCCCCGGGAGCGTACATAAGTACGTGACTGGGGTGAGTGAATGCAGCCAACGCACCTGCAACTTGAAGTATGACGGGTATACACTTAGGGTTTTCATCCCTGAGGGGGCAACATGATCAAACTCTATGGCGTACCTGGCTGGGGATCGGCAATCAGTGAAGTGATGCTGACTCTGGCAGACATCCCGTATCAGTTCGTCAACGTGGACGGGTTTGACCAGCCCGGCCCGCAGCGCGAATTGCTGTTGAAACTGAACCCGCTGTGCCAGGTGCCGACGCTGGAGCTGGAAAACGGGGCGATCGTGACGGAAACCGCGGCGATCGCCCTGATGGTGCTCGACAGACGTCCCGACCTCGCGCCGCCCGTTGGGCAGGCCGAGCGCCAGCAGTTTCAGCGCCTGCTCATCTGGTTTGTGGCGAACGTCTATCCCACCTTTACGTAT
Organism: Enterobacter cloacae complex sp. SHL022; assembly: GCF_049237785.1. Lineage (NCBI taxonomy): Bacteria > Pseudomonadati > Pseudomonadota > Gammaproteobacteria > Enterobacterales > Enterobacteriaceae > Enterobacter > Enterobacter cloacae complex sp. SHL022. The sequence continues at coordinate 287,882 of NZ_JBMKJH010000006.1, read as the reverse complement.
GCAGATTACCCGGAACGCTGGGTTCCTGATGCCCCGGAACAGTTGAAGAAAAACTGCATTGAGTACCGAAAATCGCTTTATCTGTGGTTCGACAGCCAGCTCAGCGCCTCGCCGTTTGCGTTTGGCAAACAGCTGACGCTGCTTGACGTCTATATTGCTGTTGCGCGTACCTGGGGTCCACGCCATGAGTGGTTTGCCACCAACACGCCTAATTTTACCGCCGTCGCGGATGCCGTCTGCGCGCTGCCGGAACTGCACAAGGTGCTAAAAGCTAACGATATAATCTGATAACGTGGAACGCTCACCTATAAAAGGAGCCCTGCCCATGCCACACGTTGATATCAAATGTTTTCCACGCGATCTGACTGACGAACAAAAAACGGCCCTGGCGGCGGATATCGCCGAAGCGATCGCCCGCCACTTGAACAGCAAAGATCGCTCAATCTCCGTGGCGCTTCAGGAGGTTCAGGAAGCTGACTGGAAGGCGCAGGTCTGGGATACCGAGATCGGCCCGAAACTGGATGAACTGATTAAGAAGCCCGGCTATTCGATGTAACTTGCCTGCCGGGTGGTGCAATATCACCCGGCGATCCCCACTTTTATTCCCTTTCGCAAAAATCGATAATAAAAACCATAACGATTCCGCTACAATTCATCCTTCCGAACAATATTCGTTAAATCAGCAGGTAAGCACTGCAACTGCACCAGATTAAGTACAAATTAGTAAAAGGATAATTTTTCCATGACAAAATTACCTCAGTTTTCACTCGCCTTTATTCATCCTCGTTACTGGCTCAGCTGGGCAGGCATTGCCGCGCTCTGGTGCACGGTTCAGCTTCCGTACCCGCTGCTGTTGAAAACAGGTCACAGGCTTGGGCGTCTGGCTATGCGCCTGCTTCCACGCCGCGTGGAGATCGCCAGACGAAATCTTGAGCTTTGCTTTCCTGATATGAAAGAGGACGAGCGCGAGCGTTTACTTGAGCGTAATTTTGAATCGGTTGGAATGGGCGTCATCGAAACCGGGATAGCGTGGTTCTGGCCTAACTGGCGCGTGCGGAAACACTTCAGCGTGACCGGCTACGAACATATGGAACAGGCGCGGGCGCAAGGTAGGGGCGTGGTGCTCATTGGCATGCATTTTCTCACGCTGGAATTAGGCGCACGCATCTTTGGCATGCTCAACGCGGGTATTGGTGTGTATCGTCCCAACAATAATGCGTTGCTCGACTGGCTGCAAACGCGCGGTCGTCTGCGTTCCAATAAAACCATGCTTGACCGCTATGACCTGAAGGGCATGATCCGCGCACTGAAGCAAAACGAGATCCTGTGGTATGCCCCGGACCACGACTATGGCAAAACGAATAGCGTGTTTGTGCCGTTTTTTGCCGTCCCGGACGCCGCGACAACTGCCGGGAGCTACATGCTGGTGAAAAGTGCCAGACCGGCCGTGATCCCGTTTGTACCGCGCCGAAAAGCAGATGGCACAGGGTATGAGCTGCTTATTCTGGAAGATATCAGCGATACCTTGCAGGGAGGCGATAAAGCGTCGGTGGCCACGCAAATGAACAGAGCGATTGAGCGCGCCGTGATGATGGCGCCTGAGCAATATATGTGGCTGCATCGCCGGTTCAAAACCCGCCCTGAAGGCCAGCCGGACCGGTATAAACGCAAAAAACAGGTCGCGTCTACTGCAAGAACCTTATCTGCCAGCGATATTTCGGACCGGTCGAGTATCCAGCAGTAGTCGGTCAGGGCGGATGCCGGTGCGCTCCGCCCTTTATAAATGCTGCCGCGCTGGATAGAATTACCGCATCCACATTGACGGGATGCCCCACATGACCGGAAGAGTCGATTATCATCTTGAAAAATACCTCCTTACCGAAGCCGGCGAGCCCGAACGTTTGACGCGCCAGTGGGCCGAGGTGATGCGCGAGTGTCATGACCAGAAATCCGGGGCAGAAGAGCGGCTGCGTCTCGCGCTGCTGAACGTGGATTATGTGACCAGCTTTGAGCTTCCCTTCCGGTTACTTCTTACCCGTGCACCGCAGCTGATTGATGGCATCAGAAATGAGTTCCAGCTCAGTCAAAAAAATGTCCTGTTCAACGGCAAGCGGTTTGGCTGCGTTTACAGCCTTAAACAGGATTTGAAGGGCATTCCAGATGAATTTACCTACCACCTGAAGACCCGTATTCAGCGGATCGATGCCTCCGGCGGTTCGGAAGTGCCTTACCGGCAAATCGCTCAGCAGGTGAAAGCCCCCCGCGAGCGCCTCCAGCTGGCGCTGGAACAGGGGCTTGCGGTCACCGCGCTTGACGGGCTTTTCTGGTTTGGCCTCCAGCGCATAGCCGCCGACGTGCAGCGGTTAAGGAAGACGGGGATGAGAATAGTGACGTCCGATACGGAGGTGTTCGACACCCTTACCGGAACAACACGGCGCATTCCGGTTTATCGTCTTGAGGACGCTGCCGCTACTTAGCCTGGAGCAGGATCGCCAGCAGTCCCGGAAAGCGGGCGTCCAGATCCTCTCTTCTCAGTGAAATCATATTCTCGCGCCCCTGCGGGCGCTGCCAGATCACGCCGCTGTCGCGCAGCACGCGCCAGTGGTGAGTCATAGTGGATTTCACCACCTCTTCCGGGCGCAGCGCGTTACAGCTCAGTTCGCTGCCGTCGGCCAGCCTGCGAATAATCGCTAATCGCAGCGGGTTGCCGAGGGCGAACAGCACATTTTCCAACACTATTTGTTCAGGTTCCGGGTGGTTTGGGATCATCGTTTTCCTGCGTCTCGCGTGAGATTGAGCTATATCAACAATAGGTCAACCGTTAAAAAATAGTCCGATAATACTCGTACAATGGGACTATTATAACAAACGAACGAATACGCGACCATCCCGGTCGTCACAAACCAGTCTTGAAGACTTAAGGAAATATCATGCCCCGACCCATTCCACTCGAACGTTATCGCAACATCGGTATCTCCGCGCATATCGATGCCGGCAAAACAACTACCACTGAGCGCATCCTGTTTTACACCGGGATGAGCCACAAGCTGGGTGAAGTACACGATGGCGCGGCAACCACCGACTGGATGGCGCAGGAGCAGGAGCGCGGGATTACCATTACGTCGGCGGCGGTAAGCTGTTTCTGGCCTGGTATGGACAGAGGCTTTGAACCGCACCGCATCAATATTATCGACACCCCCGGGCACGTGGATTTCACCATTGAGGTGGAACGTTCCATGCGTGTGCTCGACGGCGCGGTAATGGTCTATGACTCCGTCGGTGGCGTGCAGCCGCAGTCGGAAACCGTCTGGCGTCAGGCGAATAAATATCATGTTCCGCGTCTGGCATTCGTCAACAAAATGGACCGCCCGGGCGCAGATTTCTTCCGCGTGGTGCGGATGATGCAGGAGCGGCTGAAAGCCAATCCTGTCCCGATTGTGATCCCCGTGGGGGCAGAAGAACACTTCACCGGCGTGGTGGATCTCATCAAGATGCGCACCATTCTGTGGGACGATGCGACGCAGGGCATGGCATTTAGCTACGCGCCGGTGCCTGACGATCTGCTGAGTACCGCCCAGACGTGGCGAGAAAAAATGGTCTCGTCTGCGGCAGAAGCCAGCGATGAGCTTATGGATAAGTACCTTGAGACGGGCGAACTGGATGAAGCGGAAATCATCAAAGGACTGCGGATCCGGACTATCTCCGGTGAAATACAGCCCATGCTGTGCGGCAGCGCTTTCAAGAACAAGGGCGTGCAGCGCATGCTCGACGCGGTGATTGAATTGATGCCGTCTCCACTGGACGTGCCCGCTATTGATGGGGTAGACGAAGACGGACAGCACGCCGAGCGCCACCCAAGCGATGATGAACCGTTCTCGGCGCTGGCCTTCAAGCTGATGAGCGATCCGTACGTCGGCCAGCTGACCTTCATCCGCGTCTATTCCGGCATACTGCGTAAAGGCGACGCGGTGTACAACCCGGTGAAGGGCAAGAAAGAGCGTATCGGGCGCATCGTGCTGATGCATGCCAACGATCGCCATGAGGTGGACGAGCTGCGCGCAGGGGATATCGCAGCCTGTGTCGGGCTGAAAGACGTCACCACCGGTGACACGCTGACCGACCCGAATGCGGTGATCACCCTTGAACGGATGGAGTTCCCGGATCCGGTTATTTCGCTGGCGATTGAGCCGAAAACCAAGGCCGATCAGGAGAAAATGGGGATCGCCCTACAGCGCCTGGCGGCGGAAGATCCGTCGTTCCGCCTGCACACGGACGAAGAGTCCGGTCAGACGATTATCTCCGGGATGGGCGAGCTGCATCTGGAGATCATCGTCGACCGCATGAAGCGCGAGTTTGGCGTTGAGGCGAACATTGGTCGTCCGCAGGTCACCTACCGTGAAACCCTGCGTAAAGCGGTGAAGGATATTGAAGGTAAATTTGTCCGACAGTCCGGCGGGAAAGGGCAGTACGGTCATGTGGTCCTGAGCCTTGAGCCGTTAGCAGCCGGGAGTGGTTTTGTGTTTGAAGATGCCACCAAAGGCGGGGTGGTGCCGCGGGAGTACATCCCGTCGGTGGAAAAAGGCTTGCGAGAAGCCATGAATACGGGTGTGCTGGCGGGCTATCCGGTGGTGGATGTGAAAGCGACCCTGACGTTTGGTTCTTACCATGACGTTGACTCCTCGGAGATGGCCTTCCGCATGGCGGCGATCCTCGGCTTCAAAGAGGGCGCACGGCGGGCGGACCCGGTTATTCTTGAGCCGGTCATGCACGTTGAGGTGGAAACGCCGGAAGAGTATGCCGGGAACATTATGGGCGATCTCTCCTCCCGTCGCGGCCTGGTGCAGGGGATGGCAGAGCAGTACGGCAGCCAGATTATTCGCGCTGACGTCCCGCTGGCTGAGATGTTTGGTTATGCCACCACGCTGCGCTCGATGTCCCAGGGGCGCGCGACGTATACGATGGAATTCCATCATTTTGCGGAAGCTCCGCGGAATGTGGCGGATGAGATTATTGCGAAGCGTGTGAAGAGTTAATTAATTGCACATGGTAGTCATTTGGCTACCATGTGTCTTTATTATCGCGACAGGGAGTTTATGCCTGTTACTTAATTAGCGTCGCCGATCGCACTTTCCATTTTCCTTGCTCTTCAACGAGACAATCTGCAATAACATGATCTTGCTTCTTACCAAATGCGACATAGACGTTTGTGCATACGGCGTCAAAATCAGAATGTAAGACGGTTATCTGATTCCAGTCATCATCCCAGTCCTGCGCTTTGATAAACATATCCGCATCGGGCATATCTTTATCGTTACTGTCGCCAGAGTACATTTCTTTAATTGCTGCAATGGTCCCTGAGGCTACGTACTCGTTCATAATGTCTGGATTGAGTACGGGTGGTTTGTTCTGATCTAACTGCGCTATATACCATTGATTGAATTTAAGTGCCGCCTGACCCGGTGCATAAATATTTTCTGCGGCCGCGAGCGGAGACAGGGCGAAAAGTAAAAAGTAGAGTGGTTTCATTAATCATGCCTGAACAGTTCGTAATGAGGTTGTATGTTGCGGTAAGCCTGCCCAGGATACATGGTGCGTTGCACAAAATCGCTGATCCACTGTTGACCATCGTATATACAAACGTGACCGCTATCATGACCAACTATATTTTGGATAACTGCGACGTCACCAGCATGGGGTTGATCATATACCAGGTGAAAGCCTGCATTGACTAATGTGCGCCCCATATCTTTTGCCAGACGCGTGTTGGGGAGTTTTAATCGACCACCCGCTCTGCTCGCTTCTGTTACGTAACGAGCACAATTACCCGTGCTGCTGGGCTGCGCGTGTGATTTCGCATATGATATTGCGCCATCTTTGTTCCATGACATGGATATTTCCTTTACGAAAGATTGTTTATGCAACAGCTTCTGAAATATCCTCCGTTTAACATCGTCATGATAAACATAAAATGCCATTGAAATTTTATATAATTCATATGGGTATAATTAAAAAATCATTCCAGCGCCTTCACCATTTTCCCGCTCGCGACAAACGTACCCGCTCCCAGATGATGCAGCGTATTCAGCTTATCCCCGTCAAACTGCCAGCGTCCGGCGACAAATGCGCGTTCATCCGCCGCGGCGGAAACCACTTCGCCAAACAGAGTGTCATATTTCTCTGCCGCAGAGGTGACAGGTAATAACCGGCACTCCATCCAAGCCAGACATTTCTCTTCTATAACCGGCAGGTCAAGCTCAGGGCCATAAATAACCGGGATCCCGTAGCAGTTAAATTTATCCTCGTCGCGCCCGCTGACGCTGCCGACCGCCCAGGTCCAGTTGGCTGCCGCCACGCCGGGGATCACAATGCCGAATTTCCCGCTGCGTTCGATCAACTCCCGTGACCACGCGCTTTTGTCTACCACAATCGCGATACGCGGGGGTTCAAATTCCACCGGCATAGACCATGCGGCGGCCATGACATTGCGACGATCGATGGTCTCATCCCGGCTGGTGATGAGCACGGTTGGACCGTGATTCAGAAGGCGGCTGGCGTGACGTAATTCAACAGGGCGAAAGTGGCTCATAGGATCTCCTCGTGTACACGATGAGTATGACGAAAAAGCACTTTTACGCATATGCAAAAGGGAAAATAGTTTATAAACAGGGGATATCACCTCCTGGAGCAAATCATGTCCCCATTTCTGAGTGCTTATTTTGCCCGCACGGGCTGGCAGCAGCCCGTACAGGTTAATATCGATACCCTGCGGGGGCTGCATTTACACCATAACTGCGCGATCCCCTTCGAAAATATCGACGTCGTTTTGCCGCGGGAAATCCATCTGGACGACGGGTGTCTGGTGGATAAACTGGTCACCGCACGTCGAGGGGGGTATTGCTTCGAGCAAAACGGCTTGTTTGAGCGGGTATTGCGCGAAGTCGGGTTTACGGTGCGCAGCGTGCTGGGGCGGGTTGTGCTGGCCAATCCGTCGCAGATGCCGCCGCGTACGCACCGGTTGCTGCTGGTTGAGCTGAACGGCGAGCGCTGGATCGCCGATGTGGGATTTGGCGGACAAACGCTGACGGCGCCGATTCGTTTGATCGCCAACGAGGAACAGGAAACCCCGCACGGGCGTTATCGTTTGCTGAGCGAGGGTAACGACTGGATACTGCAATTCCGCCATCACGACCACTGGCAGTCGATGTACCATTTTGACCTGGCGACCCAGTACTTCAACGATTACGTGATGGGAAACTTCTGGTCGGCGCACTGGCCGCAGTCCCATTTCCGTCATCACCTGCTGATGTGTCGCCACCTGCCGGACGGGGGCAAGCTAACGCTGACCAACTTTAATTTTACCCACTGGCAGAACGGTCATGTGGAAGAGCAGATCCATTTGCCGGATGCGGAGGCGCTGTATCAGCTGATGCAGGCGCGGTTTGGCCTGGGCGTTGATGACCCGAAGCACGGCTTTACCCTGGCAGAGCTGACGGCCGTGATGGCGGGGTTTGATACGCATCCGCAGGCGGGGAAATAGCCCGGTGGCGGCTACGCCTTACCGGGCCTACGGGAGTGTGAACGTAGGTGGAATAAGGCGTAGCCGCCACCCGACAAAATTAACGGCGCGATCTCACAACCTGATAGCGACGGGTAAAATACTCAAACGGCGCGCTCCACACGTGCACCAGGCGGGTGAACGGGAAGATAAGGAAGATCGTCATCCCCAGCACCAGATGCACGCGGAAGATCGGCGCGACGCCGCTCAGCATTTCCGACGAGCCTCCCTTGAACGTCACGATCCCCTGCGCCCAGCCGACCAGCTTCATCATCTCGCTTCCGTCAGGATACTGGGCGGAGAAAGGAATGGTCGACAGCCCAAGGATGCACTGAAGCAGCAGGATACTCATGATGATAATATCCGGCGTGGTGGACGTGGCACGTACCCGCTGGTTGAACAGGCGGCGGATCAGCAGCATAGAGCCGCCAATCAGCGTTAGCACCCCGCAAATGCCCCCCGCAATCATGGCTAACTGCTGTTTAACCGCGATGGGTAAAAACCAGGCGTACATCCAGTGCGGGGTTAACATGCCGAACAGGTGCCCGAAGAAGATCCCCAGAATGCCGATATGAAACAGGTTCGAAGCCCAGTTCATCCCGCGCTTGCTGAGCATCTGGCTCGACGAGGCGCGCCAGGTGTACTGCCCGTAGTCGTAGCGCAGCCAGCTGCCAAGGAAAAAGACGGTGGCGCAGATGTACGGATAAATGTCATAGAAAAACACGTTCAGGTAATGAGTCATTTTGGGCCTCCGGCGCTGACGTCCACGTACTGCGGCGCGACGTCCTGGCTAAAGCGTCGTTGATATTGCTGCATCGGCGAACTGTCGCACGATGTGGCGTTGTCTTCGATAAACTTGACCTGTTCCTCTTCCCACACGGCGTCCAGCGCCTGACGGGTATCATCCCGTTTTTCACCGGATACCTGTTTCGCCACGCTGTCGCTGGAAAGCCGTGTTTCCGCCAGCGACAGCAGGGCGTCAAACAGCTGGTAATGCGCGACCTCGCGCTGTTTCAGGCGGCCTCCAATCAGCGCCAGTATAGGCGCGACGTTTTGCAGCCCTTCACGTGCCTCGTCGTCGCTGACGATACTGAGATATTCCAGATAGAGCGGCAGATAGTCCGGCAGCTCGCGGCAATCCAGCTCCAGCCCGGCTTTCTCATACTGGCTCATCAGGTCGACCATCGCCTGACCGCGATCGCGCGACTCGGCGTGAACGTGCTCGAACAGCAGCAGCGACGTTGCGCGTCCCCGCTCGAAGACTTCACACCATTCGGCCTGCTTATCCAGCAGCGGGGCGCTCAGGTGCTGCTGCGCAAACGGCAGCAGCATGGGCGCATCCTGTTCCACCAGGGAAAGCGCTTCGTCACGGTTTTCCCACAGCAGCTCATCGGGATACTCAATGAGCAGCGCGATGATTTTGAGGATTTGCATTACTCTCCCTCCCCGTGATCGCGCACTTCGGTGATGTTGATCGCGTCGATGCGGCTGCTGTTGAAGAGGTTGAATTTGGTGTCGGAGCCGTGACAGCCGTCGCCGAAGGTGAAGCCGCAGCCGTTTTTCTCCGGGAAAGCGTCGCGTGCCATTTCGCGGTGGCTGGTGGGGATCACGAAGCGGTCTTCGTAGTTGGCAATCGCCAGATAGCGGTACATCTCCTCAACCTGCGCTTCGGTCAGGCCCACTTCCTCAATGGCGCGGGTATCGGTCACGCCTTCCACGGTCTGGGAGCGCTTGTAGTGACGCATTGCCATCATGCGCTTCAGGGCGCGCAGCACCGGGCCGGTGTCGCCCGCGCTGAGCATGTTTGCCAGGTATTGCACCGGGATGCGCAGGCTTTCTACCGCAGGCAGTACGCCGTCGCTCTGCGGCAGACCACCCGCGTCCGCGTAGGACTGAATCGGTGACAGCGGCGGCACATACCAGACCATCGGCAGGGTGCGGTATTCCGGGTGTAGCGGCAGGGCGAGCTTCCAGTCCATCGCCATTTTGTAAACCGGGGAACGCTGCGCTGCGTCGATGACGTTCTGCGGAATACCCTGTTTCAGCGCTTCTTCTATCACCGCCGGATCGTTCGGGTTAAGGAACACGTCGCACTGGCGCTCATACAGATCGGTTTCATGCTCGGTGCTGGCCGCCTCTTCAATGCGGTCTGCGTCATACAGCAGCACCCCGAGATAGCGGATGCGTCCGACGCAGGTTTCCGAGCAGACAGTCGGCTGGCCGGACTCGATGCGCGGATAGCAGAAGATGCACTTCTCTGACTTGCCGCTTTTCCAGTTGAAGTAGATTTTTTTGTACGGACAGCCGCTAATGCACAGACGCCAGCCGCGGCATTTGTCCTGGTCGATCAGCACAATGCCGTCCTCTTCGCGTTTGTAAATCGCACCGCTCGGGCAGGTGGCGACGCAGCTCGGGTTCAGGCAGTGCTCGCACAGGCGCGGCAGGTACATCATGAAGGTGTTTTCGAACTGGCCGTACATCTCTTTCTGGATCTTCTGAAAGTTTCGATCGCGGGCGCGTTTTTCGAACTCGCCGCCCAGCAGCTCCTCCCAGTTGGGCCCCCATTTGATTTTATCCATTCGCTTGCCGTCGATCAGCGAACGTGGGCGGGCGGTGGGGAGGTGGTCTCCCTCCGGGGCGCGGTGCAGATCCTGGTAATCGAAGGTGAAAGGTTCATAGTAATCGTCAATCTGCGGCAGGACGGGGCTAGCGAAAATCTTCGACAGCACGCCCATTTTGCCGCCCAGGCGCGGGGTCAGCTTGCCGTGAATTCCGCGGATCCAGCCGCCTTGCCACTCATCCTGATCTTCCCAGTTTTTCGGATAGCCGATGCCGGGTTTGGTTTCGACGTTATTAAACCACGCGTACTCCATCCCTTCGCGCCCGGTCCAGACGTTCTTACAGGTGACCGAGCAGGTGTGGCAGCCAATACATTTATCGAGATTCAGTACCATGCCAACCTGTGAGCGTATTTTCATTTTTTCGCCTCCTGTACCTGATCCCGACCTTCGCCGTCCAGCCAGTTAATGTTTTTCATTTTGCGGATCATGATGAACTCGTCGCGGTTCGAGCCGACGGTGCCGTAATAGTTGAAACTGTACGCCAGCTGCGCGTAGCCGCCGATCATGTGGGTCGGTTTCGGGCAGACGCGGGTAACCGAGTTGTGGATCCCGCCGCGCCGTCCGGTTACTTCTGAACCCGGAATGTTCAGGATGCGTTCCTGAGCGTGGTACATCATGGTCATGCCCGGCGGCACGCGCTGGCTGACCACCGCGCGGGCGGTGAGGGCGCCGTTGGCGTTGAAGGCTTCAATCCAGTCGTTGTCCTCAATGCCCAGCTCGCGCGCGTCGGTTTCGCTGATCCAGACGATGGGCCCGCCGCGCGACAGGGTCTGCATCAGCAGGTTTTCGCTGTAGGTGGAGTGAATGCCCCATTTCTGGTGCGGCGTCAGAAAGTTAAGCGCTTTTTCAGGGAAGCCGTTCGGCGGGATCTCGCGCATATGGGTTACGCTGCGGGTATCAATCGGTGGACGATAGGCCACCAGACTCTCCCCGAAGGCGCGCATCCAGGCATGATCCTGATACAGCTGCTGGCGGCCGGAAATCGTGCGCCATGGGATCAGCTCGTGAACGTTGGTGTAGCCCGCATTATACGAGACGTGCTCGCTTTCAAGGCCGGACCACGTTGGGCTGGAGATAATTTTGCGCGGCTGCGCCTGAATATCGCGGAAGCGGATTTTCTCGTCTTCTTTGTTCAGCGCCAGATGGGTGTGATCGCGCCCGGTCAGTTCGCCGAGGGCCTCCCAGGCTTTGACCGCGACTTGACCGTTGGTTTCCGGCGCAAGAGCCAGGATCACCTCTGAAGCATCAATGGCGGTTTCAATGCGCGGTCGGCCTTTGGCCGGGCCGTCGAGCTTGACGTAGTTGAGCTTGCCGAGGAAATCGACCTCATTCTGGGTGTTCCACGATATGCCTTTTCCGCCGTTGCCGAGCGTGTCCAGCAGCGGGCCAAGCGCCGTAAAGCGCTCGTAGGTTTCCGGATAGTTGCGCTCGACGACTGCAATGTTTGGCGCGGTTTTGCCGGGGATCAGATCGCACTCGCCTTTGCGCCAGTCCAGAATATCAAAAGGCTGCGACAGCTCCCCCGGGGAGTCATGCTGTAGCGGCTGTAGCACCACGTCAGTTTCGGTGCCGAGATGCCCGACGCACACTTCAGAGAAGACTTTGGCGATGCCCTTGTAAATCTCCCAGTCGCTGCGGGACTCCCACGCCGGGTCAACGGCGGCGGAGAGCGGGTGAATAAACGGATGCATGTCCGAGGTATTCATATCGTCTTTTTCATACCAGGTGGCGGTGGGCAGGACGATATCCGAGAACAGGCAGGTGCTGGACATACGGAAATCAAGCGTCACCAGCAGATCCAGCTTGCCCTCAATGGCGGCGGTTTGCCATTCCACCTCTTCAGGTTTCACGTCGTCCGTTGAGCCTAAATCCTCACCCTGAATACCGCTCTCGGTGCCAAGCAGGTATTTCAGCATGTATTCATGGCCTTTCCCGGACGAACCGAGCAGGTTAGAACGCCAGACGAACAGGTTGCGCGGGTGGTTCTTGCCGTTGTCCGGCTGTTCGCAGGCGAAGCGAATATCACCCGATTTTAACGCCTGTACGGTGTAATCCTGCGGCGACATCCCGGCGGCGTCGGCGCGAGCTTTCACGTGCAGCGGGTTGAGGTTGAGCTGCGGCGCGGAAGGGAGCCAGCCCATACGCTCGGCGCGGACGTTGAAATCAATCAGGTGACCGGTAAACTTCGATGCGTCTGCGAGGGGAGAAAGCAACTCCCTTGCGGTGAGCTTCTCATAGCGCCACTGGCTGGCGTGGTTGTAAAAGTACGATGTGCTGTTCATCTGGCGCGGCGGACGGTTCCAGTCCAGCGCGAAGGCCAGCGGCAGCCAGCCGGTTTGCGGGCGCAGCTTTTCCTGGCCGACATAGTGCGACCAGCCGCCGCCGCTCTGCCCGACGCAGCCGCAGAAGACCAGCATGTTAATCATCCCGCGGTAGTTCATGTCCATGTGGTACCAGTGGTTCACACCGGCCCCGAGAATGATCATCGACCGTCCGTGGGTCTTATGCGCCGTGTCGGCAAATTCACGGGCGATTTTTTCTATCAGATAAGCGGGGATGCCGGTAATTTGTTCGCCCCAGGCCGGGGTGTAGGCTTTTATCTCGGCGTAGTTTGTCGCCGCGTTACTGTCTTCCAGACCGCGATCGAGGCCGTAGTTTGCGAGCACCAGATCGTACACGCTAACCACGCGTCTCTGGCTGCCGTCGGCCAGCGTCAGGGTTTTACTCGGTACTCGGCGCGTCAGCACCGGCTCCTGCTTCACGCTGCGGAAATGCGGGTTCTCGTTGCCCCCGAAGTAAGGGAAGGCCACGTCTGCCACGCTGTCGTGGGTGATGAGCAGGGAAAGCGTCAGCTCGGTTTCCTGTCCCGCGGCCAGCGACTCCAGGTTCCATTTGCCTTTTTCACCCCAGCGGAAGCCGATGGAACCATTCGGCGCCACCAGATTTCCGGCCACGTCAAAGGCGATGGTTTTCCACTCCGGATTATTGGTTTCACCCAGCCCGTCGGCCAGATCCGATGCACGCAGCATGCGGCCCGGCACCACGCGACCGTCAGCCTGTTCATCCAGCAGAACCAGCATCGGCATGTCGGTGTAGCGGCGGCAATAGTTGAGGAAGTAATCGCTCGGGTTATCAAGATGGAACTCTTTGAGGATCACATGCCCCATCGCCATGGCAAGGGCGCTGTCGGTACCCTGTTTGGGGGCCAGCCATTCGTCGCTGAGCTTTGCCACCTCCGAGAAGTCCGGCGTAATGGCGACGGTCTTGGTGCCTTTGTAACGCACTTCGGTAAAGAAGTGGGCGTCCGGGGTACGCGTCTGCGGCACGTTCGAGCCCCAGGCAATGATATAGCTGGAGTTGTACCAGTCCGCCGATTCCGGCACGTCGGTCTGTTCGCCCCAGGTCATCGGCGACGCCGGAGGCAGATCGCAATACCAGTCATAGAAGCTCAGGCAGGTGCCGCCGAGCAGGGAGAGATAGCGCGTACCGGCGGCATAAGAGACCATCGACATGGCCGGGATGGGGGAAAAACCGGCTACCCGATCCGGGCCGTAGTTTTTGATGGTCCAGACGTTGGCGGCAGCAATCAGCTGGTTAAGCTCTTTCCAGTTTGAGCGTATAAAACCGCCTTTACCGCGCGCCTTCCTGTAGCTCTGCGCTTTCTGCGGATCGTTCTGAATGGCGTCCCAGGCCAGCACCGGATCGGTATGCTGCGCCAGCGCCTCGCGCCAGAGTTCGATCAGCCGACGGCGCACCAGCGGGTATTTCAGGCGGTTGGCGCTGTAGAGATACCAGGAGTAGCTTGCGCCGCGCGGGCAGCCGCGTGGTTCGTGGTTAGGCAGGTCAGGGCGGGTACGTGGGTAGTCGGTCTGCTGGGTTTCCCAGGTCACCAGGCCATTTTTGACATAAATCTTCCAGCTACAGGAGCCGGTGCAGTTAACGCCGTGGGTGGATCGCACAATTTTATCGAACTGCCAGCGTTGACGGTAGCTGTCCTCCCAGTCGCGGTTGGTGTGGTACACCTGCCCGTGCCCATCGGCGAAACTGTCGCCTTTTGTTTTGAAGTAACGGAAGCGGTCCAACAGTTTGCTCATGACATTTCTCCTGCTTCGATAGCATGGCCGGAGGGTGAGGCATCACGCTCCGGCGAAGATGTAGTTATTATTTTTGTGAGGATTTGCGGCCGTACACCAGCCAGGTGACGAGTACGCAGACGATGTAAAACACGAGGAAGACTTTCATGGCGCCCACCGGGGATCCGGTCATCGCCAGGGATGTGCCAAAGGCTTTGGGAATAAAGAACCCGCCTACCGCACCGATGGCAGAGATAAAGCCCAGCGCGGCAGCCGTTTCGGTCACCGCTTCATGCTGTGCCTGTTCGTCGCTCCCGCCCTGTTTTTTTACGCGGTCGAGGGTGATTTGGCGAAAGATAATCGCGATCATCTGGAAGGTCGAGCCGCTGCCCAGGCCTGCGGTCAGAAACAGGCCCATAAAGACCAGATAGAAGGCGATAAAACTGCCTGAACCAGACCCGGGGAGTGTCAGGAAAATCAGGGCGCTAAAGATGGCCATAAAGACGAAGTTGATCAGCGTCACCCGTACGCCGCCCAGCCTGTCTGAAATCATCCCGCCAGCCGAACGCGCCAGGGCGCCAATCAGCGGACCAAAGAAGGCGAGGTGGAGGATATTTACGTCCGGAAACTGGGTTTTCGACAGCATGGCAAAGCCTGCCGAGAAACCGATAAACGAGCCGAAGGTTGCCAGATAAAGCAGGCTCAGCAGCCAGAGGTGAAAGCGCTTAAGTACCGGAAGCTGGCTGGCAATGGATGCTTTCGAGCTGGCGATGTCGTTCATGCCAAAAAACGCCGCAAGGGTGGCCAGAATCAGCAGCGGCGCCCAGATCCACGCCGCGTTCGCCAGCCACATCGTCGAGCCATCCTCCTGGGGGACGCCATTAACGCCGAGAAAGGTAAACATCGGCAGGAAAATCACCAGCGGCGCAACCAGCTGCATCACGCTCACACCCAGGTTACCCAGCCCGCCGTTAATGCCCAGCGCGCTGCCCTGTCTGGCTTTCGGGAAGAAGAAACTGATGTTTCCCATGCTGGAAGCGAAGTTGGCGCCGGCAAAACCGCACAGCAGTGCGATGATGATAAAGACCCAGTAAGGCGTGGCGGTATTCTGGATGGCGATCCCAAGCCAGACACAGGGTACGACCAGGATAACGGTGCTTAACACGGTCCAGTAACGCCCGCCAAATATCGGCACCATAAAAGAGTAGGGGACACGCAATATCGCGCCGGAGAGAGAAGGTAATGCCGTTAGCATAAAAAGCTGATCGGTGCTGAAATTAAATCCGACCTTATTAAGGTTTACCGCAATAGCGCTAAACAACATCCAGACACAAAACGCGAGAAGCAAACACGCCACGGAAATCCACAGGTTTCTTCGTGCGATATGTTTCCCTTTATTCTCCCAAAATTGCGCATTTTCCGGTTTCCAGTTACTCAACAGATGCTGGTTACTCTTCTCGCTTTGATGTGACATATCACCCTCTTGCTTACCCAAGTGGAGAGAAAAAATTAAATAAAAACAGAAAGATACCTGTCTATAGCTTGTAGGAATTATTGGATGTTATGGGATACATCTGAAAGGATAGATAAAAAAGCGAATCCCTGAGTTTGGAATGGGAATCTGGGTTCGCTTTATGTGTTACTAATTGTAACTTTTTGCGGAAATTAATACCCCGATGGGAGTATTAAAACAATTCGAGGGAGATAAGTTTATCCAGATGCTTATTAAAGGCCGCGTCGTCCATTTCAGGCATATTTAATACGTATATGCCATCCAGGCCACATACCAGACCAATTAAACGCCAGGCGATATTTTCCGGCTGGTCAGCAAGCGTAAAGGCGTTAGCCTCCGCCCCGGCCCTGATAATCGCAACCGTTTCCTGGTGCCACATCTCCATAGTCAAAACGTAGGCGCCTTTAATATCGCTATCCCGGCTGGCGAGAATTTGCGCCTCTCGCCACAGCCGAATGTAGGGCTCAAACCCGCCGTCATCGCTGCCGAGCATGGCATGCAGGCGCTCGCGCCAGCCAGCGTTTTCGCCAACGATTTCAGCATCCAGCAAATCGCGGATTAGCCGGACAAACGCCAGCGACTTAAGCTCGCCCGCCGACGCAAAGTGGTGATGCAACTGCCCGGTGGCGACGCCCGCTTCGGTGGCGATGCGGCGCACGGTCATTGCAGCGAATCCTTCGGTCAGCGCCACGCGCATCGCGGCCTGGAGGATCTCTTCCCGCCGCTCGTCCTTGCTCAGATAACGCATAATTTCTCACTCTCAATGGCAACGAAACGAGTGTAACAAAGAGCTGGACAAGTGTTCAACTTTACGTAGGATCGCAATCTGGACATGTGTCCAATTTTTAACTGAAAAGGAAATTTATGTTTCGTCAGTGGTTAGCGTTAGTGATTATCGTGCTGGTATATATCCCGGTGGCGATTGACGCGACGGTGCTGCACGTGGCGGCGCCAACATTGAGTATGACGCTGGGTGCCAGCGGCAACGAATTGTTGTGGATTATTGATATTTACTCGCTGGTGATGGCGGGGATGGTGCTGCCGATGGGCGCGCTGGGCGATCGCATAGGTTTTAAGCGCCTGCTGATGATCGGCAGCGTGCTGTTTGGCCTGTCATCGTTAGCGGCGGCTTTTGCGCCGTCCGCGGGCTGGCTGATTGCCGCCCGCGCGTCGCTGGCGATTGGCGCGGCGATGATTATTCCGGCTACGCTTGCAGGGATCCGCACGCTGTTTATTGATGCGCGGCACCGTAATATCGCCCTCGGCGTCTGGGCTGCCGTTGGGTCGGGCGGCGCGGCGTTTGGCCCGTTGATTGGCGGCATGCTGCTGGAGCACTTTTACTGGGGTTCGGTGTTCCTGATTAATGTGCCGATCGTGCTGATGGTGGTTTCGCTTGCTGCGCGCTTTGTGCCTGCTCAGCAGGGTCGGCCCGAGCAGCCGCTCAATATCAGCCATGCCATTATGCTAATTGTGGCGATTTTACTGCTGGTCTATAGCGCCAAAACCGCCCTGAAAGGGGTGCTGTCGCCGTGGATGGTGGCCTGTACGCTGCTTACCGGAGCGGTAATGCTGTTTATCTTCGTCCGTATCCAGCTGCGCGCGCGCGTGCCGATGATCGACATGCGCCTGTTTTGCCATCGCATTATTTTAAGCGGCGTGGTCATGGCGATGACCGCCATGATTGCGCTGGTGGGCTTTGAACTGCTGATGGCGCAGGAGTTGCAGTTTGTGCATGGTTTTACGCCGTTTGAAGCGGGGATATTTATGCTGCCGGTGATGGTGGCGAGCGGATTTAGCGGGCCGATCGCGGGCGTGCTGGTCGGGCGTCTGGGGCTGCGCATTGTCGCGGCCGGAGGCATGGGGCTAAGCGCAGTCAGTTTTATCGGCCTGTCGATGCTTGATTTCAGCACCCAACAGTGGCAGGCGTGGAGCCTGATGGTGCTGTTGGGCTTCAGTGCCGCCAGCGCACTGCTGGCATCGACGTCAGCGATCATGGCTGCCGCGCCGAAAGAGAAAGCGGCCGCCGCAGGCGCGATCGAAACCATGTCCTACGAGCTGGGCGCTGGTCTGGGGATCGCCATTTTCGGTTTGCTGTTAACCCGCAGCTTTTCGGCGTCTATTGTACTGCCGCAGGGGCTGAGCGCGTCGCTGACCGATAAAGCCTCGTCGTCCATCGGTGAAGCGATGAAGGTGGCGCAGGAGCTGACGCCGACACTGGCCGAGCCGGTGATGACGGCGGCGAAAACTGCGTTCATTACCTCGCACAGCGTGGCCCTGGGCAGTGCGGGAGGCATGCTGCTGATTCTGGCGGTCGGGATCTGGTTTAGTCTGGCGAAGGTCGGAGGGCAGCAGTAATAAAAAAGGCCAGCCGGGAGGGCTGGCCTTTTGAACTAACAGATCTTAGAACTGGTAGGTCAGACCCACAGCCACGATGTTGTCGGTAGCCACTTTGGCATCTTTGGTGAACTGGCTGTCATCCACGAGGTTGATTTTGTAATCAACGTAGGTGGACATGTTTTTGTTGAAGTAGTAGCTCGCGCCAACGTCAACGTATTCAACCAGATCCTGGTCGCCATAAGAACCGATGTCTTTACCTTTGGATTTCAGGTAAGCGATGGATGGACGCAGACCGAAGTCGAACTGGTACTGCGCCACAACTTCGAAGTTCTGCGCTTTGTTGGCAACGTGACCGTTACCGAACGCCGTCATGTTGCGGGTTTCAGAGTAGGTGGTTGCCAGGTAGATGTTGTTCGCATCGTACTTCAGGCCAGCAGCCCAGACTTCTGCGTTTTCGCCACCGGCGTTCAGGTTGCTTGCAGCACGAACCTGACGGTCAGTACGGTCAGATTTCGCGTAGGTCGCACCCACACCGAAGCCGTCGAATTCATAGGTAGAAGACAGACCCCAGCCGTCACCGTTGGATTCGGTGATCTCTGAACGGTCGTTTTTACCCTGGTACTGAGCAGCCACGTTCAGGCCGTCAACCAGACCAAAGAAGTCGGTGTTACGGTAGGTTGCAACGCCAGTGGTACGGCCGGTCATGAAGCCATCAGTCTGCGTCCAGGTATCGCCACCGAACTCTGGCAGAACGTCAGTCCATGCGCCGATGTCATAAGCCACACCGTAGTTACGACCGTAGTCGAAGGAACCGAATTCATCGAATTTCAGACCAGCGTAGGCCAGACGGGTTTTGTTGCCGTCGGAACCCTGAGCTTCGGAGCGATTGCCCTTGAACTCATATTCCCACTGGCCGTATCCGGTCAGCTGATCGTTGATCTGAGTTTCACCTTTGAAGCCCAGACGAACATACGTTTTGTCGCCGTCGCTACCAGCATCATCAGAAAAATAGTGCAGACCAGTAACTTTGCCGTACAGATCCAGTTTGTTACCGTCTTTGTTAAAAACTTCAGCCGCGTTAACAACGCCAGCTGCCAACATGGAAGTCACTGCCACTGCAATTAATTTAAGTTTCATCTTAAATAATCCTTATAATTTTATTTAGGTATTTCCTAAGCCACCTGAGCGATTTTTAAACGAGGCTTATCGTCAATGGCAGACTATTTTTAAAATTCCGTAGACTGCTTTCAATAATAAGTTTCAAAATATTAAAGATAATTTCAATTAGTGTGATCCCGATCGGGTAAATTGCCCTTAAATCGCTCAATCAGGTTAATATATAGACATAAATTGATTATTAACAAAGCACGATAATATGGCTGTAAATAATTTCTGGACGTTTTAGTTTTTCTGGGGAATTAAAGGAATTTGACAGAGAGTATCAACGGGTGGGGCGCGATAACATATTATAAAACAGCGGATTATGAATTTTCCGGTGAGCCAGTGTCTGTTTTCTAAGTGAAATATTCAGAAATAAACTATTGCACTTTGTGCTATATAGCGCGGTAATATTGGCGCTGAACTAATTACCTGTGTTGTCAGTTTATGTCAACTTCCACAACGGCTCTGGCTATCTGTGGGCATTCTATACAGAAATTTTAGTTGTCTCGAATGTTACCAATTATATTCGAGGGTGTGATCACACATTAAATAATTGTTAATTTTGTGCCGGGCATATTGGGTACCCGGCAAAAAATAAAAATACTATTTGCGCGTGGCATACCAGCACAGTAACGATCCGGCGCACACCATTAATGCCCCTTGCCAGAATGAGAATGAAAGCGTAGAGCTCAGCACAATAGCCGCCAGCGCGGCGGAAAGAACGGGCGTGAAATAAGAGACAGCCGCAAGCACCGTGACGTTACCGTGAAGAATACCGATATTCCAGGCGGCGTAGCCAAAGCCAAGCGCAACCCCACACATCAATAGCTTCACCACAACCGGGACGCTGAACACCATTTCGGGCTGATCGCTGACGGCATATTTGACCCACAGGCTCAGGGCGGTCAGCAGGACGAAAAGGGTAATGCCATTTTGCCCTTTGGCATACTTGCTGGTGACGGTGCAGTAGGCGGCCCAGATAAAAGCGCCAGCAAACGCCAGCCCATAACTCAGCGGACTTGAAACGACGTTCTGCATGATGTCATTCAGTTGCAGACCGTTTTCGCCACCTAAAACCCAGCACACCCCCAACAGCGAGATGAGAAGCCCAGGGATGACCCACAGGGTGGATTTTTGCCCGTTGAACAAAATCGCGAAGGCAATCGTCAGGCTTGGCCACAGATAATTGACCATACCGACTTCAATCGCCTGTGAGCGCGTCGCGGCATATCCCAGCGACAGGGCCAGGCACATCTCATAGCTGACAAACAGGATGCTGCCCGCAAGAAGATAGCGCCTGGAAAAACGCCGAAGATCGGGAAAACCCACCGTTACCAGACACAGCAGCCCGCTGACGGTGTAAATCATCGCCGCGCCGCCCACCGGGCCCAGTCCTTCACTGACGCTGCGGATGAGTCCCACCATGGTGCTCCACAGCAATATGGCCGCCAGGCCTGTCAGCGTTGCTCTTTTTCTGTCCATTACCCTGCCAGTCTTCAAAAAATCAAAGGGAAAACTTATAGCATCTATCCGCTACACCTGGCGAATTTTCTACTGGGGAGATACCCCGAAAAGAGTAGCAAATCGTACCAGCGGTGACTATTTGGGGGGCTAAGTATAGCGACCTTGATTTGACGCAATAAAAAAAGGGGCTTTGCTGTTAGTTTGCCGCGCGAAGTCTTATCAGATAAAGAGGACAACAATGGACGTCAGCCGCAGACAATTTTTTAAAATCTGCGCGGGCGGTATGGCCGGAACAACAGCCGCGATGCTGGGATTCGCTCCCAAAATGGCGCTGGCTCAGGCACGCAACTATAAACTGCTGCGCGCGAAAGAGATCCGTAACACCTGCACATACTGCTCCGTGGGTTGTGGGCTATTAATGTATAGCCTGGGTGATGGCGCGAAGAACGCCAAAGAAGCGATTTATCATATTGAAGGGGACCCGGACCATCCGGTGAGCCGCGGGGCGCTTTGCCCGAAAGGGGCGGGGCTGCTGGACTACGTCCACAGTGAAAACCGTCTGCGCTACCCGGAATATCGTGCGCCGGGGTCTGACAAATGGCAGCGTATCTCCTGGGACGACGCTTTCTCCCGAATTGCAAAACTGATGAAAGCGGATCGCGACGCCAATTTTATTGAGAAGAACGAGCAGGGCATCACGGTAAACCGCTGGACCTCCACCGGGATGCTGTGTGCCTCTGCGGCAAGTAATGAGACCGGCATGCTGACGCAAAAATTTGTGCGCTCCCTCGGCATGCTGGCGGTTGATAACCAGGCGCGCGTCTGACACGGACCAACGGTAGCAAGTCTTGCTCCAACATTTGGTCGCGGTGCGATGACCAACCACTGGGTTGATATCAAAAACGCAAACGTCGTGGTGGTTATGGGCGGTAACGCCGCTGAAGCCCATCCGGTGGGGTTCCGCTGGGCGATGGAAGCGAAAAACAACAACGATGCGACGCTGATTGTCGTCGATCCACGCTTTACGCGTACGGCATCGGTGGCTGATATCTATGCGCCGATCCGCTCCGGTACGGATATTACGTTCCTTTCCGGCGTACTGTTGTACCTGATCGAAAACAATAAGATTAACGCGGAATACGTTAAGCATTACACCAATGCCAGCCTGCTGGCGCGGGAAGATTTCGCTTTCGAAGATGGTCTGTTCAGCGGCTATGACGCCGAGAAACGTCAGTACGATAAATCATCCTGGAACTATCAGTTCGACGAAAACGGCTACGCGAAACGCGATGAGACCCTGAGCGATTCGCGCTGCGTGTGGAACTTGCTGAAACAGCACGTTTCCCGCTATACGCCGGACGTGGTGGAAAACATCTGCGGTACGCCGAAAGCGGACTTCCTGAAAGTGTGTGAAGTGCTGGCCTCCACCAGTGCCGCCGACAGAACCACTACTTTCCTGTACGCGCTGGGCTGGACGCAGCATACCGTGGGCGCGCAGAACATTCGCACCATGGCGATGATCCAGCTGCTGCTCGGCAACATGGGGATGGCCGGTGGCGGCGTGAACGCCCTGCGCGGGCACTCTAACATTCAGGGCTTAACCGACCTCGGCCTGCTGTCGACCAGCCTGCCGGGTTACCTGACCCTGCCGTCCGAGAAGCAGACCGACTGGCAAAGCTGGCTTGACGCCAACACGCCAAAAGCGACGCGTCCGGACCAGGTGAACTACTGGAGTAACTATCCGAAGTTTGCCGTCAGTCTGATGAAATCGTTCTACGGCGACGCGGCGCAGAAAGAGAATGACTGGGGCTTTGAGTGGTTGCCGAAATGGGACCAGGCTTACGATGTCATCAAGTATTTCAACATGATGGATAAGGGCGACGTCACGGGGTATATCTGCCAGGGCTTTAACCCGGTGGCGTCATTCCCGGATAAAAACAAAGTCGTTCGCAGCCTGAGCAAGCTGAAGTACATGGTGGTTATCGATCCGCTGGTCACCGAAACGTCTACGTTCTGGCAGAACCACGGTGAATCAAACGATGTCGATCCGGCATCCATTCAGACGGAGGTGTTCCGCCTGCCATCGACCTGCTTTGCGGAAGAGGACGGTTCTATTGCCAACTCTGGCCGCTGGCTACAGTGGCACTGGAAAGGTCAGGATGCGCCGGGTGAAGCGCGTAATGACGGCGAAATTCTGGCCGGGATTTACCATCGTCTGCGCGAGATGTACCGCACAGAAGGCGGCAAAGGCGCTGAGCCGCTGCTGAAGATGAGCTGGAACTACAAGCAGCCGGATCATCCTGAGTCCGAAGAGGTGGCAAAAGAGAACAACGGTGTGGCGCTGGCCGACCTGTACGATGCCAACGGCAATCTGGTGGCGAAGAAAGGCCAGTTGCTCAATAGCTTCGCGCTGTTGCGTGACGACGGTACCACCGCCTCGTCCTGCTGGATCTACACCGGCAGCTGGACTGAGCAGGGTAACCAGATGGCCAACCGCGATAACGCCGATCCGTCAGGCCTGGGTAACACCCTGGGCTGGGCATGGGCGTGGCCGTTAAACCGCCGCGTACTGTACAACCGTGCCTCCGCAGACGTGAACGGTAAGCCGTGGGATCCGAAACGCATGCTGATCGAGTGGAACGGCACGAAGTGGACGGGGAACGATATCCCGGACTTCAACACCGCCGCGCCGGGTAGCAACACCGGGCCGTTTATCATGCAGCCGGAAGGGCTGGGACGTCTGTTTGCTATCGACAAACTGGCGGAAGGGCCGTTCCCTGAACACTACGAGCCGATGGAAACGCCGCTAGGCACTAACCCGTTGCACCCGAACGTGGTGTCAAGCCCGGTGGTACGCATCTACGAAGACGACGTGCTGCGTTTAGGTAAAAAAGACAAGTTCCCGTATGTCGGCACTACTTACCGCCTGACCGAGCATTTCCATACCTGGACCAAGCACGCGCGGCTTAACGCCATCGCGCAGCCGGAACAGTTTGTGGAGATAAGCGAAACCCTGGCGAAGGCGAAAGGCATTGCCAATGGCGATCGCGTGAAGGTCAGCAGCAAGCGCGGCTTTATTCGCGCGGTGGCGGTGGTCACCCGTCGTCTGCAAACGCTGAACGTGCACGGCCAGCAGGTGGAAACGGTGGGCATACCACTGCACTGGGGCTTTGAAGGGGTAGCGCAGAAAGGCTACATCGCCAATACCCTGACGCCAAACGTCGGCGATTCCAACTCGCAAACGCCGGAGTATAAAGCGTTTCTGGTCAACATCGAGAAAGCGTAAGGAGCGATTAAATGGCGATGGAAACACAAGACATTATTAAACGCTCCGCGACCAACCCGATAACGCCCGCGCCTCGTGCGCGGGACTACAAGGCAGAAGTCGCCAAGCTGATCGATGTCTCTTCCTGCGTGGGCTGTAAGGCCTGCCAGGTGGCCTGCTCGGAGTGGAACGATATCCGCGACGAGGTGGGGCACTGCGTAGGGGTCTATGACAATCCTGCTGATCTGAGCGCCAAGTCCTGGACGGTGATGCGCTTTAGCGAAACCGACCAGAACGGCAAGCTGGAGTGGCTGATCCGTAAAGACGGCTGTATGCACTGTGAAGATCCGGGCTGCCTGAAGGCATGCCCGTCTGCCGGGGCAATCATTCAGTACGCCAACGGGATCGTCGACTTCCAGCAGGATAACTGCATCGGCTGCGGTTACTGTATTGCGGGTTGTCCGTTTAATATCCCGCGTCTCAATAAAGAGGATAACCGGGTCTATAAATGCACCCTGTGCGTCGATCGCGTCAGCGTCGGCCAGGAGCCTGCCTGCGTGAAGACCTGTCCTACCGGGGCGATCCACTTCGGCACCAAAAAAGAGATGCTGGAAGTGGCGCAGCAGCGGGTGGATAAGCTCAAAGCGCGCGGCTATGACAAGGCCGGGATTTATAACCCGCAGGGCGTGGGCGGCACGCACGTCATGTATGTTCTGCACCACAATGACCAGCCGGAGCTGTATCATAATCTGCCGAAAGATCCGGCGATCGATACATCAATCAACCTGTGGAAAGGGGCGCTTAAACCGCTTTCAGCGGCGGGCTTTATCGCCACCTTTGCCGGGCTGATTTATCACTACATCGGTATCGGGCCGAATAAAGAGGTGGATGACGACGAGGAGGAGCATCATGAGTAAGTCGAAAATGATAGTGCGCACAAAATTTGTCGATCGCGCCTGTCACTGGACGGTAGTCATCTGCTTCTTCCTGGTGGCGGTATCCGGCATATCGTTCTTCTTCCCGACGCTACAGTGGCTCACGGAAACCTTCGGGACACCGCAGATGGGGCGCATTCTGCATCCGTTCTTCGGCGTGCTGATTTTCGTGGTGCTGATGTTTATGTTCGTGCGTTTTGTTCATCACAACATCCCTGACAAGCAGGATATTCCGTGGCTAAAAGGGATTGTTGAGGTTCTGAAAGGCAACGAGCATAAAGTCGCGAAGGTGGGGAAATACAACGCCGGGCAGAAGATGATGTTCTGGACCATCATGAGCATGATTTTTGTGCTGCTGGTGACCGGGGTCATCATCTGGCGTCCGTATTTTGCGCACTATTTCCCGATTCAGGTAGTGCGTTATGCGCTGCTGATCCACGCGACCTCGGCCATTATTCTGATCCACGCCATTCTGATCCATATGTATATGGCCTTCTGGGTGAAAGGATCGATTAAAGGCATGATTGAAGGGAAGGTGAGCCGCCGCTGGGCGCAAAAACACCATCCGCGCTGGTACCGGGACGTTGAGCGTCTTGAAGCGCAAAAAGAGAGTTCGGAAGGGTTGAAGTAAACCTTGCGCCGTCGGCATTGTCCGGCGGCGCTGCGCTTGTGCTGGCCTGCTTCCCCGTATCAAAATCGCTCTGCAATATACCGGAAGGGATATTTTGTAGGCTTCACTTTGCCGATCTTGCGTTTCGGTAAATCCACTTTGTCTTCGTGAATTTCTTTATAGGGGATCTGTGAAAGCAGATGCGAAATAATATTCAGCCGCACCCGTTTTTTATCTTCTGAGCGCGCCACAAACCACGGCGCCCAGGCGGTGTCGGTCGCTTTAAACATCGCGTCACGGGCGAGGGTATATTCATCCCACAGATTAAAAGATTTTATGTCCATTGGAGACAGCTTCCAGATCTTGCGACCATCATTAATGCGATCGCGCAGGCGGCGTTCCTGCTCTTTTGGCGTTACTTCAAGCCAGTATTTCAACAATATGATCCCGGCATCGACCATCGCTTTTTCCATTACCGGCGTTCCATCAAGAAATTTTTCGGTCTGCTCTTCAGTACAGAAACCCATTACTTTTTCCACCCCCGCGCGGTTGTACCAGCTGCGGTCAAAAATAACGATTTCCCCGGCAGAGGGCAGATGAGGAACGTAACGCTGAAAATAGAGCTGACTTTTCTCTTTATCGGTGGGGGCCGGTAACGCAACAACGCGAAACACCCGGGGGCTGACGCGTTCGGTGATGGCTTTGATGACGCCGCCTTTACCGGCGCCGTCTCGCCCTTCAAAAACAATACAGACTTTTAACCCTTTGGCGACCACCCATTGCTGGAGCTTAACCAGTTCAACATGGAGGCGGCGCAGCTCTTGCTCGTACGTTTTGGTTTTGAGCGGCGCGTTTTTAACGACATCATCAACAACACGGGTTTTCTTCTTACTGACCATGGCGGGTCTCCCTATGGGTCCGGTCGCGGGATCGAGGACGTACTAAGCGTGTAATCGGCCTGAATGAATGGATTAATGTGTCAGAAAGCTGATTTGAACTGGTTCACCATACAAGTTTAATCAATAATGCACGCTGCGTATTTTTTAACAGTGGTCGCGGTATGAAAAAGACAATTTTTTCGTTAGCACTGGCTACCTTTGGTCTGGGGATGGCTGAATTTGGCATCATGGGCGTGCTGACAGAACTGGCCCATGATACGGGCATTTCGATTCCCTCTGCCGGAAATATGATTTCGTTTTACGCTTTTGGCGTGGTGATCGGCGCGCCGATTGTGGCGCTGTTCTCCAGCAAATTTTCGCTGAAAACAACGCTGCTGTTTCTGGTGGCGATGTGCGTCGTTGGTAACACACTCTTTACCTTCTCTGACTCCTACGTGGGGCTGGCGGCGGGGCGCTTAATCTCTGGTTTTCCGCATGGCGCGATTTTCGGCGTGGGGGCGATAATCCTGTCAAAAATCGCACCGCCGGGTAAAGTGACGGTCGCTGTGGCCGGGATGATTGCCGGGATGACCGTTGCCAACCTGCTTGGCGTGCCACTCGGGACGTGGCTGGGACATGAATTTAACTGGCGTTACACCTTCTTTTTGATTGCGGTCTTTGACGCGCTGGTGATCCTGTCTGTTCTGCTGTGGGTGCCAGACATTCACGACACGACAACCACCCGGCTGACAGAACAATTCCATTTCCTGAAGAAACCGGAACCGTGGTTGATTTTTGCCGCTACGATGTTTGGCAATGCCGGGGTGTTTGCCTGGTTTAGCTTCGTGAAGCCGTTTATGGTCAACGTGTCAGGCTTTTCCGAGGGCGTGATGACCGCGATCATGATGCTGATGGGGCTGGGAATGGTGCTGGGAAATGTCTTCAGCGGCAAGCTGTCGTCGCGCTTTAGCCCGCTGCGCATTGCTGCCACCACCGACCTGGTGATTGTGGCTTCGCTGCTGGCGTTGTTCGCCTTTGGCGAGCTTAAAACAGCTTCACTGGTAATGGGATTCGTGTGCTGCGCCGGGCTGTTTGCGCTCTCTGCGCCGCTGCAAATTCTGCTGCTGCAAAATGCGAAAGGCGGCGAGATGCTGGGGGCCGCAGGCGGACAAATGGCGTTTAACCTCGGCAGCGCAATTGGCGCGTATTTCGGTGGAATGATGATTACGCTCGGCTTTAGCTGGAGTTATGTCACGCTGCCGGCAGCGATCTTATCCTTCTCAGCGATGACCTCTCTGTTGATGTATGGTTATTTATGTGCCAAAAAGCGTCAGGTCAACGCAGGAGCGCTGGCCTGATTCCACATGTTGCCCGCTGGTCGCGGGTGCTGGAGTGGACTACACGAATTTCGCCAGCGGGTCAGCGGCGGCAAAAGCAACCGCTTTGTCTGCTGCTGGCGGGTAAATCAGTTCGTTGGTGATGGCGACTTTGATCTTTTTGCCTTCCTCGCGCACGGATTTAATGCGCTGATCCCAGCCCTCGGTGTATACCGCACCCCAGCTACCCAAATCCAGACAGGTGACGTAGTTCACCTGACGGTAAGGATACGGCTCCACATTTAACAGGCTGGCCGCTGCGTTGTGTCCGGCGAATTTCCCCAACTGGATCGCGTGCTGGCAGGTCATCAGCGCCGTGTTGCCCACATCGTCCGTTTTGGCATGCGCCATATCACCCGTCGCGTAAACCTCCGGATGCGCAGGAACCTGCAATGTGTCGGTGACGATAAGGCGTCCCTGAGTGTCGCGTTCCCCGTCAATTTGCAGGCTGAGGGGGTTAGCTTCTACCCCTGCCGTCCACACTACAGTGGCGCTGGCAATGCGTTCTCCGTTTTTCAGCGTTACGCCGCTGGCATCGATGGCTTCAACTTCACTGTTTAAACGCCATTCAACGCCCAGCGCGCTGCTTGCTTCTTCAATGGTGTTTCTCAGCGCCTCGCTGTAACGCCCGCCAATGGTTGCACCCCTTTCAACTACGATTATTTTAGTCTTTGTATGGGTGCCGAAGCGAGTGCGGAGCCGGGCAGGGAGTTCCGTTGCCAGCTCGATGCCGGTAAAGCCGCCGCCACACACGACCACAGTATTACGCTCCGGGGTGGAGGGGCGCGAAACCAGCGAATCAAGATGTTGCTCGAATAACCTGGCGGAGTCGAGTTGGTCGATATCAAAGGCGTATTCAGCCAGACCGGCAATCGGGGGGCGTTTAGTCTGGCTACCGGTTGCGAGGATCAGACGTTCCCAGACGACTTCAGCAATCACGCCGTTTGAATCGCGATATAAAACGGTTTTAGACGAGGTATCAATACGTTGTGCTTCGCCCGCAATAAAGGTAATGCCCAGCTCAGCAAACAGTTCGGTCAGCGGCGCGACCATCGTCGACACGTTCTCTTCATAAAAGCGTGGGCGAACGCGCAATTCCGCAACAGGGGCCAGCACGGCAATGCTGAGGCTATTGTTACCCTCCAGAGCAGAAAGGCGCGCGGCGCTGACCGCAGCCCACATACCGGAAAACCCACTACCCACAATTAAAATCTGCTTTTTCATACTCGATCCTTTAGTGCGTCAGGCTGTATGTCTGACATAACTGCCACTATACTTGTCGGAGTTAACTACGACAACTTCTTTCTGAGTTAAAAATCGTTATAATGCAGCGAACAATGACCCGGAGTGAGCCATGGCGTTTTACAGTTCTGGTGTGGAATATGGCATTCATAGCCTGATGTGTATGGTGGATGCAAAAGGCAATGAACGTGAGATGAGCGTCCGGGAGATGGCGGCCTTGCAGGGCGTGCCGTACGACTATCTTGGAAAAATCTTCACCCGTTTATCACGCGCGGGGCTGGTTATCAGCACCGAGGGTAAAGGGGGAGGCTTCCGGCTGGCGCGTCCGGCAGAGCTGATCAGCGTGCTGGACGTGGCGCACGCCATCGACGGCGAGAAGAATATGTTTGAGTGTCGGGAAGTGCGTCAGCGCCTGGCGGTGTTTGATGAAACGCCACCTGCCTGGGTCTGTGACGGCCCGTGTGGGGTGCGCTCGGTCATGGACAGCGCGCAGCAGCGGATGGAAGAGGAGTTAGGGCGCCATACTATCCTGGATCTGGCGCGGAAAATGTATCGAAAAGCGCCGGACACGTTCCAGATCGAGGTTCAGGAGTGGATTTCCGATCGCCGTTCGTCCACGTGAAAAGCCGGGCAGGGCAAAGCCGCTACCCGGCCGCCGCGGTTAAGAACGTAAATCAATCACCATACGGCCACGGATCTGGCCCTGTTCCATCTCTTTAAAGATAGCGTTGATATCTTCCAATGGGCGCATCGTGACTTTCGGAACCACCTTACCTTCAGCCGCAAACTGGAAGGCTTCGAGCAGATCCTGACGGGTACCCACCAGAGAGCCCACCACCTGAATCCCATCCAGGACCAGACGTGGAATATCCAGGCTCATCGCTTCCGGCGGCAGGCCAACAGCCACCACGCGGCCTCCGGCGCGAACCGCGTCAACGGCAGAGTTGAAGGCCGCTTTCGCTACTGCCGTCACCACCGCCGCATGCGCACCGCCGGTTTTCTCCTGAATCACTTTTGCCGCATCTTCACTGCGAGAGTTCACGGTTAAGTCTGCGCCCATGCTGGCAGCGAGCTTCAGCTGCTCGTCATTCACGTCAATGGCGATAACCTTCGCATTGAAGACATTTTTGGCGTATTGCAGCGCGAGGTTGCCCAGACCGCCCAGGCCATAGATCGCAATCCACTGGCCGGGTTTGATGTCAGAGACTTTTACCGCTTTGTAGGTGGTGACCCCGGCGCAGGTGATGCTGCTGGCCGCCGCGGAGTCCAGCCCGTCCGGGACTTTAACCGCGTAATCCGCGGTTACGATGCACTCTTCCGCCATGCCGCCGTCAACGGAGTAACCCGCGTTTTTCACGTCACGGCACAGCGTTTCGTTGCCGGTATTACAATATTCACAGTGGCCACAGCCTTCAAAGAACCACGCCACGCTTGCACGGTCGCCTACTTTTAGCGACGTGACGCCAGGACCAATCTCTTTGACGATACCAATCCCTTCGTGGCCGAGGATCACCCCGGTTTTGTCGCCAAAATCACCATTCTTAACATGGAGATCGGTATGGCACACGCCACAGCACTCCATCTTCAGCAGCGCTTCACCATGTTTAAGCGCGCGTAAGGTTTTCTCTGTAACATTAACCTGATGATCCTGAGTGACAACAGCAGCCTTCATGTGTTTCTCCTTTCATGATGAGTATCTGCAT
Organism: Enterobacter cloacae complex sp. SHL022; assembly: GCF_049237785.1. NCBI lineage: Bacteria > Pseudomonadati > Pseudomonadota > Gammaproteobacteria > Enterobacterales > Enterobacteriaceae > Enterobacter > Enterobacter cloacae complex sp. SHL022. Next base: position 257,149 of record NZ_JBMKJH010000006.1, on the reverse strand, counting down.
AGCAGGTGTAATACCCATTAAGGATTAATACTTTGACGCTGTAATGCAAGGCAACCGCAACATAATGTCATCATTTAGCTCAGTTTCAGATTAAGAATACGGCGATCCTCTAATAATCAGTAGGGAAAAACACTGACGTAAAAAAGACCCGGCGTAATGACCGCCGGGTACAGACTTACAGTTGGGCTTCTATCTCCTCAATCTCTTTTCGCCATTGCGCCTGCAACTGCGGTTTTTGATGTTTGGGCTTACGCGCCAAATCTTCTTCCAGCAACGTTTCCAGGGCGACAAGGCGTTCGAGCAGATCGTCTGACGCTGAAGAGGGTGCCTTCAATGCGGCGTTCGATGCCTCAGGTACAACCGGACCGGTGTCCTCACGCAGGCGCTCAAAGACCGCCTCCGCATCGTGCCATTCGCTCAGCCTGCCGTCCTCAATCAGCCAGAAGCGGTTACAGCACTGGCTAATTAACTGACGATCGTGGCTCACCAGCAGCACTCCGCCTTCAAACTGTTGCAGCGTTTCCGCCAGCGCCTCTTTGCCCTCCATGTCCAGGTGGTTGGTCGGTTCATCCAGCATCAGCAGGCTATAACGGGCAAGCGTCAGGCCGACGAACAGCAGGCGCGAACGTTCCCCGCCGCTCAGCGTACTGACTTTTTGCCCGTGACGCGCCCAAGGGAACCCGGCACTGATGAGCGCCATTTTACGGGTCTGCGGATCTGGCGCGAAAGGCTCCAGCGCATCAAGCAGCGCCGCATCATCTGGCAACTGGTGCAGCGTCTGGTCGTAGTAGCCGGGTGAGACGCGCGGATGACGCTTAAGCCGCTCGTCCGCGATCTCGTCGCGAAAATGTCGCCAGATAAGCTTCAGCAGCGACGATTTTCCGCAGCCGTTACGACCCACAATCGCCACGCGATCGCCGCTCTTCAGCCGCGCGCTGACGAGGGTAAACAGGTCTGGCAGACCCGGCGCCGGGGGGACGCCGAGGTGAGTCATTTCCAGCAGGCGGTCGGCGCGAAGCGCGTCCCCGCGCAGGGTTAAGGTCCACGGGCTTCCCGCCGTCAGTTCCGTCTGGTTTTCTTTAAGCCGTTCGACCTGTTTTTCCATCTGCTTAGCCTTGCGGGAGAGATCTTCGTTGTCGTAGACCTTGCCCCAGGTCGCGAGGCGTTTGGCGCTGGCCGTGACGCGGTCGATCTCTTTTTGCTCTGCCTTATGCCGCAGCGCATCGCTTTCGTCTTTCGCCTTCAGCGACTGACGGGCGGCAGTGCAGGGAAGGGCGAAGTAGTGCAATGTTTTATCGCGCAGGATCCAGCTGCCGTTGGTTACCGCGTCCAGCAGTTGCCTGTCGTGTGAAACCAGCACAAAGCTGCCGGACCAGCTCTGTAAAAACTGCTCCAGCCACAGCAGGGTCGGCAGGTCGAGGTGGTTGCTCGGTTCGTCCAGAAGCAGCAGATCCGGATCGCTTATCAACGCCCGCGCCAGCAGCAACCGCGTATGCTGGCCGCCGCTCAGCGTGGCGGATTGCAGCGCCGTTTCCTGCGTCGTAAAGCCCATTCCGGCCAGCAGCGTCTCGGCCTTCCAGCGAAGACTGTCGCGCTCACCGGTCGGCAGCTGCGCCAGCACCGCATCCAGCATGGTCAGGGGATAAAGGGTCTCCGGCAGATGTTGTTCCACGCGCGCCAGCAGGCAATGTCCCGCCAGTGAAACGGTTCCGGCAGCAGGGGACTGCGTCCCGTCGAGGATTTTCAGCAGCGTACTTTTTCCGCAGCCGTTATCACCCAGCAGGCCAATGCGGTCGCCTTTTTTCAACGTAAAGGAGAGAGAGTCGAAGAGCGTGCCAAACGCGGTATCAACACGTAAAGAATGTGCAGTGAGTAGAGTGCTCATTGTTGCTTACCCAGGAGTTACAGGCATGTTTATGCCTCGTCAAACATCGCTGACGATAACTCAGTAAGCCCGAGAGAAGGGATTTCAGGGGTTAGTGTCTTCGCTCAAGCGGAAGTTATCGCAGCACGATACCGATAACGCTTGAGCTGGTGCGATCACCAAATGTATGTGAAACATTGAAAATTTCACAGTACAGCATAATTGGCCTCCTTATATATTCAGTAGGTTAATGGATGAAGGGAGTGTAGCGGGGGAAAATGGGTTTGGCTAGTGGGAAGTGCCGTATATTCCCCTCACCCTAACCCTCTCCCCAAAGGGGCGAGGGGACTGTCCGGTGCGGTTTTCACCCTCTCCCCTTTGGGGAGAGGGCTGGGTGAGGGGCGATGCTTAAATCGAAGTACGACGATAGCTACGGTATTCCGGCATCCAGAAATTATCATCAATCGCCTGCTGCAACGCATCGGCAGAGGTTTTCACCGCGACGCCTTGCTGCTGCGCCATTTTGCCTACCGCGAAGGCAATTGCGCGGGACACTTTATGAATGTCTTTCAGCTCCGGCAGTACCAGGCCTTCACCGTTATTCACCAGTGGTGAGTGACCTGCCAGCGTTTCGCTCGCGGACATCAGCATTTCGTCGGTGATGCGGGACGCGCCGGAAGCGATCACTCCCAGACCAATACCCGGGAAGATATAGGAGTTATTGCACTGCGCAATGGGGTAGAGCTTGTCCTTCCACACCACCGGATCGAACGGACTGCCGGTCGCGACCAGCGCATTGCCTTCGGTCCAGGCGATGATATCCTGCGGCGTCGCCTCCACGCGTGAGGTCGGGTTCGATAGCGGCATCACGATAGGTCGTTCGCAGTGCTTATGCATCTCGCGAATAATCTCCTCCGTGAAGAGGCCGGTCTGCCCGGATACGCCGATCAGAATATCCGGCTTCACGTTGCGCACCACGTCAAGAAGCGAGAGCACTTCGTTATCCGTATCCCAGTTTTTCAGGTTCTCGCGCTTCTGCACCAGTTTGGTCTGGAACGGGAGCAGGTTTGGCATACCGTCGGTCAGCAGGCCAAAACGGTCCACCATAAAGACGCGGGAGCGGGCGAGCTCTTCGCTTAAGCCTTCGCGCTGGGTCTGGGCAATAATTTGCTCGGCGATGCCGCAGCCCGCGGAGCCTGCACCCAGGAAGACAATTTTCTGATAGCTAAGCTGGCTGCCTGCCGCACGGCTCGCAGCAATCAGCGTACCGACGGTCACTGCCGCAGTGCCCTGAATGTCATCGTTGAACGAGCAAATCTCATCGCGGTAGCGGTTCAGCAGCGGCATGGCGTTTTTCTGTGCGAAGTCTTCGAACTGCAACAGCACGTCCGGCCAGCGGTGCTTCACGGCCTGGATGAAATCATCCACAAACTGATAGTACTCGTCGTCGGTAATGCGCGGGTGACGCCAGCCCATGTACAGCGGATCGTTCAGCAGTTGCTGGTTGTTGGTCCCCACGTCCAGCACCACCGGCAGGGTGTAGGCCGGGCTGATCCCACCGCAGGCGGTATACAGCGAGAGCTTACCGATGGGAATACCCATCCCGCCAATGCCCTGGTCGCCAAGGCCCAGAATACGTTCGCCATCGGTTACCACGATCACCTTGATGTTGTGGTTCGGCACGTTTTGCAGAATGTCATCCATGTTGTGACGGTTCTGATAAGAGATGAACACGCCGCGGGAACGACGGTAGATCTCCGAGAAGCGTTCACATGCCGCGCCGACGGTTGGGGTGTAAATGACGGGCATCATCTCTTCGAGATGGTTCTGCACCAGGCGGTAGAAGAGGGTTTCGTTGGTGTCCTGGATATTACGCAGGTAGATGTGCTTATCGATTTCGGTTTTAAAACCCTGATACTGGATCCAGGCGCGTTCCGCCTGTTCTTCAATGGTTTCAACCACTTCAGGCAGCAGGCCCAGCAGGTTAAAGCTGCTGCGCTCTTCCATGCTAAAGGCGCTGCCTTTGTTCAGAAGGGGAAACTCCAGTAAAACCGGACCGGCGTAAGGAATATAAAGGGAACGATGTTTTTTCAGTTTGTTGTCCATGTCACTCACTCTTTTTAAGAAGATCCGTCCCTGACACTGCTGTTTGTCATCTTTCTGGCCTGTGCTACGGGGTGCGGTCGGTTGGTATTATAAAGGAGCTGAATATTAATTACCGCAACACATAAACAAAAACACCATCGGGATTACCGATGGTGTTGTGAATATCGTGCCGGAACTTACTTGCCGGAAGGGCGTTTTCTGCCGGTAGCGTGGGTAACCTGAGTTTCGCTACCCTCCTCAATAACCACTTTACGCTTGTTAGAGAGCTTGTAGTTCAGTCCCAGAATGTGGCGTGCCTGACGGTTCGATTTCATTTTAACTCCTCAATCCCGTTGATAGTTTTAAGGACAAGTTTGCTCACGCAAACGAAATGTAACCCCTTAGATTGCAGATCCAGCTTAGCAGGTTTTTACAAAGGTGCATTTTGCCCGCTGACCACATAGTTGATGGTTTGCTGGTAGATGTCACTGAGGATGTCATTGTCTGTGGCTTCCACCCACTTGGTCAGTTCCATCAAAATGTCATCTTCGGTAACAACACCGTGCTCCGCCTGAAGACCCTGCGCAATCGCGTTAACGAGTTCGGGTTGTGCTGCTGTGGTATGTGCCGGGTAATAAGTAAACATGCTGCCTCCGTGTCGTTGTCTGTTTAATGTTACGGCGTGCAAAATCGTAATTCACATTCAGATTGGCAAATATTTTCGTCGTTGTGGTTCAGATTCGTCCTGGAAATAAAAATATCATCTCTCCTGGCACACAAATAAAATTCAGGGTTTCCAGCGGCGTAAATTTGTCGTTTTTTCATAAGGCATGGGCGTCGGCCAGGAGATCAATTCCACAATGCTGCCCCAGGGGGTCTGCCCATAGCAGAAAGCATTCCCTTCACCTTGCTCATCCGGAAACGTGAGCGGCTTTGGCGCGGTAAACATCTCCCCGCCGGCAGCGGTGAAAGCGGCTATCGCCTTATCAAAATCATCAACATAAACAGCAAAATGCTGGAGGCCAAAGTCGCTGGCGCGGGCGGGCATTCCCTGTTCAGGGCCATGCATTTCGAAAAGTTCAATGCCGGGTCCATGGGGCATAACAAGCATGCGAATGGCGTAAATTTTTGTGCCGGGAAATAATTTTAAGGTGTGCTGTTGGGCGGCCTGATCAATATTATCGGTTTCCGCATCGACAGAATGATATAAAACCTGTGCGCCGAAAGCGCGTTTAAAAAATAGGGTGGCTTTTTCAATGTCGGGCACCGTAATACCGATATGGTCGATGCCCCTTACTGACGATGGCATAGTAAACTCCTGCTATAAAAAATTTAAATATAGCAGGAGATAATCAGGATATTACCACTTCATTTCGCCGGTATTCACTTTGGCACTCAATTCCAGCGAACTGGCTTCAGCCAGATTCGGCCACTGTTTTTTCATCGTGTCAATGACGCCGGTTGACGCTTTATGTGTCATGAGGGCCTGTTCAAACTGATGTAGATAGCGACGGGTAAAGTCGATAGCGCCGGTACCCGCTGGCGGTGTCCCAAGGTAGTGGCCCGGAATAACGTGTTCGGGCTTAAGGGCTGCCATGCTATCCAGCGTCTGCTGCCACTGTTTGCGGCTTTCCGGCGTTTGGGTATCCGCCGTCCAGACGTGAATACCCCACGAGACGCCCGTGCCGCCGAGGATGGTTTTTGCGGATGGGATCCAGACGTACGCCGCATAGCTCTCAGGCTCTTCAATATTCACTCTCTCACCGTCAATCATAAAGGTGGTTGAGGCAAGCACCTGCGGCACGTAGAGCTGCGTCGGCGCGCCGTCTTTCATCTGTGGCCCCCAGAAGGCGAGCTTAGCGTCTTTTGTGGCCTTGATATGGTCCACCACCTGTTGCGTGGCGACAACTTTGGCATTAGGGAAGGCTTTCACCAGCGGTTGCAGGCCGAAATAGAAATCCGGATCGCCGGAGGTGATCACGATTTTGTTCAGCGTTTTACCGCTGTGGCGAATTTTTTCTACCAGCGCTTCGCCATCTTTCACGCTGAACTGGGCGTCAAACAGTACCGCCTCTTTCGGGCCAGATACCAGCGTGGAAGAAACGGCAAAAATGCCTTTTTCCTGCGGGTTGTACGTATCAACGGTCAACGGCGCGGCAAAGACGGCCGGAGTGAAAAGGGTTGTCAGCAAAGCAAGGCGGGCGATAGTCATGGTCAAGTCTCTGTTCTTCAGGAAAGTCTCTATTGTACGGATCTCTTCATTTGCCAGAATTCCTGAAACAGGAGATGCTTAGTTTCATAAATCGAGCAAATGGAGGTCAAAATGGATCGCGTTATTGCCGCCCAGGTGTACAACCGCATCTGTGAGCTGGGGAGTTTAAGCGCGGCGGCGCGGGCGCTGGGGATCTCCCGTCCGATGGTGAGCCGTTATCTGGAGCAGATGGAGAAGTGGGCCGGGGCGCGGCTGGTGAACCGCTCCACCCGCAAGCTGACGCTGACGGCGGCGGGGGAGAAGGTCCTGCAAAAGACCCGCACGCTCTCGCAAATTTCTCAGGAAATTGAAGATCAGTCAGTGAAGGATTTACCCTCAGGCACGCTTCGTGTCGCCTGCGCGCACTTTACGGCGATGCATATTATCGTTCCGGTGCTGCCCGATCTGTTGCAGCGTTACCCTCAGCTGCGCATTGAGCTGGATGTTAACAATCATCCGGTAAGTCTGGTGGGCGAGCGAATTGACGTGGCGATCCGCATCACCGATAACCCTGAACCGGGCATGATCGCCCGCCGACTGGGAGAGTGTCGGTCCGTACTTTGCGCCTCGCCGCACTACCTTGCCAGTCGGGACGTTCCAGAGCAGCTGGAGGATTTATCCCGGCACAATTGCCTGCATTACAGCTTTTTTGCCGGTCAGTCGTGGCGTTTTTTGACGCCAGAAGGGGAGTCGGTCACGACGGCGGTCAGCGGCAATCTCAGCGCCAGTATCTCGTCATTGCTGATGGAGGCGGCGATAAACCACTGTGGTATTGCCATGCTGCCCGAGCGCGAGGCCGACGCGGCGCTACGGCAGGGCAGCCTGGTGCCGGTGCTCGGCGCCTTTACGCCAAAACCGATCGGTATTTTTGGTATTTATCAGTCGCGAGACTACCAGCCTGCGGCGCAGCGTGTGTTCCTGGATGCACTTGCAAACCACCTTGCCACGCGCTCGGACTAGTCTGTCTTCCCTGCAAAATGGATTATGCGTCCTATACTTATCCCTTTGTAAGCCAAAAGGAGAGCAAGAATGACGATTCATAAGCACGGTTCAGCACACTGGTCTGGCGACATCAAACGCGGCAAAGGGACGGTCTCCACAGAGAGTGGCGTCCTTAACCAGCAACCTTACGGCTTTAACACCCGCTTCGAGGGCGAAAAAGGGACTAACCCGGAAGAGCTGATTGGCGCAGCGCACGCGGCCTGTTTCTCTATGGCCCTGTCTCTAATGCTGGGCGAAGCGGGTTATACTGCCGATTCCATCGATACCACGGCGGATGTCTCGCTGGATAAAACCGACAGCGGTTTTGCCATCAGCAAAGTGGCGCTACAAAGCAAGGTGACGGTACCGGGTATCGATCCGCAGCAGTTCGACGGCATTATTCAGAAAGCGAAGGCGGGTTGTCCGGTATCGCAGCTGTTGAAAGCCGAAATCACGCTGGATTACAAACTGAACTGATATCAGGCCGGGCAAATGCCCGGCTAACCTTTCACTGCCGCAGGGAAAACCTCGGCAAGCCACGCAATAAACACTCTCAGGCGATGCGTTAAATGCCGACTCTGGGGATAGACCACGTGAAAAGGATACGCCTTAGGACGCCAGTCGCTCAGGATCTCTACCAGCGCGCCCGTTTCCAGATGCGCTCTCGCAGCATAGCCAAACGTCTGAATAATCCCTAAACCCGCCAGCGCCGCGGCCAGATGTGCGTTGCTTTCATTGACCCCAAGATGGTGCGGTACGCTGATCTCCAGCGGCTCACCCCGGTCGAGGAAGCGGAACGGAAATGCGCGTCCGGTAACCGGGGAAAGGTAGCTAATCAGCTTATGGCCGTTGCGCAGCTCCTGCGGATAGGCAGGGATGCCGTGAGCTTTAAGATAGCCCGGCGCCGCGCAGGCGATCATCCCGGCATCACCGATATGCCGCGCGATAAGCGAAGAGTCATCCAGCGCGCCGCCGCGGATCACGCAGTCCACGTTTCCGCTGATTAAATCTACCGGACGATCGGCTACCCCCAGGTTAATGCGCAGATCCGGGTAGCGCTGAAAAAAATCCGGCAGCAGGGGGATCAGCACGTCCCGGGCGGTTGAGCCCCCCACGTCAATACGCAAATGGCCTTTGGGCGTGCAGCACGATGCGCGAAAGGCGGTATCAATGTCCTCTATATCAATTAATACCCGTAGCGCTTTCTCGTAGTATTCCATGCCTTCTGCCGTCGTGACCACCCGGCGCGTCGTGCGATGCAGCAGCCGTGTTTCCAGGTGCGCTTCAAGTGATTTTACCAGCTTGCTCAGCGTGGCTATCGGCATGTTCAGGGAGTCTGCCGCTCGGGTAAAGCTTCCGGATTCAACCACCCGCGTAAAGGCACGCATTGCCATTAGCTGATCCACATAGATCTCCTCTGATTATTTCCTGCTGTGAAAATTCATTTTCATTTTTGCCCGTTTATCGCTAATCCCGCAAGGTCTAAAGTCTGCCTGACGCGGGCAAACGCTCCTCTTTTACATCACAACAAAAGGTTATGAGTATGAATACAACGCTTGCAGGAAAAATCGCTCTGGTGACCGGTGGCAGCATCGGTATTGGTCTCGCAACGGCACAGGAGCTGGCGGCGCAGGGAGCGAAGGTCTATATCACCGGACGTCGTCAGGCCGAACTGGATGCTGCCCGGGCAGACATTGGCGCCGCGGCGGTAGCTATCCGCGCGGACGTCTCCAGAATGGCCGATCTGGATGCGGTTTACGCGCAGATTGCTAAAGAAGAAGGACGACTCGATATTCTGTTCGCCAACGCCGGGGGCGGCGACATGCTGCCGCTGGGCGCTATCACCGAAGAGCAGTTTGACCGGATTTTTGCCACCAACGTGCGCGGCGTGCTGTTCACCGTCCAGAAAGCGCTGCCGCTGCTCTCATCTGGTTCATCCATTATCCTCACCGGATCGACGGTTTCGATTAAGGGGACGGCGAATTTTAGCGTCTACAGCGCCAGTAAAGCCGCCGTGCGTAACTTTGCCCGCTCCTGGGCGCTGGACTTACAGGGCCGCGGGATACGCGTCAACGTCGTCAGCCCTGGCCCCGTGAAAACGCCCGGTCTTGGCGATCTGGTTCCCGAAGAACAGCGTCAGGGATTATACGATGCGCTGGCGGCCCAGGTACCGCTGGGTCGCCTGGGCGCGCCGGGCGAAGTCGGGAAAGCCGTGGCGTTTCTGGCGTCCGATGCCGCCAGCTTTATTAACGCCACGGAGCTGTTTGTCGATGGCGGGATGGCGCAAATCTAGCGGTTACGCCAGCAGCGTACGCTTCGGCCTTCGGCTGCGGGCTGAAGCGGCTGCGGCCGTTCACATCCCTGCATCGCCAGCGGGCAGCGGTCGCGGAAGTAGCAGCCAACGGGCAGGTGGCGATTACCGGGAAGATCTGTTTTGCGTAATGCCAGATCTTCGTCCAGCGGTTCTCCGGTACGGGGAACGGAGTCAAGCAGCAGCTGCGTATACGGATGCCGCGGCTGACTCAGCACCTGGTCCGCCGGACCCAGCTCCACGATCTGCCCCAGATACATCACTGCCACCCGGTCGCTCATGTGCCGGACCACCGAGACGTTGTGCGAGATCAGTACGTAGGTCAGATTTCGCTGCTGTTGCAGGGCAACCAGCAAATTGAGGATCTGCGCCTGGACAGAAATATCCAGCGCGCTGGTGGGTTCATCCAGCACGATGATGTCCGGATCTGAAGAGAGCGCCCGGGCAATAGCGATGCGCTGGCGTTGTCCGCCCGAAAACGCATGCGGCAGGCGGTCAAGATATTCTGCTCGAATGCCCACCTGCTGCGCCAGCGTCTCAGCCAGCTGACGACGCTCCCGTTCGCTGCGGCGTTGCTGTATCCACACCGGCTCGGTAATGATGCGCCAGACGGGTAAACGCGGATCGAGGGACGAGAGCGGGTCCTGAAATACCATCTGCATATCGCCTGCCGCATTTGCGCGCTGACAGGCACCTGTACTCGGTTTGAGCATGCCCATCAGCAGTTGCGCCAGCGTGCTCTTTCCACAGCCGGATTCCCCCACAACGCCCAGCGTTTCGCCGCGATGGATCCGGAGATCCATGCCGTTGAGGGCGTGTACCTGCTCCGTCACGCGCCCCAGCCAGTTTTTGCGCGCAGGAAAATTCACATGCACGCTATCCAGTTCCAGCAGTACCTCAGACATGGCGTCTCTCCTGTTGTGGGTACCAGCAGGCAGCCTGTTGGCCTTCTGCGCCCGTGGAAATTAAGCGCGGCGTTTCGCTGCATTTCGCCCCGGCAGCAAAACAGCGTTCGCGAAAGGCACATCCGCGCGGGAGGTGGCTGAGGTTAGGCACCGTGCCGGGAATGGCCGGGAGGATCTCGCGCGGTTCACCATTTTCCGGGGCACACCGCAGCAGGCCAATCGAATAGGGGTGTACAGGATGGTGGATCAAAGTCTGCGTGCTGCCGCTTTCGATCACGCTGCCCGCGTACATAACGTACATCCGGTCACAAAGCTGCGACACCACCGCCATATCGTGACTGATAAACAGCACCGACGTCCCGCTGGCGCGCGCTTTGTGTTTCAGTAGCCGCAGCACCTGACGCTGAACGGTCACGTCCAGCGCGGTGGTCGGCTCATCGGCAATGATCAGCTCCGGCTCGCAGGAGAAGGCAAGGGCGATCATCACCCGCTGGCGCATGCCGCCGGAAAGCTCAAACGGATAGCGTTCCATCACCTGTGCCGCATCCGGGATTTGCATCTCGCCCAGCAGGGCGATCGCCTTCTGCTGCGCGTCGCGGCGGGAAAGCGACTGATGCTGGCGGATCACCTCCACCATTTGCCTGCCAATCCGGCGCGTAGGGTTAAGCGCCGTCATCGGCTCCTGAAAAATCATCGCCACCCTGGCGCCGCGCCACTGACGAAGCTGTTTTTCCGACGCGTTCAGGACATCTTCCCCGAGCAGGGTGACCCGGCCATGGTGAACATGGTAACTGCCTTCCGGCAGCAGGCGCATCGCCAGCATCGCGGTGACCGATTTTCCCGAGCCGGATTCGCCCACCACGCCGACAATTTCACCCCGGCCAATCTCCAGCGAGACGTGGTTGAGCGCGTGGACGTCACCGCGAAAAATGGGGAAGCTCAGATGCAAATCTTCAATCGATAATACGGAATCACTCATGACTGCTTCCCTCCTGATTTGGGATCCAGCAGGTCGCGAAGACCATCGCCAAACAGATTAAACCCAACCGCCGTGATCAGAATTGCCGCCCCCGGAAACGCGCAGTACCACCACTGGTCAAGCACGTAGTTACGCCCCACGGCCACCATCGCGCCCCATTCGGCGGTCGGCTGCTGCGCGCCTAATCCAATAAAGCCCAGCGTGGCGGCCATCAGGATGGCGCTGCCGATATCCAGCGACGCCTGTACGATCAGCGGCGGAAGGGCGTTACGCAGAATATGCCAGCTGATCAGGTGCCAGCGCGATGCGCCAAAGGTGCGGGCGGCCTGCACGTAGGTGAACTGGCGCACCAACAGCGTTTGCCCGCGTGCCAGCCGCACGTAAAACGGAATGCGTACAATCGCAATCGCCAGCATCGCGTTAAACAGGCTTGGGCCGAGCGCGGCGGCCAGCGCCATCGTCAACACCAGCGAGGGGATGGAGAGCATAATGTCCATGATACGCATAATGATGGCGTCGCCGCGTCCGCCGAGTACGCCGGACAAACAGCCGAGCAGAGAACCGATGCCGCCCGCAATCACCACCACCGCCAGCCCCGCCGTGATGGACTGCTGGCTGCCCACCAGCACGCGGCTGAACAGATCCCGGCCCACCTCATCGGTGCCAAACCAGTGCTGGGCTGAAGGCGCCTGCAATCGCGCGGTCAGATCCAGCGCATTCGGATCGTGCGGGACTATCCACGGCGAGACCATCATCATCAGCAGCATCACGATCATAATCACCCCGCCGATCAGCGTGAGCGGGCTTTTGCGTAACATCCACAATAGCTTTGCCCAGTTAATGCGCTGTTTAGCGGTGCTGACAGGGACGGGCGTTTCCTGAGTTAACATCATTCGGCACCTCCGCGCCCGATTCGCGGGTCGATCCACAGATACAGCAGATCCACCACCAGATTGACGAAGACATAGGCCAGCGATACCACGACCGCGAAGCCCATGACGGCAGGGAAGTCCAGCGCCTGAATGGAGGTCACCACCCAGGCTCCCATTCCCGGCCAGGCAAACACGGTTTCGGTAAGGACTGCCCCGTACAGCAGATCGCCCAGCGCCAGCCCGAGCACGGTAATGGAGGGGATCATGGCGTTGGGTAAGGCGTAGCGCAGCACGATGTACCACCCCGGCAACCCGCTCGCGCGGGCGGTACGAATATAATCCTCGCTCAGTTGCTCCAGCATCGCGGAACGTACCTGACGCGCCACAATACCCAGATGCACAAAGGCCAGGGTCAGGGAGGGGAGAATCAGGTGCTGTAGGGCGTTGAAAAACACCTCGCCGTTGCCTTCCAGCAGAGCGTCCAGCAGATAAAAACCGGTAACGTGGGCGGGCGGATCGAGCCAGTCGTCCAGCCTGCCGCCGCCGGGCAGAATTTGCAGTTGCCCGTAGAACAGAACGATAACTCCCAGTCCCAGCCAGAAGGCAGGCGTCGAGATGCCGGTCATCGCCATCAGTCGCACCAGGTGATCCAGCCAGCGGTTACGGTACACCGCCGATAAAATGCCCAGCGGCACGCCAATCACCAGGGCCAGCAGCAAAGAGCAGAAGGCCAGTTCCAGCGTGGCGGGGAAAAAGGCTTTCAAATCTTCCGCAACGGGGCGACCGGTGCGAATGGATGTGCCCAGATCGCCATGCGCCAGCGCCTCTACATAGCGGCCAAACTGAATATAGAGCGGTTGATCCAGCCCCAGCTGCTGGCGGATGCCCTGCACGATTTCATCGCTGGCGCGGTCACCGGCCAGCAGGCGGGCCGGATCGCCGGGGATCAGGTGTGAAATAATAAAAGTAATAATACAGACACCGGCCACCACCAGGATTAACCCCCAGCAGCGCTGGCGCACAATGCTCCAGAACGTCATACACTTCCCCCCGGCGTGGGCCGTTACTTACTCATGGTGGCGATGTTAAAGACCTGCTCAAGCATCGGATTAAAGGTGAAGCCTTTGACCTCTTTGTTCATCGCCAGCTGATAGTTCTTCTGGAACAGATAAACGTAAGCCGCCTCGTCAATCACCACTTTCTGCGCCTGCTGGTAATCTTTGGTGCGCTCCGCCTGATCGGTGGTTTTCAGTGCCGCCTGCAACAGCGCATCGACCTCTTTGTTCTCATAGAATGAGCGGTTACCCGGCAGCCCTTTTTTGTCCGATTCGAACCAGTAGTTCATGAACATGTACGGGTCAGCGAAGTCCGGGCTCCAGTTACCAATCGCAATGTCATAATCACCTTTGCCGACGCGGTCGCGCATGGTGGCGTTCGCCAGTTTCTCGAGCTTGACGTTAATCCCCAGCTTGCCCAGGCTCGCCTGCGTGGAGAGGGCGATAGGCTCCCAGTTCGGGTCGTTATCGGAGTAGAGGAACGTCAGGCTGGCGGGTTTATCGTTGACTTTTTCCAGCGCCGCTTTGGCTTTGGCCTCGTCAAAGCTGTACTGCATGGCGTTCGCATCAAAGCCCCACATGCCCTCCGGGATCGGGCCGCGCATCTGCTTGCCGTTCCCGCTGAGAATGCCTTTCACCATCCCCTGATAATCGGTCGCCCAGGAGACCGCGCGGCGCAAATCCACCTGATTCATCGGAGGCTTACTGTTGTTCAGATAGAGGTAGGTCACCCGCAGGGACGGGTATTCCGCCACGGCCACTTTGCCTTCCTGCTTCAGAGCGGCAAGCTGATCCACCGGCAGGGCGTCGGCGATATCCAGATCGCCACGGGAAAGTTGCAGGCGACGCGAGGCGCTTTCACCGATAATCTTGACCGAGACGCGCTTGAAGTGCGGCTTTTCACCCGGCCAGTGTGGGTTGGGCACCATCACCAGCTGCTGACCTTTCCGCCAGCTTTTCAGCATAAACGGTCCGGAACCCGCGGTGTTTTGCGCCAGGAAACCGCGAGCGTCGTCGGCGGCATTGGCTTTCAGCACCGCCGGGTTGACGATCGACGCGCCGTCATTGGCCAGCGTGTAGAGGAACGGGGCGAACGGCTGGCTGAGGGTGAATTTCACCGTATGCTCATCCACCGCGTCCACTTTCAAATCTTTCGGGAACGCTTCGGAAGGTCCCTGGTTAATTTTCAGCAGACGTTCAAACGACAGCTTGACCGCTTCGGCGGTCACCGGCGTGCCGTCGGAGAATTTTGCATTATCTGCCAGGGTGAACGTCCACTCTTTCTGGTCGTCAGACGCCTTCCAGCCCGTCGACAGATCGCCTTCCACCTCCGTGGTGCCAGGCTTGTATTTAACCAGACGCTGGTACGAGGGGTAGGTCACCGTCCAGTCGTTGTTATCGATAGTGACCGCCGGATCCAGCGTTTGCGGATCGGCAGCTTTCCCAATCACCAGCATATCTTTTGGCACCGCCGCCAGCGCGAGAGGGGCGCTCAGGGCGAGCGTAGCGGCAATCAGGGTTGTAAGCAGCGTTGTTTTCATGGCGGGGCTCCAGAATTACAGTGAGTGTGTGGTCGGATAACAGGCGAACTGGTCATCTAACAGCGGGTAGCTGGCGGCATTCGGCAGTTCGAAATGCCACCATTCGCTGCTGATGCCCACAAAACCGCCGCCGTACATAACGGCGTTCAGGAGCAGACGATTTCGCTGCGCCTCAGGCGGAACGGAAGGGTGCCAGGCATGAGAACGGTCGTGCATTTCGTCAAACCCGGCACCCATATCCAGCACGTTGTCGTGTTCATCCATCAGCGTGACGTCAATGGCGGTGCCCCGGCTGTGGTTAGAGCCAATTGCGACATCCACCACGTATTCCGGATTGGGGCAGGCATCCCAGAGTTGCGACTGCGCCTGCTGGGGGCGGTAGGCGTCGTAAACCACCAGCTTCAGACCGGCCAGCGCGGCGATGCCGATCGCTTTCGCCAGCGCGGTGGCGGCATCCGTATGCAACAGGCACGCGGCGTGCTGGTAGATCGGGCGGCCAGTGATGTTATCGGCGGTCGCGTATTTCAGATCGATATGCAGCGTGGGAAAGGTTTTCGCCACATCAATCAGTTGACTCTCTTCAGGCATAGCTCCGCTCCTTTAGCGTTCAAATTGACCAAACTCTTGTTGTAGTTGTCGGTTGATTGCCAGACGTTCCGGCAGCGCATCCCCCAGCGCCTCCACAACGCCCGACAGCAGCAGGTTGAACAGACAGCTCACCGGCGCCAGCGAATCCCAGAAATGGCCGGTATCGGTCTTCACCTGGAGTAAATCAATCGGGTAATCCCGCGCCCACGGGCACCAGATATCGGTGATCAGCGCCATCGCCAGGCCTTTTTCGCTCGCCACGCGGCAGTACTGGCGGGCAATGGCGGAGTAGGCGCGGGTATCCGTCAGCACGATATACGGGTTCGCAAAGCCGGAGTTAAGCGACTCCACCCAGCTACCGGAGAGCCCTTCTGAATAGCTCACCCGCGGGCGCAGATACTCCAGATGGCTGAAGAACGCATTGGCGATCCCGCGCGTGGACTGGATCCCCAGCACGAAAACGGCGTCGGCATGGGTAAGTTGCTGGACCACCTGCCTGAACGTTTCGCTTTGCGCCAGCTGGTAGACATGGGCAATGGCGTCCACCTCCAGCGACAGGGAGTTCTGAAGGCGATCCGACAGCGGCTGTTGCTGCTTCCAGGAGTCGAGACGCTCGTTAATGCCCCAGGGCTGGTGGGGATCGCGCAGGCTTTTTTTGGCGTCGTCCAGGTTGCGATAGCCCAGCTTGCGCAGAAAGCGTCCGACGGTGATCCCGCTGGTGGCCGTGGCCAGCGCCACGCTCTCTGCCGTTTCAAAGGGGATCTGCCCGACGTGCGCCAGCATCCAGCTTGCCACCCGTTTTTCGCTCGGGGTGAGCTGGCTAAAGGTCGCTTCGATACGGCTCAACACCTCAGGTTTGGTCGTCATACCGCCTCGCTGTTAACTGGCTGTCAAAGGCCGGGTTTCTGTTACCGGATTAACAATGCAGGACGCGTGCCATGTTCACATTGCGGCGAAAACGCGCTGTCCAGCAAAGTTAATGCAATATTTGTTTAACATGTGATCAACATTTGTGCAGCGTAGTTCACTTTTGGTGCAGTGTGCAGGCTGAAGGGTATCTATTTGGTGAATACGTCAGCCTCTTCACATTTTTTGGTAAGATGAAAGCTCTGGGAAAAAAGAGGGAGCCTTACATGGCGAATTTGCCCTGGCGGGTCAGCGTGCGCCTGATGGCTCTCGCAAAAAAAATAGCGATGGTCATCGGGATCATTGTGCTCGTGCTGCTGGCGGTGCGGGTTTATCTTTCGCAGCAGGGGCCGGCCCTGCATCACTGGCACACCTGGCGGGCTGACGAAATGTCCGTGCAGGAGATGGATAACGCGACCTTCGCAGCGTATGTCGCGCGGGAAAACGCCATCCTCACCGCTCTCGACGCTGAGGTGACGGCGAAAGTCACCCCCGCAGAGCGCACGCCGCTGAACCGTTATTACCGCCAGAGCCTGGTGTGGCCAGGACACTTTTCCCCGGATGCAAACCGGTCGTTCGTGCTGATGCCTGCCGGAAAGCCGCGCGGGGGGGTGGTATTGCTGCACGGTCTGACGGATTCGCCCTACAGCGTCAGGCATCTGGCAGAGAATTATCAAAAGCACGGCTTTGTGGCCGTAGTGCCTCGTTTGCCCGGACACGGCACGGCACCGGGCGCGCTGACAGACGTTGACTGGGAGGCGTGGCTGGCGGCAACGCGCCTCGCGGTTCGTGAAGCGACACGCCTGACGGGGAACGATCTCCCCCTGCATCTGGTGGGCTACTCCAACGGCGGGGCGCTGGCGATGAAATATGCCCTCGACGCCCTTGATGCGCCTGCACTGCGTCAACCTGAGCAGATCGTTTTGCTCTCACCGATGATTGGCGTCACGGCGTTTGCGCGCTTTGCCGGATTCGCCGGGCTACCGGCTATGTTACCGGCGTTTGCCAAAGCCGCGTGGCTCAACATTTCGCCAGAATATAATCCTTATAAATACAATTCGTTCCCGGTGAATGCGGCACGTCAGTCCTGGCTGCTTACCCAGGCGCTGCATGAGCAGATAAATCGCGGTGTTCATGATCACAAACTGGCGCAGCTTCCGCCGATACTTGCTTTCCAGTCGGTCATGGATTCAACGGTCAGTACCCGCGCCGTGGTCAGCGGGCTGTTTGACCAGCTTCCGGCAAACGGCAGCGAACTGGTGGTTTTTGATATCAACCAGGCCGGGAGTTTCCGTCCACTGTTCAGGCCATCATCCTGGACGGCGGTGGCTGACCTGCTGCCGGAGGCAAAAAGACGTTACAGTGTCACAATTGTGACCAATGCCAGCCCCGACAGGTTTGATATGGTGGCAAAGAAAACGCCAGCGGGCAGCACCCGGGAAACGGTGATGCCGCTGTCGGTCGCGTATCCGCAGGAGGTTTATTCCCTGTCACATGTTGCCATTCCGTTCCCGCAGGATGACGATCTTTATGGCCGCCATCCTGCGGTGAAAAACCGCTACGGTATCAGCCTCGGGACGATAGCCCTGTGGGGAGAAACATCGGTTCTGAGCGTCGGCAAAGATGCGCTGATGCGCGTGACGTCGAATCCGTTCTACGACTATATGCAGACGCGGATCGACAGCCGTATCGGTGATAATTAAGCCCGACGTGGAATAGATTAGGTCACACCGGGGAACTGTGTTAAACAGTACCGTTCAGGCGTATACCCCATACCGGACCCCGTTTCTGTGCTGACAACTCTCATTTATCGAAGCCAGCTGAGCTTAACCTGCACCTCCGCAGCGTTAAGCGCGCTGGTTGAACAGGCCAGGATCCGTAACACGGAGCAGGGCATCTCAGGCATTCTTCTCTCCCGTGGACGTGACGTTCTGCAAATTCTCGAAGGCACGGAACAGCGCGTCGTCGCGCTTTTTAACTCCATCCGTGCTGATGACCGGCATACCGGCGTAGTGGAGCTGATGCGCGATTACGGCCCGCGCAGACGTTTCGAAGACGTGGGAATGCTGCTGTTTGACCTGGACGTTCAGACCCCGAAAGCGGTTCTGGCGTCGGTTCTGCATTACAGCAAGCTGGAAAGTTATCTGACTTCTGAGGATCGGGTCTTCAAATTCATTCAGACCTTTATCACCGGTAAAACCGCTATCCCACCCGCTTCGGACTATGAGCCCGATAAATGGACCCTTTCGCGAGAGCGCGCGCCGTTTGGTAAAGGGTTAGGTCTGCTGGCGGGACAGCCCTGCCAGTTTGCGCTGCAACCCATTGTCGAGCCGTCCGAAGGCAAGATCAGTTCTCTCGAAGCGCTTATACGCGGAAACGACGGCGGCAGCCCGGAGCATTTCTTCCGTAGTCTCGATCGTGAACTGATTTACGAAGTCGACCTGCAAACCAAAGCCTGGACCTTTGCGCTGGCGCAAAAGCTCGGCATCGGCAGCCACAAACTGGCGGTGAACCTGCTGCCAATGTCGCTGGTTAACGTGCCGGGCGCGGTAGAGTTCCTGGTAACGCAGATCAAAAAGCACAATCTACAGCCGGAGCAGGTGATCATTGAAGTCACTGAGAACGAGATGATTTCAGGCTTCAACCAGTTTAACAGCGCGATTAAACAGCTGCGGGCGGAAGGGGTTGGGCTGGCGATAGATGATTTTGGTTCCGGCTATGCTGGTCTTTCGCTGCTCACGCGGTTCCAGCCGGATAAACTCAAAATCGACAGAGAGATCGTCAGCGATATCCACCTGAGCGGGCCCAAGCAGGCGATTGTGAAGTCGATAATCAGCTGCTGCACCGATCTGGAGATTACGCTGGTCGCAGAAGGCATTGAGAAGATAGAAGAGTGGTGCTGGCTTGAATACGCCGGTATTCGGCGCTTCCAGGGCTTTTTGTTCGCCCGCCCGCAGCTCAATGGCGTGGGTGATATCCACTGGCCCCATCGGGTGGGTTAAGCAAATTTTCCCTCGCCATATTTCCCCGACACCCTGCCTGTGCTTAAATAGCTAAACCGGTTTAACATTATTTAGCTAAGAAGGTGATATGGAGACGATCTGGGTACTTGGCGATGCAGTGGTGGATCTGTTGCCCGACGGAGAGGGCAAACTGCTGCAATGTCCTGGCGGCGCACCGGCCAACGTCGCGGTAGGGGTAGCGCGTCTGGGCGGCAGAAGCGCCTTTATAGGCCGGGTGGGCGACGACCCCTTCGGGCGTTTTATGCAAAAAACGCTTGCGGATGAGCAGGTTAATACAGAATGGCTGCGGCTGGACCCGCAGCATCGCACCTCCACGGTGGTGGTGGATCTCGATAACGACGGTGAACGTTCCTTTACCTTTATGGTTCGCCCGAGCGCTGACTTGTTCCTCGACGCCGCCGACCTCCCGTCATTCCGCGCCGGGGAGTGGCTGCACGTCTGCTCAATCGCGCTCAGCGCCGAACCCAGCCGTTCCGCGACGTTTCAGGCGATGGCCGCGATCAGACAGGCGGGGGGATTCGTCAGCTTTGACCCCAATATTCGCGCCGATCTCTGGCACGATGAAGTCGAGCTGCGTCAGTGTCTTGAGCGGGCATTAGCCTGTGCAGATGTGGTGAAAATCTCGGTGGAAGAGCTGGCGTTCTTAACTGGAAATGCGCAGGTCCATGAGGGGCTGGCGGCGCTGATGCGCACCTGTCCGGCCAGGCTGGTGCTGGTGACGCAGGGAAAAGAGGGCGTCACCGCCTGGCAGGAAGGCGCGTTGACACACTATGCTGCATCACCCGTGGAATGCATTGATACCACTGGCGCGGGGGATGCTTTCGTCGCCGGGCTGCTGTTCGGTCTGGCACGTTATGGCCAGGCCCGTCTCTCAGAGGTCATCACGCTGGCGCAGCGCTGTGGGGCGCTGGCGACAACCGCAAAAGGGGCAATGACCGCGCTGCCTTATCATCACGAACTGTAATTCACCTCTCAAGGCCACCATTCGGCGGCCTGAATTGTCGCCTCGATCACACTTACTAAAACGGTTTAGCAAAAAACATTGCCGATCTAAAATTCAACGGTTTAGTATCACCAGCCTAAACCGGTTTAGCAATTTAGCACTTTCACCGATAGTTATTAGGGATGCGACAAAATGTATAAAAAACGCAGACTTGCCGTGATGATAGGCATGCTGGCCGGCAGTACCTCTGTTTTTGCCCAGACGGATATGACCCGTATCGAAGCGCGCCTGGCGGCGCTGGAGCAGCGTTTGCAGGAGGCGGAAACCCGCGCGCAGGTTGCTGAAAAGCGCGCCACGGCAGCGGAACAGAAAACACAGCTGCTGGTGGCTGCGCAGCACGAAGCGCAAACCTCCACACAGGCGGTGGCGCAACGCACCACGGTGCTGGAAGAAAAAGCCGACCGGACAGGCGGTTTTGAATTTCACGGTTACGCCCGTTCCGGCCTGCTGATGAACGACGCGGCCTCCAGCAGCAAAAGCGGCCCTTATCTGACGCCCGCCGGGGAAACGGGCGGGGCCATCGGGCGTCTGGGGAACGAAGCGGATACCTACGTTGAGCTGAATGTTGAGCACAAACAGACGCTGGAGAATGGCGCGACGACGCGCTTTAAGGCGATGCTGGCCGACGGTCAGAAAACCTATAACGACTGGTCGGCAGACAGCAGCGACCTGAACATTCGTCAGGCCTTTGCCGAGCTGGGCAATTTGCCGGACTTTACCGGCGCGCTGAAGGGCAGCACCTTCTGGGCGGGTAAGCGTTTTGACCGCGACAACTTCGACATTCACTGGCTGGATTCCGACGTAGTATTTCTCGCCGGGACCGGTGGCGGCGTCTACGACGTGAAGTGGAACGATACGCTGCGCAGTAACTTCTCCCTTTATGGCCGTAACTTCGGCAGCGAAGAGGAGATCGACAACAACGTTCAGAACTACATCCTCAGCATGAATCACTTCGCCGGGCCGGTGCAGATGATGGTCAGCGGCTTACGGGCAAAAGATAACGACGACCGTAAGGACAGCAACGGCGATCCGATTAAAACCGACGCGGCCAATAACGGAGTACATGCGCTGGTTGGTCTGCATAACGAGAGCTTCTACGGCCTGCGGGAAGGTTCCGCCAAAACGGCGCTCCTTTACGGCCACGGTCTGGGCGCCGAGGTGAAAAGCATTGGTTCAGACGGCGCGCTGCTGTCAGAAGCCGATACCTGGCGTTTTGCTAGTTACGGTGTCACGCCTCTGGGCGGTGGCTGGCACATTGCGCCCGCCGTGCTGGCTCAAAGCAGTAAAGACCGCTACGTGAAGGGCGACAGCTATGAGTGGGTCACGCTCAACACGCGTCTGATCAAAGAGGTGACCCAGAATTTCGCCCTCGCGTTCGAGGGCAGCTATCAGTACATGGATTTAAGCCCGGAAGGCTACAAGGATCGCAATGCGGTTAACGGTAGCTTCTACAAGCTGACCTTCGCCCCGACCTTAAAGGCGGGCAAGATTGGCGATTTCTTCAGCCGTCCGGAGCTGCGCCTGTTCGCCACCTGGATGGACTGGAGCAGCAAGCTGGATAACTACGCCAGCGATGACGCCTTTGGCAGCAGCGGCTTTAACGCGGGCGGGGAATGGAACTTTGGGGTGCAGATGGAAACCTGGTTTTAACCCTTCACGCTCCCGCATCGCGGGGGCGTTTCAAACACCATAAAAAGAGGTCAGGAAGAGGTATCTATGGATTTTAATCATATTGCGCGCGAGCTGATTCCGCTGCTCGGTGGCAAAGAGAACATTGCCAGCGCGGCACATTGCGCCACGCGCCTTCGTCTGGTGCTGGTCGACGATGCGCTTGCCGACCAGCAGGCTATCGGCAAGGTTGAAGGCGTGAAAGGCTGTTTTCGCAACGCCGGGCAGATGCAGGTGATCTTCGGAACCGGGGTGGTGAATAAGGTTTACGCCGCGTTTATTCAGGCGGCAGGAATTAGCGAGTCCAGTAAATCGGAAGCGGCCGATATTGCGGCCCGCAAGCTGAACCCGTTCCAGCGTATCGCGCGTCTGCTCTCCAACATCTTCGTGCCGATTATCCCGGCGATCGTGGCCTCGGGTCTGCTGATGGGCCTGCTGGGGATGGTTAAAACCTACGGCTGGGTTAATCCGGATAACGCGCTCTATATCATGCTGGATATGTGCAGCTCGGCGGCGTTTATTATTCTGCCGATCCTGATTGGCTTCACCGCCGCGCGGGAGTTTGGCGGCAACCCGTATCTGGGGGCAACGCTCGGCGGCATCCTGACTCATCCGGCGCTGACCAACGCCTGGGGCGTAGCGTCCGGCTTCCACACCATGAACTTCTTCGGTCTTGAAATCGCCATGATTGGCTATCAGGGAACCGTCTTCCCGGTGCTGCTGGCGGTGTGGTTTATGAGCATTGTGGAAAAACAGCTGCGCCGGGCAATACCGGATGCGTTAGATCTGATCCTGACGCCGTTCCTGACCGTCATTATCTCCGGCTTTATCGCGCTGTTGATTATTGGCCCGGCGGGACGCGCGTTGGGCGACGGGATCTCCTTCATTCTTAGCACCCTGATTGCCCACGCGGGCTGGCTGGCCGGGCTGTTGTTTGGTGGGCTCTATTCGGTAATTGTCATTACCGGCATTCACCACAGCTTCCACGCTATTGAGGCCGGACTGCTGGGTAATCCGTCGATTGGCGTTAACTTCCTGCTGCCGATCTGGGCGATGGCGAACGTGGCGCAGGGCGGGGCGTGTCTGGCGGTGTGGTTCAAAACCCGCGATGCTAAAATCAAAGCCATTACCTTACCGTCGGCGTTTTCCGCGATGCTGGGCATCACCGAAGCGGCAATTTTTGGCATCAACCTGCGTTTTGTGAAGCCGTTTATCGCGGCGCTGATCGGTGGTGCGGCGGGCGGTGCCTGGGTGGTGTCGGTGCATGTCTACATGACCGCCGTTGGCCTGACCGCGCTTCCCGGCATGGCGATTGTCCAGGCCAGCTCGCTGCTCAACTATATTATCGGCATGGTGATTGCCTTTGGCGTGGCGTTCACCGTCTCTCTGCTGCTGAAATATAAGACGGACTCTGAATAATGACCTTAACTTCCCGCTGGCCTGCCGTGTTGCAGGCCGTGATGCAAGGCCAGCCGCGTGCGCTGGCGGACAGCCACTATCCGCAATGGCATCCCGCGCCGGTGACGGGGCTGATGAACGATCCGAACGGCTTTATCTGGTTTGCCGGACGCTATCATCTGTTTTATCAGTGGAACCCGCTGGGCTGCAATCATCGCTACAAGTGCTGGGGACACTGGAGCTCAGCAGATCTGGTGCACTGGCAGCACGAGCCAATGGCGCTGATGCCTGACGAAGAGTATGACCGCAACGGCTGTTACTCCGGCAGCGCCGTGGATAACAACGGTGTGCTGACCCTGTGCTATACCGGCAACGTTAAGTTTGACGATGGCGGCCGCACCGCCTGGCAGTGTCTGGCGGTGCAAAATGACGACGGCACGTTTGCCAAACTGGGACCGGTGTTGCCTCTGCCGGACGGGTATACCGGGCACGTCCGCGATCCGAAAGTGTGGCGCCATGACGGGCTGTGGTACATGGTGCTCGGGGCGCAGGATCGGCATAAGCGCGGCAAGGTGCTGCTGTTTACGTCAGCCGATTTACACACCTGGGCGTCCTGCGGCGAAATCGCCGGTCACGGCGTCAACGGACTCACGGACGCGGGCTATATGTGGGAGTGCCCGGATCTGTTTGAGCTTGATGGCACACACGTCTTGATCTACTGCCCGCAGGGGCTGGCGCGCGAACCGCATCGCTATCTCAACACCTATCCGGCCGTCTGGATGAGCGGGGCATTTGATTATCAAACCCCTGCATTTACGCACGGCGAGCTGCATGAGCTTGACGCCGGATTCGAATTTTACGCGCCGCAAACCACGGTGGCAGAAGATGGCCGCCGCATCCTCATCGGCTGGATGGGCGTGCCGGACGGCGAAGAGATGCTCCAGCCTACGCGGGCGCACGGCTGGATCCACCAGATGACCTGTCCTCGCGAGCTGCGCTACCGCGACGGTAAGCTCTGGCAGACCCCGGTCCGTGAGCTGGAAACGCTGCGCGAGGATGAACACCACTGGCAGGGACGCGCCAGCGATGCCCCGGTGCTGGCGGGAGCGCGTCTTGAGTTCGAACTGAGCGCCTCGTGCGTGAACGTGGATTTTGCCGGCGCGTTGCGACTGATTGTGGATGATGCGGGGATCCGTCTGGAACGCGCCAGTCTGAAAACCGCAGACACGCTGACCCGCTACTGGCAGGGCACTGTTCATCATTTACGCGTGCTGTGTGACCGTTCCAGCGTCGAAATTTTCATCAATCACGGTGAAGGCGTCATGAGCAGCCGCTATTTTCCTGACCATCCGGCCCAGGTACGCTTCGAAGGTGCGTCCGACATCACATTACGCTACTGGTCGCTGCGCAGCTGCATGATAGAATAGAGGTTTTGGCAGCCGGATCTAAGTCGTTGTGAGAAAAACAAAACGCGTCACCATTAAAGATATCGCGGAGCTCGCGGGGGTATCAAAAGCCACCGCCAGCCTGGTGCTGAACGGCCGCAGCAAAGAGCTTCGGGTGGCGGAGGAGACACGCGAGCGCGTGCTGGCGATTGCCAAAGAACATCATTATCAGCCCAGTATTCACGCCCGTTCGCTGCGAGACAACCGCAGCCACACCATTGGTCTGGTGGTGCCGGAAATCACCAACTACGGGTTTGCCGTTTTTTCTCATGAGCTGGAGACCCTCTGCCGCGAGGCGGGTGTTCAGCTGCTGATCTCCTGTAGCGATGAAAATCCGGGCCAGGAGACGGTGGTGGTCAATAACATGGTGGCCCGCCAGGTGGACGGGCTGATTGTCGCCTCCAGCATGCTCAACGACGCGGACTATCAAAAGCTGAGCGAACAGTTGCCCGTTGTGCTTTTTGACCGTCATATGAACGACAGTACTCTGCCGCTGGTCCTCACCGATTCAATTACCCCAACCGCCACACTGGTGGCCGACATCGCGCGCAAGCATCCGGATGAGTTCTACTTCCTCGGCGGCCAGCCGCGGCTTTCCCCGACGCGTGACCGTCTGGAAGGGTTTAAGCAGGGGCTGCGTGATGCTGGCGTCGAGTTACGTCCGGAGTGGATCATTCATGGTAATTACCATCCGAGCTCCGGCTACGAAATGTTTGCCGAGCTTTGCGCACGCCTGGGCCGCCCGCCAAAAGCCCTTTTTACCGCCGCCTGCGGTCTGCTGGAAGGGGTGTTGCGCTATATGGGGCAACATAATCTGCTGCAAAGCGATATGCGTCTGGCCAGCTTTGACGATCACTATCTCTATGATTCTCTGACCATTCCTGTCGATACCGTTCGTCAGGATAACCGCCAGCTCGCCTGGCACTGCTTTGATCTGATTGGCAAACTGATTGAAGGGGAAACGCCGGAGCCGATCCAGCGTAAGCTGGATGCCACCCTGCAACGGCGATACAAGGCCGTGGAGTGACAGGGTAACGTATGAGGGGTACATCTATAACTTTAATTAATTAAAGATTGGATTCAGCCGATAACCAAAGGGAAATTATATCCCTGAGGTGTGTTATGTCGTTGAAAAAATCATCCCTGATTATCCTGTTTTCCCTGCTTTTCTTCTTTGTGGCCAGCACTATCACCAGCGTTGGGCTCATCATTAAAAGTAATACTTCGCTGGATAATGTGAACAAAGAAATTCAGGTTGTCCTGTCCATTATTGATCCCATTAACCACAGCCGAACCCTGCGCGTCAGGGTTATGGAGTATGTGAAAATGGTGGAAGCGGGGGACGCTACCGACCCGTCTGCGAAACTGGCCTCGGTTAAAGAGGCGCTGACCAAAGCCGATAGTGCATTTTCGGCGTTTATGGCCTCGCCGCGTTTGCAGGAAGAAGCCCCGCTGGTCACTGCCTACCAGGAGGCGTGGCAAAACTACCGTAACCAGGGACTGGCACCGCTGATTGCCGCTGCCGCCGCTCACGATGTGTCGCGGTTCAACGCTCTTATTCCCGTGGTGTCTCAACTCGATCGCCAATATGAAATTGTGCTCGATCAGGTTCTCTCCGTTCACCAGAAGTACGCCAAAACGCTGAACGAGGAGGCGAGCCATGATTTTGTGTCGGGTCTGGTTATTATCGCCAGTATTGCGGTGCTGTTCGTGGTGGTGATTTTCGCCGTCAGCCTGCTGATGAAACGCGTGGTCTTTGCGCCGGTGAACCTGGCGCGCGAGCACTGTCGCCAGATTGCGGCCGGGAAGCTGGACGTACCGGTACCGATCAAGCGTGATTCCGGGAATGAAATCGATCACCTGATGTCCTCGATGGAGCAGATGCGCCAGGCGCTGCTCTCCACCATTTCTCAGGTGCGCGATGCCAGCCAAACCGTGACGCATGCAGCGCAGGAAATTGCCTCCGGCAATATCGACCTGGCCTCCCGTACCGAGCAACAGGCTTCGGCCCTGACCCAGACGGCCGCCAGCATGGAAGAGCTGAGCGCGACGGTGGCGAATAACACCGACAACGTTTTCCAGGCCGGTAAGCTGGTGCAGGATGCCGTGAAAAATGCCCATACCGGTGAAGCGGTAACCCGTGAAGTCATCGAAACGATGAGTACTATCGCGTCCAATTCGAAGCGTATTGAGGACATCACCAGCGTCATCAACAGCATTGCTTTCCAGACTAACATTCTGGCGCTAAACGCGGCCGTTGAAGCGGCGCGTGCTGGCGCGCAGGGGCGAGGATTTGCCGTGGTAGCAAGTGAAGTGCGCACACTGGCCCAGAAAAGCGCGGTGGCGGCGAAGGATATCGAAAGCCTCATCGCCCAGTCTGTTTCCAGCGTGAAAAACGGTGCGGAACTGGTGAATCGTTCGGGAGAGGTGATTGATTCTATTATCAGCTCTGTGAATAAAGTGCATATGCTGATGGAACAGATTTCGGTTGCCTCAGAAGAGCAGAGCCGCGGGATTGGTCAGGTTGGGCAGGCCGTAACGGAGATGGACGGTGTGACCCAGCAGAACGCGGCGCTGGTGCAGCAATCCGCCGCCGCCGCGGCCTCGCTGGAGGAGCAGGCGCAGCAGCTGTCCCAAAGTATCTCGCGCTTTAGTTTGCCTGCTACGGCGTGATGTTCAGAGAGGCTCCCGAGGGAGCCTTATTAATGTCTGGCGCAGCTGGGAAGCCGCGCCAGACAAGGCTTCACGTTTTACTACTAGCAGCCAGAAGCCATAAAAAGCGGCTAGGGTGTGGACACATTGTGGACATTCTGACAACCATTTGCACCCTTCAACGGGTTAAGCGAAATCGCATCCTGCAGGTACTGAGGAGCGAAGTGCGCATAGACCATCGTCTGCGCTATCTTCGTATGACCTAAGATCCTCTGCAGTGTGATGATATTGCCCCCGTTAATCATAAAGTGCGTGGCGAAAGAGTGTCGTAACGCATGTGTTGCTTGCCCCGCCGGTAAGTCGGGCTTAACTTCTTTGAGGATTCGCCTGAATTCAGCATAACTGGCATCAGGAAACAGAAAGCCTCGTGCTTTGCCGACTACGTAAGCTGCAACGTCATCAGAGATCGGGACCGTGCGCGGTGTGTTGGTTTTCGTCTTAACGAAAGACACCCGGTTATGAATCACGTTCTCCGCTTTTAGCCTTGCAGCCTCACCCCATCTTGCCCCGGTACTCAGACACAAGACGGCAATTTTACGATTATCTCCTGATAGCGCTGCCAGTAAGGCGTCAATTTCCTCAAGAGTGAGATAGCCTGTTTCGGCAGTCTGCTCTTTCAGTTTTTTGAACCCCCTAAACGGATGCTCGCCGTTATACATTTCTGACTCAATCAGGGTAGTAAACATCCCACCTAATGTAATCAGGTCGCGGTTGATGGTAGTTGGCTTAATACCTTCAGCCCGGCGTTGAGCACAATATTGCGTTATCAGGCTCTTGGTGATCTGGAAAGCGCATGGGTTACCGGTCATCGTTTCGAAACGCTCAATCTTCCTGAGATACGATTGACCGTGTTCCTCGTGTTTACCTTTCAGCTTCCACCATAACTCTTTCAGTTCTGACAGTTGGCGTTTGTCCGTGGGTTTTGAAAGCCATTCCTTTGAGTGATGGTTATATTGAGTATGCTTTTCAAAAGCCATCGCCTCGCTTTTCTTGTCGAACTTCCGACGGATGCGTTTTCCGTTACGCCCAGCCGGTCTAATGTCCACTTCATATCGACCATCATCGAGCTTTTTAACAGACATAAAGCCTCCCGATGATGTTACTGCGTACTTCAATTTCCTGATTTAGATAGCAAAAACTCACTGTGCATTTATTGCACAAAAAAGCGCCGTAAATGGTTAGCCAGTTTTCTGGTCTGAGTGGGGTGACGTTGTTGTCTGCTGCCCAAAGTGCGCGAGAGCCGGTGCAATCTGCCCAGCTTCAGGTGCTATTTGGTCAGTCATAAACCATAAGGTGTACTTGGTGAAACGAGGATGTTGAAGGATTCTCATTATGGGCTCGACACCCGGTTTTTTATCCCCAGCTTCGTATCCACAAAATGAACCATATGCTATTCCGGTTAACTCACTGATTTCCTTTCTATTTAATCGTTCTGACTCCCTGATGAGTTTGATTTTTTCATTTATCGGGGTTGACATGAATCCTCCATACGATGATTATTCCCTTATAAGGAAATAAATTCCTTTTTAGGGGTTTTGGCTATAGGCAATTAAAGCCCTTTATGAGCAATTAAATGCACTAAAGGAGAATCGTAACAGATGAACAACCAGCTTGTAAGTAGCACGGATGCGGTCCCGTATCAGGAGTTTGCCCGTCTTATTGGAAAAACTCCTGCAGCGGTTAAAGGGATGATTGAGAAGGGCAAGTTGCCTGTTGTTGAGATGACCGATCCGCAGTCGACGAGTGGGCGTGCAGGGGAATATTGGGTTTATCTTCCAGCGTGGAATAAGGGCATGAAGATGGCTTATGACAGCCGCCCGAAGGAAATTCGTGACGGTTGGCTTATGTGGCTCGGGTTAGGTGAGTAAAGAGATGAGGGAATCATGATGAAACAACAAATACGTGAGGTCGAGCTGGTATCTAAACCGCTTTATCAGAATGGCGCACACATGGGGAATGTTTACTACCACATAGATATTTGGGGAATGAACAGCCTCAAAAATGAGGCTGAAGTAGAACGTCGCTTAGAAGATTTTATTTCCCAGCTGCAAGCTGATTGGAAAGAGTCTTGAAGTTAGCGCTGAGTACGTTCAGATCGGCGATTGCTTTAATCGCGGTATCAGACATCGGATTAATGTTTTCTGAGATTGAATTCATCATCGCCAGAAAGTTATCTCTGCTTTCTCCCTCAAGGGATGCACCAAGAGCGCAAGCCATAACTTCGAGTGCGAAAAGGCGATCTTCAGCAGAATGTTTAGTACGTGAATCTTTCGCCTGATCGAGGAAAGTTTCGATTTTTTGCTTTTCCATATCTTCTCCTTGTTGATAGGTGCTTGTTTTGGCGAACTAATCCTACCACAAGACCGTTGGAACTTTATGGATAAGTTGTTAAGTAGGTAGTAGGAGGATTAATGCAGGAACCTAGATGTATTGCTCAATTGCTACGAAAAGAAAGCCCTAACCAAATTAACTTCACCATCACACACGGTCGCGGACGCAAGGGCATCATCATCCGAACCCGTAAGACGGGTCTTATCGAGAAGCTTCGTCGCTTGGTCAAAAAGAGAGGACTGTGGTTATGACGGTAATGACACTTGATGTGATCCAGAAGCAACCAACAGCACTTCGCGGTCTGGTCTGCAAGTATCTGGCTCAGCCTCGCTGGCAAGACACTTGCGATTTTTACAATCAGATGATGGAACGGGAGCGCCTTACAGTTTGTTTCCACGCTCAATTAAAACAGCGTCACTCTGTGATGCGCTTAGAGGAAATGGCTGAAGCCGATCGTGAGCGTCTTGTTTGTGCGCTTGATGAATTGAGAACTGCATTCACCCGGTATCGTCAACTTGGCGCGTCAAAAGCAACTTTCATCAGCCGCCTGACCGTCAGCCAAAGGCGCTCATTGTTTCTTCATGCTGGACTGACAGAGCGGGAATTTATGATGCCGCACTGGCGTTTGAATGAGGAGGACTGTTATTGGCGTGACAAACTTTTCCGCGCTCTGCGAGAGCTGTTCAGCCTTTTTGAGTACGCACCAACCATTTTAAGCTCGGTAAAACCTGAGCAGTATTTACATTAATTAATCTGGATTCGATTTATTACGCGCCTTACAGCGTGGGGACTCCTTTTGTCTGGAGATAGGCAAATGCAAAAGCAAAATACAGCGCAGCGGGGGATGTATTCGGCACTTCTGGCGCAGGCAGTAAGCGAGGCACAGCGCGACACGGCGACCCGTTTCTCTTCTCAGTTTGACGGGCTCATCGCGCACATCAGTAAGTCAGAACTTAATCGCACCGAGATTATCGAGTTATTAGGTCAGGAGTCGGAAAAGTTACACAACGCAATTTTCGGTAGAGCTGGCTAACCACTGTTAACAGGAAGCAAAAATGAGCATACACATCGAGATTAATAACCAATACGTCATCACCAGTGACCGCTATCAATTCATTTTGCAGGAAAAAAAAACCGCTACATCCGGGAAGAATGAAGGTAAGGAATGGTTGGATATTGTGGGTTACTACCCAACTATCCCTAAGCTTATCTCAGGCTTGGTATTGCATGATCTTTTGACCAGCGATCTTACTGGCTTCTCAGCTCTGGAAGCTCGGATTGAACGCTTGGGGAAGCTATGTCTGGACGCTTTTAAATAATATGTCCAACGAACCTCGGGGGCGTGTTGCCCCCTCGCCACCACCACCATTTTTGAAGGGCTCTAGTGATTCATTCGTTGGAGCTTATCCCTGGAATAACGTCAACAAAGAGGCTATTGGCCGCGACAGACCCCTTACACGTGCCGAACTCCGTCAGGTGCAAGGTGTTTTAAACCGTATTGACCGTTTGCCGTTTTTCCTGCAAACCCTGTTTACATCGCGTTATAACTTCATCCGCCATAAAAAGAGCCCTTTGGGTGGGCTGTATTTCCTAAAAAACACGTTTGAGCGCAAGCTGCTGCCGCGTCTTGAGCGTGTTAATGAGCTGTGCGGGATGAATGAATCCGCCTCGATTGGTTTTCTGTCCGAGCGCGACCAGTATGCGCGCTTACCAGATATGAATGACAAAGAGCTCAGGAAATTTGCGGCCAGAATTGCCTCTCAGCTCTGGAGCAAATACGAGGAGTTAAGCGACGCCTGGGCGGATGCTCACGGCGGGAAAGAGACACTTTTCACCGATGAAGCTCAGTCGCACCTATACGGGCAAGTGGCCGGTGTTGCTCGCGCATTTAACATCACCCCGATGTACTGGAAAAAATACCGTAAGGGTCAGATAACGATCCGACAGGCATTTTCCTCTATTTCACGACTCATTAAAGATGAATGGTGGGTTAATCAGCTTAAGGCACAGCGGATGCGCTGGCGCGAGGCGCTACTCATCGCTGCTGGTGAGGTCAACAAAGACCGTTCACCTTACGCAAGCAAAATGGCGATCCGCGATGTTCACGCGCGCCGCCTTGCTAATCTCGAATACCTTAAATCTTGCGAACTGGAAAACAAAGTCACCGGCGAACGTATCGACCTCATCAGTAAGGTCATGGGGAGTATTTCTAACCCTGAAATACGCCGCATGGAGCTGATGAACACTATCGCCGGGATTGAACGCTACGCGACCAGCGTTGGTGACGTGGGGATGTTTATCACGCTGACCACGCCATCGAAGTATCACCCGACCCGTCAGGTTGGCAAAGGTGAAAGCAAAACTGTGCAGCTCAATCACGGCTGGAACGAAACAGCATTCACACCCAAAGACGGCCAGCGCTATCTATGCCGAATCTGGAGCCTGATGCGTACAGCTTTCAAAGATAACGATCTAGAGGTTTACGGGATGCGCGTTGTCGAACCGCACCACGACGGCACGCCACACTGGCACATGATGCTTTTTTGCAAACCCGGTCAGCGTAAAGCCATTAACGATATTATGCGTCGTTATGCCCTCAAAGAGGACGGACACGAAAAGGGCGCGTCAAAACAGCGCTTTGAGTCACGCCATCTTTATCAGGGCGGAGCAGCGGGTTATATTGCTAAATACATTGCAAAAAATATCGACGGTTACGCGCTCGACGGTCAGCTCGATCACGACACCGGCAAGCCTCTGAAAGATACGGCCGCAGCCGTCACCGCATGGGCGTCAACATGGCGTATCCCTCAGTTTAAACCGATTGGTCTTCCGACGATGGGCGCTTATCGCGAGCTGCGCAAACTGCCGCGTGGGGTGAGTATTGCCTGCGAGTTTGACGACAGGGTCGAGGCCGCGCGAGCTGCTGCAGATGAGGGTGACTTTGAGCGGTACATCATCGCGCAGGGTGGGGCAAACATGCCGCGTGATGCTCAGGCCGTCAGGGTCGCCCGTAAGGTGACTGATGAGGTCAACGAATACGAGGAAGATATCGAGAGGGTTGTCGGGATTTATGCCCCTCATCTCGGGGCTCATCGTGTCCATGTAACCCGTACAGCCGAATGGCGCATCGTTCCAAAGGTTTTGGCCGTTGAGCCTTTGACCTTAAAAAGCGGCTCTGCCGCGCCTCGGAGTCCTGTCAATAACTGTGGAAAGCACACCGGAGGTGGCGATCCAGTTATGACCCCCACACCGTCTGAGCAAGCCGCAGCGGTGTTAAATCTGATTGAGCGCGGGGTTATCGGCTGGAATGAGCCGGACGTCGTGACGGTGCTTAACGGGGCGTTAAAGGCTGGCGCACCGCGCAAACGTCGGCAGCAAAGAAGCAATGCGCCGCTCAAAACCAGCGAGCGAGCACCATCAGCCAGGATGACAAAGCCCGAAAGGGAGCTCGTCGCTAAAATTCGTTTCGATTTGGCCCAGCAAGGCATTATACCGGAACGTTGGGCGCTCGACGTGCTAGCCCGAGGGGCAACAGTGATTTTTGATGGGACAAGGTGTTGCTACTCGCACAGGGATGATTTTTGTGATGACATTA
Source organism: Enterobacter cloacae complex sp. SHL022 (assembly GCF_049237785.1). Taxonomy (NCBI): domain Bacteria; kingdom Pseudomonadati; phylum Pseudomonadota; class Gammaproteobacteria; order Enterobacterales; family Enterobacteriaceae; genus Enterobacter; species Enterobacter cloacae complex sp. SHL022. The sequence goes on along the minus strand of NZ_JBMKJH010000006.1, from coordinate 223,636 downwards.
ATTCATTGAATAACTGGGCTGTAAGTTAAAGAAAAAATGAATCATAATTCATTCTGAATGCAAATATTTAACCCGCCCAGAATCTTTTTGAAAGGGATGTTTATGCTCATATATCAAGGTGGTAAGGAAATTGATGAGGATGATTTCCGTTCTCATGTTTATTCGCTGTGCCAATTAGACAATGTTGGAGTGCTCTTAGGTGCCGGCGCTTCGGTTGGTTGCGGTGGGAAAACCATGAAAGAAGTCTGGCAGTCCTTTAAGCAAGATCATCCAGATCTTCTATCGCTTCTTATAGAACGTTATCTTCTCGTTTCTAAGACTGATTCAGATTCTGATTCAGTAAATGTCGAGCTTTTAATTGATGAAGCAACAAAATTTTTATCAGTAGCTAAAACAAGACATAATGAGGCTGAAGAAAAAGAATTCAGAACGATATTAAGTGCATTATACAAAGGAGTAACTAAAGCAGCGTTATTAACAGGTGATCAATTCAGTCAAAAAAATCAAGGAAAAAAAATACAGTTTAAATATCACAAAGAATTAATATCAAAATTAATTTCAAATCGGCAGCCGGGTCAGTCAGCACCAGCACTTTTTACAACAAATTATGATTTGGCTTTAGAATGGGCTGCGGAAGATCTCGGTATTCAGCTGTTCAACGGCTTTTCAGGGCTACACACAAGACAGTTTTATCCACAAAACTTTGATTTGGCTTTTAGAAATGTCAATGCGAAAGGAGAGGCTAGGTTTGGTCACTACCACGCCTATCTTTATAAACTGCATGGTTCCCTCACATGGTATCAAGATGACAGTTTGACAGTTAATGAAGTAAGTTCTTCTCAAGCTTATGATAATTATATCAATGAAATTATAAATGGTGATGATTATTATCGAGGCCAGCATTTGATTTATCCCGGAGCAAACAAATATAGCCATACAATCGGGTTTGTTTATGGTGAAATGTTTAGAAGGTTTGGGGAGTTCCTTTCGAAATCCCAAACGGCTCTTTTCATAAATGGTTTCGGTTTTGGTGATTATCATATTAATAGAATAATATTAGGTGCGCTTTTAAACCCTTCTTTCCATGTTGTTGTGTATTATCCAGAATTAGCCAAGGCTCAACTCAATGTTGAGGCTGGTACTGCTTCGGAAGGTGAAAAAGCAATAATTACATTAAAACATTTAACATTAAATCAAGTGACCGTCGTAGGAGGCGGAGGTGATGCTTACTTTGATAGTTTTGTAAAACATCTACCATATCCAGTTCTTTTCCCTCGCGAAAATACTGTAGACGATTTGGTTGAAGCCATCTCAAAACTGTCTAAAGGAGAAGGTCATGTCCCATTTTAAACTATCAGAGCTTTCTGCTATCGGCTATGTAGTTGGGTTGGAAGGTGAAAAAATTAGAATAAATCTTCATGAAGGTTTACAAGGAAGATTAGCATCACATAGGGATGGGATTAGTTCGGTTACTCAACCAGGAGATCTTATTGGTTTTGATGCAGGTAATATACTGGTGGTTGCTCGCGTTACGGATATGGCATTTGTTGAAGCGGATAAAGCCCATAAGGCTAATATAGGAACTTCAGATATAGCGGATATGCCCCTGAGGCAAATCATTGCCTACGCTATAGGTTTTGTTAAAAGGGAGGTTGACGGGTATGTATTTGTTTCTGAAGATTGGCGATTACCAGCACTGGGGGCTTCTGCTGTCCCTTTAACCACTAACTTCTTAAACACTATCTATAGCATTGACAAAGGAGATTTAGATAAAGCAATTGAACTTGGAGTTGATTCACGTACAAAATCTGTACGAATATTGGCTAGTGTCGATAAATTGCTAACAAGGCATATAGCCGTATTAGGTAGTACTGGCTACGGTAAATCAAATTTCAATGCATTACTTACTCGTCGAATAGCTGAGAAATATACTAAATCGCGGATAGTTATTTTTGACATGAATGGTGAGTACTCTCAGGCATTTGTGGGACTACCAAATGTTAAACATACCATTTTAGGTAAGCGCCCAGACGGCGAAGTACCTCACTCACCTTTATTGCCGGGTGTCGCATACACAGAAAAATCGTATTTTTATAAGCAGATACCATATCAGGCACTTGGCTTTGCAGGTTTAATAAAATTATTGCGCCCTAGTGATAAAACTCAATTGCCAGCGCTGAGAAATGCTCTCAATGCTATTAACAGAACTCATTTCGATAAAAAAATATACTTCCTAAAAGATGCAAGTGGTAATTGCTTTAATATTTATGATGACTGTAGAGAAGATAATCAACTGCATCTTGCCGCTTGGTTAGCAGGTTTACGTAACAGAACATTGGATAAAGCTGGTAGGTGGGCACCATTTAAATGTTTAGCAAGTTTGGTAGCAGAGTTTGGCTGTGTAGCTGCGGATTCTAAGACGGGAGGAAGCAAGCGTGATGCATTTTGCTATGGTAATGTACTTCCTCTAATAAAAATCATACAGCAATTAGCGGACGATATAAGATTCAAAAATATTGTCGATATGAATGGTGGTCAAGTCTTGGCTGACAATGGAATGCATTGGGAAGCTGCTATGAAAGAAGAAGTGGACTATTTTTTTGGAACAGAAAAGGGAGAGCCAAATGGTTGGAATGTTCATATAGTCAATCTGAAAAATCTATCACAAGACCACGCTCCATTGCTGTTGAGTGCATTACTCGAAATGTTTGCGGAAGTTCTTTTCTTGAGAGGACAAAACAAAGCCTTTCCAACAGTGCTACTTCTTGAAGAGGCTCATCATTATTTGAGGGATCCCTACTCTGAGGTTGATGCACAAATCAAAGCTTACGAGCGTCTGGCAAAGGAAGGTCGCAAGTTCAAATGTTCCCTGATTGTAAGTACTCAGCGACCTTCTGAGTTGTCTTCTACAGTATTAGCCATGTGCTCGAACTGGTTCACATTGCGACTGACTAATGAGCGTGATTTACAAGCACTCCGTTATGCAATGGAAAGCGGGAACGAATTAATGATTCGCCAAGTTTCTGGCCTACCAAGAGGAGATGCTATCGCATTTGGTTCTGCATTTAATCTCCCTGTGAGGATTTCTATTCATCAAGCTGAACCCAGCCCACGTTCATCAGACGCAATATATTCTGAGGAATGGAAATAACCTTTTTTTCTTTGCTTGTTGCTTTGAATTAGGGGTGCATTAATTTGCATTCTGTTTACATGTCATGATTTGGATGCAATAGCCACACCTGGGGTTGCTCGGGGCTCCTGATACATCTGCATTAAAAGCATCTGGTTAAGCGGGCAGGCGAGGCGGGGATAGCACTGCGCGCCAGACGGAGTGACAGGATTTATTTTGCGCGTCTGTGCGCGTGGTGGCGGCGCGCTGAGCGATGAGGTCGAATCTCAGGCGGTGGCGGGGTTGCGTCGCGTGTGCGGCGTCTGACTTGCTCTGAGGGTGTGCCGCCCGGAGGCGGCATTTTGGGCGGGTTTAGTCGGTCTCGATGCTGTAATCCTTAAAGCGGATCACCTCCATTCCTAACCAATCATTAATCTCTTTAAACCGCTCCTGCAGCGGCGTCAGCTCGTTACGCACAAACACCCGCGCCACCTTCTCAATATCGCCCATTGAGCCGATATTCTCGGGCTTGCCGCCCATGAGCTGGAACGGTACGCGGTGCGCATCGAGCAGGTCGGCGGCGCTCACCTTCTTGATGTTAAAAAAATCATCCTTTGTTGCGACTTCACTCAGCGGCACGATCTTGATGCCATCCGGTTTCCCATTCGGGGCATAGAAAAACAGGTTTTTGAAATTCCCGAGCCCTTTCGAATCCCTCATCGCGGAGCGCAGCGACTCAACGTCAGTGCTGCTCTGCGCCGCGTCGGTGACGTACATGATGTAACCCGCGTGCGCGCCGTTCTGGTAATACTTGCGACGAAACAGCGTGGCGGATTCATTCAGCCAGGCTGAATTTAGCGCGCTAAGGTATTCCGGCATCCCGTAGAGCTCCTGATTGATGTCAGGCTCCAGCAAATGGCACACCGAGCCGGGCGCGAACTGGTGCGGGTGAGTGAAGTCCGACACGTACCAGTAAACGCCATCCTCGACGCCACGGCGGGTATATTTGGCCGGGGAGGTTTCCAGTTTAAAAAGCTGGCCGGTGACGCTCATGCGCTTTTCAAGATAGCCGTTTGCAAAGACCAGATAATCGAGCACAAGGCGGCTGAAATCCTGACGTGACAGCAACGGGTGCGGGATGTAGGTACTCGTCAGGATGTTGCGCTTTACGTAAATCGGAGAGCTGTGGTGCACGGCGGCGCGCAGGCTTTTCGCCAGCCCGGAGAAGTTGACCGGCGGCTCGTACCATTTGCCGTTATTAATGCATTCGACATAGTCGAGGATATCGCGGCGATCCAGAACGGGTGACGGTTCGCCAAAGGTGAACGCCTCGATTTTCTGCGGTTCGATGGCGGTCATGTTGGTCTGCTTTGTCTGTTTCTTTTGACGTTTTTTCATCTTAGTTAATGTCCAGAATTGAGCTTGATTGCATACCGCTACCGGCTGAAAGCGGCTCGTTTAACAGGGCGTGCATGGTCGCCCACGCGATATCCGCGTGGCTGGCTTCCTCACTGCGGCTGGCTTCATAGGTGGCGCTGCGGCCACTGCTGGTCATGGTTTTGCGGATAGCCATAAATGACTGAGTGATGTCGGTCGCACCGGCGTCATATTCCAGACATCCGCGCCTGATGGTGTCTTTTGCTTTCAGCACCATCGCGGTTTTCATTTCCGGCGTGTAGCGGATGGCGCGTGCCGCCGGGAAGAATGAGCGCACGAGCTGGTAAACACCCTGGCCGATGCCGGTCGCATCGATGCCGATATAGTCGACGGTGTATTTTTCGGTCAGCGCCCGGATGGCCTCGGCCTGCGCAGCAAAGTCCATGCCTTTCCACTGGTGACGCTCAAGAATGCGGAACTTGCCACCGGCAACCAGCGGAGGAGCCAGCACCGCACAGCCTGCGCTGTCGCCGGTGTGTGACGGGTCATAACCAATCCACACAGGACGCCAGTTAAACGGACGGTCGGCGAATGGCTCGAAGTCTTCCCATTCCTCCATCGCATCGACCATGCAACGCTGCAGCTCCTCGAACGGGAATACCGATGCCTTATCGTCGACGAACTCGCACATAAACAGGTTACGGAAGTCATCCGCGCTGTTTTCCTGCTTAAGCTGGTCAAGGTTAAACAGGGTACAGCCACCGGCAAGCGCGTCCTCAATGGTGACAATCTGCCGCCACTGTCCGTCACCGCACAGCACGCCACCGGCGAGCGCCTGATGACTGATATCGATGTCGACACGTTCGTCGCGGTTGCTGCGGCCACGGTTAAACAGCTCGCCTGACCAGAACGGATAAGCGCCGTGCGCCAGCGTCGACGGGGTCGAAAAATAGGTAGTGCGCAGGTGTGACTGCGAGGCCATGCCCGAGGCGACTTTGCGCAGCTTCTGGAAATTGGGTATCCAGAAAATTTCGTCGACGTACAGGTCGCCGTTGTGGCTCTGCGCGGTGTTGGAATTAGTCCCGAGAAAAATCAGCTCAGCGCCATTGTTGCCGATGACGATCGGGTCGCCTGACAGGTCGACGTCAACCAGACGGGCAAAGGCGATGATGTACTTACGGAACACGTAAGCCTGCGTTTTACTGGCCGACAAAAATATCTGGTTCTGCCCGGTCTTAAGCGCGCGCAGGAGGGACTCGCGCGCAAAGTAGAACGTCGCGCCAATCTGTCGCGATTTCAGGATATGACGGATGCGGTGCTCTAATCCCGCTTTATGCCAGCGGAGCTGATAGTCAAACGACTGGTCGAAGAAAATCTCTTCCAGCTTCTCAATTGCCTCCTCGCTGAAATAGTTTCGTTTCGGCTTTTTGCGATCCCCTTTGTTGCGGCTGGCGATCTTGGGATTTAAATCCACCTCGTTTCCGGTCTGGCCGTAGCGGTTCACGCGAGCAAGGCGCTCCATCTGGCGCGACAGAAAATCAGCGACCTTGAAGTCATGCGCCGTCAGGTCGGACTTAGCGTATATCTGAATGAGTCGCGCCTCTAACGTCGATTCCACGCGGTTAATCGGCGCGGTGTCCTCCCATCCATCACGCTGTTTCCAGCTTTGCACGGTAGGGCGCTTGAGCTGCAGTATGTCGCAGATTTGCGGCACGGCGAAGCCCTGCCAGTACAGCAATCGCGCCTGTCGTCGCGGGTCATTTAACAGTGAAAGGTCCGTTGAAATGGTCATGCTTACCTCGTTTTTTTCTCACGAGGCAAGGCTAATTAAATGGCCGGGTATTATCGCTAAACCCTTGTTGTGTAGGATCTAATCGGATCGCAATCGGTGGCTGATACGGGTCAGAGTCGGGAAACTAACCCCGACCCGAAAACCCAACATCAGGACACCTGAACAATGGCAAAGAAAGTTTCTAAATGGTTTCGCATCGGCGTCGAGGGTGACACCTGCGACGGCCGCGTCATCAGCGTCGATGATATTCAGGATATGGCCGACACGTTCGACCCGCGCGTCTACGGCTGCCGCATTAACCTCGAACATATCCGGGGGTTGATGCCTGACAGCCAGTTTAAACGTTATGGCGATGTGACCGAGCTTAAGGCGGAGATTATCAGCGATGGCTCTGCGCTCGATGGCAAAAAAGCGCTGTTTGGCAAAATTCAGCCGCTCGACGAGCTGGTCAGCATGGTGAAAGCCGGTCAGAAGGTTTACACCTCGATGGAGATCCGCCCGAACTTTGCCAACAGCGGCAAATGTTACCTCGTTGGCCTTGCCGTTACCGATGACCCAGCAAGCCTCGGCACGGAATACCTCGAATTCTGCAGCCGCGCCACGCAGAACCCGCTCGCCGGTAAAAAAGACCAGCCGGACGACGTTTTTTCTGTCGCCTCACTGGCTGAACTGGAATTTGAGGACGTTCCCGACACCATGCTCAACAGCCTGACCGACAAGGTTAAGGCCATCTTCAGCCGCAAACAGGCCAGCGATGATGCACGTCTCGCCGATGTGCATGAGGCTGTCACCACTGTCACCGAGCTGGTGCAAACCAACCTCACCGCCACCGACCAGCGCATCACCGAGCTGGAGACCGCTTTTGCGCAGCTTAAGCAGGACGTGACCAGCAAAGTCGATGAAAACGCGCAGGCGTTTACCTCACTGAAAAGCTCCCTCGACTGCACCGAAAGCCAGTGCCAGCCGCGCCGCGAGCTTTCAAAAGGCGGTACCGGCGACGAGCTGCTGACCAACTGTTGATAACCCGCCGGGCGTGCAGCCCGGCCTGATACCTATTACCCGAACAGGAATAACCATGCGTAAAGATACCCGCTTCAAATTCAATGCCTACCTGTCCCGCGTTGCGGAGCTGAACGGCGTTTCCACCGATGACGTGGCGAAGAAATTCACCGTCGAGCCGTCGGTCACGCAAACTCTAATGACCACGCTGCAGATGTCATCCGCGTTTCTGACCAAAATCAACATCGTGCCGGTCGATGAGCTGAAAGGCGAAAAGGTCGGGGTGGGCGTTAACGGTACGATTGCCAGCACTGCCGACACTGCCGGTGATGATGAACGTAAGACCGCTGATTTCACCGCGCTGGAATCCAATAAATACGAGTGCGCGCAGATTAACTTTGACTTCCATATCCGCTACAAACAGCTCGACCTGTGGGCGCGATTCCAGGACTTCCAGACGCGTATTCGTGACGCGATTATCAAGCGCCAGTCGCTCGATTTCATCATGGCCGGTTTCAACGGCATCGAGCGTGCGGCGACGTCCGACCGTAAAAAAAATCCACTGCTTCAGGATGTAGCCGTTGGTTGGCTGCAGAAGTACCGCAATGAAGCGCCAGCGCGCGTGATGTCAAAAATCACCGACGAGGAAGGGGCAGTGATTTCTGAAGTGATCCGCGTAGGTAAAAACGGCGATTATGCGAACCTTGACGCGCTGGTTATGGATGCCACCGGCAATCTGATTGACGAGATTTATCAGGATGACCCGGAGCTGGTTGTCATCACCGGGCGTAAGCTGATGGCGGATAAATATTTCCCTATCGTTAATCAGGAGCAGGCAAACACCGAGTCACTGGCCGCTGACATCATCATCAGCCAGAAGCGCATCGGCAACCTGCCAGCCGTGCGCGTGCCGTACTTCCCGGCAAATGCCCTGATGGTGACGCGTCTCGACAACCTGTCGATTTACTTCATGGATGACGCACACCGCCGCGCCATCATCGAAGAACCGAAGAAAGACCGCGTCGAAAACTACGAGTCAATGAATATCGACTACGTGGTCGAGGCTTACGCCGCCGGGTGCCTGATTGAAAACATCACGATCGGTGACTTCACCGCACCTGCAGCACCGGAAAGCGGAGAGTAAGCCATGACGAGTCCCGCAGCGCGTCACATGATGCGGGTCTCGGCCTCTGAAACTGCGCAGCGGGCTGCTGTCCCGCTGCGCAATGCAACTGCCTATGAGCAGATGCTCGTTAAGCTGGCCGCAGACAACCGCACGCTAAAACAAATCAGTTCAAAAGAGCGAAAAGCCGCGAAAAAACGCGAGCTGCTACCGTTCTATCTGCCGTGGGTAGCTGGCGTTCTCGAAAGTGGTAGAGGGGCGCAGGATGACATCGTCATGACGGTCATGCTGTGGCGTCTCGATGCTGACGATATCGCCGGGGCGCTGGATATTGCCCGTTACGCCATGACCTACGGCCTCACCATGCCGGTCGGCCGCCGTCCGACGCCGTGCCTGCTGGCCGAAGAGGTTACGCTCGCCGCGCAGCGCCTGCTCGCTGCAAAACAGCCGGTCGAACTGGCGAACCTGCTCGACACCATTGCGCTGACGGAGCGCGCGGATATGCCCGATATCGTGCGTGCGAAGCTGCACAAAATCACCGGCTACGTGCTGCGTGATGCGAAGCAACTGCCCGAGGCGCTGGCGCACCTGCAGCGTGCGATCCAGTTAGAAAGCACTATCGGGGTGAAAAAGGATATCGAGCAGTTAGAGCGTCAGCTCAGGCCAAAAGCCGAACCCGCCCCGAAAACCCAAAAGACTCAACCGCGCACGCGCAAACCTGCCGCTAAACCGGCGGCACGGCGCGGGCGTCCACCAAAGGCGGCAAAAGCCGCAGGTTAACCGAGCGCTCCCCGAGCCGGGCGGCACGCCGTTCAATGCGGGTATTCCTTACCCTGACAGCGAACGGCGTCCACCGCCCACCCATTACCCGAGGTTGTCATGACGACGCTGATTATTGAGCCAAAACAAGAGCCGCAGGATGTGCCGGGCGTGGTGATACCGCCACCGGGCGTGAGCGAGCCGGTAATCAAAAACACCCCGTTTTTTCCTGACGTGGATCCGAAGCGCGTGCGGGAGGAAATGCGGTTAGAACAGACCGTTTCCCCCGTGCGCCTGCGCCGGGCGATTAAGACCGCCATCGCGGAGACGAATGCGGAGCTGGGCGAATGGCGCGAGCGTCAGCTCGAAGCCGGTCACGCCACGCTGGCGGATGTCCCGACCGACCAGCTCGACGGCGAGAGCGTGCGCGTTTTCCACTATTTCAACGCCGTGTGTGCCATGACGACCGCCACGCTCTATGAGCGCTTTCGCGGCGTGGATGCGACCGCCAAAGGTGACAAAAAGGCCGACAGTATCGACAGCACTATCGATGAGATGTGGCGGGATATGCGCTGGTCAGTGGCGCGTATCCAGGATAAAGCGCGCTGTATTGTGGGGCAAATCTGATGAAAGCGTATGCGCTGCAGGGCGACACCCTCGACGCGATTTGTGCCCGGTATTACGGGCGCACCGAGGGGGTAGTCGAAACCGTCTTAGAAGCGAATCCCGGTCTGTCCGAGCTCGGCGTCATTCTGCCGCACGGCACGGCAATAGAGCTGCCCGAGACCGAGAGCGCGGCCAGAACCGAAACGGTGAATCTATGGGACTGAGCATGGAAAAAATCACCACGTTTATAGCCTACTGGCTGGCCGTTGCGCTGGCGTATCTCGGGGCAATTTCACCCGAAAAGATGGCGCTTTACGTGGGCGGCGGATGCGCCATTTTTACCGCGCTGACGAACTACTGGTTTAAGCGCAAAACCTATCTCTATCTGACGTCACTCGGACTCGATAAGGGGGCTATTCGTGAAATCAATCGTTAAAAAATGCAGTGTGGCCGCCGTGCTGGCGCTGGCAGCACTGGTGCCTGACTTTCGTCTGCTTAACACCTCGCCCGAGGGGCTGGCGCTGATTGCCGACCTCGAAGGTTGTCGCCTGACGCCTTACCAGTGCAGCGCGGGAGTGTGGACGTCGGGCATCGGCCACACTGCAGGCGTCGTCCCGAAAGGGGACATCACCGAGCGTCAGGCGGCGGCGAACCTTGTCGCGGATGTGATGAACGTCGAGAAACGTCTGGCCGTATGCGCGCCGGTGGAAATGCCGCAACAGGTTTACGATGCGCTGGTCAGCTTCTCATTCAACGTGGGAACCGGCGCGGCCTGCCGCTCAACGCTGGTCTCGTACATCAAGCGTCATCAATGGTGGCAGGCGTGCGACCAGCTCACCCGCTGGGTTTACGTGAATGGCGAAGTTAACAAAGGGCTGGAAAACCGCCGCGCGCGTGAGCGTGCCTACTGCATCAGGGGTATTCAATGAAAGTGATGTTGTTTTTACTGGCCGCGCTGATGGCGGTTGTGCTCTGGCAGCGCCATGAAAACGGCAACCTGATGCGCTCCTTTGAACGGGCAAACAAGGTGGCAGTTGAACAGAAATATGTGATCGGGATGCTGAAAAATCAGCTTTCCGTTTCGCAGGGAATTGCCAGGAAAAACGAAACCGCGCAGGTCACTTTACGCGGTGAGTTAATCGCCGCCGGTGCAATGGCCGTGCGACGGGAAGAAACCATTACAAGGCTGATAAATGAGAATGAAACGTTACGCCGCTGGTATAGCGACAAGCTGCCTGATGTTGTGCGCAGGCTGCACACCCGCGCCGGTTGCGCCTCCGCCGGTCATTGTTTACAGCGCCTGCCCGAAGGTGAGTTATTGCCCGATGCCGGAAAGCGATCCGGCCACTAATGGCGACCTGAGCGCCGACATTCGCAGGCTTGAGCACGCGCTCGCCGCCTGCGCGCTGCAGGTTGAAACCGTCAAAGACTGTCAGGATAAACTCGATGAAGAAAGCAATCAGCCTGCGCAAGGCGTTAACTGACGCCGTCCCGCAACTTAAAACCAATCCCGAGATGATGCGCATTTTTGCCGACGAGGGGAATATCGATGCGCGACTCGCGGCCTCGCTGTCACACGAAAAAAAATACACACTCAATGTGATCGTGTGTGATTTTGTTGGCGACCCTGATTTGATATTCGTGCCGGTGGCCGCATGGCTCAGGGAAAACCAGCCGGATATCTGCACGCTCGATGAGGGACGCAAAAAGGGCTACTGTTTCCTGATGGATTTGAACGACGAGGATAGTGTCGATATCAGCATCAGCCTGCAGCTCATCGAGCGCACCATCATTAAGGAGGAAAACGGCGCGCTGCATGTCAGTTATGCCCCGGAGCCGCCACTGCCTGAGCCCGTCACGCGCCCGAAAGAGCTCTATATCAACGGCGAACTGGTGAGCAAGTGGGATGAGTAACTTTAAGCCTTTTGATAACCAACTCGCCGGACTGCTTGCTGCCCTGTCACCCGCTGGGCGTCGAAAGCTTGCCGGTGAGATAGCAAAGCAACTCAGAACGGCACAACAGCAGCGTATCAAACAGCAAAAAGCCCCAGACGGGTCGCCCTATAAGGCAAGAAAACGCCAGCCACTTAGGGCAAAGACCGGGCGAATCAAAAGGGCGATGTTTCAGACATTGCGCACAAGCCGGTACATGAAAGCCAGTGGCCGTGAAAATAGCGCGGTGGTGGAATTTACCCGCAAGGTGCAGCGCATCGCGCGAGTTCATCAGTTCGGGCTAAAGGATCGGCCAAACGCTAGCGCGGAGGAGGTACAGTATTCAGAGCGACAGTTGTTGGGTTTTGGCAGACATGATGAAAAACTTGTTGAGAGGCTTTTACTCAAATGGATAGAATGAAAGCCTATCAATTCATAATGTTATAAACAAAATATCCCCTTTCCAAAGTCTTTGGTGCTGCATTTTCAGTAGGGGGTTATTATATAGTGAACTTGAAATTTTTATTTGCGTGATTAAATTTCAGTGCCTGAGATAACCCGGATATCGAAGGGTATATTTTTGATGTGACAAACCCAAGCTGAATTAATTCTGTTTTTATTGCGTAGGGGTTTGATATTAAAATCTTCTTAAGGTTTTGAGAGTGTTTTGGTGTGAATGGTTTTAATATATTATTTTGGAAGGTAAACATGCATTCCTGACCATCCATTCTTCTATCGAATTTAAAGTGTGTAATAGATATTGGAGTCTGAGGTACGAAGCCTATCATCTCTACCGCTAGTTTTCTGAATTTATAGGATGATATTTTGCCGGAACTCAAAAAGTTAAACGTCCCACTTTGAAGGTCTGGCAGTGAATCTAATGCTTTTTTGTCATAAGCATTGTAACCACATTGAAATCCTTCATAAAATTCTTCACCTGTGAGTGTTTCTTCACCTGTGTAGCTATAGACTGCAGCATTGTTTTGTGTTTTTGGCTCTGAAAACTCAACAGCAAAAAATAGAGCCACGAGTGGATTTAAACTCCAGTCAATAAAGCGAGTAGGAAATCCATAATGTTGGGCGAGTAGTAAAAGTGATAGGTCAGAGTTAAGGATGAACTCCTTATTTTCTATTTCATTAAGGAATGGAGGTAAGAGGTTTTTGAAGTTAACATACCCGTGAAATATGGTATTTAACTTTTCATTTAATTGCTTATTATATTTTTCAGTTTTAAATAGATCTTCAAACCTCTGGGAGTTTATAGTGATCTTGCCGTATTTGCTTTCTATATCTTCAATTGAAGGTATTACGCTTCGTGTAAGGGATGACAATATAGGCCATTTGGCGTCATGCTGCCCTCTAAATAAATTTCCATAAAGCCATTCACCGTTTGAACTTTTTACAAGTTTAAGAAAGTCTGCGACGTTTGAAATTGTTCCTACGCAATTTGTAGTATCATCTAAATACAATTCTTTCATAATTCACCTAGGTGTTGGGGTTGTCATATATATTGTAACTTGATGTTTTACCAATATAAACTTAATTGTTGTGAATGCAACCTAATTTATTGAGATTTGGAAGGGGACGCGATTCGCTAATTTAACATAGGGATGTATTGGGCGATGAAGAGTACGTTTGAATTGACTTCATTTCGTCCTCTTTTTAAATACTGAATAAGTGCGAGGTTGTGCTATATCTCACAAAACTTGGCTTCATTGCCGCTGGCCTCGCCCGGCGGCATCCTTTCCCTATGAATAATTTAAATTCTCTGCAGGAAATCGCACGCGCGATCCGCAACCTTATCCGCACCGGCATTGTGACCGACGTTAACCTCGACGAGGGGCTGTGTCGTGTCCAGACCGGCGGCATGCAAACCACTTGGCTTAACTGGCTCACCTGTCGCGCCGGTCGTTCTCGCGTGTGGTGGGCTCCCTCGGTCGGTGAGCAGGTGTTATTGCTGGCCATCGGTGGCGAACTCGATACGGCCTTTGTGCTGCCGGGCATTTTCTCGGATGAACATCCCGCGCCGTCTACCTCGCCCGATGCGATTCACGTCGCCTTTCCTGACGGGGCGGTTATCGAGTACGAGCCCGAAAGCGGCGCGCTCACCGTGACAGGTATTAAGACCGCCGACGTCACCGCGTCGGATTCTATTACGGCGACTGTGCCGCTGGTACTGGTGAAAGCCGAAACCCGCATCACGCTCGATACGCCCGAGGTGGTGTGCACCAACAAGCTGACGACCGGCACGCTCGAAGTAAAGAAAGGCGGGAAGATGTCCGGGAACATCGAGCATACCGGCGGGACATTTACCTCAAACGGCGTGCAGGTGGATGACCACGACCACGGCGGCGTCGAACGGGGCGGAAGCTGGACGGAGGGTACTAAATGACGGTGCGTTATCTGGGCATGAACAGCCAGACCGGCCTCAGTATCTCGGAGGTCGAGCACATCAGGCAAAGCGTGCGCGACATTCTGATTACGCCGATTGGCTCGCGCGTCATGCGCCGTGAATACGGCTCGCTCCTGTCGGCGCTGATTGACCAGCCGCAGACCAGGGCGCTGCGCCTGCAGATTATGGCCGCGTGTTATTCCGCGATCCAGAAATGGGAGCCTCGCGTCAGCCTGACAAGCATCACCTTTGAGCGGTCGGAGGATGACGGCGGGCTGTATGTCGACATCACCGGCACGCGCGCGGCCAGCGGCCAGCCCTTTTCCCTCACCATTCCACTGAGTTAAACGCTATGGCAATTGTTGACCTGAACCAGCTCGCCGCGCCCGATGTCGTGGAAGTGCTGGATTATGAGAGCATCCTGAGCGAGCGCAAGGCAACGCTCGTCTCGTTATACCCCGAAGAACAACAGGAGGCCGTCGCGTGCACCCTGACGCTCGAATCAGAGCCGATTGTTAAGCTGCTGCAGGAAAACGCCTACCGGGAAGTTATCTGGCGACAGCGCGTCAACGAGGCCGCGCGTGCGGTCATGCTGGCGTATGCAGAAGATGCCGACCTTGACCAGATAGGCGGAAATTATAACGTCGAGCGCCTCGTCATCACGCCTCCAGATGACACGACGTTTCCGCCCACGCCAGCCGTGATGGAATCGGACACTGACTACCGCCTGCGCATTCAGCAGGCTTTTGAGGGACTGAGTACCGCAGGCTCAACCGGCGCATACCAGTTTCATGGCCGCAGCGCTGACGGGCGTGTCGCGGATATTTCCGTCATCAGTCCCGAGCCTGCGTGTGTGACCGTGTCGGTGCTGTCGCGTGAAAATAACGGCGTGGCCTCTGACGAGCTGCTCGCCATTGTGCGCACTGCGCTTAACGACGAGGACGTCCGGCCGGTTGCAGACCGCGTGACCGTGCAGTCAGCAAAAATTGTCGACTATAAAATCACCGCGTCGCTTTACCTTTACCCCGGTCCCGAAAGCGAGCCGGTGCTCAGTGCGGCAAAAGCAAAGCTGCAGGCGTATATCACCGCGCAGCACCGCCTCGGGCGTGACATCCGTAAATCTGCCATCTATGCGGCGCTCCACGTCGAGGGCGTGCAGCGCGTTGAGCTGGCCGCGCCGGTGGCTGACATCGTGCTCGACGAGACTCAGGCGTCATGGTGCACCGAGTACAGCGTGACCATCGGGGGCAACGATGAGTAATACCCGACTGCTGCCGGTGGGCTCCTCGCCGCTGGAGGTCGCCGCCGCGCGCGCCTGCGCTGAAATCGAAAACACGCCCGTACCCCTGCGCCGTCTCTGGAGTCCCGACGACTGCCCGGCAAACCTGCTGCCGTGGCTGGCGTGGGCGTTTTCCGTCGACCGGTGGGATGAGAGCTGGCCGGAGGACACAAAACGGGAAGTGATCCGCGCGGCGTGGTTTATCCATGCGCACAAGGGAACGATTGGCGCAGTGCGCCGCGTGGTGGAGCCGCTCGGCTATCTGATAAACGTCTCTGAATGGTGGGAGACAAACGACCCGCCCGGCACGTTTCGCCTCGATATCGGCGTGCTGGAGACCGGCATCACCGAGGAAATGTATTACGAAATGGAGCGGCTTATCGCCGATGCAAAGCCAGCCAGCCGCCATTTAATTGGCCTCAATATTATTCAGGATATCCCCGGCTACCTCTACACCGGCGCTCTGTCCTATGACGGCGACATCATCACGGTTTACCCCGGATAAGTGAGAGCACAATGACAGTGAAATACAAAACGGTCATCACCAAAGCCGGTGCAATCAAGCTGGCTGCAGCGACCATCCCGAACGGGAAAAAGGTGAACCTGACGGCGATGGCCGTGGGTGACGGTGGCGGCACGCTGCCGGTGCCTGACCCGAACCAGACAAAACTCGTCAAAGAGGTCTGGCGTCACGCGCTGAACAAAATCAGCCAGGATAAAAAGAATAAAAACTACGTCGTGGCGGAGCTGCTTATCCCGCCGGAGACCGGCGGTTTCTGGATGCGCGAGCTCGGGCTCTATGATGACACCGGCACGCTGATTGCGGTCGGCAATATGGCCGAAAGCTACAAGCCAGCGCTGGCGGAGGGGTCAGGCCGCGCGCAGACCGTGCGTATGGTTATCATGGTAAGCGACATCGAGTCAGTCGAGCTGACGATTGATACCTCAACGGTGATGGCAACGCAGGACTACGTCGACGACAAGATTGCGGAGCATGAGCAGTCCCGCCGCCATCCTGACGCCACGCTCACCGCAAAGGGCTTTACTCAGCTAAGTAATGCGACCGACAGTGCGTCTGAGAGCGTCGCAGCGACGCCGAAAGCGGTTAAAGCGGCATATGACCTTGCGAAAGGTAAATACACGGCTCAGGACGCCACCACGGCGCAAAAGGGTATCGTCCAGCTCAGCAGCGCGCCCGACAGCACGTCTGAGAGCGTCGCAGCGACGCCGAAAGCGGTTAAGGCAGCGTATGACCTTGCGAAAGGTAAATATTCGGCTCAGGACGCCACCACGGCGCAAAAGGGTATTGTCCAGCTCAGCAGCGCGACCGACAGTACGTCGGAGGCGCTGGCGGCGACACCGAAAGCAGTTAAGGCTGCGTTTGATGCCGCTAAGTCTGCGAATCAAAATGCTGAAGGTCGCGTGCCAAAGGGTGCTGGCCTGAATACCTATGCTGAATCATTTGCCGATGTTGCAGTTGATTTAAGAACGCGAAGCGGTTTTTTTAACGGCTCCTCTGTAAAAAATGGCATGCCCGGCGGCCATGCGTGGAAGCAATACATCAACTCCGCACACTCTAATACTCAGGGCTATAACACCGTCATTGGGATTGATTTTGATGGCAATGTCATTGGTTTTGCCGCTGTTACGGCAGGCGTTTTTAAGGGCTGGAAACTTCTTCATCATGACGGATATAACAATTACCCGGTAGGTGCGCCTATTCCGTGGCCGTCTGATACGGTGCCAGCCGGTTACGCCATTATGGCCGGTCAAACGTTTGATAAATCAGCATATCCACTTCTGGCGGCGGCATATCCTTCAGGCGTCATCCCGGATATGCGCAGCTGGACGATTAAGGGGAAACCCGCAAGCGGACGCGCAGTGCTGTCACAGGAGCTGGACGGCATTAAGTCGCACGCCCACGGTGCATCGGCTTCATCAACCGATCTCGGCACTAAAACGACCAGCGCATTCGATTACGGGACGAAAACGACCAGCGCCTTTGACTACGGAACAAAGTCATCAAACAGCACGGGCGCACACACGCACAGTATTTCCGGTACAGCAGCAAGCGCGGGGGCTCATAACCACTCCGTTCCTGTTTGGGTTGGCAGCGGGGGAGCCGGTGCTGGCCGATATGTGGATCGTAATGAGTTTAATAACGCACAAAATAACAACCCAAATGGTCCGCCTACAACGAGTGCGGGTGCGCATACTCATACCGTTTCAGGCACGGCGGCCAGCGCTGGCGCGCATGCGCATACGGTAGCCGTAGGGGCTCACACGCATACGGTGGCCGTAGGCTCGCACACTCACTCGGTTGTTATGGGGTCACACACCCACACCATCACCGTTGCCGCCACCGGTAACGCAGAGAACACTGTCAAAAACATTGCTTATAACTACATTGTGAGGCTCGCATAATGGCTTTTAAATTTTCTGGTAAAGACCGCACTATCCGAATTTATAACCTCCGCGCAGACACTCGGGAGTTTATTGGCGCGGGTGATGCCTATATACCGGCTAATACGGGTCTACCGGCAGACTGCACCAGTATTGCGCCGCCTGACGTGCCGGAGGGCAAGGTCGCTGTATTCAACGGAACAACGTGGGCGCTGGTCGAGGACTACCGAAACCAAACGCTCTACAGCAAAGAGACAGGCGAGCGCGTTTATATCGCCGCGCCCGGTGCTTTACCTGCCGATGTGACGACCATTGCCCCTGACGGAAACTATATGCGCTGGGGTGGCGAAAGCTGGGAGAAAGACACAGAGGCAGAACGCGCCGCAGAGGTGTCATTTGCTGAAGGTGAAAAAAAACGGCTGATGCAGGAAGCTACGCTCACGATTGAAACATTACAGGATGCTGTCGATTTGGGGGAGGCGAGCGAGAACGAGGTCAGCATGTTGACGGTGTGGAAAAAGTACCGTGTTTATCTTAGCCGGGTTTCCCCTGATGCCGCGCCGGATATTGAATGGCCTGCACTCCCGGTGTGAAAGGTTTCTGACAGATATAAAAAACCCGCGTTAAGCGGGTTTAGTCATAGGGGCATTCTTCATAGTCTTTTTCTGTTTCGTCACCGGCAAACAGTCTGAGCCAGCAAAAGCCAAAGAGCCACCATGCAGCCAGACCACCAACAACCCAGAGTAAAATCGTCATTATCGCTTCCTCGTTAATGCCGAAACGATAGCGACAATACCCATTCATTGATAATGGTTATCAGCGATCAATTTACCGTGATTGATCGCTGATAACGATCAATGACGCTTTCCTCACACGGCAACCGGTCACTGCGCGTTGTGCTGTCACTCCCCCAACGGCCTTTCGTTTCTCATGTCCCGCACACAACAGAAAATAGTCGCACCCCTTAACCACGGAGTTAAACGGATGAGCGACTATCATCACGGCGTCGAGGTCATCGAGATTAACGATGGCACGCGTACCATTTCCACCGTTTCGACAGCTATCATCGGCATGGTCTGCACCGCCAATGATGCTGACGATTCAACATTTCCGCTAAATGAGCCGGTGCTGATTACCAGCGTGCAGAACGCTATCGGTAAAGCCGGTAAGCTCGGCACCCTGTCAAAATCCCTGCAAGCCATTGCCGACCAGTGCAAGCCGGTCGTTGTGGTTGTGCGCGTTGCCGAAGGTATTGAAGACCCGGACGACCCGGAAGCGGCGCAGAAAGAAACCATTTCCAACATCATCGGCACGACCGACGAAAACGGCAAATACACCGGTCTTAAAGCGCTGTTGACCGCCAAAACTGTCACCGGCGTTAAGCCGCGCATTCTCGGCGTGCCGGGGCTGGATTCTCTGGAAGTGGCGACCGCGCTCGCGGCGACCTGTCAGAGCCTGCGCGCGTTTGGCTATATCAGCGCGTGGGGCTGCAAGACCATTTCCGAAGCTATCGCCTACCGTGAGAATTTCAGCCAGCGTGAGCTGATGGTCATTCACCCTGATTTTCTGGCGTGGGACACCACGGCGAATCAGACCGATATTGCATGGGCGACCGCCCGCGCGCTCGGCCTGCGTGCCAAAATCGACCAGGAGACGGGCTGGCACAAAACGCTCTCTAACGTCGGCGTGAATGGCGTCACCGGCGTCAGTGCCTCGGTCTCGTGGGACTTGCAGGAGAAGGCCACCGACGCGAACCTGTTAAATCAGGCCGGTGTCACCACGTTGATCCGTAACGACGGCTTTAAATTTTGGGGCAACCGTACCTGCTCCGACGATCCGTTATTCCTCTTTGAAAACTACACCCGCACGGCGCAGGTACTTGCTGACACGATGGCGGAGGCGCACGCCTGGGCGATTGATAAACCCGTCACCGCAACGCTTATCCGCGACATCGTCGCCGGTATCAATGCGAAATTCCGCGAGCTGAAAAACAACGGCTATATCGTTGACGGCTCCTGCTGGTACGACCCGGAGTCAAACAGCGTGGAAACGCTCAAGGTGGGGAAACTGTTTATCGATTACGACTACACCCCCGTCCCGCCGCTGGAAAACCTGACCCTGCGCCAGCGCATCACTGATACCTATCTGGCGAACCTGTCAGAGTCGGTCAACAGCTAAGGAGCTCTGAGCATGGCATTACCACGCAAACTGAAATACCTGAACATGTTCAACGATGGCCTGAGCTACATGGGTGTTGTTGAATCCGTCACCCTGCCGAAGCTGACCCGTAAGCTTGAGAAATACCGCGGCGGCGGGATGCCGGGCTCGGTGTCGATTGACCTCGGTCTCGATGACGATGCGCTGTCGTGCGAGTGGACGCTCGGCGGTCTGCCTGACGTCGAGCTGTGGGCGCAGTACGCCTCACCGGGCGCAGACAGCGTACCGTTGCGCTTTACCGGCTCATACCAGCGCGATGACACCGGCGCGATTTCTGCCGTTGAGGTGGTCATGCGTGGCCGTCACAAGGAGTACGACGGCGGCGAAAACAAACAGGGCGAAAGCGGCACGACCAAAATCTCGACCGAATGCGCGTACTACCAGCTCACGATTGACGGTAAGGAGGTCATCGAGATTGACGTCATCAACATGGTGCTGAAAGTCGACGGCGACGACCGTCTGGCAGAGCACCGCAAGGCCATCGGCCTGTAACCCCTTAACCGGTCAGTCAGGCTGGCCGGTCACTAACTTTGACGAGACCAACATCATGGAAAACATCAACGAAACCGAAAACTCAAACATTGTGATCCTCGATAACCCCATCATGCGCGGTGAGCAGAAAATCGAACAGGTGACCGTCACAAAACCCAACGCGGGAACCCTGCGCGGTGTGAGTCTGGCCTCGCTGGCAAATTCTGACGTCGATGCGCTGATTAAGGTGCTGCCGCGCATGACGTACCCGGCACTCACCGAGCATGAGGTCACGCGTCTGGAAGCGTCAGACCTGATTTTGTTCGCCGGTAAGGTGGTCGGTTTTTTGTCGCCATCTTCGGCTCGCTGACGTTCCCCGATAACCTTTCGGTCGATGACCTGATGGCGGATATCGCGGTGATTTTTCACTGGCCGCCATCAGAGCTGAATTCCCTGAGCGTGACCGAGCTCATCACATGGCGCGATAAGGCGCTGCAGCGAAGCGGAAACCACCATGAGCAATAACGTCAGACTTGAGGTGCTGCTTAACGCAGTAGACCGGGCAAGCCGACCGCTCAAAGCTATCCAGAACGCCAGTAAATCCCTTGCTAGCGATATCCGCACTTCTCAAAACACCCTGCGCGATCTGAATGCGCAGGCGTCACGAATTGACGGATTCAGGAAAGCGAGCGCACAGCTTGCCGTGACCGGTCAGTCGCTTAACAAAGCGAAACAGGAGGCCGCAGCGCTGGCCGTCCAGTTTAAAAACACCGAAAACCCCACTAACGCGCAGGCGCGCGCGATGGAGGCGGCAAAGAAATCCGCCGCTGACCTGCAGCTCAAATATAACGGGCTCAGGCAGTCGGTGCAGCGCCAGCGCACGGAGCTCGCGCAGGCCGGGATAAATACCCGCACGCTGTCGGCAGACGAGCGCCGTCTGAAATCCAGCATCAGCGAGACCACCGCGAAGCTTAACCGGCAACGTGATGCACTGGCGCGCGTCAGTCAGCAACAGGCCAGACTCAGCGCGGTAAAAAGCCGCTATGAATCCGGGCAACAGCTCGCCGCCGGTGCGCGTAATGCCGGGATGGTGGGCGTCGGGGTGGCGACCGCCGGGCTTTATGGTGCGTCACGCTTTATTGCGCCGGGTATCGGTTTTGATAAGCAGATGTCAGGCACGCAGGCGATCCTCGGGCTCGATAAGGGCGACGATAAGCTCGCGGCCATTCGTCAACAGGCGCGTGATATCGGTGCGACAACCGCCTTTTCACCGGGTGATGTAGCGCGCACGCAGACCACGCTCGCACGCTCGGGCTATAACGCCGATGACGTGCTGGCCGCGACCGGTTCGACCGTAAACCTCAGCCTCGCGGCCGATGTGGATATCGCAGAAGCCGCCGACATTATCACTAACATGCAGTCGGCATTTAACCTGCCGACCACCGAGATTGAGCGCGTCGCGGATGTGATGACGAAAGGCTTTACGTCATCTAACACCGGTCTCGTCGAGTTGGGCGAGGCGATGAAATATGTCGCGCCAATTGCTGAGGCTGCAGGTGCGAGCATCGAAGACACGACCGCCATGCTCGGCATTCTGGCGGATAACGGGATTAAAGGCTCGATGGCCGGGACGGGCGCGAGTGCCATTTTCAACCGTCTGCAGGCTCCTATGGGTAAGGCCGTTGTGGCCATTTCAGAATTAGGCGTGATAACCCGCGACGGCAAAGGGAACATGCTGCCGGTCGAGAAAATCCTCAAAGATATTCACAAGTCCTTTGCGAAAAACAAGCTCGGCACCGCAGAGCAGGGCGAATATCTGAAAGTCATTTTCGGTGAAGAGGCCATGAAGGGGGCGATTAAACTCGTCGCCGCTGCCGGTGATGGCTCGCTCGACAATAAGCGTCAGCAAATCCGCGACTCAAAAGGCACGACCGAGCGCATTGCGAAAATACAAACGGATAACCTCGACGGCGATCTGAAAAACCTGCAGTCAGCATGGGAAGACCTGCAGATTGAGGTTTTCGAAAAAGAAGACTCAGCACTGCGTCGCCTGACGGTTTCCGCGACAGACTGGCTCGGCAAGGTGGCCGCGTGGGCGAAAGCTAACCCTGAACTGACGCAAACCATGTTTAACCTTGTCGCCGGTGGTCTGGCGCTGGTTGGGGTGCTCGGCGGGATTGGTCTGATTGCATGGCCTGTCATCGCAGGAATAAACGCGATTATCGCTGCTGCTGGCATGCTGAGCGTTGTTTTCACTACTGCCGGAAGTGCCATTGTCGCGGCATTAGGGGCAATCATTCTGCCGGTGGTCGCGGTGGTCGCTGCCGTGGTGGCCGGTGCGCTGCTTATCCGTAAATACTGGGAGCCAATAAGCGCATTCTTTTCGGGTGTGGTGGAGGGGCTTAAAGCGGCCTTTGCGCCGGTGGCTGAAATTTTCTCGCCGCTCGCGCCGGTGTTTGATTCCATCATCGAAAAACTGCGCGGGGTCTGGCAGTGGTTCACTGACCTGATAGCGCCGGTTAAGGCAACGCAGGAGACGCTCGATAGCTGCAAAAATGCGGGGGTGTTGTTCGGTAAGGCACTGGCCGACGCGCTGATGTTACCGCTCAATAGTTTTAACAAACTGCGCGGCGGCGTTAACTGGTTACTGGAGAAACTCGGGGTTATCAATAAAGAGTCGAGCGACCTTGACCAGAAAGCCGCAAAAGCCAATGCCGCAACGGGTTCAGTTAAAGAGTCCAGTATCAGATCAACCCCGTTGTTTGGCGATTCTCAGTGGTATCACCCGGTGCCGGCTCCTGCCGGAAAGACCTATGTTGACCAGAGCAAACCTGAATATCACATCACTTTACAGGGGGGCGTCGCCCCGGGCAGTGACCTCGACCGCCAGCTCAGGGAGGCCGTCGATAAACTCGACCGGGAAAATCGTGCGCGCCAGCGCTCAAGTATGCGCCATGACTGATGAGGGCTAAAACATGTTAATGGTACTGGGTTTATTTGTATTTGAGCGCCGAACGCTGCCGCATCAGTCGATGCAGTATTCGAAGGACTACCGCTGGGCGTCTAACGATCGCATCGGCAAACCACCGGCCTATCAGTTTCTTGGGGAGGGGGAAACCTCGCGCACGCTCTCGGGCGTGCTCTACCCGAAATCACCGGCGGTCGCCTCTCACTGACCGCCATCGAGCTGATGGCCGACGAAGGCAGGGCGTGGCCGCTGATTGACGGAACGGGCATGATCCACGGCATGTATGTCATCGATAAAGTGACCCACACGCACAGCGAATTATTCAGCGACGGCGCGGCCAGAAAAATCGAGTTTAGCCTCTCGCTGAAACGGGTCGATGAGTCGCTCGCGGCAATTTACGGCGACCTGAAAACGCAGGCCGACAATCTGGTGACGTCTGCCGGTAACTGGCTGGGAGGGCTGGCGGGATGATTACGGGTATGAATATTCAGGCCGGGGTGCAGATTGCCCCGGCGTTTATGCTGACGCTCGATGGCGATGATATCACGCAGAATTTCAGCGACCGGCTAATCAGCCTGACCATGACGGACAACCGCGGATTCGAAGCCGACCAGCTCGACATCGAGCTCGATGACAGCGACGGGCTTGTCGAGTTGCCTCCGCGCGGTGCAAAGCTGACGCTGTGGTTAGGCTGGCAGGGATCCGCCTTGCTGAATAAAGGGAGTTTCACGGTCGATGAAATCGAGCACCGGGGCGCGCCTGATACGCTCACCATCAGGGGGCGCAGCGCTGATTTTCGCGGGTCGCTTAATTCACGCCGGGAACAGTCATGGCATGACACCACGCTCGGGGTCATTGTGGAGACCATTGCGGCACGCAACAAGCTGACGGCCAGCGTGGCGGAAACGCTGAAAGCGATCCCCGTGCCTCACATTGACCAGACGCAGGAATCTGACGCGGCATTTCTGGCGAGGCTGGCGGAGCGCAACGGCGCATCTGTCGCGGTGAAGTTTGGGAAACTGTTATTCCTGAAAGCCGGTAGCGCACAGACGGCCAGTGGCAAGCCTATCCCGCAAATGACCGTCGAGCGCGGCGATGGCGACCGGCATCAGTTCGCCATCGCTGACCGGGAAGCCTACACCGGGGTAACGGCAAAATGGCTGCACACCAAAGACCCGAAGCCGCAAAAGCAAAAGGTGAAGCTCAGACGCAAACCAAAGGCGCAGCACCTGCGCGCGCTGCAGCATCCGAAAGCGACCAAAACCACTGCAAAGGCAAAAGCCCAAAAAGAGCAGGAAGCGCGTGAGGGTGAGTATATGGTCGGTGAGTCTGACAACGTGCTGGAGCTGGTGACCATCTACGCGACAAAGGCGCAGGCCATGCGCGCCGCTCAGGCAAAATGGGACAAGCTGCAGCGAGGTGTCGCGGAGTTTTCAATCTCGCTGGCGCTCGGCCGCGCAGATTTATTTCCTGAAACGCCGGTGGCGGTGAAAGGCTTTAAGCGCGTTATAGACGAGCAGGCATGGATAATCAGCCGGGTGGTGCATAACCTCAACGGGAACGGCTACACAACGGGCTTAGAGCTTGAGGTTAAGGTTTCGGATGTGGAGTACGAAAGCGAAGAATTAATGCAGTGATTTGATTTTAACTATTTATTATATAAAAATAAAGTGAGTAAAATTAACGCATCGGAAATTTTATGAGGTGCTCGCCATGTTTCACTGTCCAAAATGCCATTTCGCCGCTCACGCCCGCACAAGTCGCTATTTTACTGACACGACCAAGGAGCGTTACCACCAGTGCACAAACATCAACTGCAGCGCGACGTTTGTGACCACCGAAACGGTCGAGCGCTTTATCGTATCACCGGGGGTTGTAGTGCCAGCGGCACCGCATCCGACAACGTCAGGCCAGCAACAGATCCACTGGATGTGACCAAAAGATAGCCCCGTGTATACGGGGATATCTATTTTTTGTAGTTGATAAAACATCATTAATTGCTAATAATCTCATTGCGAATAACTTATTGATACAAATATTGCTTTATTGAAATGAGTATGAATAATATGTAAATATCTTTTCACTATTGCCTTCCTGTATTCAAAAAGGTTTTTCACTGAAATTATTTGCTCGATTCCGATTGGAAAATTTATTGCCACACATGTCGGTTTCTTGAGTTCACTTTTTGACTCTAGCCCATGGATAAAAATGAAAAATATTAAAGTTAGTACGCTTAATGAGTTGGAAGCGTTGATAGACGAATTTGGTCAAGACGTACTGTTTAGGGGGCAACTTACTCACTATGGTGAACCTGGAGAGCCATCCATTATCGCTTCATTTGATCGGCAGGATTGTATTCCAACAGAAACAATCAAATGGTCCCGTTATGCGAGCAAGGTTCTTGAGGTGCTAATTGGTGAGCATGTCAATGACATAGGTTATGTTCAGGCCCTTTTGCAACATTATGGATGGAGATCATTTTATATAGACTGCTCTTCTAGTCCTGCTGTAAGTGCATGGTTTGCTAGCCATAAGTATACCGAATCACCCAGCATCGACATGTGTGAAGATTGTGATGAAAACTTTCTATGGGAAAGAAAAAAATACGTTAGTTATGTCTATGAAGAGGGTGAAGGTCACCTTTATGTGATTGATAAATCGATTGCTAATGAGGTGGGGCTCATAGATCTTGCCACTTTAACAATTAAGGCGTCTCATCCTCGAACTGAAGCGCAAAAGGCGTGGCTCTTGGGACCTACGATGGGAAAGGTCGTTCCAAAAAATTGCTTCATTGCTCAAATAACAGCAAGTAGAGCTATTTTTCGTGATTATGCAGCCTTACATGGTTTAACGAAAACTGATTCTCTTTTCCCGCCTGTGTCAAAAGACCCCATTCTCAAAGCACTTTTAGATTTACCATGGAGAGAAATAGAGTCGCTACGTGATCCGGAATTCCCTGTGCCTGTATTTAAACGCGCGCTTGAAATACCTGAGTATCAGGATAGTTTTAAAAAAATTGCGTCACCAGATACAGCATTTTACCAAGGCGGTAAAATTAGTGAAATTTTCATGTCGATTGATACGGTTAAAGGTGAATTGACAGGGGGGAAGGTTGTTTCAGCTCCGGGGGTAATTATTTTTGGAACTGCACCAGCCGAAACTCCAATGAGATTTCCTAAAATCGAAAAAATGATTGAAGGTAAAACTTACCTTGCATTCGAAATCGATGAAATTATTAAGCATCCCGGCATGGGCCATAACGTCGTATATCAAAAAGGAATAGGTATAATCAATCATGCGCAGGATCTTTTTGAGGTTTGTGAGTTGGTGGTCATGCATCCTGGATTAGAGATGACAAACGCTGGTTTATGCCCTGGATGGTATTACCGCAGACAACCTTCTGGCTTATGGGAGCGTGAACATAACGCTAATGAATGTGACTGCAAAAACGACAGTATCCATCAACGACATATTTCAGCTCTTATTATAGCTGAGCATGAACTTCGTTAACTCTAGCGAAAACGATTTAATTAATGGATTTCTATTCACTGAGGACCGAAATTTGCTCATCAAGAGTAAGCCCCGCTACTGCTGGGCTTCTTGTAACGATGTGGTCAATCTGTGGACATGGCATGAAATAAATCCTTTTATTTCATTGTGTTGAGGCGCATAAAAAAGCTCCCGAGGGAGCCTTTTTAATGTTTGTATTCAGCCGCTGCACAATCTCCTTCAGCCAATACTGTTATCCATACAACGCCGCTATCACATAAATTTTCTCTTTCCCCGGCAATATTTCTGTTTCTCATCCGTCTACCTCATCAGAGACCATAATCATTCAACATAAACGAGGCACACATGAGAAATTTTGATATGCACGGAAAAGGTCACGGGCGTGGCTTGGGCCGCCATCGTATGGGTAAGGGCATCGTGATTGGCGCAGTCCTGTTCGTGGTGCTTGGCCTGCTGGTCATGTCCCTGTGGAACGCGTTGCTCCCGGCCATCCTGGGGGTTAAAGCCATTGGCTTCTGGCAGGCGTTGGGGATCCTGCTGCTGAGCCGCATTCTTTTCGGTGGGCTGGGTTTCCGTCCCGGTATGTTCGGTGCGCACCGCCGTATGCACGAACAATGGATGAATATGAGCCCCGAACAACGTGAGGCCTTCATTCAGCAGCGTCGGGCGGGATTTGGGCGCCATGGTCATTGCCGATGGCACGATGGCCGGGATGAAAAACGAGATGATAACGGTGCGAAAGCGCCGGAAGCCGAGTGAGCGATATGAAAGCCGGTGAGGCGGGGGAATCATTACTGATCTCGGCACTCAATGCCTGCCGCACGCGGCTAAAAGCATTCATTCGCGGAAGGACTGCGGTTCGTGATGATGTCGATGATATTCTTCAGGAAGTGACCTGGCAGTTGATGAAAGTGGAACAACCGGTCGAGAACGTCGCCGCCTGGCTGTTTCGCGCCGCACGAAATGAGATGATCGACCGGGCGCGAAAAAAGCACGAGGTTTCACTGCCGGCGTACCTGACAGCAGATGACGAGGACTTTCCGGAGCAGGAGATTGCAGAAACGTTATTCGGCGTACCGCAAACGCCGGAGGAGGAGTATCTCAACATGCTGCTATGGGAAGAGTTGGGGCAAGCCCTGTCGGAACTGCCGCCACCTCAGCGCGAGGTGTTTGAAAAAACGGAATTTGAGGGCTACAGCATGAAGGTGCTGGCAGAGGAAACAGGCGACAGTGTGCAGGCGTTATTATCCCGCAAACACAAAGCCGTGCGATTTTTGCGTAGTCGCCTCAAGGATATTTATGAAGCGTTGACAGGGCAATAAACTTCGACCACTCTGAAAAACAATATTTTAGAGGGGTCGTTATGCTTCAACGGTTAGCAAAGAAAAAGGTGCTGTTACTCTCTGCTCTGATGGTTTCGGGGCTGGTCAGCGCAGAGGAGTCGCTTCCGGATGTGGTGAAGCACTTCAGTGAACAGCAGGACATCAAGATCATTAAGAAAATTGACGCCCCCGGCGGCGCGCCAGCGTGGCTGGGGCAATATCAGGACATGGGCGTGACGCTCTTTCTGACCCCTGACGGAAAGCACGTCGTGTCTGGCTATCTGTATGATGAGAAGGGAACCAACCTCAGCGAGGCCTTTTTCCAGAAAGAGATCTACGCCCCGATGGGCCGCGAGATGTGGAAAAAGCTCAATGCGGCGCATCCCCTGAAGGAGGGCGCGGAGAGTGCCCCGCGCAAAGTCTTCGTCTTTGCCGACCCGTTCTGCCCGTACTGCAAGCAGTTCTGGGCTGAAGCGCAGCCGTGGGTGAAGGCTGGCAAGGTCCAGCTCAACACGCTGCTGGTTGCGTTTCTTAACCCGAACAGCGGGCGTAACGCCTCCGCGATCCTGAATGCGAAAGATCCGGTGTCGGCCTGGAAAGCGTACGAGCTGTCCGGCGGTAAAAAGCTGCCGAAACCTGAAGGAGCGGCGTCCCGGGAAACCGTTGAGATCCTGCAAAATCACCAGACGCTCATGGACAGTCTCGGCGCGAATGCCACACCGGCTATTTATTACCTGAATGAGCAAAACGAACTGCAACAGGTCGTGGGTATGCCAGACGCAAAACAGCTTGAGGCAATGTTCGGACCGAAGCCGTAAAAAGAAAGGCAGAAACAGGACGTTTCTGCCTTTTTTCAGTCAACTACCCCAGCGTCCCCGGAGGTAATTTACTGCTTCCTGCGTCTGCGGCTGGTTAAGATAGTCTTCACGGAACAGGATGGTGCCCTTAACGTCTGGCAGTGAATCATTGAGGTCGAGCTGTTTTTTCAGCTCCGGTACGCCGCCGTTCACCGTCCAGTCCGGTTCATTTCTGGAAGGCGCGCCCACTTTGTAGAACGCGATCCCGATATACAGACGGGTGTGGGTCGGTTTCACCACGTCAGCCCACCATTTTGTCAGCACATCGTAACGTGCCGCGTCGCGGGCGAAGGGCCAGTAGATCTGCGGCGCAATGTAATCCAGTAATCCCTGCTGTACCCATTTGCGCGTGTCAGCGTAGGATTCATCATAGGCTGCGGCGCCGCGCGTGTCCGAGCCTGCCGGGTCGAAGGAGCGATTGCGCCAGACCCCCGCCGGGCTGACGCCAAATTCGACCTCAGGTTTAGCCTGCTTGATCGCCCTGGAGACCTGCACAATCAACTGCTGCGTATTGTGTCGACGCCAGTCCGCTTTTGACGCAAATCCTTCGCCATAGCGCCTGAAGGTCCAGGCATCATTCAGGGGGGAGCCCGGCGTCTCGGTGTAAAAATAGTCATCGAACTGAACGCCGTCGACAGGGTAATGATTTACCACTTCCATCACCACCTGGGTTATCCAGTCCCGCACCTCGGGAATGCCCGGGTCGAGAACAAAACGATCCCCCGAGGTGCGAATCCACTCCGGATGCAGGACGTACACGCTCGAAGGATGAAGCGACGAGGTGCGGTTAAGCGCGGCGATGGTCGACGGCTTCGTGTTGGTGGAAACGCGGTATGGGTTAAACCAGGCATGAACCTTCATCCCACGCTTGTGCGCTTCATCCAGCATAAACTGAAGCGGATCGTAACCGGGATCTTCCCCGATAGTCCCCGTCAGGGTATCTGACCAGGGCAGTATTTTAGAAGCCCACAGCGCCGTACTGTCCGGTTTTACCTGAAAGAAGACGGTGTTGATCCCTAGATTTTTCAGCTTATCGAGCTTGTCCGTCAGCGCCCGCTGTTGCTGGGCGATGCGCTGGTCCGCGCTACGGCCATTCACCGATGAAACGGGAGGCCAGTCGAGACGGGAGACGGTCGCCAGCCAGATCCCGCGCATGGGTTCGTTAGTCTGCTGTACAGGTTTCGCCTGCGGCAGCGGGGTTACGAGTGATTTAGGTGGTTTGGAAGTGCAACTTACCAGTAAAAGCGCGCAGCCAAGCAGCGCGCCAGTCCGTTTTACGTGTCGCATCATTTGCGTGTTAGCTCCTGGGTGTCCGGCTATCCGTCCAGGGATTAAACGCCGGTTCGTCCTGTTCCCCGTTACCGTCATCGTGAAGGGAGTCGAGGTAGAGGGCTTCAACTTCCGCCCGCGCCCATGGGGTGCGGCGCAGGAACTTCAGACTCGATTTAACACTCGGGTCCTTGCGAAAACAGTTGATTTTGATTCGGTTGCCCAGTTCATTCCAGCCATATCGCGCAACCAGCGCGTTAACCTGCATTTCGAGGGTTACGCCATGCAAAGGATCGTTGGAAACATGTGCTGTCATAGGCGTCCGGTAGTCTCATTTTTTATGGGGATGTGATAAACGCTCAAAGGTTACAAGAAAGCAGGGGACGCGGCAATTTCAGCGTGAGGTTCTTCACCCGTAAAGGGTGAAGAGGATTTCCGGTTAATACTATTTTTTAAACAGTTCAGGTGCCCACGGCGTTGGGTCTACCTCCATAAAGGGCGCACGCTCAAAGCGGGACTTCAGCGCCCAGGGCACCGTACAGTCGAAAATCGTTTTGCAGGTGATCCCGTTGCCACGAATGGAGGGGCTGTAGTCCGGCGCCTGAGACGGATCGAGCTGGTGTCCGCGGATCCCCGGCAGATGGGTGATGCTGACATCGCCCTGCATACGGGTCGTCATCGCCCACAAGATGTCGTCGCTGTCGAAAATATCCACATCTTCGTCGACGAGAATAATGTTTTTAAGCTCGGAATAGGTGGCTAACGCGATGAGAGCCGCCTGACCCTGACGCCCTTCGTCAGAGGGCTGGCGTTTTTTCACCTGCAATACGCCAAGGAACTTGCCGCCGCCAGCGGTATGCGCATAGACGTTTTGCAGAAAACCGGGAATGGCTTCTTCCACCGCATTACGGATGCTGGCCTCCGTTGGCAAACCGGCCAGCGTGGTGTGCTCTTCGCCCGGTCCTACCAGGGTTTGCAGGATCGCCTGATGACGCATCGTGACGGCCTTCACTTTGATTACCGGTAAGGAGGGGTTAGCCTCCCCGCAGTAGCCGGGAAATTCCGGCATCGCGTGCCCGGTGTGGGTATGCTGATCTTCTTCTACGCGCACGCCCGGCAGCAGTTCGCCTTCGATGATAATTTCCGCACGCGCAATCGCTTTTTCATTTACGGCCACACCCTGCACCAGCTCGACGGGGGTCTGACGTAACGCACCGGCGACACCCAGTTCGTTGTAGCCGAAGGGCGTGGTAGGGGCTTCGAAACAGGCGCCAATATAGATAGCGGGATCGAGACCCATATTGATCGTGACCGGCAACGGTTTACCCGCCTCCTCGGCTTTCTTACGGAACACTTCAATATGGCGGCCCGCGGCAAGAAACATGGAGAGCTCATCGCGCTCCTGAACGCAGAGACGGTGAATAGTGACATCGGTCAGTGAGGCATCTTCCGGATCGCTTGCCAGCACCAGCCCCAGACAGAAGAACGGACCGGCATCTATCGGCGTGTTGGTCGGTGCCGGAAGCAATTTACGCAGATCGAAGTCCGGATCGTCGGCATAAAACACCTGCTCCTGACACGGCGCCTGGGCCGCCGGGACGACAACGGGAGCAATCGGGTTTTTCACGGCCTGGCCGACATGTTTTGCCAGTTCAGAGGGTTCGCAGCCCAACAGGAGCGCCGCCCGCTCGCGGCTGGCGTGCATTCCGACCAGAATACGGGAGTCGGGGTATCCCTTAATAGCGTTAAACATCATCGCCGGGCCAATGCGCGTCGGACGTTTTACCGTGCCGCCAGCACCAATATGCCGGTACACACCCGCCAGCTCCGCGTCAGGATCGACCGGATGGCTGGTTTCAAGGTATTGACCTTCATGGCGTTTTAGCAGTTCGATAGCACTTCTGAGATCGTTGATGTGGTTTTCCATATTTTTCCCCCCTCGGATGAATGCATCCATTCTTAACCGGACGAAGAGGGCTATCAATTGCATCATTTATGCTATTTTAATATGAATTTTATTATCAATAATAAAGGCATGGTATGCAGTTTCGACTGATGCGCAATTTTATCGTGGTGGCGGAAGAGCTTCACATGCATCGAGCGGCGGAGCGCCTTAACATGGCGCAGCCCGCGCTGAGTCAGCAGATAAAAACGCTTGAAGATCGTCTGGGGGTAATGCTCTTTAGCCGGGCGAATCGTCGCCTGACGCTGACGCCAGCCGGTGAGGCGTTTCTCAGTAAAGCCAGAGTCGCGATTTTAATGACCGATCAGGCGATTCTGGATGCCAGACAGACGGCCAGAGGAGAACAGGGCGTGCTGAATCTCGGATGTGTTTCAAGTGCGATATTCGACAGTAAGCTGCCCGCCGCGCTGCGGCTTTTACATGAGAAATGGCCAGCCATCAGCCTTTCCATGATGACGGGAAACGTGCAAACCCTTTATACCGGCGTGCAAAGCAACCAGCTGGATGTGGCCATTATTCGTGCCCCGTTACCGCTGCTGCCTGACGATCTGCAAAGCCGTCCTTTCACAACGGAAAAAGCCGTGCTGGCCTTACCTCGTCAACACAGCCTGGCGGGCTCCGCCGCGCTGACGCTTGCGTCGGTGAAAGAGGAGAAGTGGATCGCCCTGCGCGACCCGGAGGGGATGGGGCTGGAGCAATATTTCTATGATGCCTGCCACAGCGCGGGCATACAGCCTGACGTTGTGCAAAATGCCACCGATGTCCCCACGGTGATAAGCCTCGTCTCGGCAGGGTTTGGCATCGCCATGCTGCCGGCTTCAGCGAAGGCGATATGCGTACAAAACGTCGTCTTTGTGGATATTCTTGACCGACTCCGGGAGAGCGAGCTGACGCTGGTTTGCCACCGGATTATTCGCTCTGAGGTGCTGAAAAAATTGATGAGTATCCTCGATCATACCTGACGTCCGGCGGCCTGAAGAAGCTGTTCTCGCAGCCAGCGGTTAGCCGGATCCTGGCTGTTTTTCGGGTGCCAGTACATACCGATGACGATCGGTGGGAGATCCAGCGGCGGCGGAAAAATATCAAGCGTTTGCGTAAACCGTAGCAACATGCGTCTGGGTAAGGTGCAGAGCAAATCGGTACCGGCAACAATCGCAGGCGCCATCGCATAGCTTTGCGTCGACATCACTACGTTACGCTGGTGGCCAAGCCCCGCCAGGTGCTGATCGACAAAGCCCGCGAACGGGTCGCCCTCGGATGAAACCACCAGGTGGGAAAGGCTACAATAGCTATCCAGATCCATCGGACTCGTACCGCGCGGATGGCCTTTTCGCTGGGCTGTGGCATATTCATCGTCAAACAGCTTGCGTCTGACCCATGCATCGTGCGCCACCGCGTTAACGCCGACATAAATATCCACATCGCCATTTTCCATCTGCGCTGGCAGCAGTTGGGTTTCCGGGAGCGCAAAACGCAGGCGGATACCTGGCGCCGCACTGCTAATCTGATTCTGCAACTCTGCCCCCAGCATCAGCGCCGGGTTCTCGTGCAGGGCAATCACAAAGGTGCGGTTGCTGTTCTGCGCGTTAAACGTGGTGGGTTCAAGCATCGCCGATATACCCTGCAAAACCGTCGCGACCTGCGGCCTTAACCCCTCGGCGCGCGGCGT
Source organism: Enterobacter cloacae complex sp. SHL022 (assembly GCF_049237785.1). Classification (NCBI taxonomy): domain Bacteria; kingdom Pseudomonadati; phylum Pseudomonadota; class Gammaproteobacteria; order Enterobacterales; family Enterobacteriaceae; genus Enterobacter; species Enterobacter cloacae complex sp. SHL022. Next base: position 189,619 of record NZ_JBMKJH010000006.1, on the reverse strand, counting down.
CGGTAACACCCCACGTCCGTGTGGGGAAGGGACAAACAGCGGCTCACCAAACAACACGCGCAGGCGCGCAAGGCGGCCAGACATCGCCGGCTGGCTGATGCCCAGCCGCGCGGCGGCATGGGTGATATTCTGGTCCCTGAGTAACGCATCCAGCGTCAGGATCAGGTCCATATCCATATCGGAGGGGGACATCTTATTTTGCGTCACGGTTGGTATAGGTCACCGGAACCCACGCGTAGCCGTCCCGCTCACCTTTCGTCACATAGCCGATCCCGGGGAAAGGCAGATGTGGCGCCGCAATCAGCGCTTTATTTTTCACAAACTCAGCGAAAGCAGCGTTGCGCACCCGGGCGGCGCCGTCCTGATCCTCATCGTAAGCAATCGTCACGTTGGGCTGTGGGAACTGAACCGCGGCAACGTGAATGATGTCGCCGACAAAAGTCATTTTTTCACCTTTGCTCTCCAGCGTGTAGAACGCGGAGCCTGGAGTGTGACCCGGGTGAACCGTACCGCTGATGCCCGGCAGAAGCTGTTCCGTGCCGGAGAAGGTCGTCACTTTTCCGGCATCCAGATAGGGCTTTAAGGTCTTGTGCGCGACGTCGAAGTAGTTCTGGTCATAGCCAGACTTTTTCTGGTTCTCGTCGTTAAAGAAGAAATCGATATCCGGTTTGCCGACATACACCTGCGCGCGGGTAAACACGCGCTGACCGTCTTTAACCAGGCCGCCAGCGTGATCGGAGTGAGCATGGGTGATCAGAATATCGGTAATATCTTCGGGTTTGATGCCCTGGGTCGCCAGGCTCTCAATCAGCCGCCCGCCTTTGCCGGGGCCAAACAGCTGACCAGAACCGGTATCCACCAGAATTTTGTGGCCGGGGATGGCGATATAGAACGCGTTAATCGACGCTTCCACCGGATTGGCCTGGAAGTTTTTAGCCAGTAACGCATCGGTATTTTCCGCCGTCGTCCGGCGCAGTAAGGCGTGCAGATCCTGCGGCACGCTCCCGTCCGTAAAGGCGGTGACAATCGTATCGCCAACCTGAACGCTGTAGCCGCCAGCCTGCTGTTTCACCACATGCTGCGGAACGCTGGCCACCGCGTGGATAGCGGGAAAGAATAAAACCGAACCGGCCAACAGGGTTGATATCGCAAGTTTTTTCACAGTAAACATGATGGGCTCCTCAATAGTAAGTTCATCATAGTTCAACTGCGATTTTTGAGAACCGCCGGGAAGTGAATGTGACCTATCCATGGAATGGATAGGTCTGAGAGGATGCTTTACAGCACGCCGGTACCGCCGTCAGAGCACCACACTTGCCCGGAGGCGTATGAGCAGGTATCGGAGGCAAACAATACATACAGCGGTGCGATTTCAACCGGCTGGCCCGGTCTGCCCAGGGGCGTATCTTCCCCGAACTTCTGAACTTTGGACTGCGGCTGGCCGCCGCTGGACTGAAGAGGCGTCCAGTATGGACCTGGCGCGACGGCATTCACCCGAATGCCACGCGGTCCCAGCTGCTGGGCCAGAGACTTGGTAAAGGCTACGTTACAGGCTTTGGTCTGCGCATAGTCCACCAGGATCGCGCTCGGTTTAAACGCCTGAACGGAAGTGGTGTTAATGATCACGGCGCCTTCCTGCAAATGGCGCAGCGCAGCTTTGGTGATCCAGAAGGGGGCATAGACGTTGGTCTTAAACGTCGCGTCAAAATCTGCCGTGGTGAGATCGTCGATAGATTCACAGTACTGCTGGCGTCCGGCGTTATTCACCAGAATATCCAGGCCGCCCAGTTCGGCAACGGCTTTTTCCACCAGCGTGTCGCAGAACGACTCCACGCGAATGTCGCCCGGAATGGCGACCGCTTTACGGCCTTCAGCCTGAATCAGCGCAATGACCGATGCCGCATCGGACTCCTCTTCCGGCAGATAGCCAATAGCGACATCTGCGCCTTCACGGGCATAGGCGATCGCTACCGCGCGACCAATTCCGGAATCACCGCCGGTAATCAGCGCTTTTTTTCCTGCCAGTTTTCCTGACCCGATATAACTTGTTTCACCATGATCCGGTATTGGCTTCATTTCCGATGCCAGCCCGGGGGCCCTTTGCGGTTGTTCAGCAAACGGTGGACGAGGGTAATGCAGCGTGTGATTATTTCCTGTAGACATACCGGCCTCCTTAATAGTGAATTCCAAGATTAGTCGTTAATTAAACGTAAGCGGGCAAAATTGACAAATTCAGACAAATCTATCTTCCGGTAGCGGATATAAAATATTTTCTCAAGCCAGCATGTAATACCAGAAAAGGGCGACCTCATCTTTTTCCGGCAGGGCGTTGTAAAGGTAGCGATCGTAACCGCCGAGAATAAACCCATAGTGACGATAAAAAAGACAGGCAGAAACATTAACGTTCTGCGTCTCCAGCCGTAACCCGGGCGCATTGAGGCTTCGCGCCCAGACGTGGGTGGCGGACATCAGCTTGTGCGCCGCGCCCGTACGACGCTTTGAACGCTCCACGGCAATGTAATCCACCGATATAAATTTATTCCAGTTGCAGGACGCGGTAATAAAACCGGCGATTTCACCGTCATCCGTTTCGGCGATAAGAAATATTGAATCCGGATTAACACAATGATTTTCCAGCGTCTGGAGATCCAGTTCATAGGTTTTAAGATAAGGTTCGGTCAGCGCCTCGATATGCAAATCACCATTGAGAAAAGGCTCTCTGGCAATCTCATCGACCGTAAAAGAAAAATCACAGCATTCAAGACGGGCAAGGTCGGTGCTTAATCCTTTTCGAATATGCATAGTATTCCTTAAGTGGGAGTTATAAATAGATAATAGACGAAGCGGCATACTCTGCTGGCATAACACTCTGTAGATCCTGGTCTAAGCTTGTATTTCGTTCCGCGTAAAATGTGGTCATTCGAGGACAATGAATGGAATTCAGAACATGTCGCAGGCACTGGGGTGCTGAGTTTATTTCCGATGACGTTGTACGTTTTCGCGTCTGGGCAGAAGGGCAAAAAGATCTCACGTTGCGTTTAACCGATACCGACATTCACATGGCGGCGGTGGGCGACGGCTGGTTTCAGATTGACGTGCCCGGCATCAGGCACGGTACGACGTATCAGTTTGTTTTACAGGATGGAATGGCGGTGCCGGACCCGGCCTCGCGCGCGCAGCAGGCTGACGTCAATGGCCCGTCGGTGGTGATCGACCCGCGTCGCAGCCTGCCCGCTCAGCGCGAATGGCAAGGACGACCGTGGGAAGAGACGGTGATCTACGAGCTGCATATCGGCACCTTCACCGGGGAAGGAACCTTCAGGGCGGCCATCGACAAACTGCCTTATCTGGCCGAACTGGGTATTACGCAACTGGAAGTGATGCCCGTGTCCCAGTTCGGGGGCGCGCGCGGATGGGGGTATGACGGTGTACTGCTGTATGCCCCGCACTCGGCTTATGGTACACCGGATGATTTTCATGCCTTCATTGATGCCGCCCACGCGCTCGGGCTTTCCGTGGTGCTGGATATCGTACTCAACCACTTTGGCCCGGAAGGGAACTACCTGCCGTTGCTCTCGCCGGCGTTTTTCCATCAGGATCGTATGACCCCGTGGGGCAACGGTATTGCCTATGAGGTTGAAGCTGTCCGGCAATACATCGCTGAGGCGCCGTTATTCTGGCTCTCGGAGTATCATCTTGACGGTCTGCGCTTCGACGCCATCGACCAGATCCATGACGACGCTGAGACCCATATTCTTCCCGAAATAGCGCAACGGATCCGCGACGCCTTTCCGGATCGGCATATCCATCTGACCACCGAAGACAGTCGCAACGTGATTTTCCTGCATCCGCGTGATGAGCATGGTCAGACGCCGCTTTTCACCGCCGAATGGAATGATGATTTTCACAACGCCGCGCATGTCTTCGCGACGGGAGAATCACACGCCTACTATCAGGATTTTGCCTTTGAGCCGGAGAAAAAACTGGCGCGGGCGCTAGCAGAAGGCTTTGTCTACCAGGGGGAAATCTCGCTTCAGACCGGAAAATCGCGCGGGGTAGAGTGTCGCGAGCAACCCCCACAGTTTTTTGTCGATTTTATTCAAAATCACGACCAGGTCGGCAACCGTGCCCAGGGGGAGAGGCTTATCTCTCTGGCTGGGGCGGATAAAACGCGCGTGCTGTTCGCGGCGCTGCTCCTGTCGCCCCATATTCCGCTGCTGTTTATGGGCGAGGAGTATGGCGAAACGCATCCGTTCCTCTTTTTCACCGACTTCCACGGCGACCTGGCGAAAGCGGTGCGGGAAGGGCGCGCGAAAGAGTTTACCGGCCATGCCGGGCACGATGAAACCGTACCGGACCCCAATGACGTAAATACCTTTATGCGGTCGAAGCTTGACTGGAACAAGGCAGACACGGAGGAAGGCAGGGCGTGGCTGCACGTCACGCGCGAGCTGATTGTGCTGCGTCAGCGCTTTATCGTCCCGTTACTGAAACAGCGGGGCACCGTGGAGGGTAACGTCCTGCAAACGGCGCTCGGCATGGTTGCCGTGAGCTGGCGTTTTCCGTCCGGCACGTTGTCGCTGGCGCTGAATATCGGCAAAAAGCCGCTCGCCTTACCGGACCTGCCCGGAAAAACGATCTTTAGCTGGCCGGAGGCAGTCGAAAACCTGCCGCCGAACAGCATTGTTGTTCGCTTTGCTGATGGAGAAGCAGCGCTATGATCCCTTCCTCTACTTACCGAATTCAGTTTCGCAACGGCATGACCTTTGACCGCGTGGCAGACCTGATTCCGTATATGAAAGACCTCGGTATCAGCCATCTTTACGCGTCGCCTGTTTTCACCGCAACCACGAATTCCACCCACGGCTATGACGTGACCGACCCCAACGAAATTGACCCGGCGATTGGCGGGCGGGAAGGGTTTGACCGCATGGCGGCGGCGCTGAAACAGGCGGGGATGGGGCTGATTCTGGATATCGTTCCTAACCATATGTCGACCTCGCTGGAAAACCGCTGGTGGCGCGATGTTATCGAACATGGCAGGCAGAGCCGCTATGCGGCGTATTTTGATATCGACTGGTCCCGACCGCTGACGTTGCCGTTTCTTGGCGACACCTTTGAAGCCGAGCTGGAGCGGGGGGCTATCACCTTAAAACGTGACAGTGTCACCAACAGCGCAGCGCTGGTTTACTATGATACCGCCTATCCGCTTAATCCCGGCACGTATGCCGAAGGCAAGAGCATCGCTGAGATCCACGAGGCGCAAAGCTGGCGGCTGATGTCCTGGCGTGAAGCGCCGAAACAGCTTTCATGGCGTCGCTTTTTTGAAATCACCGGGCTGGTCGGCGTGCGGGTAGAGGATGAGGCGGTATTCGCAGATACGCACCACCTGATCCTTGAGCTTGTCCACGCCGGGGTTGTCGACGGCCTGCGCATTGACCATGTGGACGGGCTTGCCGATCCGCTGGGCTATTTGCAGCGACTGCGTGCGGCTTCCGGACCGGATTGCTACATCACGGTGGAAAAAATCCTCGCCAAAGGGGAACAGCTTCCTCCGGAGTGGCCCATCTCAGGTACTACGGGTTATGAGTTTATCGCCTCCCTGGCGGAAGTGCTGGTGGATGATACCAACCTCTCGCGGCTGGAGATGCTCTACGACGAGACGCTGGGTACGACCGTGGACAGGCAGGCGGAACTTCGCAACGCCAAAGGGCTGATGACCGATCGTAATTTTGAGGGTGAATTTACCACGTTGCTCAAAATAGCCAGCGAGCTGGCCGGGCATAACGGCGCCGAAGTGGAGCATGATGATATCCGCCATGCCCTGCGTGAGCTGCTTATCGCGTTTCCGGTGTATCGCACCTACGGCACCGCTGAGGGACTGACGCCACCGGATGTGGCGCTGCTCAGCCGTGTGGTCGCCAGCGTCAACGCCTCTGAACCCGCTCTGAGCCTGATCGTGCGTATTCTTACCGGCGATCTGCCGGAGCATGACCACGCGCTGGCCTCGCTTTTCCGCACCCGTTTTCAGCAACTGACCGGGCCGCTGATGGCAAAATCGGTAGAGGATACGCTGTTCTTCCGCCATAACCTGGAGCTGGCCCTGAACGAAGTCGGCGCCGACCCGACGCCGCGCGCGTTTTCACTTTCCCGTTTTCATCAGGAAATGCGCATTCGTCTTGCCCGCCAGCCCGATGCGCTGCTGGGAACCTCCACCCACGACACCAAACGCGGCGAGGATGCACGAGCTCGTCTCTATACGCTGACGGAAGCGCCAGATCTGTGGGGAGAAAATCTGGCGCGCTGGCGGCAGATGAACCAGACGCAGGTCCGATTCCTCAACGATGGCACCGCGCCGAACGCCGCCGACACCTGGATGATCTTCCAGGCGCTGGCGGGCGTCTGGCCAGCAACCCTGTCGCCTGAGGATCGTGATGGCCTTAAGTCACTGGAAGAGCGTTTCCTCGGCTTTATCGAGAAAGCCCTGCGCGAGGCCAAGCAGCGTACCGACTGGATCGACAGCAACGAAGGTTACGAGAGCGTGGTCCTGGACTACGTGCGCCATCTGCTTTCCCCGGATAACACCCTGTTCCTGCGTGATTTCAGTGCCGCACTCCAGCCGTTTATTCGGGCTGGGTTAATGAACAGCCTGAGCCAGACGGTGATCAAGCTGACTGCGCCTGGCGTACCGGACATCTACCAGGGCAGCGAGGGGCTTAACTTCAGCCTCGTCGACCCGGATAACCGCCGCGAACCGGATTTCGCCGCACTGGCGGAAAACCTCAGCGTAGCGGATGGCACCGTTTTTAACGATGCGCAACGCTGGCGAGACGGCAGCGTGAAGCAGTACGTTACCGCCACGCTGTTACGGCTTCGGCCACATTACCCCGCACTTTTCCGCTACGGCGACTGGCTGCCGCTGAAGGTAACCGGTGAGCGGGAGGAGAATCTGATCGTTTATGCCCGCATAAAAGATGACGAGGCGCTGATCGTCGCCGTGCCGCGTCTGGTGTTTGACGTCACCGCCAATGCGATGCTGTGGGCCAACACTATCGTGGCCATACCCCAGGAGCTGGCCGGGAAGCACTACCGGGATCTGTTTACCGGTGAGCGTCGCCTTCTGCCAGAGACGCTGGATTTAACGTCTGAAAAGGGATGTTTGTTGGTTCTGCTTACCTGCGACTAATCGAGGAGAACAAAAATGCCAAAGGATACAACGTTTGAAATTCGGGCCGGTCATGGCCAGCAGTTGGGCGCAAATTATGACGGGAAAGGGGTAAACTTCGCCCTGTTTTCCGCCCACGCGGAGCGGGTGGAGCTGTGTCTGTTTGATCCTTCGGGAAAAACAGAAATCGCCCGCCTGGAACTGCCGGAATATACCCATGAGGTCTGGCACGGCTATGTGCCGGATCTGAAACCGGGGGCGCTGTATGGCTACCGTGTGTATGGCCCCTACGATCCGGAGAACGGTCACCGTTTTAACCCCAATAAGCTGCTTATTGACCCCTATGCCCGTGAACTGGTGAGTGACATTGAGTGGAACGATGCCCACTTCGGCTATGAGCTGGGACACGATGAGCTGGATCTCAGTTTTGATACGCGAGACAGCGCGCCATTTACGCCCAAATGTAAGGTCATCGACCCCAATGCCGTTGACTGGCAGGACTCACGCCGGCCCGATATCCCGTGGCCGCATACCGTGGTCTATGAAAGCCACGTAAAAGGCTTTACCCAGCTTAACCCGGCTATTCCGCCTGAACTGCGCGGTACGTTTGAGGGGATGGGGCATAAAGCCTCGGTGGAATACATCAAAAGCCTCGGCATTACCTCGGTCGAGCTGCTACCGGTTCACTGGTTCCCTGACGATCAGCACCTGCTCGATCGCGGCCTGAAAAACTTCTGGGGCTATAACTCGCTCGGTTTCTTTGCGCCAGCGTCCCGCTATTACGGCCCGGCGGGCATCCAGGGTTTCCGCGACATGGTGCGTGCCTATCATGACGCGGGCATCGAGGTGATCCTCGACGTGGTCTATAACCACACGGCGGAGGGCAACGAGCTGGGACCAACCCTGTCGTTTAAGGGGATTGATAACTTCTGTTATTACCGCACCATGCCGGATCAGCACCGGTATTACATCAACGACACCGGCACCGGGAACACCGTTAATACATCGCACCCGCGCGTGTTGCAGATGGTCATGGACTCCCTGCGCTACTGGGCGGAGTCGATGCAGATTGACGGTTTCCGCTTTGACCTCGGGACCATTCTCGGACGTGAGCCGGAGGGGTTCGATCCGCGCGGCGGCTTCTTTGATGCCGTGACCCAGGATCCGGTGCTGTCGAAGCTGAAGCTCATCGGTGAGCCGTGGGATATCGGCCCCGGCGGGTATCAGGTGGGGGGCTTCCCACCTGGCTGGGGTGAGTGGAACGACAAATACCGCGATACGGTACGTGAATACTGGAAGGGGGATAACGTTTCTAACGATTTTGCCGCCCGTCTGTTAGGGTCCGGTGATTTGTACGATCTGCGCGGGCGTCGTCCGTGGGCCAGCGTCAATTTTATCACCGCGCATGACGGCTTCACGCTGAACGATCTGGTATCGTACAACGAGAAACATAACGCCGATAACGGGGAAGATAATAACGACGGACATAACGATAACCGTTCGTATAACTACGGCGAGGAAGGGCCGACGGAAAACCCGGATATCATTGCCACCCGCGAGCGGCAAAAGCGCAACTTCCTCACCACGCTCTTCTTCTCGCACGGCACGCCGATGCTGCTGGCAGGCGATGAGTTTGGCCGGACGCAAAAGGGCAATAATAACGGCTATTGTCAGGACAGCGAGATCTCCTGGGTAAACTGGGAAGGACTCACTGAAAACGACGAGAAGCTGCGCGACTTTACCCGTCGGTTGATTGCCCTGCGCGCGACGCAGCCGCTGCTGCGACGTGAGAACTGGCGCGACGGGCTGGAGATCCGCTGGTTTAACGCCGGTGGCGGACCGCAGCAGTCGGAACAGTGGGACGAGGGTTCCACCCTTGGTCTTGCCATCAGCCGTCCTGATCTTGAGCAGGAAGAGGGCGTCTGGCAAGACGTGCTGATGCTGTTTAACCCGTTTGAAGGTACGGTGCCATTCCAGATCCCGCAGTTTGGCGAAGGGGGTTGGGTGCTCGAACTCTCGACGTCGGAGGATGCCACCACGGGGGAAATCATCACTGAATCTGTCGATTACGAGCTGGCCGGGCGGAGTATCATCCTGTTCCGCCGTCCTTAAAGCGAGGCCGCCGCGCGTGCGGCGGTATCATACAGGGAGGAGATCGCGCGGAGTAACTGCGCGGTCTCGCCAATCGACGCGCCCGGAATACCGCTTTCCGCATGAATGTTGATCAGGCAGGCCTCCCGCACCTCCCGGTACTTCATGCACAGCGCTTTTCCCTCCTCCGTAGTGGAGAAAAAAAGCTCTTTTCCCGCTTTCTCGCTGGTGACGTAGCCCGCCTTGACCAGCTTTTTCAGCGCATACGTCACCACGTGGGTATCTTCCACGTTCAGCACAAAGCAGATGTCAGCCAGCTTTTTCTTACGGTTGCGGTGATTCACGTGGTGCAGAAGCGAAACATCAAAGGCCCCCATATCCGGTTCACCCGCTGCGGTCATGCAGCGCACCATCCATTTGTTAAACGCATTGCTGGTCATGATCAGCGCATATTCCAGCTCTGATAATTCAGCACACCGCTCTGAGACGAGATGACGGGAGGAGACGATTCGCCCGTCCGCAATATCGTCGTGGTTTAACGCTGTCGTCTTTTTCTTTACTGTCATAACGATCCTTCCCCCGAAATGTAAACCCGTCGATAAAATAAGAACATTTTATTGATAAATTGTTTACATGTTTTTGACGTTCAGATATAGCTTTTTAGTGCAGGTTCTGTGGAGCCTCACGCAAAACACAACATCGCGCGCCGTAATGCACCGGCTTCGCTCTGCTGCGAAGTATAAAAAATAGCCGTCGGCGCGCAACGCTCACTTTGGATAGGGTAACGTTTATGGACAGTTCTACACTGTTGCCACTTATCGGGATTCCGGTGGTGGTTATTGGTTTTGCACTGCGTTTCAACCCGCTGCTGGTTGTCGTGGTGGCGGGCCTGGCGACGGGCCTGCTGGTTGGCATGGATTTCGGTATGCTGCTGGAAACCTTTGGCGAAAAGTTCGTGAATAGCCGATCGCTTGCCACCTTCATTCTGATCCTGCCGGTGATTGGCCTATTAGAGTATTACGGGCTGAAAGAACGCGCCCAGGCCTGGGTCGCGAAGATCGCCAGCGCCACCTCGGCGCGTATCCTGATGCTCTACTTTGTTGCCCGCGAAGGAACGGCTGCGCTGGGCCTGATGTCGCTTGGCGGCCACGCGCAAACGGTGCGTCCGCTGCTGGCGCCGATGGCGGAAGGGGCAGCTCTGAATGAATACGGGGAACTGCCGCAGACTATCCGCGACAAAATCAAAGCCCATGCCGCCGCGTGTGACAATATCGCGGTTTTCTTTGGGGAAGATATTTTTATCGCCTTTGGCGCGGTACTGCTGATTGATGCGTTCCTGAAAGAGAACGGGATCGAGGGGATCGAACCGCTGCATATCGGCCTGTGGGCCATTCCGACCGCCATTGCGGCACTGATCATCCATATGACGCGTCTGCTACGCCTCGATGCCAGCATTCGTCGCGACGTGATGGCCTGGAAAGCAGAGCAGGATACGCAGGAGATCGCACCATGATGACCCTCATCACCATTAACCGCGTGTACTACCTGATCGGCTTCGTCGTGATGCTGCTGGTTGTGATGACCCTTCGCGATCGCGCTAACCCGAAACGCTATACCACGGCGCTGTTCTGGTTTCTGTTTGGCGGGATCTTCCTGTTTGGCGATCTGATGGTGCAGGAGCTGGGTAAGCCCCTGGCGTATCGCATTATTGGCGGCGCCGTTATCGTGATTGCGCTGCTGGCCGGTTTCGGGCTGGTCGGGAAGGGGTATTATAAAATGTCCACCGAGGAGGAGCGTGTTGCCTCGTCGAACCGGCTGAAAAACTGGCTGTTTTTACCGGCACTGATGATCCCCGTGGTAACGGTCATCGGGACGCTATTTCTGAAAGGCGTGTCGATTGGCGGTGTTTATCTGCTCGACCAGAAACAGCTTACGCTGGCGGCGCTGTGCGTGGCCTGTGTGGCAGCTATCCTCACCGGCTGGTGGCTGACAAAAGGTACGCCGCTGCATGCGGTTCGTCAGTCGCGTCGGCTGGTCGATACCATTGGCTGGGCGGTGATCCTGCCGCAGATGCTCGCCATGCTCGGCGGGGTGTTTGTGGTGGCGAATACCGGCGAATCGGTACAAAAGGTGGTCAGCCTGTTTGTGAACCCGGACAGCCGCTTCATGCTGGTGGTCATTTATTGCGTGGGGATGGCGCTGTTTACCATGATCATGGGTAACGCCTTCGCAGCCTTCCCGGTGTTAAGCGCCGGTATCGCTCTGCCATTCCTGATTAACGTCCATCACGGTAACCCGGCGCCGCTGCTGGCTATCGGTATGTACGCTGGCTATTGCGGCACGCTGATGACGCCGATGGCCGCCAACTTCAACATTGTGCCCGCCGCGCTACTGGAGCTAAAAGACAAATATCAGGTTATCAAGATCCAGATCCCGACCGCGTTAACCCTGCTGGTGGTGAACGTGTTCTTAATGTATTTCCTCGTGTTTCGCTAAGGAGCTGCAATGGAATTAACGCAACATCAGGCTGACGCCTTCGCCAGAATGCCGTTGACCTATTTACGTCAGGAATACCCGAACCACATTATGCATCTGCTCAACGATGACGGCGACGTTCTGCCGCCTCGCGAGCTGCACCCGATCTTTTACGGCTGTTTTGACTGGCACTCTGCGGTGCATGGCTACTGGCTGCTGCTGCGCTGCCTGCGTCTCTGGCCCGAACTGCCGTGCCGGGAAGAGATCATCACTCTGTTCGAAGAACACCTGACCGACGAGAAGGTGGCGAAGGAGTTGGCCTATTTTACCGCGCCGTTCCGCGCGTCGTTTGAGCGGCCTTATGGCTACGGCTGGCTGCTGGCGCTGGCGCAGGAGCTGAAGCAATCGTCACTGCCGCAGGCGGAGCGCTGGTACCAGACGCTGCAACCGTTAACGCTGGATATTCGCCAGCGGCTGGTGGATTACCTCAGCAAGCTTACCTATCCGATCCGCGTCGGGACGCACTACAACACGGCGTTTGCGCTCGCGCTGGGGCTGGATTATGCCCGGGCGGTGAACGATGACACGCTTGAGCGCGCCATCCTGGACGCGGCAACGCGGTTTTACCTCGCGGACACGCAATATCCTGCGCATTATGAGCCGGGTGGCGACGAGTATATCTCCGGAGCGCTGACCGAGGCCCTGCTGATGAGTAAGGTGGTGGAGGATTTCCCGGCCTGGTTCGATGCGTTTCTGCCTGAAGTGGGCGCCGTTTCTGCGCTCATGAACCCGGCCGAGGTGAGCGACCGCACCGACCCGAAAATCGCGCATCTGGACGGTCTCAACCTCAGCCGCGCCTGGTGTATGAAGCACATTGCCCGTGCTCTGCCGGAAAATCATCACGCCCGGAAGCCATTACACGATGCCGTTGCGCGCCATCTCTCGGCAAGCGTGGAGCATGTTGTCGGCAGCCACTACAGCGGCGGCCACTGGCTGGCGAGTTTTGCGCTGCTGGCGCTGGAGTAGCGCTTAGTTATATTTTCGTGCTCATCCTGTTTCCGCAGGATGAGTGATTTTACGCAACCGACTCGCGCTGACGACGACCGCTACCGCAGAAGCTGCGGCTGCGACCCATAGCGCAACATGAATTGACCTTTCATCTGCGGCCAGCAGAACGGCCACGGCGGCGGCGCCCAGACACTGCCCGAACGTGCGCATAATGGATAAAACACCGGATGCATAGCTCGCATGCTCACGAATAACGTTGGAGAGCATTTCCCGGTTATTGGGACTCTGAAAGCAGCCAAACCCCATGCCGCATACCAGACTCCGCAGGCAGATATCCCACATTGTAGGGCGGTCGGGTAATGTCGCAAGAAGGATCAAACCCACGACAAAAATCACCAGCCCCAGGGTGGATATCGCCGGGGCTGAAATCGTGTCCGCCCACCGGCCTGCATGCGGCGCAATCAGTACGATCCCTAGCGGCCACGGCGTAAACAGCAGGGCAGACAACACCGGACTGTAGCCGTATTCGCTCTGAAACAGGAAAGGCAGTGCAATAAAAGTGATCCCCTGGCTGACAAAAGCAATCATTGACGTGAAGGCCGCGAGGGTAAAACGTTCATTTTTAAACATCGTCGGCGGCAGCAAGGGGTTATCCGTGCGGCGGATCTGCCAGATAAACGCCATGCCGCTCAGCGCAGCGAGCACCGTCCAGCAAAGACTGCCGGGGTGATAAGTAGCCTCCTGGAGGCTGTTCGCCGCCATGATCGTCGACCCCAGCAGCAGCGCCGACAATATGGCGCCCGGGGTGTCGAAGGGCGCTTGCTTTCGAACCGCATCCCGCGGCAGCGCTTTGACCGCCAGCAGTAAGGCGAGGGTGCCGGGAACCACGTTTATCGCAAACAGCCATTGCCAGCTCAGGGTGTGAAGGATCGTACCACCCAATACCGGCCCGATAGCGGAGCTGGAGGCGATGAGCAGAGCGTGTAACCCCAGAATGCGGCCAAGTAATCGCCCGGGAAATACGGATCGCAGGATTGCGGGGGCAATACTCAGCGTCGCCGCGCCGCCGATCCCCTGAAGCACGCGCATACCGATGAGCACTTCGGGCGTCTTCGCCAGCGCGCAACCCAGCGATGTCAGGGTAAAGGTTGTCAAACCTGCCAGAAAAACGGGGCGATAACCCAGGCGGGCCGCAAGCGCCGCGAATATTGCCAGCGACATCGCGGCCGCCAGCAGATACCCGTTGGCGAACCAGACGGCAATACTGGCAGGTACCTGCATCTCCTGGGCCATGGAGGGCAGGGCAATGTTGATCATGGTGCCATCAAACACGCCCATTAAGGTGGTGGTCATAATTGCGGCCATCACCCGTGCGCGCGCCGGGCCAGGCAGTCCTTCGTCGCCGGGTTGACTGGAAAAGAGCGTCATCAGGTTGTCCTCTGAGAAGAGTGTATGGATGACAAAACTATAAAGATGGCTTTTACAGGGCGGAAGGCGCACCATTTGCACTTTATCGTTGCATGAAACGCCTTATCTGAATGTACAGGAATGAGCGCTATGACCGATCCAGATTTTAACTTACTGATTTCACTCGACATATTGCTGAGCGAAGCGAGTGTCGCAGGTGCGGCACGCCGTCTGAACCTCAGCACCTCGGCCATGAGCCGGACATTAAGCAGGTTACGCGACGTTACAGGCGACCCGATCCTGGTGCGCGCCGGGCGTAACATGGTACTAACCCCGTGGGCCGAAGCGACCCGGGATCGCGCCAGGCGTGCAGTGCACGAGACCAGGGCGGTATTGCAGCCCTCAACTGAAACGTTCAGCGCGCGAAGTCTGGCGCGTCTTTTTACCATCAGGGCAAACGATGGTTTTGTGGTGGCGTTTGGGCCTGCGCTTATAGCGGCTGTGGCCGACGCCGCGCCGGACGTCTGTATACGCTTCGCGCCGAAGCCGGAAAAAACGTCGCGCTATCTTCGGGAAGGGCTGGTTGATCTGGAGATTGGCGTCCAGAGCAATATGGGGCCTGAAATACGGCTGCAACGACTGTTTGAGGATCGGTTTGTGGGCGTCGTGCGTATGGGGCATCCGCTGGCTAATCAGGCAGAAATAGGGGTGAAGGATTATGTCGCCTGGGGCCATGTGGTAGCGTCACCTGAGGGCGCGTTGCACGGTTCCGTTGACGATGCGCTGGCCGAACTGGGGACAAAACGTAAAATCGCCAGCGTCGTACCGGGATTTCCGACGGCGCTGTCCGTGGCGCTGGCATCAGATCTTATTGCCATGATACCCGCGCTCTATTTACTCAATCAGCAGATAACGGAGCAGTTACACGTTTTCGAGCTGCCGTTCAAAAGCCGTCGTATTACGGTTTCACAGATGTGGCACCCAAGAATGGAACGCGACCCTGGTCACCGCTGGCTGAGAGAGCAAATTCTTGCGATATGCGGTGTGGAGAGGTCAGACATGATAAAGAGCGCTGTATAGCGATTGCTATACACGCCGCTTATGTTATGCTTGTAAAGCAATTGCTATACAAGAGGTATACCCATGAAATCAGATGTTCAACTCAATCTCAGAGCCAAAGAATCCCAGCGGGCGCTTATCGATGCCGCCGCAGAGATCCTCCATAAATCACGTACAGACTTCATTCTGGAGATGGCCTGTCAGGCAGCCGAGAATGTGATCCTCGATCGACGTGTATTCAATTTTAACGATGAACAGTACGCAGAGTTCATTGACATGCTCGATGCCCCGGTCGCGGACGATCCTGCCATAGAAAAACTGCTGGCAAGGAAACCGCAGTGGGACGTGTAACAGCGCCAGAGCCCTTATCCAGCGTCCATCAACTGGCGGAGTTCGTCAGCGGAGAGGCCGTGCTTGACGAATGGCTAAAACAAAGAGGTCTGAAAAACCAGGCGCTCGGCGCAGCCCGAACGTTTGTCATTTGTAAAACGGGCACGAAGCAGGTCGCGGGATTTTACTCACTGGCTACCGGCAGCGTTAACCATACGCAAGCGACAGGTAATCTGCGGCGTAACATGCCGGATCCCATTCCCGTGATTATACTTGCCCGTCTGGCTGTTGATGTCTCGTTACGCGGAAACGGGTTGGGAGCCGATTTACTCCACGATGCGGTTTTACGCTGTTATCGGGTAGCTGAGAATATCGGGGTGCGGGCGATCATGGTTCATGCACTCACTGAGGAAGCCAAAGCGTTTTATATCCACCATGGTTTTAAAGCCTCGCAGACTCAGGAACGGACACTGTTTCTCCGGCTTCCTCAGTAGAGGCAAAGGAAAGGGTGGTATGCGATGGGCTTATCTGATGAGTGATAGGATTCATAATATCTTATTTAACATAATATACATTATGCGCACTAAGATTAATTAAGAACAAATCCAGCCGTTTCGGGCCCAGCCTTGTTCTGCTCATTCAGCGAATTATGCCCATAGATTCTATGCCATCAACGTTCATAACTGTCGTTACAGTCTTGCGTGTTCTCTACGGCAGTCACCTGCACATCCTGAAAGCGCAACCCATCCACACCGGAAATTTTCCCAAACTCTGTCGCGTCAATAAAAATCCCCTCCAGCGTTAACCCGGCCACAGGACGCTCCGGATACCCCGCAATGAAAAATGCCCGCGAGAAATATTTGTTGTCTGAGCGACGCGCCGTCATATTTTTAATCGTCAGTCCGCTGACCTCAGTAAGACCGGCTTCGCCCTCAACACCTTCAGCCAGCTTGCGCCAGTGTTCTGGTTTATCAGATAAATTGCTCTGGTCGCCATAGCTGTACTGCGGAAACCAGTTCAGCTGGATCAGCACCGGAAAACGTACTTCCGTAAGACGTAAATTTTGGACGGTGATATCACGGATAAACCCGCCACGGTTGCGGGCCGACTTAATGCGGAACCCGACGCCCGTTCCGTTAAACGCGTTATCTTCTATCAGGACGCGTTCAATGCCACCTGAAGTTTCACTCCCCAGCGTGATCCCGGATCCCTTATTCAGCGTACATCCTCGAATCACTATATCCCGCGCGGTACGTGCTTTTTGCGCCGCTTCGCGTCCTCGTCCAGATTTGATGCAAATATTGTCGTCATTGCAGGACACAATGCAGCGTTCAATCCGCGCCTGTTCGCAGGAGTCGACGTCAATCCCGTCGGTGCTCGGCCCCGCAGAATTGCTGATTTGCACACCCTCAACCGCGATACGGCGCGAATAACAAAGGTGTATGTTCCAGAATCCGGACTCCCGACTGGTAAAATCACGCAGCAGAATGTTCTGGCTTTCAAAGACCAGGATATTGCGCGGGCGCTGACAGTCGTAATCAACCACCCAGCGTAATCCTCTGGCGCTGTAATCGCCAACCATGCCGCTGCGTTCGTCATCGCCCCAGAAGCGTTGCCACCAGATGACACCCTGCCCGTCTATCGTGCCTGTACCGGTAATGCTGACGTTTTCACAATCAATGATATTAATAATGCCTGCCGGCCAGCGCATATCAATGCCGGCCACCCGGGTGTTTATCAGGGGATAATCAGCCAGATCCTGGCTTCCAACGAGCTGTGCGCCAGCATCCAGGCGAAGCGAAACACCGCTTTTCAGAAACAGTGCGCCGGTCAGAAAACGGCCTTGCGGAATAACAATGACATCGTTCTCTTGAGCACTGTTTATGGCCTGCTGAATGGCAGACGTTGACAGGCGTTGCGCGGTTGGGTCCGCGCCACACGCCAGAATGGAGATCGCTTTCATGGCTTGTCCTTAAACAGATGAAAGCCTTAGTCTAGAAATCCGCGTGAAGAATAACCTTTGTCTGTTTGACAGCCTGGCGGTCAGGCTGGCAAAAAAGCGGATATTTACTGGCTTGCGATCACCGTAACGCCCTTTTCTTTCATGGCGCTCACCCAGCGTTCATCCGTTGTGTTTTCAACAACCAGCGTATTCACCAGCGACAGGTCGCCAATCACGAACGCCGAGGCCGTGTTGATCTTTTCCGGTGAGGCCAGTACCACCGTTTCCGCCGCTCTGCCGGAAAATGCACGTTTGATGCACGCTTCTTCATAATCTCCGGTGGTCAGCCCGGCCTCAGGATGCACGCCGGTGACACCCATGAAAAACAGATCCGCATGAATATTATTGATGCCTTCAATTGCGGCCGCGCCGACCGTGACGATGGAGTGTTTATACAAACGACCACCAATCAGGATCACCTCTATGCACGGATGGCCGACCAGACCCAATGCGATACCCGGGCTGTGCGTCACCACGGTTATCGGTAAATCGGGTGGCAAGAATGTAATAAGTTCGGAGGTGGTCGTACCGCCATCAATGATCACCACCTGCCCCGGTGAAATGAGCTGCGCGCCTCGCCGTGCCACGCGTTTTTTTGCATCCATTTTGACGGACTGACGCTCGGCAAAAGGCGCAATCGCTGAAGATGCTGGCAGTGCACCGCCGTGAACACGCTGCAAACGCCCTTCTGCCGCCAGTTCACGTAAATCCCGGCGGATAGTGTCCTCAGACACCGAGAAAAAGAGGCTGAGCGCGGTTGACTGGACCTGGCCTTCCGCCTCCAGTTTTTCCAGAATCAACTGTTTACGCTGGCTTGTAAGCATGATTTATTCCTGATGTTGCACGATATACCTTGTATTTGCATGATGGTGCTGTTTATGATGCTTACTCTACGAGAGGAGAGCCAAACGTGCAATCAAAACGTGCAGATATACGCATCATCAACAGCGAAACGTTGTCCGACAACTGGTATAACCTGAAAAAATACACTTTTGACCTCCAGCGCAGCGATGGCGACTGGCAACGGCAAGAGCGTGAAGTGTATGACCGGGGGAATGGCGCGACGATCCTGCTCTATAATCGCGACAGCAAAACCGTCATTCTGACGCGTCAGTTCCGTTTCCCGGTGTTTATCAATGGTCACGAAGAGGATCTCATTGAGGCGGCCGCCGGGTTGCTCGATAACCTTGACCCGGAAAGCCGGATTAAGGCCGAAGCGGAAGAAGAAACCGGGTTTAAGGTGACGCGCGTAGAGAAAATTTTTGAGGCCTATATGAGCCCGGGCTCGGTCACCGAGAAACTCTACTTCTATCTGGCGGAATATCATCCGCAGGATCGGACCAGCGCGGGCGGCGGCGTTAAAGCTGAGGGGGAAGATATCGACGTGCTGGAAATGACGCTGGACGACGCGCTTCGGGGCATTGAAAATGGGCAGATCGTCGACGGAAAAACCATCATGCTGCTCTATCACCTGGCCCTCAAAGGCATTTTATAATCTCACCATTAGCCAGATACCTGCCTCGGCGCAGGTATTTGCCTGTGCTATTCTTGCTGAACACCTCAACATGGAGATGCGAAAATGGCCGACTGGGATCCCTCTCTTTATCTACAGTACAGCGCAGAACGCACACGTCCCGCCGCTGAGTTACTGGCCCGGGTGCCGCTTGCTGACATAACCTCAGCCGTGGATTTGGGCTGCGGGCCAGGCAACAGCACCGCGCTGCTGAAACAGCGCTGGCCTTCTGCGCAGATCGCCGGCGTGGATAACTCCCCGGCCATGCTGGAGGAAGCCCGACAGGCCCTGCCAGATTGCCACTTTGTTGAGGCGGATATCCGGCACTACAAACCTGACCAGCCGCTCAGCCTGATCTACGCCAACGCCTCATTGCAATGGATCCCGGACCATTACCACCTTCTGCCACACCTGGTTTCACTGCTCCAGTTAAACGGCGTGCTGGCGGTGCAAATGCCTGACAACTGGCTTGAGCCGACGCACGCCCTGATGCGTGAAGTTGCCTGGGAACAGGGCTACCCCGATCGTGGCCGCGAGCCATTGCCGGGTATCCATGCCTACTACGATATTCTGACGGAAGCGGGATGTGACGTGGATATCTGGCGCACCACCTACTTCCATCAGATGAGCTCTCATCAGGCGATTATTGACTGGGTCAGCGCGACGGGGTTACGGCCGTGGTTACAGGAACTCAACGAAAGCGAGCAGAAAAACTATCTGAAACGCTACCTTGAGCTGCTGGAAGAGCAGTATCCGCTCCAGGAGAACGGGCAGATACTGCTGGCTTTTCCGCGCCTGTTTATGGTGGCTCAGCGGGTTCCGTAAGCCGGATCAGGAACGCGCTTCCTTGAGCAACTGCTGAATCACGGCCTCCTGCTTGTCGTAGTTACCTTCGCCAAACGCGGTGTAACGCAGTTGCCCTTTCGCATCGAAATAGTAATGCGCTGGCCAGTACTGATTTCCGAACGCGCTCCAGATTTTGTAGTTATTATCCGTTACTACGCGGTACGGCAGCTGCCATTTATTGACCGCTTTTTTCACCGATGATAACGGCTTTTCCCAGGGGTATTCCGGGGTGTGGACGCCAATCACCACCAGACCTTGTGACTCATATTTCTTCGCCCAGTCTCGAACATGCGGAAGGGTATGCTGGCAGTTGATACAGTCCCAGGTCCAGAAATCGATAAGCACAACTTTCCCCCGCAAGGCCTCAGACGTGACAGGGTCACCGTTTACCCAGCCCGTACCGCCGCTTAATGATGGTAGCTGGCTGCTCGGCGTTGCGTCAGCGACTGGTTGCAGTTTCACCTGCGTGGAGGATGGTTGCGCAAGGCTCAACAGAGCGTTTTCCAGCTGGTCGGCAATACCGTTGGCACCTTTCAGGGCTGAGGTCATCCCGCTGGCGTTGAACGCAACGGCAGCTAACATCATCACTCCCGCTCCCTGACGCAAACGCGCCATCAATGCGGATTTGACTCTCAGAGGGGTTATCAGCTTACGGCCCCCCGCGACAAGCAGCCCCAGCATCAACGCGCATCCACTGCCGTAAGCGGCTAACAGCGCTCCGGTTGCGATGGCCGAGTGGCCCGCAATATTAATGCTGAAGATCGCCCCGAGAATCGGTCCGGCACAGGGGGACCACAGAAGTCCAACGGCCAGCCCTGCCAGAAAAGCCGAAACCAGGCCGCGTCGCTGAACGCTGTAGGTGTTGAGAACGTTTCCCGCACTGACCGCCGGACGGGCAATGCGCTGAGCAAACTGCGGGAAGATCAGAGCCAGGGCGGCAATGCTCAGTATCAGCAGCGCAATCCAGCGACCGATAACGGTGGCGTCAGCGATCCACTCGCTGGCAACCGTTACTACCATCGCCACCAACGTGAACATCACAATCATTCCCGCCAGAAGCGCCAGAATGTGTTTGCGCTGCCCCTGAAAGCCAGCGAACAGCAGAGGAATGACGGGAAGCGTGCACGGACTGAGCAGGCTAATCATGCCGCCCAAAAAAGCGATTATCAGAAACATAACGACCTCACGATACGGTTGCTGCGAAGGTGCAGTGAGGTTATTTGACCGTACGAATGTGTTCAGGCCGTGTGCGAAAAGCTGAATTTTGTCTGCCTGCGTATCGGCACGGGGTGCAGATACACAGGCGTACAATTAACCGCGCGGAAGAGTCACGCTTACGACCAGCCCGCCCTCTGCCCGGTTTGCAAGATGCAATTTCCCGTCAAGCTGGGCGGTGAGCTGCGCGGCAATGGCGAGGCCTAACCCGGTGCCGCCCGTTTCGCGGTTGCGCGACGTTTCAACCCGGTAGAACGGCTGTAACACCGCCTCCAGTTCTGCCTCCGGGATGCCGGGGCCGTTATCCATAATACGGATCGCTACCTGCCTTTCATCTTCATCAATCTCTATAACCGCGCTATCGCCAAACTTGAGCGCATTATCCAGCAGATTGGTCATTACCCTGCGCAATGCCTGTGGACGAGTAACGATCGGCAGACGCGCATTGCGTGCATGAAACTGCACGTTTTTACCAATGTCCTGATAATCACTGGCGATGCTGTTAACCCACGCGTTCAGCTCCAGCTTCAGCGTGGTCTCTTCCAGTGATTCTGATGACCGGGCATAGGCAATCCCCTCCCGTACCAGGCGCGACATATTATCCAGGTCGCTCAGCAGCTTATCGCGGAGTTCGGGCTGATCTGCCATTTCGATCCGCAGCTTCATGCGCGTGATGGGCGTCTGGAGATCGTGAGAAATGGACGCCAGAATCTGCGCGCGTTCACGCAGATACGTTTGTATCCGCGATTGCATCTCATTAAAAGCGTGTGCAGCCTGGCGCACTTCAACCGGTCCTTTTTCAGTCATCGGTGAATGGGCCGCAGGATCGAGGGAATCAACCGCACGCGTGAATTGCAGGAAAGGCCGGACAACCTGGCGTACGGCAATCCAGGAGCAGAGCGCGACAAGTAACAGCTGAAGAACTAGCACCACGGGTAACCAGCTGGCGACAGGCGGCATGCGCGGGATCAGATCGATAGTGAGCGGTGCGCCGTCGCGGAGCGTCAGATGGGCCTGAATATGGGAGATCGGCCCTGGCACCGCCGTAAACTGGAGCGGATATTGGGCTGAAAGCGTCTCTTTCAGGGTGCGAATTGCATCCCGCGAGCGCTTGTCCGTTGGTGCGGCGCCTGCCTCGCCGGGGCCAAGGATATAACGATAATTACCGCGACTGAGCCGTTCCAGCCACTCTGGCCGCTCTTTGGCCGGAAGTCGGTCGAGAATGGCCACGCTGGTCGCCACGTCATTCTCAAGATTGCCCAGCATAACCGTGCGCGCGCTGTGCATTCGCTCAACCATGACCAGCGTCAGGCTGAGCGCGTTAGCCAGTAAGAGTCCAAGCAGCACAATGATCAGCAGCCGGGCCAGTAAGGTGCGGGGCCACAGCGTCATTCATTGGCCTCGACGATGGTCACCGGCATGGTAAAAACGTAGCCTTCGCTGCGAACGGTTTTAATGTAGGCCGGCGTGCGGGCATCTTCATTCAGGCGCTGTCGCACGCGGCTCACCAGGAGATCAATCGAACGCTCAAACAGCTCGGCATCACGTCCCTGCGTCAGGTTCAGCAGCTGATCGCGGGTCAGCACCCGTTGAGGATGATCGAGGAATACGCGCAAAAGGCGATATTCCGCCCCGCTGAGCGCCACAACCATCCCCTCGTTATCAATCAGATGACGCGCCACGGTATCCAGTTGCCATTCACCGAACACCACCAGGCGCCCTGCCTCGGTCACCTGAAGATTAGGCGGCATTGTACGAAAACGACGCAGGATAGCTTTGATACGCGCCAGCAGTTCGCGGGCCACAAACGGTTTCACCACATAATCGTCGGCGCCCATCTCCAGTCCCAGGATCCGGTCCGTGTCCTCGTTGCGCGCGGTGAGCATCAGGATCGGCAGATCCTTATGCCTGCTGCTGCGCAGCTGTCGACACAGCGTCAGGCCATCATCGCCGGGCATCATCACGTCCAGCACCACCAGGTCGATATGCTGTTTGTCGAGCACTACGCGCATCTCTTTCCCGTTCGCCGCGCCAGAGGCGTGGTAGCCGGATTTCACGAGGTAATCGACAATCAGTTCACGAATATCCCTGTCGTCATCGACGACAAGGATGTGATCAATATGCTCCACCGCAGGCTCCTGATTAAGAGGTAACGGATTGAAAATAGCACATATCAGAGCTTATCCGCGTCGACAACGGCTTTAACAAAGTCCTGCGGATCTTCCTGCGGCGGGTTGTGGCCAACCGTTGCGCCGAAAGTACGGTGCTCATATTTTCCGGTGAATTTCCCTGCATAGGCTGCGGGTACAGGATGTGGTGCTCCGTTGTTACCGCCCTCGATGGTGATGGTCGGCACCGTAATATTCGGCAGCGTAGCCAGCTTTTGTTCGTAGGCGTCATATTTCTGCTCACCCTTCTCCAGCCCCAGACGCCAGCGGTAATTACTGAGCGTGACGGCAACGTGGTCCGGGTTATCGAGGGATTTGGCGCTGGCATTGAAGGTGGCATCGCTGAATTTCCAGTCAGGCGAAGCCTGGGACCAAATCAACCGGGCAAAATCGTGCGTATTTTTAGCATAGCCCTCCGCCCCGCGCGGCGTGGCGAAATAGAACTGATACCACCACTGAACCTCTGCCTTCGGCGGTAAAGGCTGTTTGCCAA
This sequence comes from Enterobacter cloacae complex sp. SHL022, assembly GCF_049237785.1. Classification (NCBI taxonomy): domain Bacteria; kingdom Pseudomonadati; phylum Pseudomonadota; class Gammaproteobacteria; order Enterobacterales; family Enterobacteriaceae; genus Enterobacter; species Enterobacter cloacae complex sp. SHL022. Next base: position 165,847 of record NZ_JBMKJH010000006.1, on the reverse strand, counting down.
TCGCCTGGCTGCTGATCAGGTAGCCACTTACCGAGACCAGCGATTTCACCCGTTCCGGCCAGAGCGCTGCAACGATATCTGCCGTACGCGCCCCCCAGTCATAACCGGCAAACACCGCCTGTTTGATATTCAGGGCGTCCATCAGGTTGACGATGTCTTTTGCCATTGCCGAAGGCTGGCCGTTTCGCGGCGTTTTATCAGAAATAAAGCGTGTGGTGCCGTACCCGCGCAGGGACGGCACAATGACACGATACCCCTTCGCGGCCAGCGCGGGGGCCACTTCTTCATAACTGTGAATGTCGTACGGCCAGCCATGTAGCAGGATCACCGGTTGCCCCTCTTTTGGCCCGATATCGATGTAACCGACGTTCAAATCGCCAGCGTTAATCTGTTTAACCTGGTTAAAGGCCGACGCGTAATCCTTACCCGTCGCTTCTGCCTGACAGGACATCACGGTGCCAAGTGATACGGTCAGGGCGACGGCTGAGTATGCGAGTTTATTAAACATGATGTTATCTCCGGGTAAGTTCAGTTGACGGAGATATAACACCATGCGTTTGTATAGGAGATGTGTGCGGATGCGGTTTTATTGCATACCTGTGTATGTATCACAGAGGCAGATACAGTGTGATACAAACCCAGGTATTAAACGACTAAAGCGAGATTCGGTACCGGACGTAATCGTCGGCTTCACCATAGTGATCATACAGCTTACGCGCCGGATTGTTCATGCGGGTTACCCAGTAGAGTTTTGACCACCCTTCCCGCTTGCCTTCATCGATCAGGGCGTCGATAAGCGCTTTACCCGCCCCTGCGCCACGTTCGGCAGCGTCAACAAACAGATCTTCCAGATAGCAAACGGGCGCGGTTGACCAGGTCCCTTCATGCAGGACGCACATGGCGAAGCCGATGACGCGGCCGTCCTTCTCCACGACACGGCATAACAGAGATGATGAATCTGCGAGCGCCCTGTCCCAGGTGGCCGCGGTAACGGACTCGTCAAGGTAGCACTCATAAAAATGGGTATAGCCATCCCACAGCGGTCGCCATTGTGGGTAATCATCTGTGCATAAAGGACGTACGGTTAGCGTCATCTGTTCTGACCTTACAAATCAATTGCCATTTCAATACAGCGTAAATGCGCGTCGGCCATACACGAGTAATGCGTATTTTCACCCAGCATGGCAAAACCCACTAGATTTTGCAGCCATGGCGAATCGCTTCGTTACGGACGTGCCAGAGTGTTTCGGCTTCTTCGGGCCTGGCTTTTCTCAGCATCATATAACCCCTTTTATGGATAAACCTGAATAACAAAAGCACGACCAAATAGAATGTGATATTGATGAAAATACCAGAACCCAAACAAAAGCATAACGCTTAATTATGGAGATCAGCGGATGACCATACCCACGCTTACCACCGAGCGCCTGATATTACGCCCCCTGCTTGCAGAAGATGCCGTCCAGATCCAGCAACGCTATCCGCGCTGGGAGATTGTCCGCTATATGGTGGCTTCAGTCCCCTGGCCCTACCCGGAAAACGGTGCAGAAAATTATGTCAACAACGTTGCACTGCCCGATATGGCCAAAGGGATTGCGTGGTTCTGGACGATTCGCCGTCGCGAAGCGCCTGACGAACTGATGGGGTTGATTTGCCTGTATGACGTGGAGGACAACAACCGGGGCTTCTGGCTCGCGCCGGAATTTCAGGGCCAGGGATATATGCGCGAGGCGAGCATTGCGGCCACGGATTACTGGTTCAATACGCTTAACAAACCGGTGTTGCGCGCGCCGAAAGCGGCTGCAAACAGCCGCTCCCGACGTATTTCAGACAGCAGCGGCATGCGGCTCATCAGGACGGAGAAGAAAGCCTATGTCAGCGGCCTGCTGGATTCGGAGCTGTGGGAAATCACCCGCAACGAGTGGAATGCCCGTCAGGTCAGCTGATAATGCTTATCCGGCATCAGTCTTTCAGGTATGTTCTCTTCATCGTTCATCTGCAACAGATCGCGCTCCATCATGTTGCAGATGGCGTCCAGCGGCAGATCGTTATCTTCCGTTCCAAACGGATCTTCCAGCTCTTCCGCCAGCGTGTCCAGCGAGATAAAGGTGTAGGAAATCAGTGCAGAGACAAAGGGCGTCATGTAATGCAGATCAACGACCAGCGCAAACGGCAGCATGATGCAGAACAGATACACCGTCCGGTGCAGGATCAGCGTATAGGCAAACGGGACCGGCGTATTGGCGATACGCTCACAGCCAGCCAGCACGATGGACATATCATTAAGGCGGTTGTTGAGGCTGTGAAACAGAATGTCTGAAAGGTGCCCGCTACGCCGCCGCACGGCCAGCCACTCCCCCATGATCAGCAGGATACGGTTCGCCGGCGAGTTGGCGTCCATCACTTTGCGTAAATCGTCTGGAGCCAGATAGCGGGACAGCTGATCGGCATTGGTTTCTCTGCGTAGAGTCATTCGCAGACAGTTAGCAAACGCGATTTGCAGGCGGACAAACTCTCCAAGATGTTTATCATCCGGCAAGGTGTTTTTTACCTCGCGAAACAGCGAGCGCGCCGCTATCATCAACTGCCCCCAAAGCAGACGCGCCTCAACGTAGCGCGAATAACAGGCGTTATTGCGAAACCCCAGGAAGATGGCGATAGCCACACCCAGAATGCTGAACGGCGCGACGGTAAACCGGATACCCAGCGAGGTGTACCACGGCAGCATGACAATCACGGCGATGGAAAGCAGGAAGTTAAGCAGCAGTCGGGTATAAATTTTGGGAAGTACCGAACCATGCCAGACAAAAATCAGTTGCAGCCAGTGCTGTTGAGGACGAACAATCATAATCAGCTTCAGAAAAGTAAAGAGCGCGGCTATTAAACGTGATCCCCCTCACGGTTGCAAGCATGTTAATAGTTCATTGCATTTTCTGACCTGTTAAGCCTGAACCGCACGGTGCCGCAAGTGCTTTCTAAAAAAAGAACGTATAGTATGTTGTAACTAAATGGGGTCTTTAAAAAACCCGGCAAACGCCGGGCATTATGATTAGCAGAGCGGTTTCACCGCATCGCGCATGCCTTTGCTTAAAATCGCATCCAGATCCAGCGCAACCTGGTCTACCAGTCCGTTAACCAGAGTGAGATCCTGTTCCCAGTGTTCGCTCACGCTTAACACCGACGATACCAGTTCACGGGTAGTGACCTGTTTGTCGTGATGTTGCGTCCACAACTGCTGGTAACGTTCAAGCCAGTGCGCATCGTCCTGCACCGGATAGCGCTCACCGTTGCGCTCGGCACGGTAAAATGCAATCAGCGCCGCCAGAGCAAAGGTCAGACGTGCTGGCAGTTTGCCGGTCGCCTTCTGCCCTGCCAGCAGTTGCGGCAGAATGCGGGTGCGGTACTTGGTCATCCCGTTCAGTGCAATCGACAGCAGCTGATGCTTAATGTACGGATTACGGAAACGCCCCGTTACGGCACTGGCGAAGGAGTGCAGCTCGTCGCGCGGCAGATCCAGGACCGGAATAATCTCCTCATAAATAGCTCTCTCTACGAACGCGCAAATTTCCGCGTCGTTCATGGCTTCCCCAACCGTATCCAGGCCGGCCTGAAAAGCGACCGGAACCAGCGCCGTGTGCGCGCCGTTGAGGATCGCCACCTTACGCTCTTTATACGGTTTGATATCGTCAACAATCAGGACGTTAAGCGAGTATTTATCCAGGCGCAGTTCTGCTGCAAGTGATTTTGGCCCCTGAATAACAAACAGATAGAAATGTTCTGCCGTGTCGAGGAAGCAGTCTTGATAGCCCAGCCCGGCTTCCAGCTCTGCCACCTCATCACGCGGATAGCCGGTAACAATGCGGTCAACCAGCGTCGAACAGAAAGTGTTAGCATCATTCAGCCACGCAATGAATGCCGCCGGCAGTGCCCACTCCTGTGCATAACGTAGCACCAGTTCACGCAGGGCATCGCCGTTGTAGTCGATAAGCTCACAAGGAATAATGATCCAGCCTTTATCCGCAGCCCCGTTAAAGTGGGTAAAGCGTTCGAACAGCAGACGCGTCAGTTTGGCCGGATAGCTGGCAGCAGGCGCATCGTCATACTTATCGCCCGCATGATAGCTGATGCCCGCTTCCGTGGTATTGGAGAAGACAAACCGCATGTCCGGGTTATGGGCGAGCTTCAGAAATTCATCGTACTGGCTGTAGACGCTGATTTCACGATTTACGGAACGAATAAGACGCGCATCGCTTACCGCTTCTCCCTGCTCATTCAGACCACGAATAATCGTGGTATACAGACCTTCCTGGGTGCTCAGCGACGGCGGAAAATCGCTCTGGATCGGCCGCACAATCACCACACCGGCATTGAGATCGGTATGCTCGTTTAAGAGGTCGATTTGCCAGTCAACGAACGCGCGCAGGAAGTTACCTTCGCCAAACTGGATGATACGTTCAGGGTAGCACGCACCGGGGAAATCACGACGGTTGAGAGTGTTCACAATGGAGGTCCTTTATGATTAGTCATACAGCCTGATAAGATTGGTGTGATAACTTATCAAAACTTCAGGACCAGAACCCCTGTCTGGATCAACTCAGGACGCGATGGTGAAAAATATCAAAGAAATTTATAGAACATCGAGGTCGCCGTCATGTCCCCGTTCGGCATCAGGGCGTAGCGTGGGATCTCCCCCGCCTTTTGCCAGCCCGCTCTCTGATAAAACGTCTCCGCGCCGCTGCCGGTCGAGGTATCAAGCACCAGCACCGTAAGCGCTTTTTCACGCGCAACCGCCTCCAGGGCTTCCATCAGCGCCATTGCCGCCCCTTTACGGCGCGCCTTCTCATGAACCAGCAGTTTCGCGACATCTGCACGGTGCGGCTGGTTTTCAGGCTGATCGGTGATCAGCTGGACCGTGCCAACCAGCCCCTGCTCCGCATCAAAACAGCCCAGGACGGTACGCTCGTCGCGCCCGACGCTGTCTGCGACGCCGAGCCAGAAGGTTCGGGCTTTCCCGGCAGAAAAAGGCAGCATAAAGCTGACGGAGGCGCCGCCGTTGACACAGTTGACGAGAATATCGTTCAGGGCATCAATGTGGGTGAGGATGTCCTGTCGGGAGAGAGGTTTAATCAGCATGGGAGAGTTCATTGCGCGTCCTTAGGTTGAATCTCTCCACTTTGCTATTAACATTTTTGTAACGCAATAAGCGATGACATAGGATTTCGTTATGTCATTTTTCGCCGTGGTGTTGCCGCTTCATGGCGTACATTTGCGCATCCGCGTGTTTTAACCATGCCTGAATATCGTTGCGGTGATGATCGAACTCGCTCAGCCCCCAGGAGAACTGTAACGACCAGGGATGCAGCTGACGCGCGTTATACTTTTCCGTTTGTTCGACGAGATACTGCATGGCGATCCAGGCGCCAGGCTCATCGGTATCCGCAAACAGCACCGCGAACTCATCTCCCCCGAAACGTACCAGCAGATCGGCCTCGCGGAACGAGGAACGCATCAGGGCGGCCATCGCTTTCAGAGCTTTGTCACCCTCCTGATGTCCGAAGCGATCGTTAATGGTTTTGAAATGGTCCAGATCCAGCCAGCCAAGGGTTAACGGTTCTGCCCGACGCTGCGAAACCGACAGTGCAAACTGCGCAAACTGGTTAAACCCGCGACGGTTAAACAATCCCGTGAGTTCATCGGTCGTGGCGGCGCTAACGGCTGCAAATTCATCCTCCGCCAGCGCGCTGAGATCGGCCAGTACGGCGGCATCCGCCGCGGTAAACTCCCGCGGCGCGTAATCAATGAGACACAACGATCCTACGCACGCCCCGTCGCGTAAACGCAGCGGGAAACCGGCATAAAAGCGCACGCCCGGATCTCCCGCCACCTGCGGATTATCCGCGAAGCGTTCGTCCAGCAGCGTGTCACTCACCACCAGCGGCGCGTCACCCAGGATCGTATGACCGCAAAACGAGAGGTCGCGAGGCTGGCTGGCGAGCGCCCGGCCGTCAGCAGATTTCACGATCGCGGCGTGGTCATCCACCAGCGTAATCATCGCCAGCGGCACCCTGAAAAAGCGTGTTGCCAGCCGCGTAAGACGATCAAACGCGGGATAATTGTCGATCTCAAGCAGACCGGATTCGCGCAGCGCATTCATGCGCTCCGCTTCATTAACGGGAATTTGAGGTGCCTTCATAACGTCTCCTGACGCTGAGCATTAGTAAAAGCGTAGCTTAAACAGAGACATTGTCAGTTCAGGAGGCACGATTTACCTCTATGACCAGCCAATGATGGATTACGTTGACGATATACTGTTGTTGCTGCGCACTCAGCGGCACGCCCTGCGGAATAGCGTGCCACTTAGCCAGACAGCCCCGACAGCAGGTTGCCGTGGCATGCTGGGCGATAAAAACCGGATGGCCGCGCATCGGCGTCTGCTTACCGTCATTCACCGGGTGTGCAGGCGCCAGCCGCGCGGCGACAAAATCGGCGGCATGCTTATCGATAGTCTCTGCGCCCTTATCCCAGCAGTATTGCCGCTCTTTCGTCCCTAAATGAAATCGTGAACGAAACGTGGAGCGAGCCAGGCGCGCGAACAGAGGATCTAACGTGGACATCAGTATACGGACCGTCCAAGACGTTTGGTCAGCTGTTCCAGCGCCGCTACGCCCGCCAGTGAATTTCCGGTCTCGTCCAGTTCCGGGCTCCAGACGGCAATCGCCATCTCGTGGGGGACAATCGCCACGACCCCACCGCCAACGCCGGATTTAGCCGGCAGCCCCACGCGCCAGGCAAACTCCCCGGCATTCTGATACATTCCGCTGGTTGCCATTAAGGCGTTGATCTGCCGGGCCTGCATCGGGGAGACAACGTCCTCACCCAGATGAGGGGCATGGCCCTGATGCGCCAGAAACAGAAAAGTCTGCGCCAGTTCAACGCAGTTCATCTTCAGCGCGCAGTAATGAAAATAGTTTTGCAGCACCGTGGCAACGTCATTATGAAAGTTGCCGAAGGACTTCATCAGCCAGGCGATGGCGGCGTTACGTGCAGAGTGTTCAAACTCAGAGCGCGCTACCACCGGATCGTAGGCGATGTCCTGCACGCCGGAAAGCTGCCGCACAATCTGGAGCATCCGCTGGCGCGGCGCGCTCAGCCGGCTTTGCAGCATATCGCACACCACCAGCGCCCCGGCGTTAATAAATGGGTTACGCGGCTTACCCTGTTCGATTTCCAGCTGAAGAAGGGAGTTAAACGGCTGACCGGACGGATCTTTGCCCACCCGCTGCCAGATCTCCTGCTCGTCATACTGGCGCATGGCGGCAACGAGGCTAAGCACTTTTGAGATCGACTGAATGGAAAATCGCTCCAGCGCGTCTCCCGCCTGAAAACGCTGCCCGTCGACAGTACAAATGGCGATGCCGAGCTTATTACCGCTGATCGAGGCCAGCGCGGGAATGTAATCGGCAACCTTACCCTGCCCCAGTAACGGACGAACCTGCGCCAGAATCTCGTCCAGCATCTCATTATGGATGACCGCAGCCACACTTTGCTCCTTGCCCTCAGGCTAAAACGGGCTGCGAGTATAACAGAGGCTTATACGTCACGTCAGGCAGGGAGACGAAAACGCGAGACGGCCTGCAACAAAAGATCGGACTGTTGATGCAGGCGCTCAGAGGCATTTGACGCTTCGCTAACCAGCACATCAGTCTGACGTGATACCTGATTCAGCGCCTGAAGCTGACGGGTCATCTGATGGATGCTATCCCCCTGATTCAGGGTGGCCAAGGAAATATCATTCAGCAGGCTGCTCAGATTCGCCACCAGCCCGGTGACCTGTTGCAAATTCTCTTCCAGACGGTTTACCACCTGAGATCCTTCCTCAATGCCCTGAAGCGAGTGGTTAATCAGCGCCTGGATGGTTTGCGTAGAGTGACTGCTTTTTCTGGCCAGCACCCCCACTTCCCGGGCGACCACCGCAAATCCGCGCCCCTGCTCTCCTGCATGGGCGGCTTCAATGGCAGCATTGAGGGCGAGAATGTTGGTCTGAAACGCCACGCTGTCGATCATCGCGACGATCCCGCGCATCTCTGAGGATCGGTCGACGATCGTCTGCATCGAGCCATTCACCGCGGTCATCATTTGCTCCCCGCCTACGGCAGCCTGTCGGGCTTCATCCGCGCGCGAGCGGGCGAGTTTTGCATAACCTGTGTTCCCCTCAACGTGGGTTTCGAGATCGGCGATATGCGCGGTCACCTCCTCCAGCTCTTTGGCTTGTCGCGTAGACTGCTGATAAAGCTTCTGATTCCCCTGCGCAAGTGACCCAATATTTTCAACCATGGCGGTAGTGGCCTCGCTGACCTGAGTCACCAGCTGCTGTAGCCCAAGCTGCATGGCGGTAATACTGCCGCAGAGCTGGCTGATTTCACGGTTAAAGCGCACAACGTCAGGCGGCGTGCCTGATAAATCCCCTGCCGCAAGCTGGTTAATATGGATAATCAGACGGCGTAGCGGGGATATCACCCACTTCGCCATTCCAAACCAGACGGCTATGGCAATGGCCAGCAGCACCAGCGGCGCAAACAGGAACAGCCGTTGCAGGCCTGAGAGTTGTTCCATGAGCGACTGACGCCCCTGTATCGCCTGCTTCTCACTCCGTTGCTGATAGCGTGCAAAGTTGTCATTAAAATCGGTCTGAAAGGCCTGGGCGGGTACGGCAAAAAAGAGGTCGATGCTGTTGGTTTTCACCAGCCCTTCCGCCTGCTCGCTAATGGCACCGAAGAACAGCTGATAGCTGTTAACAAGCCCCTCGTCCTGCGGAGGATTAAGTGCGAGCCATGCTTGCCATGCCTGTTGAGACGCCGCCAGGGATTTTTGCGCCTCGTCCATCAGGCTATGCCAGCTCCCTTCCGAGCCGGTCTCTTTATCCTGCATAAAGTACACGCCGGAGCGGTTGAGCAGATCGCTTGCGGCCAGCAGAGAAATACGGGCCTGATCCAGCCTGCTCTGCTGCTGCCAGGCCAGCTGATTGCGCTGTTCGTTACGCTGGGCTTGATTCAGGGAGGCGGTCAGCAGGAAGGAGGAAGAGAGTTGCAGGGCGGAGAAAAGGCCAATAATACAAAAGATGCCGGTCAGCAGGCCAAACTGACGAGGAATAAAGCGCGGCGCAAGACGGCGAAAAATTTGCGTTAGGTTCATAATTTTCTTCTGTAACAATACGTTAGGCGCGAGCGAGTCTACGAAACGAAAATGACAGAACCATTACGCAAAAATGACAGGAAACGTGAATTGCCGGGTAGCGGCCTGGCCTTACCCGGCAACAATATTAGATGCGGTCCTTCCACACCGTCTGCACATTACAGAACTCATGCAGACCGAAATGAGACAGCTCTCGCCCGAAGCCGCTCTTCTTCACTCCGCCAAAGGCAACGCGCGCATCGCTTGCGCTATAGCCGTTGATAAAGACTCCGCCGCACTCCAGCTCGCGAGAGAAGGTTTCAGCCAGCGCATCGTTCGCGGTAAAGACCGTCGCCGATAAGCCAAAATCGCTGTCGTTAGCCAGCTGCAACGCGTGCGCCGCATCATTGGCGACGGTAATCGCGGCCACCGGGCCAAACAGCTCCTGACGGAAGGCCGTCATCTGTGGGGTGACGCCGCCGAGTACGGTTGGCGCATAATAGTTACCGCTCCCGGCAAGCTTCTCTCCGCCGAGCAGCAGGGTCGCCCCTTCCGCCAGCGTAGCCTGCACCTGCTGATGTAGTTCATCGCGAAGATCAAATCGCGCCATCGGGCCAATATAGTTATCTTCCTCATCCGGTGCGCCCATCTTCAGCGCCTTGACCGCGTCAACAAAGCGTTGGGTAAAGGCGTCCGCTACGCCCGCTTCCACAATAAAGCGTTTTGCCGCCGCACAAACCTGTCCGGTATTCTGATAACGTCCGGCCACCGCCGCGTTGACGGCCAGATCAAGATCCGCATCGTTCAGAACGATAAACGGATCGGAACCGCCCAGCTCCAGCACGCATTTCTTCAGCGCCGCGCCCGCCTGCGCGCCAATTGCCGCACCAGCCCGAACGCTGCCGGTTACGGTCACCGCCGCGATACGCCGATCGTTAATCGCCTGGCTGACGCCGTCATTCGTCGCGTTCACCCAGCCAAAGACCCCCTCCGGGAAACCGGCATCCGCGAATACCTTCCCGATCAGCTCCGCCGAGCCGAGCACATTTGGCGCATGTTTAAGCAGATAGCTGTTCCCTGCCAGCAGGATCGGCACCGCACCGCGCAGCACCTGCCAGAGCGGGAAATTCCACGGCATCACCGCAAGAATAGGTCCCAGCGGACGGTACTCAATCACCGCATTTTCGACCTGGGTTGATTCCGGGTGCAGCATCGACGGGCCGTGTTCAGCGTACCAGTCGCAAAGGCTGGCGGACTTAGCCACCTCCGCACGCGCCTGCACAATGGGCTTGCCCATCTCCCGGGAGATAGTCTGCGCCATCTCTTCCGCACGGCTACGCAGTGCCGCACCCAGATCGCGAAGTTTTTGCGCCCGGTGCGCCACGCTTTCGCGTCGCCATTGACGAAAACCAGTATCCGCCTGTGCAATGGCACGCTCAACGTCACGGGACGTTGCCCACGGGTAAGCAGCCAGCGTTTCGCCGGTAGCCGGGTTGACAGAGTGGGCATGGGTAGCAGATGAATAGGTCATGATGTTCTCCACGTAATAACAGTTGATTGATTGTGGCCTACTCTGCTATTTCTTAAAAATGAATAATACTCACCACCTTATTCACGAATCGAGAACGGTATGGACTTAACTCAGCTTGAGATGTTTAACGCCGTCGCACTGACCGGCAGCATTACCCAGGCGGCGCAGAAGGTACACCGGGTGCCCTCAAACCTCACCACCCGCATCCGACAGCTAGAAGCGGATCTCGGCGTGGAGCTGTTTATTCGCGTGAATCAGCGCCTGCGGCTTTCCCCCGCCGGGCACAATTTTTTGCGCTACAGCAAACAGATCCTGGCGCTGGTCGACGAAGCGCGAATGGTCGTCGCCGGGGATGAACCGCAGGGATTATTCTCGCTCGGCGCGCTGGAAAGTACCGCCGCCGTACGCATTCCGGAAAGTCTGGCGCGGTTTAACCAGCGCTATCCGCGCATTCAGTTTGCGTTATCCACCGGGCCTTCCGGTACGATGATTGACGGCGTGCTTGAAGGGACGCTTAGCGCCGCCTTTGTCGACGGGCCGCTCTCGCACCCGGAACTGGAAGGAATGCCGGTTTACCGGGAAGAGATGATGCTGGTCACCCCTGCGGGCCACGCGGAAGTGTCAAAAGCCACGCAGGTGAGCGGCAGCGACGTGTATGCCTTTCGCGCCAACTGTTCTTACCGGCGTCATCTGGAGAGCTGGTTCCATGCCGACCGCGTAACGCCGGGAAGGATCCATGAGATGGAGTCCTACCACGGGATGCTCGCCTGTGTGATTGCCGGGGCAGGCATTGCGCTGATGCCCCGCTCCATGCTGGAGAGCATGCCGGGGCATCATCAGGTGGCAGCGTGGCCGCTGGCGGAAAACTGGCGCTGGCTCACCACCTGGCTGGTGTGGCGACGCGGGGCGATGACTCGCCAGCTGGAGGCATTTATCGCGCTGCTGAACGAGCGTCAGCCACCTGCGCCCAGTTGTTAAAGTTGAACGTAGTCCTGGAGTCGAAGGAAAATTTTTCCCTTCATATACAGCGTGGCCTGCCCTCCAATCAGCACGCGGTCGCCTTTCAGCTCGCAGCGCAGATCCCCGCCGCGCAAGGAGACCTGGCGGGCCGACATCTGCGTTTTTCCGAGCTTTTCACTCCAGTACGGGATCAGCATGCTGTGCGCTGATCCCGTCACCGGATCCTCCGGCACCCCTTCCCCCGGACAGAAGAAGCGGCTGACGAAATCATACTCATCTCCCGGCGCTGTAACGCAGACCATTTTCCCCAGCGGGAGCATGGCAGTGATATCCGGCGTCAGCGCCTCCACCTGCCGCTGGCTGTCGAGCACCACCATGTAGTCACGCCCCACACGCACCTCGTTTGCCGCGTTAATGCCCAGCGCGCTGAACAGCACTGGGGGTGGAGTATCGACAACCTCGGTTGACCACGCCGGGAAATTAAGCGTCAGCCAGTCGCCGCTGCGTTGTACCGTCAGTTCGCCGACAAAGCGCGTGGTGAAGGTGATTTCCGTATGCGGATAATCCAGGTATTCAAAAATAACGTGAGAAGCCGCGAGGGTTGCGTGGCCGCAGAGGTTAATTTCATCCTGCGTGGTAAACCAGCGCAGCTCAAACCCGTTATCCGTTCGGACAAAAAACGCCGTCTCTGACTGATTATGCTGCTTCGCCATCTTCAGCAGCGTCTCATCCGATAGCCACGCTTCCAGCGGACACACCGCCGCCGCATTGCCGCCGAACGCCCTGTCGCTGAAGGCATCTACCAGATAAAAATCAATTTCCTGCATCATTTGTTCCTCTTAGATTTATTCAGCGCAGAAATACTGTGCCCTTCAGATACAGCGCCGCCTGCCCGCCCATCCGCACGCGGTCGCCCTTGAGTTCGCAGCGTACGTCTCCTCCACGGGCGGAAACCTGGCGGGCAAACATCTGTGTTTTGCCAAGCCGTTCACTCCAGTAAGGGATCAGCATGGTGTGCGCGGAGCCGGTGACAGGATCTTCCGGCACGGCCACGCCCGGCGAGAAGAAACGACTGATAAAGTCGTATTCTCCTTCGTCCCGGGCGGTGACGGCCACTTTATGCTCCCCCGGCGTCATGGCGGAGAAATCCGGATTAATGGCTTCCACCTGCTCGCGGCTCTCCAGTACCAGCACCCAGGCGCGGCCTTTTCGCGCCTCGACGTAGTGGCTGATACCGAGTGCGGTGAGCAACTCCGGTGGCGGCGTCTGTGCCTGCGTCGGGCAGGCCGGGAAGTCCAGCGTCATCCAGTCACCTTCACGGCTGACGGTCAGGCGACCAGAGGCAGTGTCAAAATGAAGGCGTGAGTCCGGATAATCCAGTTCGTTAAACAGAACATACGCCGCGGCAAGCGTCGCGTGACCACACAGATTAACCTCGGTTAGCGTGGTGAACCAGCGCAACTCGATCCCCCCTTTGGTACACACAAAAAAGGCGGTTTCCGACTGGTTATGCTGTTGTGCCATCCGCAGTAACGTCTCATCCGGTAGCCACGCGTCGAGGGGGCACACCGCCGCCGGGTTGCCGCCAAAAGAGGACGCGCTGAACGCATCTACCAGATAAAAATCAATCTCCTGCATTGTGTTACCGCCTGTTTTTGTTGTGTTGTTCTTTATCTTCAATGAAAACAACCGCGTTCGCTACCGCTGCATGAAGGTAAATTTTGTGATTCATATCACATAACGGTTGAGTTTTCGCCGTTTAAGGCTTTAAGATCGTCTCCTCATCTTTCAGGCAACGAATCCCAGATATCCCTATGACAACACACACGGTTTCCCGCAGGGTCGCGTGGCTACGCGTGGTCACGCTCGCCATCGCAGCGTTTATTTTCAACACCACGGAATTTGTTCCGGTTGGGCTGCTGTCCGACATTGCGGCCAGCTTCCATATGGAAACGGCACAGGTTGGCATTATGCTGACCATCTATGCATGGGTGGTAGCGCTGATGTCGCTGCCGTTTATGCTGCTGACCAGCCAGATGGAACGTCGTAAGCTGCTGATTGGGCTGTTTGTGGTGTTCATTGCCAGCCATGTGCTGTCATTTATGGCATGGAACTTCACCGTGCTGGTCATCAGCCGCGTCGGCATCGCGTTTGCCCATGCCGTTTTCTGGTCGATCACCGCATCGCTCGCCATTCGTCTGGCCCCGGCGGGGAAACGCGCCCAGGCGCTGAGCCTGATTGCCACCGGAACGGCGCTGGCGATGGTGTTAGGCCTGCCGATCGGGCGCATTGTGGGTCAATACTTCGGCTGGCGCACCACCTTCTTTGCCATCGGCATGGGGGCGCTGATCACCCTGGTGTGTCTGATCAAACTGCTGCCAAAACTGCCCAGCGAACACTCCGGCTCGCTGAAAAGTCTTCCGTTGCTGATGCGTCGACCGGCGCTGATGAGCATCTATTTGCTGACCGTGATTGTGGTGACCGCCCATTACACGGCCTACAGCTATATTGAGCCGTTTGTTCAGGTTGTGGCGGGCTTTAGCGCTAACTTTGCCACCGTTCTGCTGCTGATCCTGGGCGGCGCGGGGATTATCGGCAGCATCCTGTTCGGGAAGCTGGGCAATCAGCATGCGTCTGCGCTTGTAAGCAGTGCGATTGGCCTGCTGCTGGCATGTCTGCTGTTACTGATGCCTGCGGCAGGCAGCGAGAGTCATCTGGCGATCCTCAGTCTGTTCTGGGGCGTGGCGATCATGATTATTGGTCTGGGAATGCAGGTCAAAGTGCTGGCGCTGGCCCCGGACGCCACGGACGTAGCGATGTCGCTCTTCTCCGGGATTTTTAATCTGGGGATTGGCGCCGGTGCGCTGGTGGGAAATCAGATCAGCCTGCATGTATCGATGTCGGCCATTGGCTATCTCGGGGCGATTCCGGCGCTGATCGCGCTGATCTGGTCGGTGCTTATCTTCCGTAAATGGCCGGTCGCGATGGAAGAGCAGTCCAGCCACGGTTGACGTTTGTTGTGCCGGGTGGCTCTGCGCTTACCCGGCAACGTTTTCAATGATACGTCTTAACAATCTCCAGCACGCCGTTAATAATAAACTGCACGCCCATACAGACCAGCAGGAAACCCATCAGACGGGAGATAGCCTCAATCCCCCCCTTGCCCACCCAGCGCATAATCGCCCCGGAACTGCGCAATGACCCCCAGACAATAATGGCAATAAGCGCAAAAATGATCGGCGGCGCAACGGTGATAACCCAGTGCGGAAATGTCGACCCATCACGCACCGTTGAGGCGGAACTGATGATCATCGCAATCGTTCCCGGCCCTGCCGTGCTCGGCATGGCTAACGGCACAAACGCGATGTTGGCGCTCGGTTCGCTTTCAAGCTCCTCCGATTTGCTTTTGGCTTCCGGGGATTCGTGCGCTTTGTGCGCCGGGAACAGCATCCGGAAACCAATAAAGGCCACGATCAGCCCGCCAGCGATACGCAGACCGGGAATCGAAATACCAAAGGTATTCATCACCAGTTGCCCGGCGTAATAAGCCACCATCATTATGGCAAAGACATACACAGAGGCCATCATCGACTGCTGATTGCGCTCCGCGCTGTTCATGTTCCCCGCCAGCCCCAGAAAAAGCGCCACCGTCGTTAACGGGTTCGCCAGCGGCAGCAACACCACCAGCCCAAGCCCCACTGCTTTAATCAAATCCAACATAATGCACCGCAGTCCTTATCCTTATTCAACATCGCAATTATAGGGGCAAATCCTCGTCCGTAGCCATCCGCGCAGCGTAACCATAATTGTCTCTCGTAATTGATAACCCCAGATTATCTGTATGATTTAAAAGCGTACAGAATGAGTTCCTGAAGCGTTTTAGCATTTCGTGGCATCGGCCGATTCATTCAGTTGACTTATACTTGCCTGAGCAATAATATCTGCCGTGACTAAACTACTTGCCAGGGCAACCATTGTGAAAAGCACCAGTGACCTCTTTAACGACATAATCCCACTGGGTCGTCTTATTCATATGGTTAATCAGAAAAAAGATCGCCTGCTCAATGACTATCTGTCACCGCTGGATATCACCGCAACACAGTTTAAAGTGCTGTGTTCCATTCGCTGCGAAGTGTGTATCACGCCGGTTGAGCTGAAAAAGGTGCTCTCTGTCGATCTGGGTGCGTTAACCCGCATGCTGGATCGTCTCGTCTGTAAAGGATGGGTAGAACGAAGCCCTAACCCAAATGACAAACGTGGCGTACTGGTGAAACTGACCAGCGATGGCGCGGCCATGTGTGAGCAATGTCATCAATTAGTAGGACAAACACTGCACCAGGAACTGACAAAAAACTTATCGGCAGATGAAGTGGCAACGCTTGAGCTTTTACTCAAGAAAATCCTGCCGTAAACAGAAAAAGAGGTATGACGATGTCCAGACGCAATACTGACGCTATCACCATTCATAGCATTTTGGACTGGATCGAAGATAACCTGGAATCTCCGCTCTCCCTTGAGAAAGTGTCTGAGCGTTCAGGTTACTCAAAATGGCACCTGCAACGGATGTTTAAAAAAGAGACCGGCCATTCATTAGGACAATATATTCGCAGCCGCAAGCTGACGGAGATTGCCCAAAAACTGAAAGAAAGCAATGAGCCGATCCTCTATCTGGCGGAACGTTACGGATTTGAATCGCAACAAACCCTGACGCGTACGTTCAAGAACTACTTTGACGTGCCGCCTCATAAGTACCGTATTACCAGTATGCCGGGTGAATCCCGTTACCTGTATCCGCTAAAACATTGCAGTTAATCATCGCCTGTTAAGACGTAACCGAGGAAATCATGAAATTTATCGCCTCCGCCGCCCTCACCTTGCTGGTGCTGGTTTCCGGCCAGAGCTTCGCGGAGCAAACCCCCAGTGCGGGGCAGCAAAATAATCGTGACACCATGATTATGCCGTCCACGCAAAACCAGTCGCCCTGGGACTTCAATCACATGGGCGCTGGCAGCGACAAATCCGACGAATTAGGCGTGCCGTATTACAACCACGACCTGTAATTCGTTTTTGCCCCGCTAATGCGGGGCTTTTTTCTGCCTTAACTCTGCACCCGCGTCGCCCGACGCACCCGCAAGCCAAAGACGTTGATATACAGCCCGGCCATAATCAGCCCTGCGCCACACAGTTGCAGCGCGCTGAGCGTTTCATCCAGCAACAGTGCGGCGCTGGCAAGCCCGACCACCGGTACCAGCAGCGATAACGGCGCCACGCGCCAGGTTTCATAGCGTCCGAGCAGCGATCCCCAGATACCATAGCCAATGATTGAGGCAACGAACGCCAGGTAGATCAGCGACAAAATAGTCGTCAGGTCGATCTCCACCAGGCTTTTCAGCATCGCCTGCGGCCCCTCCAGAATAAATGACGCGGCCATAAACGGTACGATGGGGATCAACGCGCTCCAGACCACCAGCGATAAGACCGCCGGACGCGCCTCGTGCTGCATTATCAGCTTGTTAAAGATATTGCCGCACGCCCAGCTCAGCCCCGCCGCCAGGGTGAGCATAAAGCCCAGCAGCGCGACATGCTGACCGTTGAGGCTGCCTTCAATCAGCACCAGCACGCCAAAGACCGCAAGGCTAATGCCCGCCAGCTGCTTGCCCTGCAAGCGTTCGCCAAAGACAAACGCGCCGAGAATGATGGTAAAGAACGCCTGCACCTGAAGCACCAGCGAAGCCAGGCCCGCAGGCATACCGAATTTAATAGCGCAAAAAAGAAACGCAAACTGACCAAAGCTGATGGTGAGGCCGTAGCCCAGCAGCAGCTTGAGGGGAATTTTCGGGCGGGCGACGAACAGCAGCGCCGGAAACGCCACCAGCAGGAAGCGCAGACCCGCCAGCATCAATGGAGGCATGTTGTGCAACCCCATTTTGATGACCACAAAATTGAGTCCCCACGCCACGACAACCAGCAACGCTAACAGCCCGTCTTTCCGCGTCATTTTCCGCCCCTGAAATATTAAAATTTTGTAAACACTTCAAGGTAACAGAAAAAATAGCCCCGCGAGAAGATCATTAATTCTGGTACTGAAGAGAAGCACTTGCGGATAAATTGGGTGCTATACAAGCTGCCGATCCCATGATAATCCTGTAATAACACAACAAAAAAGCATAAGCATTTGTCGGGCAGGAAAATGAAACCATCAATCAGGCGCTCAACCGCAGCGCTGCTGGCATCGTCATTGTTATTAACAATTGGCCGCGGGGCAACGCTGCCCTTTATGACCATATATCTTACACGCGTGTACGATATGAGCGTGGAGAATATTGGCTATGCCCTTACCGTGGCGTTGACCATTGGCGTGGTGTTTAGCCTGGGGTTTGGCATCCTGGCGGATAAATTCGACAAAAAACGCTATATGCTGATCGCCATCGTCGCCTTTATCGCCGGGTTTGTGGCCATTCCGCTGGTGAATAACGTGACGCTGGTAGTGCTGTTCTTTGCCCTGATTAACTGCGCCTATTCCGTCTTCTCAACGGTGCTGAAAGCATGGTTTGCCGACGTGCTGACCTCCAGCGAAAAGGCGCACGTTTTCTCACTCAACTACAGTTTCCTGAACATCGGCTGGACGATCGGGCCGCCGATCGGCACCCTGCTTGTGATGTACAGCCTGCAACTGCCGTTCTTGCTGGCGGCCTTCTGCGCCGCACTGCCGCTCGGGTTTATCCATTTCTTTGTGCAGAAAAGCATAGCCTCGGACAGCCCTGAGGAGAAAATGCCATGGCAACCCTCGGTGCTGCTGAAAGACCGGGCGCTGTTCTGGTACACGCTTTCCGGGCTGCTGGCGTCGTATGTGGGTGGATCGTTCGCCACCTGCATTTCCCAGTATGTCCTCGCCGCACATGCGGACAGTGATTTCGCAGAAAAGGTGGTGGCCGTTGTGCTGCCCGTCAACGCGGCGGTGGTCGTCACCCTGCAATATGCGCTTGGACGGAAGATCACCGCCAGCAATATCCGTCCGCTAATGACCGCCGCGACGCTTTTTTTCATCCTCGGGCTGGGGGGGTTTATGCTTTCCGGCGAGAACCTGATTTACTGGGGGATCGCGGCAGCGATTTTCACCCTGGGTGAGGTTATTTATGCACCGGGTGAATACATGCTGATCGACAATATCGCCCCGCCGGGCATGAAGGCGAGCTACTTCTCCGCACAAGCGCTGGGCTGGCTGGGCGCGGCGGCGAACCCGATGATCACCGGGCTCATCCTGACCCATCTGCCGCACTGGTCATTATTTATCATTATGATGGCCGCCATCATTGCGGCCTGGCTGATGATATTGCGCGGGATGCGCGTGAAAAGTGAAGATAGCGTGTCGAGTAGCGCTGCGCTTACCCGACCTGGAAAACCCTAATCCCAGGCCGGGTAAGGCGAAGCCGCCCCCCGGCAAAACCAACACCTTAGTGGTGCAACATCTCCTCCACCACCTGCTCTTTGTACATCTCATTCGGGTAGTAGGTCGGCCAGTTATCCATCTCTTTCAGCAGCGCCTCGTGGGAGGTGTTGCCCATAAAGATATGGAAGTGTGAAGAGGCTTTCGGCCCGATGATATGGTCGCTGAACTGCACAAACTTAGGCGCCTCGCTCGCGTTATCCTTGCATTCAAACAGGTAGCGCACACCTTTTTTCCCCGACGCATAGGTCAGAATTTTGTAGCCGCTGTAGTCGTAGCGGCAGCTGCTCACCGTTTTGCCTCGGTGGAATTCCATCACGTTGTTTTCAATGCCGATGGCGTCCACGTCCGTCGCGTAACCCTTGCGGTAGTAGGCCTTCACCTCGGCAGCAGATTTTTCTCCCTTCTGCGCTTTCTTTTCGAAAACCGGATCCAGCGAACCATCAAGCAGGAACGGGTAAACAGACTGCCAGGTTCCGTCCCAGTCAGACAGCTTCCTGTCCCTGACGTCTTTATCCTCAAAGACGCCGTTTGCCGCCTTCTGTTCCGCCTCCGTCATCTGATGACCGTGCGAATGGGCAAAAAGCGAGCCGCTTACCAGCAGCGTTCCCAAAGTCAGCGCAATTTTTCCAGGTTGTGCAGCCACAGCAAAATCCTCATTCCGTTTTATAAGAACAGGGATGTTATATTATAACATTTCAGATCGCAACCAGCCCGCGAACGCCCTCCTGCTCCATATTCTCCCCGCGCCCCTGCTGGACGATGCTGCCGCGCGACATCACCAGATAGCTGTCGGCCAGCTCTGCCGCAAAATCATAAAATTGCTCCACCAGCAGGATCGCCATATCCCCCCGGTTCGCCAGGCTGCGGATCACCTGCCCAATCTCTTTAATCACCGACGGCTGAATACCTTCCGTGGGTTCATCCAGAATCAGTAACTGTGGACGGCTCGCCAGCGCGCGACCAATCGCCAGCTGCTGTTGCTGACCACCGGAAAGATCGCCTCCGCGTCGGTGCTTCATCTCCTTCAGCACCGGGAAAAGCTGCCAAATCTCCTCCGGTACGCTCCTTGCGTTTCCCGCTGAGAAGCGCGTCAGCCCCATCAGCAGGTTTTCTTCTACGGTCAGACGCGGAAAAATCTCCCGCCCCTGCGGAACATACGCCACGCCGGACTGCACTCGCTGGTGCGGTTTACTGTGAGTGATGGTCTTTCCCTGCCAGACGACCTCCCCGGCTTTCACCGGGATCAGCCCCATCAGGCACCTCAGCAGCGTGGTTTTGCCCACCCCGTTGCGCCCCAGCAGGCAGGTAACTTCCCCGACGACCGCCTCAAAGCTCACCCCGCGCAGAATATGACTTCCGCCGTAGTACTGATTCAGTTCGCAAACCTGTAACATCCCCTCTCCTTAACGTCCCAGATAGACGTCAATTACCTGTTCATTGGCCTGTACCTCGCGAAGCGAACCTTCCGCCAGTACCCGCCCCTGATGCAGCACCGTGACGTGGTCGGCGATGGTCTCGACGAAGCCCATATCGTGCTCAACCACCATCAGCGAATGCTTGCCTGCCAGGGTTCGGAACAGCTCGGCAGTGTATTCCGTCTCGGCGTCGGTCATACCGGCGGCGGGTTCGTCCAGCAGTAACAGGTGCGGGTCCTGCACCAGCAGCATGCCGATCTCCAGAAACTGCTTCTGTCCGTGGGAAAGCAGTCCGGCACGGCGATCGCGCTCGCTGCCAAGCCGCAGCAAAACCAGCATCTCGTCAATGCGGTCGCGCTGCTCGCCGCTGAGCGTGGCCCGCAGGCTCGCCCAGACGGACCTGTCGGCTTTCATGGCGATTTCGAGGTTTTCCCCTACAGTCAGCGCTTCAAACACGGTCGGCTTCTGGAACTTACGGCCAATGCCCTGACGGGCGATGGCCGCCGGTTCCAGGGCTGTCAGATCGATGGACTGATCGTAAATAGCTTTCCCGCTTTTTGGCCGGGTTTTGCCGGTGATCACGTCCATCAGCGTGGTTTTACCGGCGCCGTTAGGGCCAATGATGCAGCGCAATTCTCCGACGCCGATATTCAGCGAAAGATCGGTCAACGCCTGAAAACCGTCGAAACTGACGTTAATGGCCTCGAGCTGCAACACCGGATCGGTCTGCTCACGGTAACGATCGCCCGGTAGCTGGCGGGTAAAGAGTCCTTCAGAGGGCTGCATTAATTCTCTCCCTTACGAAACAGACCGAACACGCCGCGTGGTAAAAACAGCGTCACGGCGATGAAAATCAGCCCCAGAAACAGCTGCCAGTACTCCGGCATCGCCACGGTGAAAAAGCTCTTCGCACCGTTGACGAGCGCCGCGCCCATCACCGGGCCCACCAGCGTGCCGCGGCCGCCCAGCGCCACCCAGATGGCCGCTTCAATCGAGTTGGTCGGCGACATTTCACCCGGGTTGATAATACCCACCTGCGGAACGTACAGCGCCCCCGCCAGGCCACACAGCACGGCGGAAAGCGTCCAGACCAGCAGCTTGAAACCGCGCGGATCATAGCCGCAGAACGTCAGACGGTTTTCCGCATCGCGCACCGCCGTTAAAATGCGGCCAAATTTACTCTTCGCCAGCGCGTAGCCTGTGCCCAGGGCCAGCAGCAGCAGCATGACCGTTGCGAGAAACAGCGCGATCCGCGTGGTAGTCGCCGTGACGGAAAACCCGAGCAGCGTGGTAAAGCCGGTAAAGCCGTTATTGCCGCCAAAGCCGGTTTCGTTGCGAAAGAACAGCAGCATGCCCGCATAGGTCAGCGCCTGGGTCATGATGGAGAAATAGACCCCTTTGATCTTCGAGCGGAAAGCAAACCAGCCGAAGACCAGCGCCAGCAGGCCGGGGATCGTCACAATTAACACCAGAGCCCAGGCAAAATGCTGCGTTCCCCACCAGAACCAGGGCAGTTCGCTCCACGAGAGAAACGACATAAACGCGGGCAGCCCGTCCCCGGCCGCCTGGCGCATCAGGTACATGCCCATCGCATAGCCGCCCAGGGCGAAGAATATGCCGTGCCCCAGCGAGAGCATACCGGCATAGCCCCAGACCAGATCGAGGGCCACGGCGACAACTGCGTAGCAGAGGATCTTGCCGATGAGCGTCAACATCCACGTAGAAACGGCCAGCGGATGCGTTGCGGGTAACAGCGCGAGAAAAGGCAGCACCAGCAGCGCCGCAACCAGCAGACTGCCGAAGATTTGCGTGGTGCGCGGTGCCCTGCGCGCCAGTGTTAAGGTCAATGGCTGGCTCATCAGTCTGTCACCCTCCCTTTAAGTGCGAATAACCCCTGCGGACGTTTCTGGATAAACAGAATGATCGCCACCAGAATCAGTATCTTGCCCAGCACGGCGCCCATCTGCGGTTCAAGAATTTTATTGAAGATCCCCAGACCAAAGGCCGCCGCGACGCTACCGGCCAGCTGGCCGACGCCGCCGAGCACCACCACCAGGAATGAATCGATGATGTATCCCTGGCCCAGCTCCGGTCCCACGTTCCCCAACTGGGATAACGCCACGCCGCCCAGCCCGGCAATGCCGGACCCGAGGCCAAACGCCAGCATATCTACCCGTCCGGTGGGAACGCCGCAGCAGGCCGCCATGCTGCGGTTTTGCGTCACCGCCCGCACGTTCAGACCCAGACGCGTTTTATTCAGAATGAGCCAGGTGAAGAACAGCACCAGCAGCACAAACCCGAGCACCACAATACGGTTCCACGGCAGCGTCAGGTTGGCGAAAACCTGCACCCCGCCGGACAGCCAGGCCGGGTTAGCGACCTCAAGGTTCTGGGCGCCAAAGGTCATGCGGACCAACTGGATAAGCATCAGGCTGATCCCCCAGGTGGCGAGCAGGGTTTCCAGCGGGCGGCCATACAGATGGCGGATCACCGTGCGCTCCAGCACCATCCCGATACCTGCCGTCAGGCAAAACGCCACCGGCAGCGCCACCACCGGATAAAGCGCCAGCCACTGAGGCATCCACTGCGCCATCACCTGCTGCACCATCCAGGTGGCATACGCCCCGAGCATCAGCATTTCGCCGTGGGCCATGTTAATCACCCCCAGCAGACCATAGGTGATAGCCAGCCCGAGCGCGGCCAGCAAGAGTACCGACCCCAACGACAGGCCCATGAAGGCCTGTCCCAGCAGTTCACCCCACATCAGCCGGTGCTGAATACGGTCCAGGCTCTCAGCGGCGGCGGCACGTACCCGTGCGTCCGGCTCGGTTTGCGCCCGGGTGAACGGCGTCAGCGTGGCCTGAACGTCCGGATCGTCAGACTGTCCCAACAGTTCAACCGCGTTGAGGCGCGTTTCCGCCTGCGGACTCGCCAGCTGAAGATTTGCCAGCGCCAGCCTCAGCGACTGTCGGGTGACGTCGTCCGTTTCGCGATTAGCCCGCTGTTGCAGAAACCCGAGCATATCCGGCTGGGCGTCACGCTGAAGTTGCCGCGCGGCATGACGCCTTTCGGTGACACTGTCACTTACAAGCTGATGCGTCGCCAGCGCCGTGACGGTTAACACGCGCAGCCGGTTGGTCAGCCGCACGGCTTTGGTCGTTCCTTCGGCGCTCTTTGCCGCGCCCAGGGCAACCATTTCGCCGTCGATGCGGGTAAATGCCTTCTTCTGGCTGTCGGTATAAAGGTTCTCCTGTTGCAGCGCCTTAAGCAGCGGCAAACGTGCAGGTTCCGGCGTGGCTGCCCAGCGGGTCAGCATGGCGGTTTGCTGGCTGCGGCTAGCGGCAACAAAATCATCGGCATCCGATGCCTGCGCCATCCCTGGCAGCAGTCCGGTAAGCCACACAATCGCAATCATCATGCGCATGGCGTTCATGACGTCTCTCCCTGGTGGTGGCTTAGTTGCTGGCGGTTTTCATCGGCTGATCAGGTTTTTTGTCATTCCCGGCGATAAACGGGCTCCACGGCTGAGCGCGTACCGGCTGTTCGGTTTGCCAGACGACGTTGAACTGGCCGTTGCCTTCGATTTCACCAATCATGACGGGCTTATGCAGGTGGTGGTTGGTGGCATCCATGGTCAGCGTAAAGCCGGACGGCGCGTTGAACGACTGGCCCGCCATTGCCGCGCGCACTTTGTCCACGTCGGTTGTCCCCGCTTTTTCAACCGCCTGCGCCCACATATGCAGGCCGACGTAGGTCGCTTCCATCGGATCGTTGGTGACGACGGTATCGGCATTCGGCAGCTTATGGGCTTTCGCGTAGGCTTTGTAGGCCGCGACAAAGGTCTGGTTGGTCGGGTTATCGACGGATTCAAAGTAGTTCCACGCCGCCAGGTTACCCACCAGCGGTTTGGTATCAATGCCGCGCAGTTCCTCCTCGCCCACCGAGAACGCCACAACCGGCACGTCCGTGGCTTTCAGCCCCTGGTTCGCCAGCTCTTTATAGAAAGGCACGTTGGAATCACCGTTGATGGTGGAGACCACCGCCGTTTTACCGCCCGCAGAGAATTTCTTGATACTGGCGACGATGGTCTGGTAATCGCTATGACCAAATGGGGTGTAGACCTCTTCAATATCTTTATCTTCCACGCCTTTCGAGTGCAGGAAGGCGCGCAGGATCTTGTTCGTGGTGCGCGGGTAAACGTAGTCCGTTCCCAGCAGGAAGAAGCGTTTCGCGCTGCCGCCGTCCTCGCTCATCAGGTACTCCACCGCCGGGATCGCCTGCTGGTTAGGCGCCGCGCCAGTATAGAAGACGTTAGGTGACATCTCTTCACCTTCGTACTGCACCGGATAGAACAGCAAACCGTTCAGCTCCTCAAAAACCGGCAGAACCGATTTACGCGATACGGAGGTCCAGCAGCCAAACACCACGGCGACCTTATCCTGGCTCAGAAGCTGGCGGGCCTTTTCGGCAAACAGCGGCCAGTTGGAGGCCGGGTCAACCACCACCGGCTCCAGCTTTTTCCCGAGCACGCCGCCTTTGGCGTTAATTTCATCGATGGTCATCAGGGCGACATCTTTCAGGGGCGTTTCTGAAATGGCCATCGTGCCGGAGAGTGAGTGCATGATCCCGACTTTAATGGTCTCTGCGGCCTGGACGCCAAAACTGACCCCCATGGCGACCACGGAGGCGGACAAGGCGAACGCTTTTATAAAGGTACGACGGTGCATATTTTCACTCCTGAAAAAGAAAGCTGTGCGAAGACGTCCGTTACCGCCCGGACGCAGAAAAAGTAACGTCAGTTTCAGGAGAGCAAAAAGGGTGCCAGGTTGCAGAGGCAGGATTTAAACGGGTTCGAAGAGAGGATTTACGGTAAACGACTCAGAATGGTACAGCGCTGCACTGTAATAATGCAGCGCTGTGAACGGCGTTACCAGACGTCGCTGGCGATTTGCGTCACCAGGCGAATTTTATCCCACTGCTGGGCTTCGCTCAGGCTGTTACCCTCTTCCGTGGAGGCAAATCCGCACTGCGGGCTGAGGCAAATCTGCTCTTTCGCCACGTAGCGCGCAGCCTCTTCCAGACGCGCTTTCACCCCTTCCGGGTTCTCCAGTTCACCGTGCTTGGTGGTGATCAGCCCCAGCACCACCTGCTGTTTACCCGGGCGCACAAAACGCAGTGGCGCAAAGTCGCCGCTACGGTCGTTGTCGTACTCCAGGAAGAACGCGTCGACGTTCACCGTGCCGAACAGCACCTCCGCCACCGGCTCATAGCCGCCTTCGGAAATCCAGGTTGAGCGGAAGTTGCCGCGGCAGACGTGCAGCCCGATGGTCAGGTCGTCCGGTTTGCCCTCCAGCGCCTTATTCAGCACCCGGGCATAGGTTCGGGCAAGTTCGTCTGCATCGTCACCGCGCTCGCGGATCTGGCGGCGCTGGTCTTCTGAACAAAGGTAGGCCCAGACGGTATCATCCAGTTGCAGATAGCGGCAGCCTGCATCGTAAAAGGCCCGAATGGCATCGCGCCAGGTTGTCGCCAGATCGTCAAAGTAATCCTTCAGATCCGGGTAGACCGTGGCATCAATATCCTTGCGGCCACCGCGGAAGTGCAGCACGCTCGGGCTCGGAATGGTCATCTTCGGCTGTGCGTTACCGCTGATGCTTTTGAGGTAGCGAAAATCTTCCAGCATAGGATGATCGCCGAAGCCCAGTTTGCCCGTTACGCGCACGCCGTGGGCTTTGGTCTGCACCCCGTTGAACTGAATGCCCTGCTGCGAATCATAACGCTCTACGCCCTGTAGCCCGTCAAAGAAGTCAAAGTGCCACCAGGCGCGGCGGAATTCACCGTCCGTTACCACATGCAGGCCGCAGGCGCACTGCTGTTCGACAACATGGCGAATGGCCTCGTCCTCAACCGCGCGAAGCTGACCGGCATCGATCTCACCGCTGGCAAATTGCAGACGAGCCTGTTTAACAGAGTCCGGGCGTAAAAAACTGCCGACTACATCGGCGCGGTACGGGGCGTGTTGTCGCTGCATGGAAATCTCCTCTGTCTGTCGGCGTTAATTGCCCACAGTGATAATTCATCTCTTGAACACTTAGACTTCTGGATGTCTAAACGTCCTAAAAAGATGTCATACCGGCTCGCCGCCGACAAACGAGAAAATTTCATCTGTGTTGAAATAAATTCATGTTCACAGGGCGGGTGATGAAGATCCCGCAAACGCGAACCGCTCATCTTCCCAGCCGGTCATGCCCCCGAGCATAATCTTAACCGGCAGACCCAGACGCGCCAGCTTCAGCGCCGCCCTGTCCGCCCCGTTGCAGTGCGGGCCTGCACAATAGACGACAAACAGCGTGCCCTCTGGCCACGCTGTCATCCGCTCGGCGGTGATCTGGCTCCAGGGTAAATGCAGCGCGCCGGGCAGATGCCGCCGGGCAAAATGTTCAGGCTTCCCGACAACGTGCAGCAGAACAAAGTCCTGCTCACCGCTGGATACCGCGTGATGGACATCGGCGCAGTCCGTCTCGACGCTCAGACGACGCAGAAAATGCCCCACGGCTTCCTGCGGCTCAGCAGCCGGAAATTCAGTAACATAGCTCATGAATCTTCCTCATTTGTGGTGTTTGTGTTAACACTACTCTATCCCTTAATTCAGCACATGAATGCGTCCGCCTATGCCAGAAAACAGCAAAAAGATGACAAACTTAAGACATCCCTCGCCGCGCGCGGTCGTGCTGGCATATGACGGTTTATGTACCTTTGAGTTTGGCGTGGCGGTAGAAATCTTTGGCTTGCCGCGCCCGGA
Organism: Enterobacter cloacae complex sp. SHL022; assembly: GCF_049237785.1. Taxonomy (NCBI): domain Bacteria; kingdom Pseudomonadati; phylum Pseudomonadota; class Gammaproteobacteria; order Enterobacterales; family Enterobacteriaceae; genus Enterobacter; species Enterobacter cloacae complex sp. SHL022. The sequence goes on along the minus strand of NZ_JBMKJH010000006.1, from coordinate 138,518 downwards.
GATGGGCGATGACTGGTATCAGTTCGCCGTGGCGAGCGTGGATGGCGGCGAGCTCCGGGCAACGGGCGGGATCCGTATTCTGGCCGACGGCGATCTGCGTCTGCTTGAAACGGCGGATCTGGTTGTTGTACCCGGCTGGCGAGGGCTGGATGAACCCGTACCCGAAGCGCTCTGCCAGGCGCTCCGCGCGGCGCATGCCCGCGGCTGCCAGCTACTCTCGATCTGTTCTGGCGTTTTCGTTCTGGCAGCCTCAGGCCTGCTTGACAGGCGGAAGGCAACCACCCACTGGCGCTACACGCAAGCTCTGAAAACACGCTTTCCCGCCATCACCGTGGTCGAAGATGTGCTCTACCAGGACGAAGGCGATATTCTCACTTCCGCCGGCAGCGCCGCGGGGATTGATCTGTGTCTGCACGTGGTGCGCCGGAATTACGGTATGGAGGCAGCAAACCGCGTGGCGCGTCGACTGGTGATCCCGCCCCATCGGGACGGCTCGCAAACCCAGCAACTTAGCCGACCGGTGGCTCAGTTGCGGGAGAGCCAGCGCCTGGGCCAGCTGTTCGATTATCTTCACCAGCATCTGGCCGTTTCCCATACCGTCGAATCGCTGGCCCTGCGGGTGGGTATGAGTCAACGCACCTTTCTGCGCCGTTTCCAGGACGCGACCGGGACAACGCCCGCGCGCTGGTTATTGACTGCGCGATTGCAGCGGGCAAAAGATTATCTCGAAAACAGTCGGCTCAGCATTGATAATATTGCGGAACAAACCGGATTTGGACAAAGCGCCACGCTGCGCCACCATTTCCGGCAGCAATTTGCGCTTTCGCCCGCGCAATATCGCAAACAATTTTTACAGCCGGTACGATAAACGGGCAAAAAAAAACCGCCATAATCTGGCGGTAAATGCTTGCATGGATAGATTTGTATTTTGGTATCTACGCTCCGGTATTCCCTACCGGGATGTGGATCACCAGCAATCTACCACTGTGAGCCTCAACGAAGCATAAACGAATCGATTAACCCGCTTTGGTATTAATTTGCAGATAACGCATCAGCCCCTGATCTGCACTCTGGCGGGCATCATCATTAATCGCTTCGAGATAAAACGCACGAGAGACCCCATACGGTGCCTGCTCGGGTGGGTAAACGGCGAACTGGAAGGTTTTGCCTCTCGCCTTATTGGTACAGCCCAGCTCCCAGCGATCTTCACTTACCTGGGTGCTATTACATTCGACACGTCCGTAATCGCTGGTTAAATACGATCCGACACGGCTTTTTGCTGACTGAATATATTCTGGTTCTTCATTTGAATAGATGCTGGCCGCAGCACCCACCGCAACCACTACGCCCAGAAGTGATAGCACGATTATTTTTTTCATTTATTCGATCCAATCCTTAGCCAGAAAAATCTTATTGTAAATGATTTCCCAATAAATCTAGTTGCTCTTTGCATACCAGAAATGGGAGTTTACAACGTCGATATCGCTTTTAAGAATAGTCTTAAGCGCATTTTATTGCGACCACAATTTTTGACACTCTATTTTCTCAAATTTAAAGAGTCGAATAATTACTCTATGAAATTATCCCTACGATGACCGTAGCGTATTTTCAGGGGATAAATGATGTTCAGAAAAGAATTTTCGCTACTGCTGGTGATTAGCGCCCTGTTCTCAGGACAGATTATGGCGGAGCACAAAGGGCATGAATTTGTGTATGTGAAAAACGCCGACCATCAGCTTCGTCATGAAGCTGACAGCGACGAGTTACGCAGCGCGGCTGAGGAGTCTGCGGAGGGGTTGCGCGAGCACCATGCCTGGCAGAAATCGCGCAAACCGGATACCCACTCTGCGGGTTAGCTGCCTTTACGCTTCGGCAGGGTCTTCATCAAATCGTCAGGGCTGACGGAGGCCACAATGCTTCCCGGCGGCGGCATTTTGAAGATGTGATTCTTCATCTTGCCGATAACGTGCATTTCACACGGACGGCAGTCAAACTTCAGCGTCAGCACTTCATCGCCATTCACCAGCTGCATCGGCGTCGCTTTCCAGCTTTTAATATTGCCTTTCGCCTGTTTCGGACAAAGGTTAAAAGCAAACCGCAGGCAGTGTTTGGTGATCATCACCGGCACATCGCCCTTCTCTTCATGCGCTTCATACGCGGCGTCAATCAGCTGCACGCCGTGACGATGATAAAACGCACGCGCTTTGTGGTTGTATACGTTCGCGAGGAAAGAAAGATGCGTGTCCGGGTAGACCGGCGCAGGCACCGCTTCGGCCTTACGGTTGCCGCGCGAATAGTTTGCCAGGCGTACTTCATCCAGCATCTCGGCCGTTTCACGGCGGAACTGGTTCAGCAGGCTGTTCGGCACGAACAGCGCGTCCGGCAGATTCACCTCAATATTGCGCGCGTAATAAATGGTCTGCCCCAGCTTCGCCACGCCATCCTTGAGGTTGTTGAGCGCTTTCTCCGCATTGTTCGCCACCTCGAACAGGCCGTCGAGCGTATGCGTCACGCTGATGCCGTCTTCGCAGGTCATGGTCAGGATCAGCTGCTCTTCCCAGCCCCCCAGCGCGATATCCACCGCAATGCGGCGCTCGCTGGAGGTCTTGAGCAAGGCCTGCTGCCAGTTGTGATCCAGGTTACGGTTAAGCGCCGCATTAGGACGGGCTTTGTAGAGATCGGCAGGCATTTCGTTCGGCCAGACGCGATAGCGATTTTCGCCGGTTTTCTCCACCGTATTGGCACGGAAACCCACCACTTCACGTTTGATCATCACGTTGAGACCATCGCCATTCGCCAGCGGCTCTGTCACCTGAACGTCAAGATGATCTTTCGCCACTTTCAGCACTTCACCCACCGGCAGGCCGATAAACTTCGGTGAGTCGAACGCGCCAATATCCCCTTTACGGGCATTCACGAAATAGTCCGTGCTGCCGCGGTGGAAGGTTTTGTCCGTAGACGGAATAAAGAAATGCTCTGTACGCCCGGCGGAGGCGCGCGCCAGATCACCGCGATCGTCGATGATGGCATCCAGCATCTGACGATAATGGGCGGTGATATTTTTCACGTAGCTCATGTCCTTGTAGCGCCCTTCAATTTTGAAGGAGCGTACGCCAGCATCGATCAGCGCACCGAGGTTCGCCGTCTGGTCGTTATCTTTCATCGACAGCAGGTGTTTTTCGAATGCCACCACGCGGCCCTGATCGTCTTTCAGGGTATACGGCAGACGGCAGGCCTGAGAGCAGTCGCCCCGGTTAGCGCTGCGCCCCGTCTGGGCGTGAGAGATATTACACTGCCCGGAATAGGCCACACACAGCGCACCGTGGATAAAGAATTCAATGGTCGCGTCGGTCGCCTGATGGATATCGCGGATCTGGTTCAGGTTCAGCTCGCGCGCCAGCACAATCTGCGTAAACCCGACGTCCGAAAGAAACTTCGCCTTCTCGACGGTGCGGATATCGCACTGAGTGCTGGCGTGCAGCTCAATCGGCGGGATATCCAGTTCCAGAACACCCATATCCTGAACGATCAGGGCGTCAACACCGGTCTGGTAGAGATCGGTGATCAGACGCTGCGCGGGCTCCAGTTCATCATCATGAAGAATGGTGTTCAGGGTCACAAACACCTTCGCCCCGAAACGGTGAGCGAACGGTACCAGCTCGGCAATGTCGCGCAGGCTGTTGCTGGCGTTATGCCGGGCACCGAAGCCAGGGCCGCCAATGTAGACGGCATCCGCACCGTGAAGAATGGCTTCACGGGCAATGGCGGCGTCGCGGGCCGGGCTTAGCAGTTCAAGATGATGGGAGTGCAGGCGCATACTTCGTCGTTATCCGTTATGGTCAAAATGGCGGCTATTGTAGTCAGAAGTCTGTGTCAGTGAAACCGTTTTGCGACGCTTTAGCGGGGATAATGGATCAGGGAGTGAAAATGCACCGTCCGGGCGCTGCTGTTGCGGTACGCGTGCGGTTTATCGCCGGCAAAACGCACGCCGGAATCAGCGTATATTGTGCGCCAGACACCGTCGATCTGCATATCCAGCTCACCGCTTATCACCACCACATGTTCGATCACCCCGGCTTCGTGCGGCGTGGACTCGCTCAGCGCGCCGGGCGACAGGGTGATGGAGAAATGGTCGAACTTAAGCTGTTCATCCCAGGGGAAAAGCGGTTTCACCACCATCGCCTGCTGCTGCGGATCGAACACCGCCTGCGGTTCGCTTTCTGGAGTGATAAACGCCGAAAAAGGTACGTTCAGCCCGGTGGCGATTTTCCACAAGGTAGAGACCGTCGGGCTGGACTCATTGCGTTCGATTTGCCCAAGCATCGCTTTCGACACGCCCGTCTCTTCCGCCAGTTTTGACAGGCTCCAGCCCCGCGCCTGACGCAGCGCTTTCAGTGTGGTTGCCAGGTGTTGAGTGATATCCATAGTTCCTCCCGTTGCGGCAAAGCATACCACTTGTACGCTATAGCGCACAGTGATACCTTATCCCGGACGTTATAACGCACAACGGAGTTTCCATGCGATCGACTGCCTCTCTCTTTCCTGCCGTGCTGGCCGGTTTTGTTGCCGTTCTGGTGGGCTATGCCAGCTCTGCCGCCATTATCTGGCAGGCGGCTGCGGCGGCTGGCGCCAGTACACAGCAAATCGCCGGATGGATGACCGCGCTAGGGCTCGGGATGGGGATCAGCACGCTGGCATTGTCGTGGTGGTATAAAGCCCCCGTGCTGACCGCCTGGTCGACTCCTGGCGCGGCGTTGCTCGCCACCAGCCTGCATGGCGTGACGCTGGCGGAAACCATCGGGGTATTTATATTCGCGAATACGCTGATTCTGCTGTGCGGCGTCACCGGCCTGTTTGCCCGGTTGATGAAACTGATCCCGCACTCGCTTGCCGCCGCTATGCTGGCGGGCGTGCTGTTACAGTTTGGCCTGAAGGCATTCAGCAATCTTGAGAGACACATTTTTCTTTGCGGCAGTATGCTGGCCGCCTGGCTGGTGGCCAAAGCCGTAGCGCCCCGGTACGCCATTGTCGCCACGCTGCTGGTGGGCGTGTTCGTTGCCTGGGCTGGAGGTGACGTTGTCACGAACAGGATGACGTTATCGGTCATCATGCCGGAATTCATTGCCCCTGCGTTCACCTTCACCAGCCTGATCAGCATCGGCTTACCCTTCTTCCTGGTGACCATGGCGTCGCAGAATGCGCCCGGCTTCGCCACTATGCAGGCATCGGGCTATCCGCTGGCGGTCTCACCGCTGATCGTTGCCACAGGCGGGCTGGCGCTGCTGTTGTCCCCCTTCGGCGTCTATTCTATATGCATCGCCGCCATCACCGCCGCCATCTGCCAGAGCCCGGACGCCCACCCGGATGCCAGTAAACGCTGGCTGGCTGCGGCGGCCGCAGGTGGGTTTTATCTGCTGGCGGGGGTGTTCGGCGGGTCGATTTCGGGGCTGATGGCCGCCCTGCCGCCGAGCGGCATCCAGACGCTGGCCGGGCTGGCCCTGCTCGGCACTATCAGCGGGAGCTTGTATCAGGCACTGAATCATGAAGCAGAGCGCGACGCGGCGATCGTCACCTTCCTGATGACCGCCAGCGGCGTCACGCTCCTGGGGATTGGCTCCGCCTTCTGGGGGCTGGTGTTGGGAGGGATCTGTTACGCCGTCTTCTCACGCCTTCGCCGCGCGTAGCTGTGACGGCGTAATGCCGGTCATGCTGCGAAAACGGTTACTGAAATGGCTGGCGGAGTTAAATCCGCAGGCCAGCGCGATGTCGGTGAGCGGCGTGGTCGTGTGCTGCACCATCGCTTTGGCCTTCTCCATGCGGCGCTGCATGACGTACTGATGCGGCGCCAGGCCCATCGACTGGCGGAACATCCGCGCAAAGTGATACTCACTGAGTGCGGCCTGGCCCGCCAGTTCCGCCAGCGTTAAGGGTTGCGCCAGGTTTTCCTCGATAAAGGCCAGCACGTTGCGCAGCACAAACGGCGATAACCCGCCGGTCACTACCGGCAGCTTCCACTGTACGCTGGAATAGTGCTGGACTAAATGCGTCAGCAATAAGGTCGACGCGGTGCTCAGGGTGAGCTGATTGGCGTTTTGCTGCCAGTCGCAGCCGAGCAAAAACTGGCGATAAAGGGCGGTGATTTTAGGATCGCTGCCGAATATTTTTTCCTCCAGCGTCAGCGATAGCGGTCGTTTATCCCAGATTTTCTCCCCCACGTCCCGCAGGTGTTCATCGGTGCAGTAGAGGTGCACGAACGACAGGTCGTCACGAATATCCCACGTGGATTCGCTCTCTTCCGGCATCAGACAAAAACGATCCGGCCCACCGCCATTTTTCCAGCCACCCGGCGTTTTTTGATAGCTTTCATAGCCATCTGCCACGTACAGGCTAAGGGTGTGATGGTTGCTTTTCACCGTTATCGTGTCGTGCTTGTTGTACCACGCCGCCAGTTGAATGCCAGAATTGAGCGCGACGGTTTCCCGCAGCACCGCATTTTGTTGGCGTAACGTTTCAAAGGTGTCGTAAACGAGAGACATGGCCGTAAACAGGTGATTAATCAGACTGTCAGTCTAAGAAGTGTTGCAGCCTGTTACCAGCCATTGTGCGAGAAAAAAGCGCAAGAATTTGCAAGTCCGGCGCAAGGCGATGAAAGCCGGGCCCCTCTTCTTTCGCCACACTGTTGTTTTTCGCGGTATGAGAAGAGAGAAACCATGAACGCATTACTCTATGGGCTGGTTGTTGTTATCTGGGGCACGACCTGGATCGCCATTTTTTTGCAACAGGGGCCGGTTGCAGCGCCGGTCTCCATTTTCTGGCGCTTCGCCGTGGCCAGCGCCACGATGATGATCGTCCTGGTCGCCCTTCGCCGTCTGCGCAGGCTGGCGCTGCGGGATCATCTCTACTGCATGCTTCAGGGCTGCTGCGTTTTCTGTTTCAACTTCTGGTGCTTTTACACCGCCGCCGCCCATATCAATACCGGCCTTGAGTCGGTGATTTTCTCGATGGCCGTGCTGTATAACGCCATCAACAGCTTTATCTTCTTCGGCCAGCGTCCACCCGCACGCTTCTGGACGGCGGCAGCGCTGGGGCTTATCGGGATCATTACACTGTTCTGGAACGATCTGCTCGCCAGCAGCTGGAGCGCGTCGTTGCTTACGGGCATCGGGCTTTCCGCCCTCGGCACCTACGGCTTCTCGCTGGGGAATATGATCAGCATGCGTCATCAGCGAAACGGGCTGGAAACCATGACCACCAACGCCTGGGCGATGCTGTATGGCACCGTCGTGATGGGCCTTATCGCCCTCTTCAGAGGCGATAACTTTATGCCGGAATGGACGGTGAGCTATATGGGGGCGCTGCTCTATCTTGCGCTGTTTGGCTCGGTGATTGCCTTCGGCGCCTACTTTACGCTGGTAGGCCGCATTGGTCCCGGTAAAGCCGCCTACAGCACCCTGCTGTTCCCGCTGGTGGCGCTGTCGATTTCAACGGTGTACGAGGGTTACGTGTGGCATCTCAACGGGATCGTCGGCCTGTTGTTGATACTGGGGGGGAATATGGTGATGTTTACGAAGCCGGAAACCTGGTTCCGCCGCCTGCGGACGGCATAAAAAACGGCCTGCGAAAATGCAGGCCTTTTTTTATTAATTTGCTGTCTGATGAACATCAAACATAGTGGCATCCGTTGCCATGTCATCCACAACCTGCTTCAGGGTGCCGAAGCCCATTGGCGTATTCTCGTTCGCCAGCTCTTTCCCTTCCCCCTTACGAACAACCTTAATCACCGGTTTGTTCGTAGCCGCGTCGATTAACTCACCTTCGAAGAACAGATGCGTATCCATGGTACGATGGCCCGTGGCCATTTGCGTACCCGCAACCAGCAGCGCGACAGGCACCACTTCATAGAACTGCAAACCTTCTTTGTCTGAGCTCACACCCGTGATGGCGCCGCGGAAGATCAGGCTATGTTTGCCCGGCGTCGTCACAATCGGCTTACGCTGGCCAATCGCGGTTTTCAGTTTGGTATTGGTATAATTCAACAGCTCATCAAGCGTTTTTTGCCCAAGCTGAGTGGTCGGTTTTGGCGTCGGGTAATAGGTTATCGGCGTCCAGATAATGCTGTCATAATTCGCCTCATTATAAGAAGGATCAACCCAACGCAGGGTTGGCTTCCCGGTTGCAGATTTCATCTCCTGCAAGCCTGAGTAATCTTTTAAAAAGCCTGAATATTGATCGGGGGCTGCGACTTTGGACGCACAGCCTGAAAGGGCCAACAGACCAGAAAGCACTGCAACTTTAAAAAAAGTGTGAGTACGCATGATGGTATTCCATGTTATCTGCAAGTATGCACTTGAAGTTATAACAAAAAATGGGGCGATGTGTTGTGGCAAAAAATGACGAAGACAGCACAAATAGCGAAAAAACTGCCCGACCGAAACCGGGCAGTGAAAATTACTCTTTCAGGTCCACTTGCCAGAACAGGTGTTTGCCGAAGGGATCAATTTCATAGCCCGTGACCTCTTTACGGACTGGCTCAAAAATCGTCGAGTGGGCAATCATTACCGCCGGCATTTGATCGTGCATCATCTGCTGCGCCTGCTTGTACAGCGCCACGCGTTTATCGCGATCGGTTATCGATTTAGCTTCGGCAATCAGGTTATCAAACGGCTTATAGCACCATTTGGCCGAGTTCGACCCGCCGTTGGCGGACGTACAGGTAAACAGCGGGCCGAAGAAGTTATCTGGATCCCCCGTCGCCGTTGTCCAGCCCATCAGCGCAGCCTGATGCTCCCCGCCCTTCACGCGCTTCAGGTATTCGCCCCATTCGTAGGTCACGATTTTGGTCTGCACGCCAACTTTCGCCCAGTCCGCCTGGATCATCTCCGCCATACGCTTCGCGTTCGGGTTATACGGCCGTTGCACGGGCATGGCCCACAGATCGATGCTTACGCCGTTGGCAAACCCCGCCTCCTTTAACAGCGCTTTCGCTTTTTCTGGATCGTAATCGTAGTCTTTCAGCTCGCTGTCGGCACTCCAGACGCCAGGCGGCAGCAGGTTTTTTGCCGCCGTGCCGGTGCCGTGGAAGACCGCCTCAATGATGGCCGGTTTGTTAATCGCCATCGCCAGCGCCTGGCGCACTTTTACGTTATCCAGCGGCGGCTTTTGCGTGTTAAACGCCAGGAAACCGGTATTCAGACCGGCCTTGCTCATCAGGTTTATGTCTTTGTTAGCCTTCATACGCGGCAGGTCCGCCGGGTTCGGGAACGGCATCACCTGACACTCATTCTTATCGACTTTGGCAAAACGTACCGAGGCGTCCGGCGTGATGGTGAACACCAGACGATCCAGCTTCGATTTTCCCTGCCAGTAGTCAGGGAAAGCGGTAAAGAGGATGCGGGAATCCTTCTGATATTGCGACAGCTTAAACGGCCCGGTGCCAATCGGCTGCATATCGACCTTTTCTGGCGTGCCCGCTTTCAGCATGGCATCGGCGTACTCTGCCGACAGAATGGAGGCAAAGTACCACGCCAGGTCAGCGACAAACGGCGCTTCCGGATGCGCCAGGGTGAAGCGCACGGTGCGATCGTCAACTTTATCAATGGCGGTAATCAGGCTGCCGAACTCCAGACTTTCGAAGTTGGAATAACTGCCGTTGGAGACGTTATGGTAGGGATGATTGACATCCTTCTGGCGCATAAACGAGAAAATCACGTCGTCCGCGTTGAAGTCGCGCGTCGGCGTGAACAGCTTATTACTGTGGAATTTCACCCCTTTGCGCAGGTGGAAGGTGTAGACCTTGCCATCCTCGCTTACCTCCCAGCTTTCCGCCAGGCTCGGTACCAGTTCGGTAGTGCCCGGTTTGAAATCGACCAGACGGTTATAAACCGGTACGGCGCTGGCGTCCACGCTGGTCCCCGACGTATAGAGCTGAGGATTGAAATTTTCCGGCGATCCTTCGGAGCAATACACCAGCGTTTTTGCCGCGACGGTGGAACTGACCGTCAGTGCAGCAAGCGCCAGCGTTATCATTGTGAATGTGCTTTTCATCATTTATTCCTGTCTTTTTAATTCGACGGCTAATTACTTCTTTTGCCATTTCATAAATAACATTAAAGTGATGGCGCAAACACATGAAAAATAAATACAGAAGGAAACACTATGGGCTCGGAACTCTCCAGACAATTAACCCAACGCTTTTTCCGCTATCTCGCCATCACCAGCCAGAGCGACCCGAAAGTCAAAACCCTGCCCTCCACCCCGGGCCAGCACGACATGGCGCGGGAGCTGGCGAAGGAGCTGGAAACGCTGGGGTTAGACGATATTGTGATTGATGAGTTCGCCACCGTTACCGCCGTGAAAAAAGGTAATGTTCCCGGCGCGCCGCGTATTGGTTTTATTACCCATATCGACACCGTCGACGTCGGTTTATCCCCGGATATTCATCCACAAATATTAACCTTTACGGGGGATGATCTCTGTCTGAATAAAGAGAAAGATATTTGGCTGCGCGTAAAAGAGCACCCGGAAATTCTGGCTTATCATGATGAGGAGATTATTTTCAGCGACGGAACCAGCGTATTAGGCGCAGATAATAAAGCGGCCGTCACCGTGGTCATGACGGTGCTGGAAAACCTCACCGCTGAGCACAACCATGGCGATATTGTGGTGGCGTTTGTGCCCGATGAAGAGATTGGCCTGTGCGGCGCGAAAGCGCTGGATTTAAAGCGCTTCGACGTCGATTTTGCCTGGACCATCGACTGCTGCGAGCTGGGCGAAATTGTTTACGAGAACTTTAACGCGGCGGCGGCTGAAATTCGCTTTACCGGCGTCACGGCGCACCCGATGTCCGCCAAAGGGGTGCTGGTCAATCCGCTGCTGATGGCAACAGATTTCATCAGCCATTTCGATCGCCAGCAAACCCCGGAATGCACCGAGGGGCGCGAAGGTTATATCTGGTTTAACGGCATCCAGGCCGGGCAAAACGAAGCGGTGCTGAAAGCCAACATTCGTGATTTTGACAAAGATGGTTTCGCCGCCCGCAAGCAGCACATTGCCGATGTGGCGGCGCAAATAGCCGCGCAGCATCCCACGGCAAACGTGGAGTATCGCATTGAAGATACCTACAGCAATATCAGCAATGCGATTGGCGAAGACCGCCGCGCGATCGACCTGATGTTCGAGGCAATGGAGTCGCTCGGCATCACCCCAAAACCGATCCCCATGCGCGGTGGCACGGACGGGGCGGCCCTGTCAGCTAAAGGCTTGCTCACCCCGAACTTCTTCACCGGCGCCCATAACTTCCACTCGAAGTTTGAGTTTTTACCGCTGTCGTCGTTCGAGGCCTCCTGTCGCACTGCCCTGCAACTCTGTCTGCTGGCCGCGCGTTAAGCGGGCTTGCGTGCGAGCATGGTGGCGAAGCGCAGCTTGATACGGTTCCCGTTGGCATCGGTACGGTGGAGTTCCCCTACCTCTTCGTTGTACTTGATCAGCTCCCAGCCTTCGTAGTAGTTGCTCAGTTCACCGGGTTTGAAGGCAAACGGGAAGCCGACGGTGCACGGAAATTCCACCGTATCCATGGCGGCAACGATCAGGTTATAGCCGCCTGGTCTGGTGCAACGCTGCATATTGGCGATAAGACCAGGGATGGTATTCGCTTCGAGGAACATCAACACGACGGTGGAAAGAATAAAGTCGTATTCGCCGTCAAAGGTCAGGTTGTTCAGATCCTTAATCGCCGTTTGCAGATTCGCGATCCCTTCCGCCGCCTTAATGCGCTCAATGTTATCGATGCTCATCGGGTTTTTATCCCACGCCGTCACGTCATGGCCATTGGCAGCGAGGTAGAGGCTGTTACGGCCATTTCCGCAACCGAGATCGAGCGTTTTTCCCGGCTTAACAATGTCCGCGCTGAGCAGCACCTCTGAGTGCGTGCGGGTCAGCCCATATTTCTCAGTAAAGTAGTTTTCATCGACAGTCATTATTTTTCCTCAGATTGCATAAGCAGTGCCTTATCAGCGCGCACCAGAAGTTTGCCCTGCATCAGCAAGATAAAAGTACGGACCAGCAGCATCGCGATGATGACGTTGGTGAAAATAAACAGGGGAACAGCGAGGGCATGAAAGAACCCTGACGGACTGCTCTGCCCAAGATGTAAACCGGTGGTCGCCAGCGCCGACACCCCGAACGAGAAGCTCCAGAACGACGCGTTGAACGGCTGCGACAGATACCACGGCATCAGACGCAGCATAAACAGGAGTTGCAACAGGCCATAGCCGAAAAGCATTTTGGCGAAGGTGTCCGCTTCGCCGCCGTTGACGCTAAACCAGGCGCTACAGGCCACCAGGGCAGGCGCAAGCTGGATCCCGAGCGAGGTACGAAGGGCAGCGGGCAGCTCGCCCGCGCTGCGCAGGCGTTGCAAAATGACTGGCTCCAGGCTCAGCCAGGAAAAGACCCCGGCACCAAGGAACACCAGCCCCGCGTCGTGGAAGCCTAGCGCACCGCAGGCCATCGCGCTGATAAAATTGTTCGCTACCGTCGGCAGATACAGTCCCGGCGTCGTGGCTTCTTCCGGATGCTTGCCGCGCCACAGCCCGGCGCTTTGCCAGGCGGCATACGCAAGCTGGATCACCACGCCCACGCTAAACAACCCCAGCGCCAGCGGGCGATACCACGGCACAAAGCCGATGGCCACCAGCAGCGTTGTGGCAGGAAACAGGCTGACAAAACTGCTCATTACCGGATGCCGCATCTCGGCCAGCACGCTATGTGGAAACCGTACCGCACGGGTAAGAAACGCCACGCCTAGAAGGAACCAGATCGCCACCGCCAGCGCCACCAGGATCTCGCCCGGCCAGCGCGTCACCGGCCAGATGGTGCCGGCGTAACGCCAGGCGAACCCCATGCCTATGGTCCCGAGGACCATACCGAAATACCCGGCGGGCAAGTTAAGAAAGCGTTGGTTTTGGTTATGCATTTTTTTTAAACTTTAAAATGTATTTTAAATGCCATTTTAAGGGGTTTCCTGAGCGGACGCCAGCACTTCGAAAAACCAAAACTTTGCTACGTTTATTGAAAGGCTTTTCAGGGATAACACGATGACAAAATATCGGCTTAGCAATGAAACGCGTCTCTGGCGCTGGCAGGACGGATCAACACCGTGCACAACGCCTCTCAGACAAATTATTGCCGTGAAGGATTTTAACGATGTGACCAGCGGGACTAAAGGCGGTTGGGTTGAGGATGAACACGCGCTCGCCCAGGACGGGGATTGCTGGGTTTACGATGAAAACAGCGTGGTGTTTGCCGGGGCCAGGATATCCGCTAACGCCCGCCTCACCCAACCCTGCATCGTAAGCCACCGCGCACACGTTGGCGGCAACGGCTGGCTTGACGCGGCTGAGGTGAGTCACGGCGCGGTAATTAGTGACAACGTCACCATTCAGCACTCCACCGTACGCGGGGAATGTCGTATCGCGGGTGACGCGCGGGTGCTGCATAACAGCCTGGTGATTGCAGCCAAAGGGCTGACACCCGACCGTCAGCAGATCCTGCAAATTTATGACCGAGCCACGGTCAGCCAGTCGCGTATTGTGCATCAGGCGCAAATCTACGGCGATGCCATGGTGACCTGGGCCTTTGTTGAGCACCGTGCCGAGGTGTTCGATCGCGCCATTCTTGAGGGCAACGCGCTGAATAACGTCTGGGTGTGCGACTGCGCCAAAGTGTACGGCAACGCCCGTCTGCTGGCCGGTCTGGAGGATGATGCCATCCCGACCGTGCGGTACAGTTCACAGGTCGCGGAAAACGCCCTCGTTGAAGGCAACTGCGTCATTAAACACCACGTATTAATAGGCGGCGAGGCGTGGTTACGCGGCGGGCCAATCCTGATTGATGACAAAGTGGTTATTCAGGGGCGGGCGCGTATCAGCGGCGATGTCCTGATTGAGCATCAGGTGGAAATAACGGACGATGCGGTTATCGAGGCGCTGGAGGGTGAAAGCATTCACGTCCGGGGAGCCAAAGTGATCAACGGCGACACGCGGATCACCCGGACGCCGCTGCTGGGGGCGCTATAGCGGGAAGATTCTGGCGTAGAGGTTCACGTCATCGTAACGCCCGTTGAGCATCTCCGCTTCCCGCAAACAACCTTCCAGCGTGAAACCGTTGCGCTGCGCCACACTGTTACTGCACTGGTTATCCACGCGACACTTGATCACAAAACGGCGGATCTCGCCGCGCTCAACGTAATAGCGCATAAACGTCTGTAGCGCCTGAGAAAGAATACCCTGCCCCTGATGCGCCTCGTCAAGCCAGTAGCCAATGTACCCGGTTTTATTCGCAGGCTCGATCGCGTTGAAGGACAGCACGCCCACCAGCTCGTCCTTCATGAAAATCAGGAACATTTTGGCGTAACCGCGCTGGTGCAACATCTGATTGCTCTGCACGTTGCGGCGCGTGTCCTCTTCGCTGCCGACATGCTGCGCCCAGTCGAAGGCGGTTTGCAGCCAGGTTTTGTTTTTGATTACGAGGTTATGCAGATCGGTGGTATAGCGCTCTTCGACGGCGCGAAGCTCGATTTCCTGGTTAACGGGAATGATTTCTGAAGACATAGTGCCTCTTAATTGCCGGGTGGCGCTAACGCTTACCCGGCCTACAAATGCGTCCAGAGCAGGCCGGGTAAGGCGAAGCCGCCACCCGGCACAAACCCATAAGGACTAGCGCATGATCCGGTCGTCAACGTAGTTACGTTTGTCCGGCGCGGGCGGGAAGTACTGGTACAGCCAGGTCTCGCTGATGGCATCGCCCTGACAGCGCAGGAACAGGCGCATATCCACCGGCTCGGTGGAGTCAGAGGTTGGATACCAGTCAAACAGAATGCGATACCCGTCGAACGGTTCGACATAGAGGATCTCCACCTGCTTCGCTTCACCGCTGGACAGGGTAATCACCGGCTCAATGCCCTTCGGTGCGGCGGCCTTCAGATCGCCCCCGACGAAGTCAATGGCAAAGCGACGGGCCCACACTTTCGGGTAATTTTCACCCGGCGCCCAGCCCTCCGGGAAGCCGCCCATACCGGTACGGGTAGCGTAGACGTTTGCCAGCGGGGAACGCACCGGCGGCTGCGCGCTCCAGTAGAGACGGTATTTGAAGTCCAGCTCATCACCCGCCTGCACCGGTTTCTCCGGCTGCCAGAAGCAGACCACGTTATCGAGCGTCTCGCCGGTTGTCGGGATCTCCATCAGGGCGATGGATCCTTTCCCCCAGTTGTTGCGCGGCTCGACCCACAGGCTTGGTCGCTTGTTATACCAGCCCATGACGTCCTGGTAATGGGAGAAGTCACGGTCAAGCTGTAACAAACCAAAGCCTTTCGGGTTTTTATCCAGGTAGGCGTTGAATTGCAGCTTTTGCGGGTTGTTCAGCGGTCGGCAGATCCACTCCCCGTTACCGCGCCACATCGCCAGGCGGTCTGAATCATGGATCTGCGGATGTATGGTGTCGCACATGCGGCGTTCGTTGTTGCCGCAGCTGAACATGCTGGTCATTGGTGCGATGCCGAGCTGCTTGATGTCTTTGCGCGCATAGAGATGGTTTTCGACGTCCATGATCACCTGACTCTTCTCACAGTGGATCACAAACTTATAGGCACCGGTAATGCTCGGGCTGTCCAGCAGCGCATAGACGGTAAAGGTGGTATCACCCGGCTTAACGGTTTCAAACCAGAAGGAGGTGAAATCCGGGAACTCTTCCGGGGTGTCGGTAAAGGTATCCACCGCCAGCCCGCGCGCGGAAAGGCCGTACTGGTAGGTATCATCCACTGCGCGGAAGTAGCTCGCGCCCAGGAACGAAACGATATCGCGTCGCGCCAGTTCCGGCGCTTTAAAGACGCGGAATCCGGCGAAGCCGAGGTCACTCTGCCCTTCAAGCTGTTTGGTATCCACGCCCGTATCGCCATAGCTGAACAGCTCAGGCCGGAAGTGGATCTCACGCGCCTGAGAGGTGGTTTGATCCAGCGAGAACATGCGCACGCGGCGGCGGAATCCCATCCCCATATGGAAGAACTGGGCGTCCAGCTGACGGCCTTCAATGTTATTCCACAGCGACTGCTTCTCATCGTAACGGATGGCGTTGTACGCCTGCGGCGTCATGGTGGCCAGCGTTTCCGGCAGCGGACGCGGCGCACCGCCCCACGGGGTTTTCGCCAGATCGTGCGCCATGGATTGCAGAACAGAGAAGTCAAAGCGACGGCTCTGACCGTCGGCAATGTCGGAGTCAGCAGCATACGCCGCCTGGGAAAACAGAGAAGCAAGGCCAGAAGTGCCGCTCAGGGCAGCCATTGCCAGGGAACCTTTGAGAAAACGTCTGCGATTCATGCCTGAGAAAACGTCCTTATGGTCGTGTGAATGAGTTTCGCGCGCAGCGAAATGACGGCAAGAAAGAACGCACAGCCTAAACAAAAACGGTTAAGAATCCAATTGTTGGCGGGTGATTATCTGAACAAACCGAGAAATATTTTCTGTCGACCAGAACGGCCTGAAAAAGGGGTAAAGTTATGTATAAAAATGTCCCGGCTGGACATCGACAGCCGGGACCAACGAGGCGGTTATTTTACGCTGACATCGATACCCGGGAAGTACTTATCAGCCAGTTTAGCGATCGTGCCGTCGGCACGTACTTTATCAATTGCGGCATCAAGCTGCTTTTTGGTGGCCTCATCCCCCTTACGCAGCCCAAAGCCGATCCCACTGCCGAGGATGGTGTCGTCGGACACCGGTTTGCCGATAAAGCCAAACCCTTTACCCTGCGGCTTACTGAGGAAACCTGCCTGCCCGGCCGCTGACATGACCAGCGAGGCATCGATGCGGCCATTCAGCAGATCTCCCCAGGCCATATTCTGATCTTTATAAGACACCACGGTGACACCGTGCTTTTCCCAGTGCTCTTTGGCGTAAGTTTCCTGAATTGAACCCTGGAGAACGCCGATGGTTTTGCCCTTCAGCCCTTCGGGGGTAGCCTCTACCGCAGAACCGGCTTTGCCCACCAGCTGGGAGGGAATGCGATAGATGGGCTGGGTGAAATCAATGCTTTTGCGACGCTGTTCGGTGATGTTCATCGCCGAGTTTATGGCGTCGAACTTTTTCGCCACCAGACCGGGGATCAGCGCATCAAACGAGGTTTCAACCCAGCTGCACTTCAGCGCGGCGGCTTTACAGATGGCATTTCCCAGCTCTACGTCAAACCCTTCCAGCTCCCCTGACGCATTGCGGCTTTCAAACGGCGGATATTCCGCTTCCAGCCCGTATCGCAACTCGGTAGCGGCAAACGACGAGAATGAACACAACAGTCCCATGCCGACAACTAACGCGCGTAATTTCATCTCAAATTCCTTAACGTGGTGTAACCCGACAAAGGGCCTGGGCACCTGCCCGTAACGTCGCCTCATCTTTCGCAAAAGAGAGACGGATTAACTTATTGTCCGTGCCATCGGCATAAAACGCCGACAGCGGAATGGTGGCAACCCCGTACTCGACAATCAGCCTTTTCACCATCTCGCTGTCGCGCTCGTCGCTAAAGCCGCTGTAATCCGCCAGCAGGAAGAACGAACCGGCACTTGGTAGCAGCCTGAACGGTGAGTCGGCGAGCAAACTTTGCAGCAGATCGCGCTTGCGCT
Source organism: Enterobacter cloacae complex sp. SHL022 (assembly GCF_049237785.1). Taxonomy (NCBI): domain Bacteria; kingdom Pseudomonadati; phylum Pseudomonadota; class Gammaproteobacteria; order Enterobacterales; family Enterobacteriaceae; genus Enterobacter; species Enterobacter cloacae complex sp. SHL022. The sequence goes on along the minus strand of NZ_JBMKJH010000006.1, from coordinate 120,853 downwards.
GATAAAACGCCGCCAGCGACAGCCAGGTTTGCGGATCGGTCATGTGTTCGGCAAACGCGTACTGCATCGGCGTATCGGCCGAGAACATTAAAAATTGATGGACTTTACATATCTCATCCATCAGTTCCGCGGGTGCCACACAATAACCCACGCGCCAGCCGGTGACGTGATAGGTTTTTCCGAAAGAAGAAATAATCACGCTGCGCTCCGCCAGCTGCGGGTGCGTCGCCATTCCGTGGTGCGGTTCGCCATCAAAAACGACGTGCTCGTACACTTCGTCAGACAAAATGATGATGTCGGTGTGGCGCGTCAGCGCTGCCAGCTGGTGCAGATCGGCGGCTGAAAACACCTGTCCGCTCGGGTTGTGCGGCGTATTGACGATGATCATCCGCGTGCGTGGGGTTATAGCCGCCCGTACTTCATCCCAGTTCACGGCAAAATACGGTACCGTCAGTTTAATGGCAATCGGCGTCGCTCCTTGCAGACGGACAATCGGCGCATAGCTGTCAAAGGAGGGCTCGAAATAGATCACCTCGTCTCCAGGATGAACCAGCCCGCTGATGGCTGAGTAAAGCCCTTCGCTGGCGCTGGCGGTCACCAGCACCTCACTCGCCGGGTCATAGTGTGTGCCATAGAGCGTGGCAATTTTGTCCGCGATGCGCTCTCTGAGCGGTTGCAGACCGGTCATGGAGGCGTACTGGTTATACCCTGCCTCCATGGCGCGGGTCACGCCGGAGATAAGTTTTGGGTCGCAGGAAAAATTCGGCGCACCCTGAGAAAGGTTGATGGCGTTATGCCGGGCTGAAAGCTGGCCGATAACGGTAAAAATGGTGGTTCCCACATCGGGCAATTTGGATCGTGTCTGCACCGGCGTTTTCAAAGTCATCCTCTGTCCCTTCTCGTGGTGAATGCATAACTATTCAAACAACAACTTCATTGTCGGGACAATCGAATTGTTGTCATAATAGCCATGACAAAAATGCATAGCTAAGGTGAGATATGTCGCGTCGTTCATTTCCGCTTAATGCCGTAGAGACGTTTATCGTGACCGCGCGTCACCTGAATCTTACCCATGCCGCGAAGGAGCTTTGTCTGACGCAGGGGGCGGTAAGCCGTAAAATCGCCTCGCTGGAAAGCTGGTTCGGCTTCCCGCTGTTCGAGCGCCATGCGCGCGGCCTGCGTCTCTCCTCACAGGGAAGCGCCCTGCTGCCGGAGCTGCAATCTGCCTTTGAGCACCTGCTGAACGTTGCTGAACAGGCGCGAACGCACCAGACCGTAATTCGGCTGAAAGCGCCGACCTGCGCGATGCGCTGGCTGGTGCCGCGTCTGCTACAGGTGGAGCGCGAACAGCCGGAACTCCAGATTGCGCTGACCACCACCACCGATCATAACGTCAATTTCAAAACCGAATCCTGTGACGCGGCGATTGTGTTTGGGACGCACATGAGCGCCGGCGATCTGCTGTTCGAAGAGGCCTTAACCCCGGTGATGAGCCCGCTACGGGCCGGCTCTGCGCTGGAAGCACTCACCTTCCTTCACCCCACGCGGGACAAAACGGACTGGACGCTGTGGCTAGCGAAACAGCCGGGTCCGCCGCCAGCTATGCTCAAAAATCAACACTTCGAAACCATGGATCTCGCCATTACCGCCGCCATTCAGGGACTGGGCATCGCCATCGCGGATGAAACGCTGGTGGAGGAGGACGTGCGCGCCGGACGGCTGATGCGCCCTTTTGACACGAGCATAAAAACGGGGGCGAGCTACCGGCTGGTATTACGCGACGCACCCGGCCCTGAAAACGGGCTGGATGCGTTTCGCGCCTGTCTGCTCAGTCGAGGCTGACGTGGTGTTTCATCACCCGTTTGAAGAGGCTCATACGGGCACGCATGAAGCGGTTTTCAAGCCGAAAACCTGCATGTTTATTCACACCAATACGTAACAGCACGTCCCGCCCTTTCCGGCAGGCGGGCCAGCGCGTGGGCCCTGCCAGGCTATCGCGTGCCCCCGCATCCCGGGCGAAGCTCACCCAGTAGTCCGCCACCTGAGCGGCAAAGGCCAGATCGCGTTCATTCACATACTGCCGCGAAGGTTCCACCTGTCCAAGGGTATCGAAGACGTAGGGCACTTCGTTGCCGTGCCAGGCGCCGTTGATGTACGTCGCGTGCTCCGCTTCGGCCACATAATCAAACCAGTATCGCCAGCACATGCCGCCCGCCCGCTGCTGGGCCTGCATTACCACGTATCCCATGGTGGTAAAGGCCATGTCGCGGCATACCTGCCTGCCAAGTTCCTCATCGCCCTTCACGCCAGGATAAAGCAGCTTAATTAGCCCCAGGCCAAAGCGCCGCTCACGGCGAAGCTTCTGGATCTGGCCGGCCAGATCGACCCCGAATACCGACATCACGCTGGCTTCGTCGCTGTTCGACCCAATCATCACCGGTACAGGATGCTGGCGGGCCGCGAAGAAAACGTCGAGCATGGCCTCAGGCAAAACGCAATCCCCCACGATGGGCGCAGGGGCGATATTCAACGGCGAGGTCAGCGGCCAGAACGCCTCAGGCGGGATCGCGCGAAGCTGTTCCGCGGTAGCATTGTGCAGGCCGAAATGGGCGGCAATCGCTTCGCCTTTATGCATGGCCTGCTCGCGCGGGGTGTCGGGCAGCGTGTACCCGCTTTGCACAATGGCTTTATGGAACAGTCCTCCTGCAAGCGGGGAAGCCATCAGCGACAGCACGCTGCGCGCACCGGCCGACTCGCCAAATACGGTGATGTTCTCAGGATCGCCGCCGAACGCGGCAATGTTATCGCGCACCCATTCCAGGGCCTGGATCTGATCGAGCAGTGCGAAGTTATGCACCACGCGCTCTTCCTCCCCCTCCAGCGCCGGATGAGCAAAAAAGCCGAGGTGGCCGAGACGGTAATTGATCGTCACCACCACCGTGCCACGCTTCGCCAGCGCCCTGCCGTTATACGGAGGCAGCCCGCCAGCGCCGAGGGTAAATCCTCCGCCGTGCAGCCAGACCATCACCGGAAGCGGATCGGCGCGTGCCACTGGCGACCAGACGTTAAGGTACAGGCAGTCTTCAGAGAACTGGCCGGGATCGCCGCCGCCCAGTTCCTGGCAGCTTTCGCTGCTCTGCCAGCTGGAGGCGGAGAACGCCGTCGCCGGACGCACGCCATCCCAGCGTGCAGGGGGACGCGGGGAGCGCCAGCGCCACGGGCCAACAGGGGGTGCCGCATAGGGAATGCCACACCACACATGGGTATCGCCTTCAGTAAAACCAATCAGTGCGCCCTGGCGCGTTTCAACCACAGGGGCGGAGGGATTTTCCATACCAACCTTCTTTTTCCATCACACCCTTGCAGAGTAACGGTTTCAGAGCAAACCGCAACGCTGTTTGCTGCGCGCTTCCGCCTCCTCGTAAAGCGAAAACTCGTCGTACACCGCACAGCCGAGCGCGGCTTCGAAGGCATTGCGGCTGGCATTGCCGTGGCTGCGCGCCTGCGTTTCATTGCCAAGATTCGACTGGAAGATCCCCGCCGCGCTGACGGGCAGAAAATCCTCGTAGGTGATGGGCTGTGCCACAACCCAGCCGCGTTCGATCAGCGGCTGCGGATCGTCGCCGGGACGAAAAGCGTGGCGATGCGCCTCACCTGTCGGGGTCAGACGGTAGCGGAAATAAGCCAGCCCCTGACGGCGCAGGAACATTTCACTGTCCGGGAAGGCGCTGAAGATCTCGCGCAGGTGAAGCTGGTGGGTCAGGTTGTCTTTGCCGGTCCCGGCCTGGTTTAACAGGCTGTCGTACAGCTCGCGCCCTTTCGGCGTAAGCGCCACGCCGCGCTGCTCAATCTCACCGAAACGCGCGGTATGGGTGCCCTTGTGTTCCCCCGCGAACAGCACCGGCTCCTCCAGCGCCTTAAAGCTGGTCTGACGCAGGAGGATCGGCACCTCGCGGCGCGGCGGGCCTTCAATCAGGATTTTCGGCTCGATGCCGTACTTCGGCATTAGCTCCTGCACCCGGTCGATATCCAGCGTGCGCGGCGTGAGATGGTTGATGTGGCACCCCGGGAAACAGACCACGTCGGCAATCAGGCGATGTTCGTTGCTCAGCGCCAGATAGGTTTCCTGATCGACCGTCGCATGGCGATGCCAGCGGAAGGTTTCTAAGGCTTCCTGCACAAATTCGCGCGCCTGTGCCTCGGTAAAGTGTCCCTGCGCATCATGCAGGTCGATCAGTTCCAGACAGCGCGGCGTAAAGATGTTGCGCCGGGAGAGGATCTCCGCCGCCCTTTCGCGCAGCGCAACGTTTTCAATCAGCTCCAGGCGCAGCAGCGAGGTAAAAATGCGAAACGGATTACGGCAGAGCGCCGCATCGTCTGTCGGACGAAACGCCGTCGAGTGGACGGGCACGCCCGCCTGGGAGAGATCGTAGTAGCTGACCGGGTACATGCCCATAATGGCGAAGATCCGGCGCAGGGTGGAAAGCTCCTGCGCGGTGCCAACGCGGATCGCACCGTGACGTTCAACATTCAGGCGCGCCAGTTCGTCTGCGTTCGCCAGTTGTTCATGTAAAAGTGGGTTATTTTCCAGAACCGCCAGGTTAACGTCCGCCACCAGTTCCAGCAAGGTGCCGTACTGCGGAACTTCCTGCTGGTACATCGCCGACATAGCCTGCGAAAAGTGTTCCCGAATATCATCAGCCGTGATGGTGTTCGCCATGATGTCATGCCTCCAGTGAATACTACCTGGAGTGTAGAGAAGCCCGTTCCTTTCGTTGGGAAGAATTTACGAATTGTGATCCAGGCAGACGAGTGGTCAAAGCGTGGGCATTTTCGAAAAACGGTTGTAACTCAAACAGATCAAATGTTAAAAATATTTTGCTATCAGGTTATCAAATTCAAACATCTTAACTTGTCACCCGCGTCGCTCTGTTTTTAACATCGCCTATGGAAAAAAATGGTCTGTTCAGTCAGCGCATACGCTTGCGCCATTTGCATACTTTTGTGGCCGTCGCTCAACAGGGAACGCTGGGGCGAGCGGCTGAAACCCTTAACCTCAGTCAGCCTGCACTCTCCAAAACGCTGAACGAACTGGAACAGCTTACCGGAACCCGCCTGTTCGATCGCGGCCGTCTGGGGGCTCAGCTTACGCTCGTGGGCGAACAGTTCCTGACGCATGCCGTTAAAGTTCTCGATGCCCTCAATACCGCCGGTCAGGCGTTAAACCGTAAAGAGGAGCCGGCCAGCGACATCGTGCGCGTGGGCGCGCTGCCAACGGCGGCGCTGGGCATACTGCCTGCGGCGATCGGCCAGTTCCACCGTCAGCAAAAGCACGCCACGCTTCAGGTCGCGACCATGAATAACACCATGCTGCTGGCGGGCCTGAAGTCAGGCGAGCTGGATCTGGGCATTGGGCGGATGTCCGATCCGGAACTGATGAGCGGCCTGAACTACGAGCTGCTGTTCCTGGAATCGCTGAAGCTGGTCGTGCGTCCGAATCATCCTCTGTTGCAGGACACCGTGACCCTGAGCCGTGTGATGGAGTGGCCGGTGGTGGTCTCACCAAAAGGAACCGTTCCGCGTCAGAATGCGGAAGCGTTGCTGCAAATGCAGGGCTGCACGCTGCCTTCCGGGTGTATTGAAACGCTCTCGGCGTCGCTGTCGCGCCAGCTTACGGTGGATTATGACTACGTATGGTTTGTGCCGTCCGGCGCGGTGAAGGACGATCTGCGACGCGGCGTGCTTACGGCGCTGCCGGTAACATCGCCCGGCGCGGGAGAACCGATTGGGATCCTGACGCGGGTAGATGCCCCGCTCTCTGAAGGTGCCCAAACGCTGTTAAGCGCCATTCGTAAATCAATGCCTCTCTGACCATAAACGCAGAACCCGCCGCGAGGGCGGGTCTGTCTTACTCAGAACGTTTCCCAGTTATCACCTGAGACGACCGCCGCCGGGGTTAAAGGCGCGGGTTTCGCTGCGTTTGCAGCGGCTGTAGTCCGTCCTGCGTGCGCCCCGTTGAGACGAAACGCGCCAACGGCTTCCGTCAGACGTGCGCCCTGCTCCTCCAGCGAAGCCGCTGCCGCAGAAGCTTCTTCCACCAGCGAGGCATTCTGCTGCGTCACCTTATCCATCTCGGAAATCGCCTGGCTCACCTGAACGATGCCGCGGCTCTGCTCATCGGACGCCGCTGCAATCTCCAGCATGATATCGGTGACGCGTTTAACCGCCTCGACGATTTCATTCATGGTATTGCCCGCTGCAACCACCTCCCCGGAACCCTGATCGATAAGCGACACCGATTCATTAATCAGGCTTTCAATCTCTTTCGCCGCGTTTGCGCTGCGGCTTGCCAGGGTGCGAACTTCACTCGCCACGACCGCAAAGCCGCGTCCCTGTTCACCCGCACGCGCCGCCTCGACCGCCGCGTTGAGCGCCAGAATATTGGTCTGGAACGCGATGCTGTTAATCACGGCGGTAATTTCAGAGATCTTCTTCGAGCTAGTGGAAATATTACCCATGGTTTTCACCACGCCGGAGACCATCTGCCCCCCGCGGCTGGCCTTCCCGGAGGCATCTTCTGCCAGTTTACTTGCATGATGCGCGTTATCGGCGTTCTGTTTCACCGTCGCGGTGAGCTGCTCCATGCTGGCCGCCGTCTGTTCAATCGCCGCCGCCTGCTGCTCAGTACGGGAAGAGAGATCGGTGTTACCCGCGGAGATCTCGCTGGTTCCCCGGTAGATCTCCTCCGCCCCTTGCCGCACGGTGCCTACGGTGGTCACCAGCGCGTGCTGCATCGTTTGCAGATCGCGCGTAAGGCGGCCAATTTCACTGCGCCCGGTCGGTTCGTCCGGCATGGTCAAATCGCCTTTCGCGATATTTTCGATACGCGTAGCGGCTCGCTGGAGCGGGTTTATCACCGTACGGCGCAGCACCACAAAGGTGATCACCGCCAGCGCCAGCGCCAGGCCAAACGCGCCGAACATAAACATCAGCCCTAGCCGGGTGCGGGTGTGAGCCTGCGCCGTCAGCGCGTTGGCGCGTTCGGTGCGGATTTTTATCGCCTTCAGCAGCACCGCGTTATAGGCATCGTCCAGCGGACGCGCGGTCTCATTTTCGTGGTTAATAATGGCTTCAAACATGCCGTTTTTGGCATATTTCAGCATCGGCTGCATACCGGCGATGTAGGCGTCATAGCGGGCTTTCAGATCGCCGTCCAGCGCTTCATCAGCCGGTGTGCGAATAGTGCGCTTCATATAGGCGGCAAATCCATCCTGCGACTGCCTGATGCGGGTCTCAGCCTCAGCGATGTTTTGTTTCATCGCCTCCATCTCCGCGATACGGCTCGCCGCCCCCGCGTGGATCATGTTGATACGGGCGGTGCGTAAATGGTTGGAACTGTTTGACAGCCCGGTGCGCACCTGGATTTCTGCCGTAACATCCTGCTGATCGTTATCGGCCTGGAGCAGGAAATAGCCTGCCAGACCCGAGCTCAATGCAAACAGGAGAATAATGCCACCGAGAATGGAGGAAAACAGCGGAACCAGCCGGATGTGGTGCAAGAAACTCAGCTTATGCTGCGCCTGCATCGATGTTGTGTTGTCCATGACCGTCGACTCTCTTATAGGTAAGATGCGTAAAAACACGCCTGTAAAAGAGTCATCGGCACGGCGTAGAATTAGATTACGGTTAAAAGCGCCAGACAGGTCACACTTTAGAAAAGATCAGGGAAGAAATGCCAGCGGAAAAAACCGCTGGCAGAATAATCAGTTGTCGCCGAAATGGATAACGGTACGAATAGATTTTCCTTCGTGCATCAGATCGAAGGCTTCGTTGATCTGCTCCAGCGGCAGGCGGTGCGTAATGAACGGGTCGAGCTGAATTTTATCGACCATCGCATCTTCAACCATGCCCGGCAGCTGGGTACGGCCTTTCACGCCGCCAAATGCCGACCCGCGCCATACGCGCCCTGTCACCAGCTGGAAGGGACGGGTTTTGATCTCCTGACCCGCGCCGGCCACACCGATAATGATGCTCTCGCCCCAGCCTTTGTGGCAGCACTCAAGCGCTGAGCGCATCACATCGACGTTGCCGATACATTCGAAGCTGAAGTCCACGCCGCCGTCGGTCAGCTCAACGATCACCTCCTGAACCGGTTTGTCGTAGTCTTTCGGGTTGATGAAATCGGTCGCGCCCATCTCACCTGCGAGCTTAAATTTTTCCGGGTTGGTATCCACAGCAATGATGCGGCCAGCTTTCGCCTGTACCGCGCCCTGGATGACTGCCAGACCGATCCCGCCGAGGCCGAACACCGCCACGGTGTCACCCTCTTTCACTTTCGCCGTGTTATGCACCGCGCCGATACCGGTGGTGACACCGCAGCCGAGCAGACAGACTTTATCCAGCGGGGCCTGCGGATTCACTTTCGCCAGTGAGATCTCGGCGCACACCGTGTATTCGCTAAAGGTGCTGGTCCCCATGTAGTGATAAATGGGCTCGCCGTTATAGGAGAAACGGGTGGTGCCGTCCGGCATAAGACCTTTACCCTGCGTGGCGCGCACGGCCTGGCAGAGGTTAGTTTTGCCGGATTTGCAGAACTTACACTCACCGCACTCTGCGGTGTAGAGCGGGATCACATGGTCGCCGGGCTTCAGGCTGGTGACGCCTTCACCCACTTCCACCACCACACCGCCCCCTTCGTGGCCGAGCACCGCCGGGAATACGCCTTCCGGATCGTCACCGGACAGGGTAAACGCATCGGTATGGCAAACGCCGGTGTGGGTAATTTTGATCAGCACTTCGCCTTTCTTCGGCGGAGCAACATCAATTTCAACGATTTTCAGCGGCTGGCCTGGGCCGAACGCGACAGCTGCGCGAGATTTCATGATGTCTTTCCCTTGTTGTGAGGTGTGTGGATTTATTTTAGATAAGAGCGCAGTAAATGGCCGACTTCCGCCATCCGCACAGCCCGCTGATCCGGGGTGGTCTCCCCCGTCACCAGCTCATCTTTGAGGTGAATTTCAACCATTTCCCCCATCAGGCCATTGGCAGCGCCGCGCACGGCGGCGATTTGCTGCAAAATGGCGAGACAGGGATCGCCCGATTCCAGGGCGCGTTCAAGGGCATCAACCTGGCCCCGAATGCGGCGGACGCGGGTCAGAATACGTTTTTTATCTTCGGGTGAATGCGGCATACGCCCTCCTGATACTATAGGGGGGTATTGTATCCTTCATGGGAAGTTAATGTAAACATTAAGTTTTATGAGGGTATCAGGTATCATGTAATTTATAGTGTGTTTCTTTTCTTAACTCGAACATCTGAACTAAGCTATGACACATTCTGTAAAAACATAGTTGTAATAAATACCGTCGTATCCGCATTTTTGAAGGTTTCTGCATTCACGCAAATTCCCGTCCCCACCAAAGACTGTAGGTTTCTTAAGAATACAATGAGGAATAGACTAATAGGCGATAGTTAACATTTTTAAATGTCAAATGCTTTTTATGAATGAAAACTTTTATTAAGGGCTTTTAATGAGCATTTTCTTAAGACGAAGTATAAATGCATTATGCAAAGATAGTTTATTTTTCTTTCTTCTTAGTCTGGTTGTATTGATACCTTTCAATTTCCTTAGTGATAAATATACTCAGGAGATAGAAACTATCATTGAAGAACATATGGCCCCTCATTCTCTTGCAGCAATGCTTGTAATAGCAACGTCTATTACGTCTCTGACACTTCGATTTGTCGGCAGCATAAATGTCAAGAAAAAATATAATAAACTCATATATACACTCATTATTTTCCCTGTTATCAAAGTAGGGAAAGCATATGCTTCTACGATGGTCGGCATGATGACAGGGTTAACCTTAATATTATCCTTCTCTGAAGGTATATCAAAAACAATAATGCCTTTATTTTTCATTGTTTGTATTTCTATGTACTGGTTTCTTTTTGAAGCGATATTGTATGTTAGTAAAAATGGCCTGCCATCAAACGTCAGTAAAAAAACAACAAATATTTTATTGCTAATAATAGTAATTATAATACCCGCAGTGTATTTCTACATTGTATGAAGTAGCTATCAATGAATTCAAAACCAGATGGCCATACCTAAAAATTGCGGCCAGTTTTAAACTCAAGTTAAGATCCGTATTGAGCAGGCAAAGGAGATCACTATAGCCTGTCTGTACAACTGCGGCCGCGGTGTTATTGGCCTTGCGGCATTTAGCACTTATACACGTGCTGGTCACCAGCTGCTGACTTAGCCACTCTTTCTTCGCCTGCCAGCTCGGGTGTGGAGAAGCGGAAATGCTGTATCTGGTATATTCGACCTGCTTCAACGAGTTCTATGTTGAGCAGCTACAGCTGTTTAACGAGCGGTTGGGGTTTACCCTTAACGTCTCTCTCAGAGATGGTGCAACCATATTTAGGGTTTACCCCCACCTCGACCAACCCTATTTAGCTCAAAATGTTAAAAATCCGCACTTATATGGCACATTGTGAACAGAAATAACATTCTCGTCACCTAACATACCCGCTACAAACAAAATGGTGGTGTTAATGATTGTACTAAAGAGCTTTTTATTCTTCGTTGGCGCGGCGGCCGCTTGCGCACTTATTGTACTGTGTCTTTGGGTTGATATGCGGTTTGTCGGCCATGATATTCCGGAATTATCACTGACCGAAATTATGCAGGAAACGGTATTAGCGAGTATTGTCTTTCTCCATTTTCGTCTGGCGAAAATGTACGAATCCATGCGTTACTGTAATATTCTGGTGGGCGGATTTTTCCTGACAATGCTAATTCGTGAGCTGGACGCGCTTTTTGATCTCATTTCTCATGGGAGTTGGGTGTGGTTCGCGCTGATTACCGCTGTGCTGGCGTTAATTCGCCCCGTTATGCATTTTCGTGCTACCCTGGAACAGCTGGCAAAATATACCCAATCCCCCTGGTACGGTATTCTGTTGAGCGGCCTGCTGGCTGTACTGGTCTTCTCCCGCCTCTTTGGAATGCAGGTGCTGTGGCACGCCATCCTGGAGCATGGCTATATGCGTGTCGTGAAAAACGCCGTGGAGGAAGGTTCGGAATCGTTCGGTTATATGCTGTGCCTGGCCGCATCCCTTGGTTATTACGTTACCTTTCCCGCTCACGCACGACAAAAATAATCTCTTCGCACTGCGTAGAGAGACGGCGAGGGAAATAGTGATCAACAACATCCTAAGGACGTTAGGGTTGTCATGTAAGAAAGACATATCCTAAAAAGGGGCAATCAGGCGTCGATTTCAGCGAATTCTCGCTCACGCCTGAAATCAGCGTCTATCCTTAGACTATCAACAAAAGGAGGCTGGAATGTCTGATTTCGACACTGATAAAAATGCACAATACGCTGGCGATAAAGCCAAAAACAAACTTGATGAATTATCCGGCTCTGCGCAGCAGCAGTTTGGTGAATTCGTTGACTCCCCTAAACACCAGGTGAAAGGTGCAGCGAAAAAATATGCTGCCCAGGCCAGTGATGCCGTCTCGGATGTTACTGAAGCCGTCAGAAATAACCCGTTAACGGGCTTAATCGCTGCGGGTGCGGTAGGTATCGTTCTGGGACTTCTGTTGGGACGTAAATAATTTCAGGCCCTCCGGGGCCTTTTCTTTTCCCCCTCTTTCCTTCTCTTCCCCCCCCCTAATCTTGATAGTTCTCCTGATAAAAGCTCAATCCATACGAAAAAGTTGTACAATTTTGATGTACAGATTTGACCATATAGTATAAATTCGATGCCAGTGATGTTACAAAATTGTTTGTTAACGGTGGAAAATTATGCGTCGCAACCATGCTCCCTCTACAGCAGAAAGCGCTATAACCTTGTATTTTAACAAGGATAACGTCCCAACACAGCAGGAAACCCTTGGTGCCATCGTCAGTGAGATCATCAAAGAAAATGTACAACTGAGCAGAATGACAATTTGTACAAAGCTGTTGCGCAGAATTGAAGAATCCACGTCTGACGTTGAGAAAGCGCACTACAACGGTTTGATAGCCCTCTTCTTCGAGCGTTAACCTGAACACTGTTTTTTAACTTACTAAGTTAGTCATGCTGAGTGAGAATAGAGCTTCTGAATGCGATGACTAACCCCATGCTACAGCCTGCCGCGTGTAGCAGAGTGAGATTGAAGGTATGCATAGAACTAAATTTGAACGACTTAAGGATGACCTTATCGGTGAGGCCGTATTATCCATACTGAAAGAGAACGGACCTATTACCTTTGTGTCTCTTGCTAATCGCCTGCGGGCGATGGCTAACGTTGAATCAAATGATGAACGTAAAAATGCATTGATTGCCGCTGAAGATGAAGTGCGCCAGCGTGTAACCGGCGTCTCGCACGACCGGGGAAGAGTGATGGGCAATTATGACATGGGTCGCATGCGATCTCTCTTTACTCACAACACGCTTTTGACCCCAGACAAGAAACACTAATTTTAACCGAAACGGTGACCACCATGAGTAAAGCGATTATGCAGCAGACGTATAATTTTGAAGCCTTGCACGATAAAGGACTGGCGGAACATTTTCTTAATGTAGGAAAACATCTCAGTGGTGAGGTTGAAGTGTTGGGCTCGGCAATACGCTGTATTATGCTGACCGGTGACAATCTCTCTAATAAAGAGATTATCCTGCAACTGATTCACGCCCTCGAAATTACCGAGGAGCCCGAAGCCTGCGATGTCATTCGAAATACGCTTGAAATTGTTGTCGGTTTTACGCGCGATGATATCTGATAACAGATTATTGCGCTGGTGAGTGACTGTTTTTGCTGGTGGTAGAAAAGTTTCTCTGTCGTACCACCAGCATAGTGAACCCATTAACTAAATAGCCGTACCATTCGATCAAGCTCTTCTTCTTTAACCGCCCGGGAAAGATAATATCCCTGAAAGCGTTTAACACCTAACGCGACAAGTTTTTCAAATTTTTCTTCGCTATCGACGCCTTCCGCAACGCATTCCCTTCCCGTCATGTCGCTGTATATCTGTATCGCTTTAATAATGCTATAGTCATTGTCGTTAGCAACAAAGTGCTCAACTATATCGCGGTCAAGCTTCAATCCGTCAACATTAATCTGTCGGATGGGTAACATAGCGTAATCTCTGGAAAAGCAATCATCCAGAAACAGCCGACACCCCTCGGCGCGTAAACGCTGAAGAGTGACAGGAATATTTGGATCCTTTGTCACATCAATCGCTTCAGCTAATTCAAAGACAAGTTTCCCGGCCCACTGCGGCTTCAGTAACATCTCAACGGCTTTTTTCGCCATTCCCGGCAGCGCGTTCCCGGTAGCCAGTGGAGGCGGAATATTAACCGAAAAATAATATTTCCCATTGTATCTGTTGATACCTGACACGGCCGCGTGGATGACTAACGCCGTCAGCTTGAGCCATATTTCGCCATTTTTCACCCCACCCAGAAATTGGGCAGCCTTCAGAACCTGACCGTTTTTATGCCAGCGCAGCAGAATTTCAAAGCCTACTCCTTTTTTATCGCCATCGGTAATAATTTGATAAGCCGCAAAGATTTCCCGCTTATGTAACGCCTGCAAAATATCAATTTCCGCATCCGAAAACCCCTGCGGATTATTTTTTACTGCACAGACTTTATCTCTGAAAACACGTGCATCGCTAAACCACACCCTGATAAGATATAATTTATCCAACCCCACTTTTCTATGGGTATAAATGGTTTTATCTGACAACCCTAACCTCGCAGACTGCTCTTTTATCGAAATACCCCGATAAAAATTCAGCAATACGGTTAATTCGCGCTTTGTTAAACCATTCAGACTTTCTTTACCTTCTTTCTCGGGTCCATCACGCAATATGCGTGACGAATCGGTATGCACGTCATAAATGTTGTCTGCACAGTCCATTACGTCTGAAATATTCGCTATCCTGATCATCGATAACGATTTGGTATTATTAACGAGACTACACAACGTGGCATAAAGCCATCTCTCTGGTATTGCGCCATACAGCGTCACGCTACAAATAACCGGCAGCGCATTCAGCACCGATACCAACTGCTTCAGGCTTTCAAGAAAGGCAGCGACGTCGCGACCAAGAAAAACAGCAACTTCAGGTGATTGATTTTGCATCATTTTATGAACATCACCTGAGCAAACTTCATCCTCTTCAAAATGGAGCCGCGTGGCGTTTACGCCACGTGACTTCAGAAGCAGGCTATACCCCTCGAAGGTGAAACCGCAGGCTGAAATAACAAACCGTTGCTTGTAGCACGTACCTTGTATAAAAGGTAAATTTTGAGACATAACCTGCTCCTGAGAATGCAAATAGTATTCCCATCTGTAATTAAAGCCAATACTCTTTGTCGCATTGAATAATTTTACCGCACCCTGTTTGGTTAATAAACCGTTATCAATGTTATGCACAGGAACATTTTTGCGTTAATCAACCGACTCATCCATATGCAGCATAAATATTACTTTCTTTTCATATAACGACAGTAAATATGCATTTCTCGAGGTATAATGAAAATTCCGAAAAAGAAGACCGGACACTTCATCTTATCGGCCCAGACAAAAAGAGAAAATGCTATGGATAATCACATCTCATCCAGGGCTTTGCTACATCGAAGGGATGTCATTAAAAACAACCCGCGATTTGGTAAAGCTATAACAGAACACTACAGAATTAATGATGCCATTTATAAAAAACAACCCTTGTTCTACAAAACGATGCTTCAGGAATCACGCTTCAACATAATACTGTCCATGTGTTGTTTTGTTTTTGGCAATCAGGCTGAGTCAGTTTCAGAGATTAAGGCGCTATGCACCCGTTATAATATCGCCAGCCCTAACAGTGTTATCGCGATCATTACCATACTTAAAACTACCGGGCGAATTAAGACCTGGCGCTGTAGTGAAGATCGCCGAAAAACAAAAATTGCGCCGACGGAAAAAGGACTCGATGAGCTTAAACGCTATATGTCCGGGGCGTTTACGCCTGTCAGCATTCTTTATCCGGCATTCAACATTAATGTTAACCTTCTGGACAATGACATTCTGAGGCACAACTTTTTCCGGCGCGCCGCAGAGTACCTTTTCCGCGGATTAACATTCAGGAAAGTGCTTCCGGAGGTGGGTTTATTTATTGATAAGGATGGTGGACGAATGATTATGCTCTATCTCTATTTGCAGGCCATTAAAAACAAAACAGCACACGGTGCCATAATAGCGTATTCAGCCAGCACGCTGGCAAAAGAATTTTTCGTCTCGCGTATTCACGTCAACCGCATTATCAAATCGGCGCAGGAGGCAGGTTATCTTAAAGATCGCGGCGATGGCCGGATGTCAATTTATCCGGCCTTTATCGAGCTTGTCGAAAATTATGCCGGATTATATTTTGCGTATGTCACACATTACATCAATGTGGTACCAAAAGAACGACGCCATGCTGTCAACATGACGCCTACACTCTGATCTGACGGGCGTTCGGTTTGCTGAACGCCTTTTTTACCGCTCGCGCAGCGCCTCTTTTGCCTTATTCAACGGTTTCAGCAGATAATCAATGACGGATTTACTGCCGGTTTTGATATCAACTGTGGCTATCATGCCCGGGAACACCGGGAACGCCTTGCCCTGCCTGTTGGTCAGATGGTTACTGTCTGTACGAATATAAACGCGATAATAATAAACATCCCGTTTCACCTCGTCCTGAAGGGTATCCGGGGAAATCATCGTCACCTCCCCTTCCAGCCCGCCGTAGATCGAGTAATCATAGGCGGTGATTTTCACCAGCGCTTTTTGCCCGGGATGGATAAACGCGACATCGCGCGGCGAGATTTTCGCTTCTATCACCATCTGGTCATCAAGCGGTACCAGGCTCATCAGTTTGCCGTTCGGCGGGATCACCCCGCCCACCGTCGTCACGTCAATATCCTTCACGATGCCACGCACCGGCGCATTAAACGTTAAGCGGGTGAGTGAATCTTCGCGTCCTTTCATGACCGAACGCTGCGCCTCTATTTCTGCGTTCGCTTTCGCCAGTTCTTCGCGGGCGCGAACGTAGTACTGGTTTTTCATCTCGGTGATTTTGCTCTCCAGCTCATTTTTTTGACGTTCAAGGCGTAAGACTTCGACCTTACTGGCCGCCCCCTGCGTCACCAGCGGGCGCGTTAATGCCAGTTCACGCTGCACGAGATCCGCTCCCTGGCGTAAACCCGCCAGCCCTTTTTCAAGGCTTTCGCGACGTGACTGATAAAGCGCCGTTTCCTGTTTGACCAGCTCAACGTCGTCATCCAGCTCTGCCGGGAATGTCAGCCCGGTGTCGTTCACCTCAGCATTCAGACGCGCGGCCGTCGCCATTGCAGCGTTTAATCGAGACTCGCTCTCCAGCACGCTGGACTCGGTTTTCGTCCGGTCCAGTTGGGCAAGCTGTTGACCACGCTCGACGATGTCGCCTTCGCGCACCATCAGACTGTGAATAATCCCCCCTTCCAGGGACTGGATCACCTGCTCGTGGGAGGACGGGATCACCTTGCCACTGCCCGTCGTGACCTCATCCAGCTGGAACAGGCTGGCCCAGGTAATAAACACCACCAGCAGGGCAAACAGCGACCATGCCACCAGCGACGAACGCGGCAGGCGGGGCTCCTTCAGTTGGCTATTAAAGCGGGAGAAATCATTCATGCCACGCCCTCCGTTTTCAGTTTAACCGTACGCTGCGGCGCCTGCTGCGGGGCCATTCCGTGCTGGCGTAAAATGGCATCACGAGGGCCATCCATCACCACTTTGCCGTTTTCCAGGACGATGATGCGGTCAACCAGGTCCAGAATCGGCAGGCGATGCGTCGCCACCACCAGCGTCCGGCGCTTACCGAGCCACTGGTGCAGATGCTGGATAAACTGCTTCTCGCTGACCTCATCCAGCCAGGCGGTGGGTTCATCCAGCAGCAGAATATTCGGCGAGGTGATCAGCGCGCGCGCCAGCAGCAGCGCCTGACGTTGCCCGCCGGAAAGCCCCGTTCCGCCCTCGTTGATGATGGTGTTTAGCCCCATTTTCTGCTTGCGCACAAACTCCAGCGCGCCGCTGTTGACCAGCGCCTGATGGATTTCCTCGTCTGTCGCCAGCGGATTACCCATCAGGATGTTGTCGCGTACGGAGCCGAAGAACAGCCGCGCCTGCTGGCTGAGCAACTGCATATCGCGGCGCACGTCGGCCGGGTCAAGATGATTGAGAGCAATATCGTCCAGCAAAATGCTGCCCTGCTGCGGCTCCTGCATTCCCGCGAGGAGGTGCAGCAAGGTGCTTTTCCCCGAACCATTCCGCCCGAGCACCGCCACGCGCTCCCCGGCGCGAATGCGCAGTTTGCTGATATTCAGCACGGTGAGCTTCTCTTCTTCGTCGTAATAAAACCCCACGTCGTCCAGCAGATAATCACCGCGCAGGTGGGCTTTATGCACCTTCTTTCCGTGCTGGGGATCGTCAATCGGGCGCTGCATCAGGTCATCCAGTCCCTTGCGGGCCACCTTTGCTGACTGCCAGCGGGAAAGCACGCCAGAAATTTGCGACAGCGGCGCAATGGTCCGGGACGCCAGAATCGAGGTGCCCACCAGCGCACCGGTGGTCATGTCACCGCTGATGACCAGGTAACACCCCACCAGCAGCACCACGGCGTAGACGATAGATTGCACCTCCTGGGTCCAGGTTAGCAGCAGCCCCGTCAGCCAGCGCTGCTTCATGCCGACGCTGGCGGCAACGTCATTGGTGTTATTCCACTGGTTCTGGAACCGCTGCTCAGCGCGCATCAGCTTGATGTCCTCAAGCCCCTGCACCGCTTCCACCAGCGTGGCGTTGCGAATCGCCGATTCACGCATCCCTTCGCTGGAGAGTTTCCCCAGCGGGCGCTGCACCAGCAGGCCAGGAATAAGCAACAGCGGCACGGCGAGCAGGACCACCAGCACCAGCGGACCACCAATCATCCACAGAATGAAGACGAACAGCAGGAAGAACGGCAGATCGGAGATAGCGGCAATGGTGGTGGAGGTGATCAGCTCCCGCACCGACTCCAGCTCGCGGATCTGCGCGATAAACGATCCGGTTGATTTCGAGCGTGCGCCGTTTTTAATCCGCAGCGCGTGGGCAAAGACGCGTTCAGAGATGCGCAGATCGGCGCGCTTCCCCACCACGTCAGAAATGTGCACGCGCAGCATGCGCATGATGAATTCGAACACGATGGCAATCATCACGCCGCCAAACAGCACCCACAGCGTGGCTTCTGACTGCGACGGTACCACCCTGTCGTAGACCTGCATGGAGAAGACCATGCCGGAAAGCGCCAGCACGTTGGCGACCAGCGCCACCAGCATAATATCGCTGTAACGACGCCAGTCTTTCAGCGCCAGCTGCCAGAACCAGTTTTTCTCATAGGGTTTGATGTAATCATCCACGCGCGCATCCGGCGTGGACTCCAGGGGACGCAGCACCATCAGCCCCTTTAACCGCGAACCGAGCTCGTCCCTCGTCAGCGTTGTCTCCAGGCCGCCGTCGCCGCTAAACTGCACGCTGACGTTCCCATCGTTGTCCATACGGTTGATGACCGCAATTTGCCCGCCGGTAAACTCCGCCAGCAGCGGTAAACGCCACGGATCGAGCGATAGGGCTTCCGCCGCCACCCAACGCATCCCCAGCCCAAGCTGGCGCGCCATCTCCTCCAGCACCAGCTGGCGTGGCGACTGGCTTTCATGGTTAATCGTGACCCGAACATGCTCCGCCGAAAAATCCAGCCGATAATATTTCGCGATGATGAGCATGCCCTGCAACCAGGGTTCGTACTGTGGATGTGTCTTCATAATGCTACGTCCTGTTCAGGGCGATGATTTCGCACTGAAATGATACCTTTCCGGGATGATTAGAAATCGAACACTGTCTAAACGAGCCCGCAAAATAATCTTGTGAAATATAGGGTTATGGCTATTCGTGTAAAGAAACGCAAAAAGCCGCGAGGATCGCTCCCCGCGGCAGTGTTTTACGCAATTAACAGCTGGTGGTTCGCCAGCAGCGTCGCCAGATCTGTCTGCACCCCGTTCAGCGTCACCAGCGTGGTGGGCGAGAACTGACCGCCGGTGCCGTCCAGGTCAACCTGGATCTCGGTGTTGCTGCCGTTCTGCACCACGCGGATGTAGTCGGCGATGTTGCCCGCGCTGCTGTCCAGCGTCGCCACGCCGTTGACGTAGCTCGCCGAGCCGGTGCCGGTATAACCGCTGTCGGAAAGCAGGTCGCGCAGGTCGATACGGTCCGTATCCGCCGTCCCTTCCCAGGTGCCGACGGTAAAGCCGTTCACCACATCGCTGCCGTTGCCGCCCGTCGCGTCAGACGCGTTGATCAGCTTATAGAGCAACGTATCGTGACCGCCGCTGCCGATGTTGAAGGTGTCGTTCCCGCCCCGGCCTTCGAACTGGTTATCACCGCTGTTGCCGGTGATCACGTCGTCATAGTCGGAGCCGTTGATGCCTTCAATATTCACCAGTGTCGCGGTATCGAATCCGGTACTCTGCGCCGTAGAGCGTCCTAAATCGACGGTGACGCCGGAAGTGGCGTTGCGATAATCCACGACATCCATGCCGCCCGTACTGCTCCACGTGTCGTGTTCAGAGGTCGTCGTCCAGCCACCGGAACCGTTGTAGGTATACGTCCCTGCTTCAGCGATAAAGGTATCGTTGTAGCCGGTTCCTGTCAGGGTGCCCTGGTGACCGCCCGTAGCAGCTTCAGCCGTCAGGGCGTAACTTTCTTTACCGTCTCCTGCCGTCAGCCCGTCCCAGGTTACGTTACTCGAAACACCGTTAACGGCACGAACCAGCACCGCGTGATACGTCTCGCTGGGATCCAGGCCGTAAAAACTGATGAGCGACGAGGAATCGTTAATGCCAATCCCGGACTGGGCATTGATGATTTCACTGGCGACCAGCTGGCCTGCCGCGTTGTACAGCTGGACAGTGTTGCCAAAGAAGGCGTTAATCCCTTCGCTGTCGACAATCTTCAGATGCAAGGCCGTACCTGGTGCGACCGTATTGGTATTCCGCTCCAGTAAAACCGTACCGTTTTGACGGAAAATGAGCAGATCCTGTGCGCCATCCCAGTCGTAATCAAGCAGAGCCGCGCCGGATACCTGAGTTGACGTAGCGGTACTGAATTTCGAAGCAGTAAAGCTTGCAGTACCTGCCAGTCCATCATTGGTGTAAAGATAAGACTGCCCGCTATTCGCCAGCTTGATGATGTCCATGTGACCGTCGAGGTTCCAGTCCACCGCCACGCTGACGTTACCCACAAACTTATCCGTGGTCGCCGTTCCAACCGCGGTGCCGGCCAGAAGGTTGCCGCTACCGTCGTTCAGCATTAACACCCCGCCCTGACTGGTTCCGCTGGAGGTACGGGACATGCTCATATACAGGTCCATGTAACCATCACCGTTAAAGTCGGCCCAGGTCATACTCACGGCATTGGACGCTGCGGCGGAACCATAGCCGCTGTACATGGTATTGGTGAAGTTTTGCCCCCACGTAAATGAGCCATTGCCCTGGTTAAACATGGTCGACAGGGCATAGTTGTTGCCCCCGTTGGTCGTATGCTGGGCAATATCCACTTTCCCGTCGTTGTTCAAATCCACACCGGACGTTTCAATCAGACTGTTGTAGTTACCTACCGTTGATCCCGATACGAAACTGGAGTACGTACCGGACTTCGAACTGCCCGTCAGCGTGCCGTTGTTATTGAGCATGACGGTGCTGGAATCAGGCCCGCCAGCATCGCCGATGACAAAGTCAGTGTAACCATCGCCCTTGATGTCAATGGCGACCACCGCGCCATACCACACCGCAGCCCCCATATTGGTCAGCGTACTGGAAGTGTATGTACCGTCTCCATTGTTAATCAGCTGCACCATGTACGAGTAACTTGTCCCTTCCGCCAGCACGTCAGCCAGCCCGTCGCGGTTGATATCCGCGTAAGTACCGGTTGTGTAACTCCCCGTCATTGAGAAATTGCCTGAAACGGTGTAAGCGTTACGGCTACTGGTATTGGCGGATGCGAATTGCTGGTTGGCCATAATCGTCCACAGCCCATCCGAATCCAGCATATAGCTGGCAGAATAGGAGTAGTTCGCGGCGGTAAATGACCAGGCCGGCGTCAATGATTCTTCACTCCCTACAATCAGGCTACCGGTGGTCAACCCAGCGGTATTACCGTTGCCGGCGCTGCTTTTCACCTGTGCCGTAACATCATAATTCTTCACGCTCAGCGCATCGCCGTCAGGGAGCTGCAAATACCATGTGTTGTTCTCCGGATCGACCACGACCGCACCGCCAGTCTCTGAGGTGTAGGTTTTATCGTTCACGGTGATAACCACGTACTCACCGTTGGTCAGTCCCGCCGATACAAGTCCACTCAGAATCGGGGTGCTATCTGTCGTCGTCTGAGGGTTAATGGTCACGGTGGTGGTCGGGATGCTCGTATCCACTTTCAGCACGAAATCATCTGAGTCGGTGAAGTTACCTGCCAGATCGGTAACACGCAGCATATAGACGTGATTACCGTCATTCAGACCACTGTCCTGGAAATACCAGCTGGCGGCGCCGTTCATCGTCACCTGTCCCAGCAGCACACCGTCACGATACAGTTGCACGATCTCGCCATTGTCCGGCGCACGGTTAAGCGTCCCGTTAATCACTGGAGAGTTGTCATCTGTTGCCACCGAAGCGCCGAAGCTGCCCTGACGTTCGCCTTCCCCGTCGGTATAGCTGACCACCGTTCCCACCGTATCAGGCGGCGTGGTATCAACCGTTACCACCTGCGAAGTGGTTGAGCCGACGTTGCCCGCCTGGTCGATGATCCGCACCTGGTAGTTGTAATCCCCGTCCGCCAGATCGCGGGTGTCCGTATAGCTCCAGCGCTGGTTAGTGACGGTAGCGTCAATCCAGGTATTGCCGCCGTCGAGGCTAATCTGTACGCGCTCGTCGCTGGCCAGCGCGCTGCCCAACGAACCGTTGATTGTCAGCGAGGTGTCCATGGTGATGAAATCACTTCCGGACTGCCCGGTATCTTCGCTGATGCTGTCAATGGTGATGCCGTACTGCGGCGCCTGGGTATCCACCGTCACGTCCTGCGTGGTGGTGGCCCCGACGTTGCCCGCCTGATCGACAACCCGCACCTGATAGCGGTAGTCGCCGTCGGCCAGGGTGCGCGCGTCGGTATAGCGCCACTGGGTACCGCTTACCGTGGCGTAAACCCAGGTGGTGCCGCCATCCATGCTCACCTGCACATACTCACCCGCCCCGAGTTCGGCCCCGAGCGTCCCGTTGAGCGTGTACGAGGTCGAACTGGTCAGGAAGTCATTGTTATCGAAACCGGTATCGACGGTGATGTTATCCACGGTCACCGTAATCGCCGCATCCGGCGCGACCGTATCGACCGTCACCTGCTGATGAGCGCTGGCACCCACGTTGCCCGCCGCATCCACTACGCGAACGTAGTAGTCATAGGTCTGGTTACCCAGCGTGCGGCCGTCCACGTAGTACCAGCTGTTGCCGGTGACGATCACGTTCTGCCAGGTGACGCCGCCGTCGATGCTGATCTGGGCATATTCGCCGTCGGCCAGCGTCGCGCCGAGTGAGCCGTGCAGGGTCAGGGACGTGTCGCGAGTGATAAAGTCGCTGCTGCTCAGGCCGGTATCGTCGCTGATGCTGTCGATAGCGATCGTTTTGCTGACGTCCGGCGCGACGGTATCAATGGTCACCACCTGGCTGGTGGTGGCGCTGATATTCCCCGCCTCGTCAATCACGCGCAGCTGGTAGTTGTAATCCCCGTCGGTCAGCGTACGGCCATCAATATACGTCCAGCTCAGGCCGCTAACGCTCACGTCAGTCCAGGTCGCGCCACCGTCCAGGCTGATCTGGGCGTGGTCGCCGCTGCTCAGGGCCGCGCCGAGCGTACCTTTCAGGCTGATCTGGTTGTCGCTGGTAATGAAGTCGCTGTCGGACAGGCCGGTATCCTGCGAGACGGAATCCACGGTAATGGTCGCCGCCGCAGGCTTCGTCAGATCGATTACCACGTCCTGGCTGTCCGTTGCCCCAACGTTGCCCGCGTTATCAATCACGCGTACCTGGTACTGATACGTACCGTCCGTCAGGGTGCGGCCATCAGTGTAGCGCCAGGTGGTGCCGGTGACGGTCAGGTCGATCCAGGTGACGCCGCCGTCAAGGCTGATCTGCGCCTTCTCGTTATTGCCGAGCTGCGCGGTCAGGGAACCATTCACCACCACCTGGCTGTCGTTGGTGATGAAGTCATTCGCGCTGAGGCCGGTATCGTTTTGCAGGGAATCAATGCTGATCCCCATCGACGGTGCGGTGAGATCCACGGTTACGGTGTGGTTATCGCTGGCGCTGTTGCCGATGGCGTTGCTCACCTGCGCGTTAATCACGTACGAACCGCCGTCCGCCAGCGCGGTCACGTCTGCGCTGCCGACCGTATAGCTCCAGGTGCCGTCATTTTGAACGGTAGCCGTGTAGGTTTTACCGTTAAGCGTAATTGTCACCGTCTGGCCCGCTGGCGCATCGGTGGTGCCGCTGATAACCAGTGGCGTGCCATGTTCGGCGGCATTTACGATATCGTCCTGCGCAAAGGTGTTAATGGCGATGGTCGGCACGTCGCCGTTAAGCGTCACGTCGTGCGTTGCGCTGCCCGGGTTACCTGCCTTATCGCTCACCGTAGCCGTAATGGTGTAATCCCCGTCGCTCAGGCCAAGGAAATCACGCCCCGGCACGAAGACCGACCAGGAGCCGTTAGCCGCCACGGTCGCCTGATAGCTGTGGCCGTTGAAGGAGACGGTCACCGTCTGGCCCTGTTCCGCGGTGGTGGTCCCGCTGATGGTCTGCCCCGCCAGCTGCTCGGCGTTGTTGACGATATCGTCATCGGCCACGGTGCTAATGGTGACGGCTGGCGCGATGGTATCGACCGTTAAGGTATGCGTCGTCTGGCCGCTGTTACCGGCTTTATCGTTGACCGAAGCGGTGACCGTCAGCGCGCCCTGGCTCAGGGCGGCCAGGTCGGCTGCCGGCACGTCGAGCGTCCAGGTGCCGTCGCTGCCGACAAGCGCAGTGTAGGTTTTTCCTCCCAGCGTCACGGTAACGGTCTGACCCGCCTCCGCGCTGGAAGATCCGTGCACGGTCAGCGGCTGCTGCGCTTCCGCGGCGTTCAGCATGTCGTCAACCGACAGCTTCCCAATGCTCACCACCGGCGCAGTGGTATCCACGCTGATGGTGTGCGTCGCCGAGGCGCTGTTCCCGGCGCTGTCCTGCGCCGAAACAGAAACCTGGTAGCTCGCGCCGTCGGCCAGGGTGCCCACGTCGGCGGCCGGTACGGTGGTTGTCCAGGAGCCATCGCTCTGGATAGTGGCCGTATAGCTCTTACCATTCAGGGTGATAGTGACCTGCGTACCGCTGGCGAACTGCGCGCTGGAGCCGTTGATGACCAGCGACGCGCCCGCTTCTGCCGCATTGATCACGTCATCACCGCTGAGGGTGTTGACGGTCAGCGCGACCGATGCGGTATTTACCACCACGTCATGAGTCTGAGTGCTGCTATTGCCTGCGCTGTCGGTGATAGTCGCGCTAAGGGTTACGGTGCCGTCGGTCAGCGCGGAAATCACGCTGGCCGGAACACCCACGCTCCATTTGCCGCTGGCGTCAACGGTGGTGGTGTACTGGTTCGAACCGATGGTGATGACCACCTTATCGCCGACGCTGGCGCCGGTTGCGGTGCCGCTGACGATCTGCGCCTGCCCGTGCTCCACGCTGTTGATGACGTCATCGCCCGCCACAACGTTAAAGCTGACGGTCGGCGGCGTGGTATCAAGCGTAATCGCTTTCCCCGCGCTGCCCGGATTACCCGCGGCGTCACTCACGCTGGCCTGCACGGTGTAACCGTTATCCGCCAGTGCGGAAAGGTCTGTGCCCGGCACGTTCACGCTCCAGACGCCGCCCTGCTGAACCTGTGCGGTGTAGCTGTTTCCGCCCAGCGTCACGGTGACCGTCTGACCGACTTCAGCCGTGGTGGTGCCGGAAATGGCCACGCCCGCAGCCGCTTCGCTGCCGTTGATCACGTTGTCGCCGGCTACCGTATCAATGGTCACGGTTGGCGCAGTCGCGTCCACGCTGTATTCGCGGCCCGCCGAGGCGCTGTTGCCGTGCGCGTTGGTGACGCTCACCTGCACGCTGGCGTCACCGTCCTTCAGGCCCGCGAGATCGGCGGAAGGCACGGTGGCCGTCCAGTTACCGTCAGCATCCACCTTCGCGGTGTACGTCTTGCCGCCGAAGGTAACGGTAACGGTCTGGTTTTCCTCAACGTTCGAGGTGCTGCCGGAGAGCACCAGATCCACGCCTTTCTCCGCCGCGTTAATCACGTCGTCGGTGGCAATCGCATCAATGCTGATAGCCACCGCCGCCAGATCGACGGTCACGTCATGGCTGATGGAGACCGGGTTGCCCGCCGTGCTCTGGCCCGCTACGGTGACGGTCATCGTGCCTGCGGCCAGAGCGCCCACGTCTGCCGCCGGGATCGCCGCGGTCCAGGAGCCGTCTGCCAGTACCGACGCGGCATAGGTCTTGCCATTCACGGTCACGGTGAGCGTTGTGCCTGCCGCCAGCCCGTCACTGGTGCCGGAGACGATCAGGTTTTGACCATGCTCAATGCTGTTGATCACGTCATCGCCCGCCACGGTATTCACGCGCAGCCCCGGCAGGCTGGCGTCGATGGTGACATCGCGCTCGCCCGTTCCCATGTTGCCGTGGCCGTTGGTCACAGTCGCAGACACCGTCAGGTCGCCGTTGCCCAGCGCCGTCAGGACGGATTCCGGCACGTTCACGGACCAGGTCAGATCGCTCTGCACTGTCGCGGTGTACGTGTTGCCGCCAATGGTCACGGTGACGGTATTGCCCGCCTCCGCGTTCGCTACCTTGCCGCTGAGGGTCTGACCCGCGGCCACTTCCGCCGCGTTGATGACGTTATCGCCCGCAATGGTGTTGATGGTGACGGTTGGCAGCGCGGTATCTACAAGCAGGTTCGCGGTGTTGCTCACGCTGTTGCCCACGCCGTTGGTGGCCGTCGCGTTCAGGGTGTAACTGGCCTGACCGAGACCGGTCAGATCCGCTGCCGGAACGGTCAGGCTCCAGGTGCCGTCTGCCGCCGTCGTGGCCGTGTAGTTTTTGCCGTTGAGGGTCACGGCCACCACGGTGCCTTCTGCCAGGTTGGCGCTGGTGCCGCTGACGCGCAGATCCTGACCCTTCTCTACCGCGTTCAGCACATTATCATCGCTGATGGCGTTGAAGCTGACCGACGGCAGACCGGTATCGACGGTCACATTATGCGTGCCGCTGCCGGTGTTGCCCGCCGCGTCGGTGACTGATGCAGTGATGGTCGCGGTACCGTCGCTGAGGCCTGAAATCACATTTGCCGGGACGCCCACGCTCCAGTTACCCGCCGCGTCCAGCACGGTGGTATAAGTCTGGCCGCCGATCGTGACGGTGACCTTATCGCCCGCCGCCGCGCCGGTGGCGGAGCCGCTGACGATCTGCGCCTGATTGTGTTCAGCCACGTTAATCACATCGTCGCCTGCAACGGTATGGATGGTCACCGCAGGTACGGTGACGTCCACCGTCAGGGTGTGGTCAACCGACGCCGGGTTACCCGCCTTGTCGCTCACGCTCGCGGTTACGGTGACGCTGCCGTCGGTTAATCCTGCCAGATCCGCCGCCGGAACGTTCAGCGTCCAGCTGCCGTTCGCGCTGACGGTTGTGGTGAAATCTTTGCCGTTCAGCGATACGGTCACCGTCTGGCCCGCTTCGGCTGTGCTGGTGCCGGAGATTGCCAGGTCTGACTGCGCTTCCGTGGCGTTCAGGATATCGTCGGTGGCAATCGTGTTGATGGTCACGGACGGCGCGGTAGCATCCACGCTGTACTCACGGCCCGCCGAGGCGCTATTGCCGTTCACGTTGGTGACGCTCACCTGTACGCTGGCGTCACCATCCTTCAGGCCAGCCAGATCCGCTGACGGCACGGTGTAAGTCCAGTTGCCGCTGTCGTCCACGGTGGTGGTGTAGATCCTGCCGTTCAGACTAATGGTCACGGTCTGCCCGGCTTCCACGTTGGTGGTCACACCGGACAGCACCAGATCCGCGCCCTTCTCCGCCGCGTTAATCACGTCGTCGGTGGCAAGCGCATTGATGCTGATGGCAACGGTAGCCAGATCCACGGTCACGTCGTGGCTGATGGTGATCGGATTACCCGCCGCGCTGTCACCGGTAACGCTGATTTTCACGGTGCCTTCCGGCCACGCGCTCACGTCGGTGGACGGGATCGCCGCGCGCCAGGTGCCGTCTGCCAGCACCGTTGCCGCGTAATCTTTACCGTTGACGGTAACCGTCAGCGCCGTGCCCGGCGCCAGCCCGTCGCTGGAGCCTGAAACAATCAGATTCTGCGCGTGCTCGATGGTGTTGAGCACGTCGTCACCCGCCACGGTATCGACGCGCAGCCCCGGCAGGTTAGCGTCGATAGCGATCTCGCGCTCGCCGGTGCCGGTGTTGCCGTGTCCGTTGGTGACGGTCGCCGTCACGCTCAGACTGCCGTTGCCGAGTGCGGTCAGCACGTCAGACGGCACGTTGACGGACCAGGACAAATTATTCTGCACCGTTGCGGTGTAGCTGTAGCCGCCGATAGTCACGGTCACGGTGTTGCCCGCTTCGGCATTCGCCACAGTGCCGCTCAGGGTCTGACCCGCGGCCACTTCCGCCGCGTTGATGACGTTGTCGCCCGCCACGGTGTTGATGGTGACGGTTGGCAGCGCGGTGTCGACAAGCAGGTTCGCAGAACTGCTCACGCTATTGCCCACGCCGTTGGTGGCCGTCGCGTTCAGGGTGTAACTGGCCTGACCGAGACCGGTCAGATCCGCAGCCGGAACCGTCAGGCTCCAGGTGCCGTCTGCCGCAGTTGTCGCCGTGTAGTTTTTACCGTTCAGGGTCACGGTGACCAGGGTGCCTTCCGCCAGGTTGGCGCTGGTGCCGCTGACGCTCAGATCCTGGCCTTTTTCAACGGCGTTCAGGACGTTGTCATCGCTGATGGCGTTGAAGCTGACCGATGGCAGACCGGTATCGACGGTCACATTATGCGTGCCGCTGCCGGTATTGCCCGCCGCGTCGGTGACTGACACAGAGACGGTCGCGGTGCCGTCGCTGAGGCCTGAAATCACATTCGCCGGAACGCCCACGCTCCAGTTACCCGCCGCGTCCAGCACGGTGGTATAAGTCTGGCCGCCGATCGTGACGGTGACCTTATCGCCCGCCGCCGCGCCGGTGGCGGAGCCGCTGATAATCTGCGCCTGATTGTGTTCAGCCACGTTAATCACGTCGTCGCCTGCCACGGTGTGGATGGTCACTGCCGGAACGGTGACGTCCACCGTCAGGTTGTGGTCCGCCGACGCCGGGTTACCCGCTTTGTCGCTGACGCTCGCGGTCACGGTGACGCTGCCGTCGCTTAATCCTGCCAGATCCGCCGCCGGAACGTTCAGCGTCCAGCTGCCGTTCGCGCTGACGGTTGTGGTGTAATCTTTGCCGTTCAGCGATACGGTCACCGTCTGGCCTGCTTCGGCTGTGCTGGTGCCGGAGATTGCAAGGTCGGACTGTGCTTCTGAGGCGTTGAGGATATCGTCGGTGGCAATCGTGTTGATGGTCACGGACGGCGCGGTAGCATCCACGCTGTACTCGCGGCCCGCAGACGCGCTGTTGCCGTTCACGTTGGTGACGCTCACCTGCACGCTGGCGTCACCGTCCTTCAGGCCAGCCAGATCCGCAGACGGCACCGTGGCGGTCCATTTACCCTCAGCGTCCACCGTGGCGGTGTAGCTCTTGCCGCCGAAGGTGATGGTGACGGTTTGATTTTCCTCTACATTCGCGGTGGTGCCGGAGAGCACCAGATCCGCACCCCTCTCGGCGGCGTTGATCACGTCGTCGGAAGCGATGGCGTCAATGCTGATCGCGACGTTTGCCAGATCCACCGTCACATCATGGTTGATAGTCACCGGATTGCCCGCGCTGCTCTGGCCTTCAACGTTCACGGTGACCGTGCCTGCGGCAAGGGCACTCACGTCCGCAGAAGGGATCGCCGCGCTCCAGGTGCCGTCTGCCAGCACCGTGGCTGCATAGGTTTTACCGTTTACGGTGACGGTCAGCGCTGTGCCCGCCGTCAGGCCGTCGCTTGAACCCGTGATAATCAGATTCTGCCCGTGTTCGATGCTGTTAATCACGTCATCGCCCGCTACGGTGTCCACGCGCAGGCCCGGCAGATTCGCGTCGATAGTGATATCGCGCTCTCCGCTGCCGCTGTTGCCCACGCCGTTCGTGACGCTGGCGGTCACGGTCAGATCGCCATTGCCCAGCGCGGTGAGCACAGATTCCGGTACGCTGACGGACCAGGTCAGATCGCTCTGCACCGTTGCGGTGTAGTTATGGCCGCCAACAGACACAGTCACGGTGTTGCCCGCTTCGGCATTCACCACTGTGCCGCTAATGGTCTGGCCGGTTGCCAGCTCCGCCGCGTTGATCACGTCGTCGCCCGCCACGGTGTTAATGATGACGCCAGGCAGCACGGATTCCACGTTCACGGTGTGCGAGGTGCTGGTGCTGTTGCCGACGCTGTCCGTTGCGGAGGCCGACACGGTGTAAAGCGCTTCACCCAGTTGCCCCACCTCGCTCGCCGGAACGGTTGTGGTCCATTGGCCATTGGTATCCACCGTGGCGCTGTACGCTTTGCCGTTGAGCATCACTGTGACCACCGCGCCCGCGGCCAGCCCGGAAGCCGTACCTGTGATGGTCAGATCCTGCGTTTTCTCGCTGCTGTTGATCACATCGTCGCCGGACACGGTGTCAATGGACAGCACCGGCGCAGTGAGGTTGACTTCAACCTCGTGCGTTGTGCTGTTGCTGTTTCCGGCTTTATCGGTCAGCGCCGCGGTGATGGTGTGATCCCCGGCGGTCAGGGCACTCACGTCCGCCGCAGGCACGCCCACGCTCCACCTGCCGGAAGCGTCCAGGGTCGCCGTGTAATCTTTGTTATTGATGGTGACGGTCACCACGTCGCCCGCCGCCGCACCGGTCACGGAACCGGTGACAATCAGCGCCTGCGCATGCTCGGCGCTGTTGATCACGTCGTCGTCGGAAACGGTGTTAATGGTCAGCTGTGGCACCGTGGTATCCACCAGCACATCGCGGTCCGCCAAGGCCGGGTTACCCGCCTTATCCGCGACGGCTGCCGTGATGGTGTAACTGCCGTCGGTAATCGCGCCGATATCCGCAGACGGTACGGTGACGCTCCAGCTGCCGTTCGCCTGTACGGTGGTGGTGTAGTCCACGCCGTTCAGCGTCACGGTGACGGTCTGGCCCGCTTCGGCGTTGGAGACACCGTTAACGACCAGATCCTGCTGCGCTTCGGCCGCGTTGATGATGTTGTTGTCGCTGACGATCTCGATGGACACCGTCGGCGCGGTGGCGTCCACGCTGTACTCGCGGCCCGCCGAGGCGCTGTTGCCGTTCACGTTGGTCACGCTCACCTGCACGCTGGCGTCGCCGTCTTTCAGGCTACCTAAATCGGCAGACGGTACGGTCGCCGTCCAGTGGCCGCTGGCATCCACCGTCGCGATATAGGTCTTACCGCCGAAAGTGATGGTAACGGTCTGGTTTTCTTCCACGTTGGTGGTGGCACCCGACAGCACCAGATCTGCGCCTTTTTCTGCCGCATTGATTACGTCGTCGGTAGCGATAGCGTCAATGCTGATAGCAACCGTCGCCAGGTCGATCTTCACGTCGTGGCTGATAGAAACCGGGTTGCCCGCTGCGCTCTGGCCTTCAACGGTCACGGTGACGGTGCCTTCGCTCAGCGCGCCGACGTCTGCTGCCGGAACGGCGGCCGTCCAGGTACCGTCTGCCAGTACGGTGGCCGCGTAGGTTTTACCGTTAACGGTCACCGTCAATGCTGAACCCGCTGCCAGACCGTCGCTGGAGCCGGTGATAATCAGGTTTTGTCCGTGTTCGATGCTGTTGATCACGTCGTCACCCGCCACCTTATTGACCCGCAGGCCAGGCAGGTTGGCATCAATCGTGATGTCGCGCTCGCCGGAGCCGGTATTACCGTGGCCGTTAGTGACGCTGGCGGATACGGTCAGGTCGCCGTTGCCGATGGCGGTTAACACGTCAGACGCGACGTTAACCGACCAGCTTAAATCGTCCTGCACGGTTGTCGTGTAGGTATTGCCACCCACCGAAATTGTGACAGTGTCACCACTCGCGGCACCGCTCACTTTCCCGCTCAGGGTTTGTCCGGAAGCCACTTCCGCCGCGTTAATCACGTCGTCGGTGGCAACCGCATTAATGGTGACCTGCGGCAGCGCGCTGTCGACCAGCACGCTATGGCTGGTGTTCGCACTATTACCCGCAGTATCGGTCACGCTGGCCGTCACGCTATAGCTCGCTTCGCCCAATGCCGAGACATTTGCCGCCGGAACGGTGACGCTCCAGTTACCGCTGGCATCGGTGGTGGCGGCGTAACTGATACCGTTCAGGGTTACGGTGATGCGGGTCCCGTCCGGCTGGTTGCTGGTACCGGAGATCAACAGGTCCTGGCCTTTCTCGGTCGCGTTGATCACGTCGTCAACCGCCAGGGTATTGATGGCAATCACCGGCGCGGTCAGGGAGACGTCAAACGCGTGCGTCGCGCTGGTGCTGTTGCCCGCTTTATCGGTGACCGTGGCGGAGATCGTCTGATCGCCGTTAGCCAGCGCGCCCACGTCTGCCGCCGGAACGCCCACGCTCCAGCTTCCGGCACCGTCCAGCATCGCTGTGTAGTCTTTGCCGTTCAGGGTCAAGGTAATCACATCGCCCGCCTGCGCGCCCGTCACCTTGCCGGTGACAATCAGCGCCTGGCCGTGCTCGGCAATATTAACAATGTCGTCGCCCGCCACAATGTTGAAGGTAATCTGCGGCACGGTAGTGTCGACCAGCACGGACGCCCCTGCACTGGCCGGGTTGCCCGCTTTATCGGACACGGTCACCGTGACCGCCGCGCTGCCGTCGGCGATGCCTGCCATATCCGCCGCCGGTACGTCCAGCGTCCAGCTGCCGTTTGCCTGCACCTGGGCGGTGTACTGATTGCCGTTGAAGGTCACGGTGACCGTCTGGCCTGCTTCGGCAGTAGACGTCCCGCTCAGGGTCAGATCCTGCGCCGCCTCTGCCGCATTCAGCATGTTGTCGCCGCTGATGGTGTTGATGGTGACCGCTGGCGCGGCGGTATCGACGCTGAATGCCTGCGAAGAAGAGGCCGCGTTGCCGTTCACGTTGGTTACGCTGACCTGTACGCTGGCGTCGCCGTCCTTCAGGCCGCTCAGATCGGCAGCCGGTACGGTGCAGGTCCAGTCACCGTTGGCATCGACCGTCGTGGTCCAGGTTTTACCCGCAAAGATAATGGTAACGGTCTGGCCCGCTTCAACGTTCGAGGAGGAGCCGGACAGCACCAGATCCTGGCCTTTTTCTGCCGCGTTCAGCACGTTGTCGTCCGTCACGCTGTTAATGCTTATCGCCACCGGGGCGAGATCGACATCCACCACGGTGCCGATGTTCACCGGGTTGCCGGAGGTATCCTGCGCGCTGGCGCTGATGGTGAGCGACCCGTCCGCCCACCGGGAGACGTCTGCGGCCGGAACCGCAGCCTGCCATGTGCCGTCCGCCAGTACCGATGCGGAATAACTCTTGCCGTTGATGCTCACGGTGACGGTGCTACCCGCCGCCAGGTCGGTGCTGGTGCCGGAGATAACCAGGTTCTGCGCGTGTTCAATTATGTTAATGACGTCGTCACCGGCGACGGTATCAATGCGCAGGCCGGGCAGCTCGGCGTCAATGGTGACATCCAGGGAAGACGATCCGGTATTGCCGTGCGCGTTCGTCACGCTGGCCGACACGGTCAGGTCGCCGTTGCCGAGCGCGGTTAACTGACTCTGGGTTAACGGCAGGCTCCAGGTGAGATCGTCCTGTACGGTAGCCGTGTATGTCTGCCCGCCGAGGATAATCGTGACGGTATCACCCGATGCCGCGTTAGAAACCTTTCCGGTCAGGGTTTGCCCTGCGGCCACTTCCGCCGCGTTGACGATATTGTCGCCCGCAAAGTTGTTGAGGGTAACAACCGGCAGCGAGCTGTCCACCAGCACATCGTGCGTGGCAGCGGCGCTATTGCCCACATTATCGGTGACGCTCGCCGTTACGGTGTAATTGGCTTCACCCAGCGCGCTCACCGCAGAGGCGGGTACGGTAACGCTCCAGTTGCCGCTGGCGTCGGTGGTGGCGGAGTAGTTGATACCGTTCAGATTAACAGTGATGGTGGTTCCTTCCGGCTGGTTGCTGGTACCGGAAAGCAGCAGATCTTCGCCCTTCTCTGCCGCATTGATCACGTCATCCGCTGCCAGCGTGTTAATACCGATAACGGGCGTCACAGTATTGACCACCACATCCGCTGAACTGCTGCCGGTGTTGCCGGACCGATCGGTCACGGAGACGTTAATAGTCCAGGTGCCGTCCGTCAGCCCCTGAATGACGGACGCAGGCAGGCCGAGACTCCAGTTTCCTGCCGCATCCACCACGGTGGTGTAGTCCACGTTATTGATGGTGATGGTGACCAAATCGCCCGCCGCCGCGCCGGTGACGGAGCCGCTCAGGATCTGCGCCTGAGCATGGGCCAGCTGGTTAACGGTGTTGGTGTCGGTGACGAAATCGTTGATGGTCACCTGCGGTACGGTGGCATCCACCAGCCCAACGCGGTCCGCGCTGCTGCTGTTGCCCGCCACGTCACTGACGGTGGCCGTCACGGTGACATTGCCATCGGTCAGCGCGCCCACGTCGGCGGCAGGCACGTTCAGCTGCCAGCGACCGTCCGCCTGTACCGTGGTCTGGTAGGATTTACCGTTCAGCGTCACGGTGACCGTCTGGCCCGTTTCAGCGGTTGTGCTGCCGCTGAGCACCAGATCCTGCTGCGCTTCTGCCGCATTAATGATGTTGTCGTCGGTCAGGTTATCAAGCGTAATGGCTGGCGGCTGCGTATCGACGATCACCACGCGTGAGGCGTCCGCGCTGTTGCCGTTGACGTTAGTCACGATAACGCTCACCTGCGCACGCCCGTCGATCAGCGTTTCCATCGCGCTCGCCGGAACGGTCAGGTGCCAGGAGCCGTCCTGCTGCACCTGTGCGGTAAAGGTTTGATCCGCGAATTTCACCACTACGGTCTGCCCGGCCTCCACGCCCTGCGTCTGACCAGAAAGCGTGACATCCGCGCCTTTTTCCGCCGCGTTGAGCATATCGTCAGTGGTTACGGTATCGATGGTGACAGCCACCGCATTCAGGTCAAGCTCGATCGGGTGTTCAGCCGCCACGGTGTTGCCCCAGGCATCTTCCGCGCTGACGCTGACGGTGATGCCTCCCGCCGTCCATGCCTGAAGGTCCGCCGCCGGCACGCCAATCTGCCAGCTGCCGCTGGCGTTAACCGTGGTGACGTATTCGACATTATTGATGGTGACGGTGATCTGTGTGCCTTCGGCCAGATGAGTGCTGGAGCCGGTGACGGCCAGATCCTGCTGCTGCTCGATGGCGTTAATCACGTCATCGCCAGAGATCGTGTTCACGCGCAGGCCCGGCAGTTCGGCGTTGATGTTGATATCACGTTCGCCGGTGCCGGTATTGCCGTGCGCATTGGTGACAGAGGCGCTGAAGGTTAAATCGCCGTCGCCAAACGCCTGGAGGTCGGCCGATGGGATCGTCACGCTCCATTTCAGGTCGCTGCCAACCGTCGCGGTGTAGCTCTTGCCGCCCACGGTGACTGAGACGGTATCACCCGCCGCCGCGCCGGTGACGCGTCCACTGAGGGTTTGGTCAACCGCCGCTTCGGCGTTATTGACCAGGTTATCCCCGGCAAAGGTGTTGACGATCACCTGCGGCAGCACGGTGTCTACCAGCAGATTCGCCTCGGCGGAGCCGCTGTTACCCACGCTGTCGGTGCCGCTGACGCTGACGGTGTAAAGGGTATTCGCCAGATCCAGCACGTCGGAAACCGGCACCTGAACGGACCAGCGACCGTTCTCAACGGTGGCCTGATAGTTAACGTTGTTCAGCGTCACGGTGACAGCGCTGCCGTTCGGCAGATTACTGGTCCCGCTCAGGCTCAGGGGCTGCATGGCCTCCTGCGCATTCAGGACGTTATCCTGGCTGATGGGATCAAGGGTAAATTCCGGCGGGTTGCCGCTCAGCGTAATGCCGTGCGTCGCGCTGCCGGTGTTGCCCGCCGCATCGGTCACGGCGACCGAAATGCTGTGGCTACCTTCCCCCAGCGCGCCAATGACGGAGGCAGGCACGCCGACGCTCCAGCTGCCGTCCGCCTGGACGACACCGGTAAAGGTCTTGCCGCCAACGGTCACGGTGACAACGTCGCCCTCCGCCGCGCCGTTCGCCTGGCCGGAAATAATCTGCGCCTGCCCCTGCTCGCTGGTGTTCAGAATGTCGTCGCCCGCGACGGTGTTGATAGTGACCACTGGCGCTGCGGTATCGACCGTGAAATCGGCGGTGATGGAGGACCCATTACCCGCTTTGTCGCTGACGTTTACCGTCAGGGTGTGCTCGCCGTTAGCCAGCGTCTGTACTTCACTGGCCGGAAGCGTAACGGACCAGCTGCCGTCGCTGCCCACGGTCGCCGTGTGATTTTTGCCGTTCAGCGTGACCGTCACAATCTGGCCCGCTTCCGCATCGGTTTTCCCCGTCAGCGTCAGCGGCTGATTATGTTCAGCCGCGTTGATGATGTTGTCCTGGGCGATCGTGTCGACAGAGATCACTGGCGAGGCGGTATCCACGCCAATCGTCTGGCTGCCGGACACGGTGTTGCCCGCCGCGTCTTTTCCGCTGACGTTGACCGTCCAGGTACCATCGCCCAGCGCCTGTGCGTCGGCAGCAGGCACCTTCACGCTCCATGCGCCGTTTGCTCCCACTTCTGCGGTATAGGTTTTACCGTTGAGCGTGACGGTAAGCGCCGTTCCCTGCGCCAGGTTTTTGCTGGTGCCGGACAGCGTAAAGCCCGCGGACTGTTCGCTGGCGTTGATCACGTTATCGCCCGCCGTGGTGGCGAGCGTCACGCTGGTATCCGCTGTAGAAACGGTTACGGTAATACTGCCCGCAGAGGTCGTTTTACTGCCGTCGATCTGTACGACGGACCAGGTATGTTCCCCGTCCGCCTGGGTCGGGAGTGTTACCGTCCAGGTGCCGTCCTTCGCGACCATGGTGCTGGCGATGGTGCTGCCGCTGCCGTCTTTAACCTGAATGGTCGCGCCCGGCTGCCCGGTACCGCTGAAGGTGGGGGTGTTATCATCCGTGACCTCTTTTGCACTCAGCACGCCCTGCTTGTCACCCGCGTTGTCCGCCAGCAAAAATGTCGGCGTAGCGCTTTCGACTTCTTTTGTATTATCAATAACCCTGGTTTTGGTTTCGCCATCGCCGCCGTGAGCCAGCAGTGCGCCGATCGCACCGCCCCCTAACGCCGCACCGGCAATCCAGCCCCACGGCGCATCGCTTAATACGCTTCCCTGCTCCAGGAAAGGTTCAATGCTGCTAATGGGTGCAGCCTGGGCGGTTAATTCGGTGGCGGCAACGCCTGATGCTTCGCCGGCATCGGCAAATGAAATATGCGTCAACGCCTGGTTATCGTTAAATACCAGTTCGGAATGATTATGGGTTTCCGTGTCTTCGACAAAATAATTATTGCAGCGGATCACGCTGCCATCTTTCATATAAATGAGGAGGTCATTCCCCTGGCGGACATAACGCACCACGTCCTGAGCAGAACCCTGAATTTCAATCACGCTCGGTGAGGAAATAGAAACCGAGAGATTCCCTTCACCGGTTAATTTCGTCTTCTCTGCCGTTTTGCGAATGATGACATCAACAACTTTTGCGGTACTCATATTCTTCTCCTTGCAGGTGCGCGTATTCCTGTGGATATGTCCACCAGAGGGATGTAGCTATCCTTGGGAAAAATCACCCATTATTGTCTGACTTATTTCGCGCAGAAAGGCGCGCCTTTTTTAACTTAAATCAGGTAATTTCGCGGCAGCGTTTTTCTCTATTCCGATAAGCGGCATGAGATTATCCACCGCAGAGGCGTAATTAATCGCCGCACTCCAGCCATCGTATTCAGCCATTATTTTCGCGGAGGTGGCAGACCAGACATCCTGCTCCACGCTGAGCAGATCGTTAATGCTGCGCTTGCTCAGGGTATATTCATTTTTGTAGACATCGCGGGCGCGCAACGCATTTTCCAGCTGACGTTTCCCGGCTTCCATTCGTCCACGCGCCCCGGTCCAGTCGGCCTGTGCGACGGAGGCTTTTTGCAGGACATCAAAACGGGCCTGATCGACCTGAGACGATGCCATTGCCCTTGCGCCCTCGGCCTGACGGACGCGCGCCGAGACCGCGCCGCCCTGATAAAGCGGTGCGTCAATATTGAGCTGGATCTGATCATCCCAGTACGCGCGATTATCCGACTCATACCGGGTCCGGCCCCCTTTCAGGCTTAAGGTCGGCCAGTGCTGAGACTTCGCGGTTTCTACGCCGTACTGGGCTGAACGCTCCATGTTCTGCGCGGCCATCACCGTTGGGATCAGTGAATAATCAATCCGATTGAGAGAATCCGGCTCCACGGCCAGACCACCCGGAACCGGTGAATAGCGTTCAGCCTGTATGCCAGTTAATACCGCCAGCCGCGCGCGGGCGCTGTTCAGGGATGCATTGTACTGCTCTACCGTCGCCTGCATCCCGGCAATACGGGTGCGGGTCTGAAGCTCATCAGAGGTGGAGCTTACGCCAGCGTCGGCGCGGAGTTTGGCCAGCTGCTCAACGTTTTTAAGCGCCTGCACGTTCTCTTTTGCCGCCTGCAACAGATCGCTGTAGCGTTTCACTTCCACATAGCTGAGCGCCGTTTTTTCCGCGACGGCAGACATCGTGCTCATCAGCTGGTAGCGATAGCTGTCACGCTGAGCTGAAGACTGGCTGATGCTGTTGTTGGTCTTGCCAAAATCGTACACCAGCTGCGTCAGACTCAGGCCCCAGGCTGCGGAATTTCGCAACGAGCCGCTTGAATCGGTGGTCTGGCTGTGACCTGTACTCCCGTTCAGGGCTATTTGTGGCATCCAGCCACTGCGCGCTTCGTCTATTTGTGCCTGGCCGATCCCCAGCTGTGCCGCCTGCTGACTCACCGAGGGGTCGCGATCGAGAGCGAAAAGAATACTTTCTTTCATCGTCATTGCCGCAACGGGAGATATCCCCGCCTGGCCGTTATTTGCATTAGCCGCAGTCACCACCAACGAAATTAAGGTCAGGGAGGCAGATAATCTGAGTAACCTGTTATTGCATTTCATCTTCATAATATCCCCCGACTCCAGGTGATAGCCAAATAAATACCCAGGAAGAGGTACAAATAATTCGCCAGAAATCCATTGCCCCTTCTCCATTAATTCCGGGCAAGAGTTCCCCTAACCCATTTCAATTGAGACGAGAGCCGTTCAATCCTTTTTTTCTTTTAAGAATTTACTTAAATATTTATTGATTCGCAGCATAACAAAATGTGATATAAGCAACCACACCCGCAATGTTAATGTGTTGTTACAAATAAGAAAAAAGATGGGGTTTCTGGACAAAACGTTATAAAAGACCTTTCAGATGAAACAAATAAACCCCCTGTAATATAAAGAAAATTCTAAAATACCCCGGTGTACATTTTTGCGTTAATTTCACCCCGAATCAGACACAAAGATTTTCAAAGAAATGTCAACTTAAGTAATCCACCGAATAAAACTGGATTATTTTACTTTATAAACACAGATTGTTAGATATATGCACTAATTTATAATTACAAATTAGTTATAAATATCAATTAGGCGCTGGAATGTGGCAGCTTAAGCCAAATTTATAAGTAAAACATAGCGATAACAACATACCTAAAAGATACATACATGTTTTTGATGACTGATTAATGCGATATCAATAATCACACCATTAAACTGTTTTTGGATAACATCCCGCGCCTGTCCCGATTCCCTTTTCTGCAAAATGCTGTAAAATGCGAAGTATTGCGACATTTTGCAGGATACTGCGCCCATGCATAAAACCGCCAGACAGAAATATGTGCTTGATATCATTACTGAACAAGGCCAGGCCAGCATTACCGAGCTGGCAGATCGATTGCAGGTTTCAGCGGACACTATCCGTCGCGATCTGACCGACCTGGAAAAACAGGGACTGGCACAAAAAAACCATGGTGGCGCCATCGCGCTGAATCTCTCGACGATGAACCGGGTTAGCAGGAATACCTTGCTGCCTGAAATCAAGCAGCGGCTGGGTAAACAGGTTGCGCAATGCGTGCCTGCGGGCTCGACGCTGTTTCTGGATGCCGGAAGCACACTGCTGGCCGTTGCCTCTTTCCTTCATGGGCCGCTGACCATCATCACCCCTTCTCTTGATATCGCCCAACAGGTGAGCGATCGGGAAGGTATCGACCTGATCCTGCTCGGTGGAAAGTGGGATCAGAAACAGCGCCTGTTTGCCGGAAGCGCCACCCTTTCACTGCTCTCTCGCTACCGGGCGGATATTGCCATCCTTGGCGCATGCGCCATCCATGCCGAACTCGGATTGAGCGCCAGTCAGGAGGCGGATGCCGAAGTGAAGCGTGCCATGCTGGCCGCAAGCCAGGCGCACTGGGTAGTCGCCGACCATCTAAAACTCAACCAGTGCGAACCGTATCTGGTGTCAGGGTTATCCGAGATTCATCAACTGTTTTTAGATCGTCCCTGGGCAGAGCTCGGGGACCATAGCGCCGTGCAGGTTACCGTTTGCGCACATTAACGTGGAGAAGGTCATGAATAAAGTGAAGACAATGAATATTGCGCTGATCGGGTATGGTTTTGTGGGTAAGACGTTCCATGCCCCGCTGATCCAGTCCGTTGACGGCCTGAAGCTGGCGGTGATCTCATCCCGGGATGAAGAGAAAGTGAAACGCGATCTGCCGGACGTGCTCGTTGTCGCCACGCCGGAAGAGGCCATTCAGCACCCGGATATCGATCTGGTGGTTATCGCCTCCCCTAACGCGACCCATGCGCCGCTGGCCACCCTGGCGCTCAATGCCGGCAAGCATGTGGTAGTAGATAAGCCGTTCACGCTGGATATGCAGGAAGCGCGGGATCTGATTGCGCTGGCTGAAGAAAAACAGCTGCTGCTTTCTGTCTTCCATAACCGCCGCTGGGACAGCGATTTTCTCGGCATTAAGCAGGTGATTGCGCAAGGCAGCATCGGCAAGGTGAAACATTTTGAGTCGCATATCGATCGTTTCCGCCCGGAGGTTCGCGTGCGCTGGAGAGAGCAAAACGTTCCCGGCAGCGGCCTGTGGTTCGACTTAGGCCCGCACATGATTGACCAGACGCTACAGCTTTTTGGTCTGCCGCAGTCGGTACAGGGCAACATCGCCACCCTGCGTGACGGCGCGGAGATTAACGACTGGGCGCACGTGGTGCTGAATTATCCGGAACACAAAGTGGTCCTCCATTGCAGCATGCTGGTGGCGGGCGGCGTATCCCGCTTTACCATTCACGGTGACAAGGCTAGCGTGGTGAAAGCGCGCATCGATCAGCAGGAAGCCCAGCTGCTGGCAGGCGTCATTCCGGGTAGTGAAAGCTGGGGTGAAGACAGCGACGCTATGGTGCTGCTTAATGCCCAGGGTGAAGCCAGCGCTATCCCTGCGCCAAAAGGCGACCAGCGGCAGTACTATATAAACGTGCGCGATGCCCTGAACGGCAAGATTGACAACCCGGTCCCGCCGGTGGAAGCCCTGGCGGTGATGGCGGTGCTGGAAGCGGCGGTAAAATCTTCAGAAACGGGTACAACTCAGGAACTGGACTTAACGGCGCAGGAGCGCGCGCAACTGCAATAAGCCGCAAAAAAATGCCCTGCGGGTTCGCAGGGCATTATCGGTTACTGACGCTTTTTTGGCATCATCCGCAGCAGCGTGTTGTCTTTCCAGAAATAGTGATGCATCAGCGCGGCAAAGGCGTGCAAACCAATCACGAAATATCCCAGATTCGCCAGCGTCACGTGCCACGCTTTTAGCGTATCCACCAGGTCAAAATTCCCCTCCGCCGCATGCGGCATCGTCAGGCCAAACGCAAACCAGTCATTTCCCCGGTTATACATCATCACCATGCCGATCAGCGGCAGCGCAATGAACAGCAGGTAGATAACCAGATGCCCCAGATGGGACAGCCCGGTGATCATCGCTTTTGGTTTCGGTTGAATAGGCGGAGCCGGGAATTTGAGGCGGATAAGCAGGCGCGCCACCATCAGCACCAGGATGCTGATCCCGCAGGAAACGTGGATCATATTAATGAGCGGACGATCGCTTCGCGGGAACCATCCCCTGAACTCCATGGCGCAATAGGCCATAATAACTAACAGAAAAACCAGCCAGTGAATGCTGATTTGCAGACCCGTATATTTTGTGCGCATGTTGTTTCCCGATAAATAACCATTATCGCGCCAACATAACCACCTTTCCTGAAAATGTGAACCCCCTCGCATGGAGGGGGCTCCTGATTACGACTGTAAATAGACCACCTGCGTCTGCAAATACTCATTCAGACCGTGTTTACCATCTGCCCCGCCGATTCCGGATTTCCGCCAGCCCGCATGGAAGCCCTGCATCGCTTCAAAGTTTTCACGGTTAATGTAGGTCTCGCCGAACTTAAGCCCCTTAATGGCTTTCATGGCGACGTTCAGGTCCTGCGTATAAACAGACGAGGTTAAACCGTAGTCGCTGTCGTTGGCCATGTTCAGGGCCTCTTCCAGGGTGTCGAAAGCCACCACCGGCAGCACCGGGCCAAAGGTCTCTTCGTGCATGATGGCCATATCCTGACGCACGTCCAGCAGCAGCGTTGGGGGATAAAAATACCCTTTACCTTCTGCCGCTTTACCGCCAAGGACCACTTTGGCCCCCTCCTGCACCGCGCGCGCC
Source organism: Enterobacter cloacae complex sp. SHL022 (assembly GCF_049237785.1). NCBI lineage: Bacteria > Pseudomonadati > Pseudomonadota > Gammaproteobacteria > Enterobacterales > Enterobacteriaceae > Enterobacter > Enterobacter cloacae complex sp. SHL022. Next base: position 78,675 of record NZ_JBMKJH010000006.1, on the reverse strand, counting down.
ACCTTCTGCTCCACGCGCTCCAGCGCGGCGGCGTTGATCAGCGGCCCCATGGCAATATCCGTTCGCTCAGCCGGATTGCCAAACTGGACGGCTTTCATTGCCTCGCCCAGACGATTCACAAAGCGGTCGTAGATCCCCTTCTGGACATAGACACGTTCCGCGCAGTTACACACCTGCCCGGTATTGATGACGCGTGAATCCACAATGGCCTTCACGGCCAGCTCAAGATCGGCATCGTCCATCACGATGGCCGGGGCTTTACCGCCCAGCTCCAGCCCCACTTTGGTGATGTTTTTCGCAGCCGCAGCCATGATCTTTTCACCTGCCCCGACGCTGCCGGTCATGCTGACCATCGCCACTTTCGGATTCCCGGCCAGCTCCTGTCCGACGGTTTCACCCCGGCCCAGCACCAGGTTAAAGACGCCTTTCGGCAGGCCAATCTCATCGACGATTTTGGCAAACGCAATGGCGTTGTTTGGGGTAAATTCGCTCGGTTTGATAACGATGGTGTTGCCGGTGATCAGCGCGGGAGCAAGCTTACGGGCAATCAGGAAGAATGGAAAGTTCCACGGCAGAATGCCGGTGGTGACGCCAAGGGCACGCTTAAACACCAGAATATTCTCGCCCGGACGGTCGCTCTGAATGATTTCCCCTTCATACCGGCGCGCCCACTCGGCCATATAGTCGATATAGTCAGCGGTAAAGTTCACTTCCACTTCCGCCAGCGGCTGGATCTTGCCGCCTTCGGCCACAATCAACGCGCTGATTTCACTGACGCGCTCGCGGATCCCGGCGGAAATTTTGCGTAGCCAGCTGGCGCGTTCAATGGCTGGCAGCGCCTCCCAGCCAGCCTGCGCGCGCTCTGCCGCGTCAATGGCTTTGCGGGCGTCCTCGGCGGTGCCGTCGGGAATACGGGAAATGACCTCTTCCGTGGCCGGATTGATCACGTCAATCCATGCATCACCCTGCCAGGCAACAAACTGTCCATCAATATACATAGGATGTTGTACGGGTACTGTCATAACCTGCTCCTGTAATCACACTGTTTTTAACAAGTAAACTTATTGTTAAAAACTATAATTACCGGGGCAATTGCCTACTCTATGAGTCTGTTTTTGTGAGATATCTCATAAAAGATACGGGGCAGCCCGTTTCCAAAATCACAAATCGGCAACAAAGGCTGCCCGTTTGCGTAAAAGATGGCGCAAACGGGCAAGAGCATTACAGCAGAGAACGGCTCACCAGCGCGTCGGTGAGAATGACGTCGTTTCGCAGGATCTGCCACGCGGCGTCCACGTCGGCAGGGATATCGACATGGGCAATGAAATCACGTCCCGCCGGACCGTAGCCGTTGATGTCGTCCCTGAGTCGCGGAAATTCACCCAGCACCAGCGACAGGTAACGTTCTACCGGCCATAACCCCTCGGCCGGGCCGCTAAACACCAGACCGTCGTCGCTGTTTTGCAGCACGGGCGTCAGGCCGGGATGACTCACCCATGCGGGCGCTGCGGCCTCGTCGCGGCATACGCGGGCAAACGTAGCCATTGTGCGCCGCTGCATCGTCGGGTCCTGCACCACCAGCACCCGGGCGGCGTTCAGTCCGGATTGTTTCATCAACGCCCGGCTGAAGCGGGCGTTTTCACCACAGTTGGTCGACTGATCCTCAACGTGAAGATGCTCAGCCGGAATGTTCCAGAATTCACGGGCGATGTCGGCCAGAATAGCTGCCTCAGCCCGCCCGGTGGTGGGTATCCTGTTATAGCGGGGGTGTTTCGCAATCGCGGCGTAGAGGTAGGTCGTCGAGTGACCGATCCCGCCGCTGATGATCAGAGGAACACCCTGTTCAGCCGCGTTTTTACAGGCAGCATCAATCGCGGGGATCACCGCATTACCCGCCAGAATCACCAGATCAACGGGCTGATTGTCCTGATAGTCGTCCTGAGCAAGCCACGCCCCAACGGTATTCACGGCGTCGAGGGTTGTGCCAGGCAGACAGGGGAAAAGTGCCATTGTCATCGTTACCTCCTTACAGCATACAGAGCCATCGATTATCCCCCTTTCTGCGCGTCATGCTATGGCATGAATGCTGAAAAAACGGGCTGGAACGTTCTCAAAAAGCACTCACATTTGATTAACTTGAGAAAATCGTATTCACTTGAATTATGATTTGCGTCAGCCTTAGAATCATTAGCCCGCTCACAATTCAACATTTTGAAAGGTAAACCACGTTATGCGCCTGCCCCAACGCGACCCTTATGCTCCTCGCGAGTGGCAGCCACACGAGAAACCCGCCCTGCTGGGTTCCCCTTCCACCCCGGAACATCCAACCCCAAAACGGATCGCTTATGGCGTGGTCGGCCTGCTGGTATGTCTGACCGGGGCGCTGGGTAACGCGGTCGTCACCGCTAATCTGCAAAATCTGCAAGGCACTTTTGGCGCCTGGTCGACTGAAATCGCCTGGTTGCCTGCCGTCTATGTCATGACCAACGTTTCCATCAACCTGCTGCTGGTAAAGTTTCGCCAGCAGTACGGTTTGCGCGCCTTTACGGAAGGCTTCCTGGTGCTGTATGTGCTGGTCACCTTTTTCCACCTGTTTGTGAACGATCTTAGCTCGGCGCTGATGGTACGGGCGGCGCACGGGATGGTCGCCGCCGCGCTCAGCTCGCTCGGCATTTATTACCAGATACAGGCCTGGCCCGCGAAGCATCGACTGAAGGCGCTGACCATTGGCATTACCGGGTCGTCGCTGGCGATCCCGCTGGCGCGGCTGTTCTCCACCGAGCTGTTACAGCTTGATGAGTGGCGCGGGCTGTACTTCTTCGAGCTGGGTCTGGCCCTGATCTCCCTGGCCTGCGTGATGGTGCTAAAGCTGCCGCCGGGCGATCGGCGCAAAGTCTTCGAGAAAAAAGATTTCATCACCTTCTTTTTGCTTGCGCCCGGCATGGCGCTGCTGTGCGCGGTTCTTTCGCTAGGGCGTCTGGACTGGTGGTTTGAAGCGCCGTGGATCGGCTGGGCGCTGGCCCTCTCGCTGGTGCTGATTGTCTCTGCGATCGTGTTTGAACATAACCGCAGCAACCCGCTGCTTAATACCCGTTGGCTGTCCAGCGGCAGCATCGTACGCCTGGGGCTGATTATGCTGCTGATCCGCATCGTACTGGCGGAGCAGAACACGGGCGTCATCGGCTGGCTGCAATATGTGGGCCTACAGAATGAACAGATGACCCATCTGGCGTGGGCTATTTTCGCCGGGATCGTCTGCGGTATCGTCACCAGCTGTCTGACGATTAAGCCCACTAAACTGGCCTGGCCGATAATCACCTCGCTGGTGCTGATGATCGTCGCCTCGCTGCTGGACAGCCAGTCCAACAACCTGACCCGGCCGGATCAGCTTATTTTCAGCCAGTTCCTGCTGGGCTTCGGCAGCGCTTTCTTCCTCGCGCCTGCGATGCTGGCAGCCATTGGCGGGGTGATCGCCGACCCGCGCAACCTGGTCAGCTTTTCCGTGATGTTTGGCATGAGTCAGAACCTTGGGGGCCTGCTGGGTTCCGCGATCCTCGGCACCTTCCAGACCTGGCGCGAGAAGTACCATTCCAGCCTGCTGGCTGACCAGCTCACCACCCTTAACCCGCTGGTGAACGAACGCATTCAGCTTTACACCCAGATGTACAAAAGCCTGATTGGCGACAGTTCCCTGCTGGGAACCCAGGCCATTACCCAGCTCCAGACGGTGACGGCGCTTGAGGCAAACATTCTGGCTTACAACGATACTTATCTCCTGACGGCGAGCATTGCCACTGCCACGCTGGTCTGGATTTTATGGCGCTTGCTGCGCCTGCGCATCACCGCCCGTATGGCCCTTAAGAACGCCACTGGCAACAAGTAATGACTATTTTTCAGGAGAGGTTATGAGTCAGCAGGATGCCGCCAAAGAGCAGGCCAACACCCGTAAAAACGTGCGCGTCGTGTCCATTTTCACCGCCGCGGCTATCGGCATTGTCGGGGTACTGGTGATCCTTTATGCCTGGCAGCTGCCCCCGTTCACGCGTCATGCCCAGTTTACCGATAACGCCTACGTGCGCGGCCAGACTACGTTCATCAGTCCTCAGGTAAACGGCTACATTACCGAGGTCCATGTTCAGGATTTCGCGCAGGTTAAAAAAGGCGAGCTGCTGTTGCAGATAGATGACCGTATCTATCGCCAGCGCGTCCATCAGGCCGAGGCGCAGCTGGCAATGAAAATTGCAGCTCTTAATAACAACCTGCAACAGCGCAGAAGCGCGGAAGCGGTGATTGCCAAAAACGAGGCGGCGCTGAAAAACGCCCGTGCCCAAAGTCTGAAAACCCAGGCGGATTTGAAACGCGTGAAAGAGCTGACCGCGGACGGCTCCCTTTCCATTCGCGAGCGCGATTCGGCACTGGCCAGTGCCGCCCAGGGGAGCGCCGATATCGACCAGGCGAAAGCAACGCTTGAGATGTCGCGTCAGGATTTACAAACGGTTATCGTCAATCGCGGCTCGCTGGAGGCCGACGTTGAGAATGCAAAAGCCGCGCTGGAGCTGGCGCAGATCGATCTGCAAAACACCCGGATTGTCGCGCCGCGTGATGGTCAGCTCGGGCAGATTGCAGTGCGTCTGGGGGCTTACGTCGCCGCCGGGACGCACCTTACCACGCTGGTCCCGCCGCAGCACTGGGTGATCGCCAATATCAAAGAGACGCAGCTGGCGAATTTACGCGTCGGACAGCCGGTGAAATTCACCGTCGATGCCTTAAACGATAAAGCCTATCAGGGCCGCGTGGAGAGCATATCCCCGGCCACAGGCGTCGAGTTCAGCGCTATCACCCCGGATAACGCCACGGGCAACTTTGTTAAAATCGCCCAGCGCATCCCGGTACGCATTGAAGTACTCGGTGAGCCGGAGGCGTACCGGCTGCTGCGCCCTGGCATGTCGGTGCAGGTGACCATCGACACGCGGGAGGCGAAACAATGACGCTTCGCCCGATAGCCGGCCTGCTGATGATGGCTATCCTGGCGGGATGCCAGTCGGTTGACGTTGAGCCCGCCAAATCGTCCCTGCACATACCGGCCCAGTGGCGCGCGACGTCGGGGCCAGCCAGCCCGACAGAGCAGCTCTGGTGGCGAAATTTTCACGACAGCAATCTGAACCGCTATGTGGATCAGGCGCTGAAGAACAACAGCGACGTGCTGATTGCACGCGAGCGGATTAACGAGTACCAGGCCCGGGTGTTCGCCGCCGACGGCAGTCTGTTCCCGTCGCTTGACGCGGGCGTGACCGGGACGCGCGCACGCTCGCAGTCCGCCGCCACGGGGCTTCCGGTATACGGTACGTTGTACAAAGGCAGCCTGACCGCCAGCTACGACGTGGATATCTGGGGCGTAAACCGTAGCACCTCCCGTGCCGCTGAAGCATCGCTGGAGGCACAAAAGGCGGCGGCAGCGGCGGCTGATCTTACCGTCGCATCATCGGTGGCCTCCGGGTATGTCACCCTGCTGTCGCTGGATGAACAGCTTCGCGTTACCCAATCCACGCTGAAGTCGCGTGAAGAGGCGTTCAATCTCGCCAAACGACAATTTGAGACGGGATACAGCTCTCGCCTTGAGCTGATGCAATCGGATTCTGAGCTGCGCGCCACCCGCGCCCAGGTTCCACTGCTTCAGCACCAGATTGCACAGCAGGAAAATGCGCTTAGCCTGCTGCTGGGCAGCAACCCGGGTGACGTTGCGCGCGGTGAAAGCTTTGATGCCCTGACGCCGCTGAAACTGCCCTCCCAGCTGCCGTCGACACTACTCAACCGGCGCCCGGATATCGTTCAGGCGGAACGTCAGCTGATTGCGGCAGACGCGACGCTGGCGGCATCGCGCGCCAGCCTGCTGCCGTCAATCAACCTCACGGCCACGGGATCGGTGCAGGATCGCACGCTGTCGGGATTGCTGGATAACCCCCTACAGCTCTGGAGCGTGGGCGGCAGTATTCTTGCGCCGCTGCTGAACCGTCAGGCGCTGAATGCGCAGGTGGATATCTCCCAGTCCCAGCGGAATCAGGCTCTGTATAGCTACGAAAAAACCGTGCGTAACGCGTTTGCTGAGGTGAATGACAGCCTTGATGCCATCACCCGCTATCAGGAACAGCTTACCGAGCTGCTGGCACAGCAGGCGGTCGCGCAGGAGACGCTGCGGATTGCGCAAAACCGCTACCGCAACGGGTACTCTTCTTATCTGGATGCGCTCGATGCGCAGCGCACGCTGTTCTCGGTGCAGACCAGCGTGGTACAGGTGAAAAACAACCTGTTGCTGGCGCAAATTGATTTGTATAAAGCGCTGGGCGGCGGTTGGAGCAGTGCGTGAAAACATGCCGGGTGGCGCTGCGCCTTACCCGGCCCACATGCTCTCCCGTAGGCCCGGTAAGCGCAGCGCCACCGGGCAACGGTTTTAGCCGGAGATCTGCTCCATCGCCTGCAAGATACGCTTATCCGAAATCGGATACGGCGTACCGAGCTGCTGGGCGAAGAAGCTGACGCGCAGCTCCTCGATCATCCAGCGGATCTCCCGCACGTCGTCGTCATCGCGACGCGCTGGCGGCAGTTTGTTGAGCCACTGCTGCCACGCCTGCTGCACGTTTTCGACTTTCAGCATCTGCGCGCGATCGCGATGCGGATCGACCGCCATTTTCTCCAGACGCTTCTCAATCGCCTGCAAATAACGCAGCGTATCGCCCAGACGCTTAAAGCCGTTGCCGGTCACAAAGCCGCGATACACCAGCCCCGCCATCTGCGCCTTCACGTCCGACAGCCCCAGGGCCATGGTCATATCCACCCGACCCTTCAGGCGCTTGTTGATATTGAACACGGCGGTAAGGATCTGCTCGACCTGTTTGGCAATCTCCACCACGGTGTCGTTCAGCTCCGCGCGCACCTTTTCATGAAGCTGAGCAAAGCCCTCTTCCGTCCAGACCGGACCGCCCGCCTCGTGGATCAGCTTATCCACACCGCAGGAGATGCAGTCGTCGATCAGATCCAGCACCTTACCGTACGGGTTAAAGTAGAGCCCCAGCTTGGCTTTGTTCGGCAGCTTCTCGTGCAGATACTTAATCGGCGACGGGATGTTAAGCAGAAGCAGTCGACGCAGCCCGCGCCACATCATCTGCTGTTGTTCCTGCGGATTGTCAAAGAGCTTAATCGCCACGCTGTCGCGCTCATCCACCAGCGCGGGCCAGGCTTTGACCTTATAGTTCCCGCGCTTCTGCTCATAGCTTTCCGGAAGCTGACCAAAGCTCCAGATGTGCAGCCCGCTCTGCTCGATACCGTCGTCCGCCACGGCAGACAGGGTTTCCTGCACTTTGCCCTTCAGGGCGTCCTTCAGTTCCGAAAGCGAGCGGCCTTCCAGCAGCTTTTTGTTTTTATCGTCCACCACGCGGAAGGTGATTTTCAGGTGATCGGGCACCTGATCCCAGTTCCAGTCGTCGCGGTCGATGGTGGTCCCGGTCATGCGTCGGAACTCACGCTCCAGCGCGTCCAGCAGCGGCAGCTCCAGCGGCGTGACGCGGCCCAAAAACGCTTCGGCGTAGTTCGGCGCCGGCACAAAGTTACGCCGCACCGGTTTAGGCAGGGATTTGATTAACGCAATGACAAGCTCGCGGCGCAGGCCGGGAATTTGCCACTCAAACCCGCTCTCGTCGACCTGGTTTAACAGCGGCAGCGGAATATGAACGGTCACGCCGTCCGCGTCGGCCCCCGGCTCAAACTGATAGGTCAGACGCAGCTTGAGGTTGCCCTGATGCCAGAAGTTCGGGTAGTCGAGCTTGCTGACCGACTCCGCGCCCTCTTTGATCAGCATGCTCTTTTCAAAGTTGAGCAGGTCCGGGGTCTCTTTGCTGGCTTTCTTCCACCAGCTGTCGAAATGGCGCGCCGAGATCACATCGTGGCTGATGCGCTGGTCGTAAAACTCAAACAGCGTCTCGTCGTCCACCAGAATGTCGCGGCGGCGGGACTTGTGCTCAAGCTCTTCCACCTCGGCGCGCAGCTTGAGATTTTCGCGGAAGAACGCATGACGCGTCTGCCAGTCGCCCTCCACCAGCGCATGGCGGATAAACAGCTCGCGACTCAGCGCCGGATCGATCTGGCTGTAGTTAACCTTACGCGCAGCGACCACCGGCAGGCCATAGACGGTGACTTTTTCCGTCGCCATCACCGCGCCCTGCCCGCGCTCCCAGTGCGGCTCGCTGTATGAGCGTTTCAGCAGGTGCTGCGCCACCGGCTCAACCCACTCCGGATCGATACGCGCGGCGATACGCCCCCACAGACGGCTGGTTTCCACCAGCTCGGCGACCATGGTCCACTTCGGCGGCTTTTTAAACAACCCGGAGCCCGGGAAGATGGAGAAACGCGCGTTGCGTGCGCCGGTAAATTCCTGTTTATCCGCATCCTTCATCCCGATATGGGACAGCAGGCCGGTCAGCAAGGCGATATGAATTTCGCGGTACTCCGCCGGTTCACTGTTGACCGGAATGCCCAGCTCTTTTACCACCTGGCGCAGCTGGGTATAGATATCCTGCCACTCGCGCACGCGCAGGTAGTTGAGGAAATCCACCCGGCACTGACGGCGGAACTGATTTGAAGAGAGCGTTTTTTGCTGCTCGCCCAGGTAGTTCCACAGATTCACAAAGGCCAGGAAATCAGACTCTTTATCGTGGAAGCGACGGTGTTTTTCATCCGACGCCTGCTGCTTGTCCATTGGGCGCTCGCGCGGATCCTGAATGGAGAGCGCCGAGGTGATGATCATCGCCTCGCGCACGCAGCCGTGTTTTTGCGCCTCCAGCACCATGCGCGCCAGACGCGGGTCGACCGGCAACTGGCTAAGCTGGCCGCCCAATGGCGTTAGCTTGTAGGCCGTCGCCTGCTCGTCGGTGGTGATGGCCCCCAGCTCTTCCAGCAGGCGCACCCCGTCCTGAATATTGCGTTTATCCGGCGCTTCCACAAACGGGAAGGCGGCGATATCGCCCAGCCCCAGTGCGGTCATTTGCAGGATAACGGATGCCAGGTTGGTCCGCAGAATTTCCGGATCGGTAAACTCCGGGCGCGACAGGAAATCGTCTTCCGAATAAAGACGAATACAGATCCCTTCCGACACGCGGCCGCAGCGGCCCTTACGCTGATTAGCCGACGCCTGGGAAACCGGCTCAATCGGCAGGCGCTGAACTTTGGTTCGGTAGCTGTAGCGGCTGATGCGCGCCGTACCCGGGTCGATCACGTATTTAATGCCCGGCACGGTGAGCGAGGTTTCGGCCACGTTGGTCGCCAGCACGATGCGGCGTCCGCTGTGCGGCTGGAACACGCGGTTCTGCTCACTGTTGGACAGGCGCGCGTACAGCGGCAGGATCTCGGTATGGCGCAGATCGCGTTTGCTGAGCGCATCGGCGGTATCGCGGATCTCGCGCTCGCCGCTCATGAAGATCAGAATGTCGCCAGAACTCTCGTTGCCCAGCTCGTCGACGGCATCGAAGATGGCCTGAAGCTGGTCGCGCTCGGTATCGTCCGCCTCTTCCACAATCGGGCGATAGCGCACTTCAACCGGGTAGGTTCGGCCTGAGACTTCAATGATCGGCGCATTGTTGAAATGTTTTGAGAAACGCTCCGGGTCAATGGTCGCAGAGGTGATGATGATTTTCAGATCCGGACGCCGGGGCAGCAGCTCTTTCAGGTAGCCGAGCAGGAAGTCGATGTTCAGGCTGCGCTCGTGCGCTTCATCGATGATGATGGTGTCGTACTGCATCAGCAGACGATCCTGCTGGATTTCCGCCAGCAGGATACCGTCGGTCATCAGCTTAACCATGGTGTTATCGCTGACGTGGTCGCTGAATCGCACCTTGTAGCCGATGCAGCCGCCCGGCTCCGTTTGCAGCTCTTCCGCAATACGGTTCGCCACGGTGCGCGCCGCCAGACGACGCGGCTGGGTGTGACCGATCAGCCCTTTCAACCCGCGGCCCAGCTCCATGCAGATTTTCGGCAACTGAGTGGTTTTACCTGAACCGGTTTCCCCCGCGACGATCACCACCTGGTGGTCGCGTACGGCCTCAAGAATGTCCTGTTTCTTCTGGCTGACGGGCAGGTTTTCCGGATAGGTAATCTCCGGGCGTGCGGCTTCACGCAGCACAACTTTCCCTGCCGCCTGTTCAATCTCTTTGGCCATTTCCTGGTAAATGGCCTGTTGTGCATCAGGATTTTTAACCTTCTTAACGCCGTGCAGACGGCGCGCAAACCGCTGTTTATCGCGCAGCATCAGTGAATCAAGCTTTTGCATCAGCATGGAGAAGGTCAATTTTTGGTGTTCTGTCATAGCGTTAACGGGCAGTGCACTGCCGGATAAAATCTCTTTTTAATGATTGCTATAGAGTACCACATCAGCGCTTTGCGCGCCTTATTCAAAAAATTCGAACATAGGCTTCGATATATTGCGCTATCCCTGTGGCAGGATTGTGAATAAAGTGTCAACAAGCAACGGGGCAACCCCCTCAATCAAATACAAAACAGGAATTTCCCATGAGCAAAGTATTAGTGTTGAAATCCAGTATTCTGGCAGGGTATTCACAGTCTGGTCAGCTGTCTGACTATTTCGTTGAACAGTGGCGTGAACAGCACAACGCGGATGAAATCACCGTGCGTGACCTGGCGGCAAACCCAATTCCTGTGCTGGACGGCGAGCTGGTTGGCGCGCTGCGTCCGAGCGATGCGCCTCTTACCCCGCGTCAGCAGGAAGCCCTGGCGCTTTCCGACGAGCTGATTGCTGAATTGCAGGCGCACGACGTTATCGTGATCAACGCCCCAATGTACAACTTCAACATTCCTACCCAGCTGAAGAACTACTTCGACCTGGTGGCGCGCGCTGGCGTAACCTTCCGTTATACCGAGAACGGCCCGGAAGGTCTGGTAAAAGGTAAACGCGCTATCGTCCTGACCAGCCGCGGCGGTATTCACAAAGATACCCCAACCGACCTGGTGGCGCCGTACATGACGCTGTTCCTCGGCTTCATCGGCATTACCGACGTGAACTTTGTGTTCGCTGAAGGTATCGCTTACGGCCCGGAAGTGGCTACCAAAGCGCAGTCCGACGCGAAAGCCGCTATCGACAGCCTGGTCGCTGCCTAAGATCTCCCCCTCTCACCGCCCGGTGGGAGGGTTTTTCTTTTCCTGCATATTTCGTTATCATCCGCACCCACTCTCCAGCCCGGCGGCCTGATGTCTGTCATTATCGATACGTTTATTGCACCACCCTGTCACGACGACATTGAGATCCTCTGGCAGGACGAGCATCTGCTGCTGATCAACAAACCTTCCGGCCTGCTTAGCCTCTCGGGAAAAAATCCGCAAAACCGTGATTCCGTTCACCATCGTCTGGTGCAAACCTTTCCTGGCTGCACGCTGGTGCATCGCCTTGATTTTGGCACCTCGGGCCTGATGGTCATTGCGCGTAACAAGGCGGTTAACGCCGCGCTTTGCCACCAGTTCAGCCAGCGCGCCGTGAGCAAGGTTTACACCGCCCTGTTGTGCGGACATGTGGAACAGGACGAAGGGACCGTGGATGCCCCGATTGCCAAAGATCCGGCACTGTTTCCGCTGATGACGATCTGTGCCCGCACCGGTAAGCCCGCTCGCTCTCGCTATCGGGTGATGGAACGTATTTATCAGGATACGACAATGCCATTGACGCGGGTAGAGCTTACCCCGGAGACCGGGCGCACCCACCAGCTGCGCATTCACTGCCAGCAGTTAGGCCACCCTATTCTGGGGTGCGATCTGTATGGTGGTCTGGAATGGCCGGGCGCGGAAGAAACGCCCCGGCTGATGCTGCATGCCAGCGTTCTGAATTTTATTCATCCGCTGAGCGGCGAGACGATAAACGCCTGTCACGCCGCGCCATTCTGAGCGGGGATTACCACATTAAATCGTCAGGGATTTTAAAGTCTGCGTACGGATCGTCTTCGTCCTGCTCTTCCTGACTCAGCGCGCTGTTAAGCACAATGCTGTCCGCATCGCGTTGGGCAATTTTATCCGCCACCACCGCCGGGATAATCGCGTAATCACAGTCGCCCTTCGCATTAATCACCAGTCGGGCAATCGCCAGACGGCCGTTGATCAGCTGGGTTTGCGTCTGCTTATCGACCTCGATTTTTTTGATCAGGTTGCCGTCGGTAAAGTTAAAGGTAATGTTGCCCTTCGCCACGGTGATGCGGTTCATCTCAATCAGCTGCTTCACCTGCGCCCTGAACTCTTTTGCCAGCACTGCCTGTTTTTGCTGTTCGCTCAGCTGCTTATCACGCTCCAGCTGGGCTTTCTTGTTCTCTTCAACAGCCTCTCTCGCCTCGCGAGCCTGGACGCGGGATTTTTTCGCCGTGCGCTGGACCTTCGCCATCTTTTTACTGCTGACCAAGCCCGCTTTCAGCATCTGCTCTTGCAGGGTGAGTTTTGTCATGTTCGTTTAAACCGGTTGGAAATGTCGGGGGATTATACCTGAATCGCGCAGTTCATGAAGAACCCTCATGACGCAGTGAAATTAAGTCACTTCCCCTGCGCCAGTGGCTCAGGCATAAATTATGCATTGATAACGTTCCGGCAACATGAACTTAGGATGCATAACCAAATGAGTCAGGCTTTCACATTTACCCTTAAGCGCAGTTGCTTTGATGAAAATTATAACCCGTCAGAAAACACGCGTACCACCACCAACTTCGCCAACCTGGCGCGTGGCGAGAAGCGTCAGGAGAACCTGCGCAACACGCTGGTGATGATCAACAACCGCTTTAACGCGCTGGCGAGCTGGGATAACCCAAAGGCGGACCGCTATGCCGTCGAGCTGGAGATTATTTCAGTCGATATGAATATCGGCGGCGATTTTACCTTCCCGGCCATCGAAATTCTGCAAACGACGATTGTGGATAAAAAAACCCACGAGCGCATCGAAGGCATCGTCGGAAATAACTTCTCATCGTATGTTCGTGACTATGATTTCAGCGTCCTGCTGCTGGAGCATAATAAAGATCAACCCCGTTTTACCCTCCCTGAGAATTTTGGCGAGCTGCACGGTAATATTTTTAAAAGCTTCGTTCATTCTGAGGAATATCAGGCGAACTTCAAAAAAGCGCCGGTGATCTGCCTGAGCGTCTCCAGCAAAGACACCTATCGTCGTACCGGTAACCACCACCCGGTGCTGGGGTATGAGTACCAGCCGGACGGCGAGTCGCTAACGGAACAGTACTTCGCGAAGATGGGCCTGAAGGTTCGCTATTTCATGCCGGAAAACAGCGTCGCGCCTTTCGCCTTCTTCTTCACCGGCGATTTACTGCGTGATTACACCAATCTGGAGCTGATCGGCACCATCAGCACCATGGAGACGTTCCAGAAGATCTATCGACCGGAAATTTACAATGCCAATTCCGCTGCGGGACAGTGCTATCAGCCCGACCTGAATCAGCAAGATCACTCATTAACAAAAATCGTCTATGACCGTGAAGAGCGCAGCCGGCTGGCCATTGAACAGGGGAAATATACCGAAGAGCGGTTTATCAAACCCTACAAAACCCTTCTTGAGCAGTGGTCTCATCACTTCACGCTTTCATTTAATACGGATAAAAGGTTCTTCTCATGAAAACATTGCTCCCGACATCGACGGCTGGCAGCCTGCCGAAACCCACCTGGCTTGCGCAGCCGGAAACGCTCTGGTCGCCGTGGAAACTCCAGGACGAGGAATTACTTGCAGGGAAACAGGATGCGCTACGTTTGTCTCTGGATGAACAGATTCGCGCCGGGATTGATATCGTCAGCGACGGGGAACAAACTCGCCAGCATTTCGTCACCACCTTTATTGAACATCTCAGCGGCGTGGATTTTGAGAACCGTCAGACGGTACGCATCCGTAACCGTTACGATGCGAGCGTGCCGACCGTGGTAGACGCGGTGGCGCGTCAGAAACCGGTGTTTGTTGACGACGCGAAATACCTGCGCCAGCTGACGGACAAGCCGATCAAGTGGGCGCTGCCCGGCCCGATGACCATGATCGACACGCTATACGATGCTCACTATAAAAGCCGTGAAAAGCTGGCCTGGGAGTTCGCAAAAATCCTTAATCAGGAAGCCCGCGAGCTGGAGGCGGCCGGTGTCGACATTATTCAGTTCGATGAACCTGCCTTTAACGTCTTTTTCGACGAGGTGAATGACTGGGGCATTGCCGCGCTGGAGCGCGCCATTGAAGGACTGAAATGCGAAACCGCGGTACATATCTGTTACGGGTACGGCATCAAAGCCAATACGGACTGGAAAAAGACGCTCGGCTCCGAGTGGCGCCAGTATGAAGAGGCATTTCCAAAGTTGCAGACCTCAAAGATCGATATTATCTCGCTGGAGTGCCATAACTCGCGCGTACCAATGGATCTGCTGGAGCTTATCCGTGGTAAAAAAGTGATGGTCGGGGCAATTGACGTCGCCACCCAGACCATCGAAACGCCTGAAGAGGTCGCCGATACGCTGCGCAAGGCGTTGCAGTTTGTTGATGCAGATAAGCTCTATCCGTCCACCAACTGCGGTATGGCTCCCCTTTCCCGCCAGGTCGCCAACGGTAAGCTGAAGGCGTTAAGCGCCGGGGCTGACATTATCCGTCGCGAGCTTGCCCGCTAACCTTCAGGTTTGCCAGTACAGCGGCGTACCGAATCGCTCAATATAGTAATCAATCACCGCCCTGACGTTCAGGGGCGGATGACGCGCGTTCGGGTAAATCGCCGCAATCGTCAATGGCTCCGTATTAATTGAACACTCCATTTCCGGCAGCAGTGCCACCAGCTCACCGCTTTTGAGTCGTTCGCTCACCATCCAGTCCGGGAAAAGCACAACGCCCATACCGCCCAGCGCCGCAATCAGGAGCGTTTCCGCGTTATTGGAAGTCATCAGCGGTACGATGGGATAGTGAACCCACGCCTCGCCCGGCTGTCGGATCAGCCAGCGGTTAGGCCCGGACGAGCCGCGGTAAACCAGACAGTGGTGACGGCTGAGATCGTCCGGCCCCTCGGGTGCGCCATGTTTTTGCAGATAGTCCGGCGAGGCCGCCAGATGGTAGAACTGCTGCCCGAACACCCGGGCGTGAAACGAGGAGTCCGTCAGCGCGCCGATGCGGAAGATAACGTCCGCGGCGTCACGGTGCGGATCGATAAAATCGTCGGTGAGGGTCAGTTCAATGGAGAGGCGCGGGTAACGCGCCAGAAGCCCCGGCAGGCCCGGCGCGATGTGCCTCTGTCCGAAAAAGACCGGGCCATTGATACGCAGCGTGCCCGACGGCTCGCGGGCGCGTTCATCCAGCTCGCGTCGCGCGTCCTCCATATTCCCGGCCATCGCCCGGGCATAGCGCACAAAAAGATGCCCGCTCTCTGTGGGCATAATCGCCCGCGTGTTGCGGTAGAAAAGCTGTTGCCCGAGGGCGTCCTCAAGCTGGTGGATCACGCGTGAGACCTGCGACGCAGAAATCCCTTCCCGCCTCGCCACCACGGAGAAATTCTGCGTTTCATAAACATCGATGAAGATCAGCAGCGCGCGAATGCTGATATGTCCGGCATCTATCATTAATGCATTTCCTGCACAGGTGTTTCCTGCATTATGGCATTTTTCTCAATGATGTTCAGACGTAATCTTCACCGCCTGGAAAAAGGAGAAAAAGCGTTATGCACATTATTTTAATTTTACTGGTGATTGCCGGTGGCATGGGGCTGTCCGTGGAAGCCGGGCTGCTGGGGCCGCTGGGCGCAGAGGTGGGCGACCTGTGGGCGGCGTTCAGCATATTTAGCGTGGGAACGGGGCTAACGTTTCTGCTGATGCTGTTTTTCAGCCCCCGCAACAGTCCCTCATTTTTTGCGCAGCCTTCATGGCACCTGTTGGGCGGCGTGCTCGGCCCGGTTTACGTCATCATTCTCACCATTGCCACGCCTGCGATCGGCATTGCCATGACGATGATCGGCATTCTGGCAGGCCAGGTTTTTAAAAGCCTGATTATTGACCACTATGGCCTGCTGGGTACGCCGCACCGCAGGATCGATACAAAACGCATTATTGCGCTGGGATTTATCATCGCCGCGCTCATTCTCGTGGCGCAGGGGTAACGTTATGACAGTAATTATGATTATTCTGGCGGTGATTGGCGGCGCAACGCTGAGCATTCAGGCTGCCATTAACGGGCAATTAGGCAGCAGCGTGGGGGTATTTAAAAGCGCGTTTCTGACTTTTTCCGTCGGCGCGCTGGTGACCGCCCTGCTGATCTTCTTTTTTGAGCCGAAACAGGCGGTCAGCCTGATGGATGTACCCAAATGGCAGCTTCTGGGCGCCCTGTGCGGCGTGCCCTATATCGTGATTATGGTGCTCGCGGTGCAGCGCATCGGGACCGCTGTTGCCACGGTAGCGGTTATCCTGGGCCAGCTGGCCATGAGCATGCTGATTGATAACTTTGGCTGGCTGAACAATGAAGCCATTCCGTTTTCAGTGAGCCGTTTCGGGGCCGTCGTCTGCCTGAGTATTGCGCTCTTCTTCATTTACTCAAGCAGTAAACTTCAGCCCGAAGAGGATTAACCGCCCTCTTTGCGGGTAAAGAACAGCGTCACCGTGGCGACGGTGACGCCAAATTTCTTCATCTCAGTTTTATTGAACAGACGGGTGCTGTCCTGCAAATACATCCAGTCATCAAAGTGCAGCAGCCAGGTTTTGCCGTCCGCCTTCACGTTCATGCTGTAGCGCCAGTTAAGGGCATTGCCCGCCGCCTGGCCTGTCGCGACACCTTCTATGTCACCCGCCGTGCCTTCATAGCGATTCTGCCCAACGCGGCGGATATGCCAGACGCGCTGCTGCTTTTCGCCGTCATCGTAGACAAAATGCTCGTTCAGGGTCAGCGTATCGCCGATAACATCCCCGGCGATCTCGACGTGAAAACGGCGGATCTGCTTACCGCTGCGATCCTGCACCATCCCCCACGCCTCGGTTTTCCCCTGGAAGTAAGTAAAAATATCAAGCCGTGGCTGCTGCTGACGATACTCTGTCACCTCGGTGCTACATCCGGCCACCAGCATCGTCAGGGCAAGCGCCACTAGCAGGAAACGTTTCATTGTGCTCCTCCAGTTAACTGCTGACGCAGTTCAGGATATTCGGTGCGGGGATCGAGCCATATCGCCAGAAAGCGTGAGCTAAACGCTGCCGTCTGGCGTGGCCCGAGTGGCGTAAATTTTTTCTGCGACGCCGTGGGGCGATACCAG
This sequence comes from Enterobacter cloacae complex sp. SHL022, assembly GCF_049237785.1. NCBI lineage: Bacteria > Pseudomonadati > Pseudomonadota > Gammaproteobacteria > Enterobacterales > Enterobacteriaceae > Enterobacter > Enterobacter cloacae complex sp. SHL022. The sequence continues at coordinate 61,384 of NZ_JBMKJH010000006.1, read as the reverse complement.
AATTGTCCCTGGCCGTTATTAACCACAAACGCGAGCTGCGTGCCGGGCGTGACGTCGGGCCAGAGCGTGGACAGCATGCGTAGCCAGGCTTCACTCTGCGGCTCCTGCTGCAAAATGCCCTGCGCCTGCCACTGGTCGCGGGTCGCCTCGACCAGGTCGTCACCATCGATGTCCCGGGCATAGGTGATAATCAGCGCATTATCGCCGTCTAATCCTGTATAGCTGCCGTCGGGCGTCAGAAGCTGAGAGGTATAGACGGTAAACGGCCCCCAGGTGAGGGTGGCGTCACCCACCTTGCGCCAGCTCAGCCAGTCTGCCGCCTGCACGGTACAGGTGAAGACGGATAACGCGAGCATCAGTACCAGATTTCTCATTGTTGTCTCCCCATCAACAGGTGGAAAAACAGCATCAGCACCAGCCAGCCGGGGAACATCCAGCTGACGACGATAAAGGTCGGCTCCTGAAACGTAATGGCCCCAAGATGCTCGCCGATCAGGTAGGCTACCGGTCCGCCCAGAGTCGCCAGCACCGTCAGCAACCATCCTGGCAAGGTGGTCGTGCGGGTCAGGTGCGTCCAGACGGTGGCAAACATTAGCCACAGCGCCACCATCCATAGCGGCATCAGGGACGCGCCTGTGAACGCAATCAGCCCCGTCAGCGCCCAGAGGGCGTCCAGCAGCGCACCCGACGCCGCCAGCACAAGGGCGTATACCCGGTGTGATGGCGGTAATAACAGCCAGGCAAGCACCGCCAGCGCGATCCAGATGACCAGCCCCTGCTCGCGAAACAGCACCACCAGCGTCCAGTAGAGATCAAAACCGATGGCCAACAGAAATACCTGCCCGTAACGCTTCATACGCGTTCCGCAGTCAGCTGCACCACGCTGATGGTGCGGGCATTAAACCCGGCTTCACAGTAGCCGAGGTAGTACAGCCACATCCGCCGGAAACGGTCATCAAACCCGAGCTTTTCAATCTCCTGCCAGGCGTGAACGAAACGCTGACGCCAGTGCGCCAACGTGCGGGCGTAGTCCGGCCCCATATCGAAGAGATTACGCACCACAAAATCGGTATGGCGGGTCATCAGTTCATTCATGGCGGTGATGCTGGGCAAAAAGCCGCCGGGGAAGATGTAGCGCTGAATAAAATCGACGCTTTTGCTGTAGTCGCGATAGCGTTGATCCTGAATGGTGATGGCCTGAATCGCCATCCGCCCGCCTGGACGCAGACGCGCCTGACAGGTACGGAAAAACGTTGGCAGGTAGCGTTGGCCGACGGCTTCGATCATCTCAACCGAGACCAGTTTGTCGTAAACCCCGGTCAGATCGCGGTAGTCGCAAAGCAGCACCTCAACGCGATCCTGCAACCCTGCCCGGGCGATCCGCGCGGTGGCCCAGTGGTACTGCTCCTGCGACAGCGTGGTGGTGGTCACCCGACAGCCGTAGTGACGGGCGGCGTACTCCGCCATCGCCCCCCAGCCGGTGCCAATCTCCAGCAGATGATCGTTTGCCGTGAGCGCCAGCTGGTCGCACAGCCTGGCCATTTTCGCCTGCTGAGCCGCGTTCAAATCCTGCTCGTCCCCGTTAAACAGCGCGCTGGAGTACAGCAGGTCTTCATCAAGGAAATGGGCGTAGAAGGCGTTGCCCAGATCGTAATGGGCGGCAATATTTTCACGCGCCTGAGCGCGGGAGTTGCGCCGCATCCAGTGCCGTAGCCGCTCCACCGGTTTCCCGAGCAGGCGAAACCCTTTTTCCAGTTGCCCGAGGATTTGGCTATTACGTGCAATCAGCTCCAGCAGCGGCGTCAGGTGGGGCGTCTCCCAGTCGCCATCCATCCACGCTTGTGCCGCGGCGAGGCTGCCCCCGGTTAAAATGCGCCAGTAGACGCCCGGAGCAAGTACCTGCACCTCAGCATGAAGCGCGGCGGAGGCGTCGCCGAACTGGAACGTCTGCGCGCCTTCACGCAGCGTCAGCGAGCCACCGCGCAGACCGTTCAGCAGGCGGAAGAGCAACCATCGCGCGACGCGGACGTTGCGCGGGATATCGGGTTCAAGCGCAAAGACGGGATCGGTCATGAGCGTTCACTCCTGCTGAGGGGATGGTTATGCAGCGGCACGCGCTTCAGCCACAGCCTGAGCGCCTGCCAGTAAATGGCGAAAACGGTTTTGAGGGTCATCAACGGGATCCGCGCCAGCAGCGAACGCAGCGCTGCGCGCGTCAGCGGCGCCCGGCGTAGCGTCAGGGTGGCATCAAACACCTTCGTCTCCTGATGGTTTTCGATATGCATGCGCAGCGTGCTGTCCGGGCTGTTGAAGCGCCAGTGGTAAACCATATCCATCGGATTAAAGGGCGAGACGTGAAACGCTTTCTGCGTCGGCGGGGCGTCCCGCCCCGCTACCGCGTAGTAATGTCGTTCATTCCACGGCGTGTTACGCACTTCGGCGAGAACCCAGCGCAGAGTGTCTTCGCCGTCATAGCAGTAGTAAAAATTGACCGGGTTGAAATGAAAACCGAAATAGCGCAGCTGAGTCAGAAGCATGACCCGCCCCGCCGGACGCTCGCCGGTCAGCTTTTCCAGACGCTCAAGGACGCGCTCTTTGAGCGGCGTGCCCAGCGGGTAGTCCGCATCATAAAATGCCGCGGGCGCAACGCGGTTACGACGCACGCCGACAGAGGGCAGCGCGTCCAGCTCATCCAGATCGAGCCAGGCCATAAAGACGCTGTAGGTAAAGTGGTGCGCTTTCGGCGCAAGCCGACGATGGCGCAATGTACCGTGGTAAAGGCAGCTGTTCATCTCAGTTGCCCTCCCCGGCCGCGATAGCGTTTACCACATCCAGCGCACTGCGTACGCCATCTTCGTGGAAGCCGTTGTACCAGTACGCGCCGCAGAACCAGCTCCGCTGGCGACCATTTATTTCGCCGCGCCGGGCCTGGGCTTGCCAGCTTTGCGGGTTAAAAAGCGGATGCTCATAGACAAAGCGGCGCAGCACATAGCGTTCTTCCACCGGCGTTTCCGGGTTGAGGGTGACGCAAAACAGCGGGCTACCCGGCGGCAGTCCCTGCAAGATATTCATGTTGTAGGTGACGCAGGCGCTGGCCCGATCCTGCTCGCTGAGGCGGTAGTTCCAGCTGGCCCACGCGCGTTCGCGCACCGGCAGCCAGCGCGGATCGCGGTGAAGCACCACCTCGTTACGCTGCCAGCCGATATCACCCAGCACCTCACGTTCAGCCTGCGTTGGGCTGGCGAGCATCGCCAGCGCCTGAGCAGAGTGACAGGCGAAGATCACCTGATCGAAGGTATGAGTGACGCCTTCCCGCTCAATATCGACGCCACGATCGTGGCGAACAACCTTCTGAACCGGCGCGTTGAGGTGCAGCGTCAGGCGATCGCCAAGCTTGTCCATCATCGCGCGGATATACTCCCGGGAGCCGCCTGGCACGACGTACCACTGCGGACGATGGGTAATGTCCAGCAGACCGTGGTTTTCAAAAAAGCGTAAAAAGAGCGGCAGCGGAAAGCGTTTCATCTCCTGTATCGACGACGACCAGATAGCCGCCCCCATTGGCAGGATGTAGTGGCGCGCAAAAAAGGGCGTAAAGCGGTGCTGGCGCAGGAACGTTTCCAGCGTGGCGGATCCATCGACTTCGCCCCGGAGCGTCTGTTTCGCCAGCCGGTTAAAGCGCACGATCTCCTTCAGTAGCGTCCAGAAGGCAGGGTTCAGCAGATTACGACGCTGGGCGAACAGCGACGTCAGCGTGTGCCCGTTATACTCCAGCCCGCTCTGCGGGTTCTGCACCGAAAAGCTCATCTGCGTTTTTTGCCCGCTGATGCCCAGTTCGCTGAGCAGCCCCATGAAGCGCGGATAGGTGCGGTCGTTGTAGACGATAAAACCGGTATCGATGGCAAAGGTGCCCTGGGGCGTGTCGACATCTACCGTTGCAGTATGGCCGCCCGGGGTGGCCTGCGCCTCGAACACCGTGATCTGATGATGTCCGGCGAGCCGCCAGGCACAGGTTAACCCGGCGATGCCGCTGCCGATAATTGCGATTTTCATGGTCGCACCATCCTGCGCAGCAGTGCGCGCTGAAGTACATCGGGCAGGCCGGAAAGCAGGCGCAGCGCCAGGCTGAACCCGGCGGGAAACGCGATGTGATCCTTCCCTTTTGCCAGACCGCGACGAATGGCGTGGACGGCGTCCCCCACGCTGACCCGGCCCGGCATCGGGAAATCGTTTTTGCGGGTCAGCGGCGTGTCGACAAAACCGGGTGAAACGACCGTGACGGCAATCCCTTTCGGTTCCCAGTCGAGGCGCAGCGTGTCGGCAAACCAGGTTAACGCCGCTTTAGAGGCCCCATAGGCTTCGGCTCGCGGGAAGTGAAGCCAGTGCGCCATCGAACTGACCAGCACCACGCGGTTGCCGGATACCAGCTGCGGCTGCAACGCCGCAAGGCAGTTTACCGGCCCCATGAAATTGGTGGTCATGACCCGCGCCACCAGCTCGGCATCCACCTCGCCGCGGTCGAGATACTCGCAGGTTCCGGCGCAGAGAATCACCGTGTCGGCAGCACAGTCCGCCAGCGCCTGGCGACAGGCGTCCCTGTCTGTCATATCGAACAGGCGCACCGTGATGTTGGGGCTGTGCTGATGCACAGCGGCCAGACGTTGCGCATCGCGCCCGCAGGCAATCACCCGGTAACCATCGTCGGCAAAAGATTTCGCCAGCCCCGCCCCGATGCCCGAGCTTGCGCCGGTGATCAGAACCGTTTTCATGATTTCACTCTCCGCTTCACGCCGCGTACGGCCCAGCCGAGTATCGGGAGATGTTCGTAAATCATCTCTCCGGCATCGTAGTAATCCCGCTGGCGAACAATGCGATCGTCGCGCATGTCTACCACGGAGCAGCCCGGCAGCTGTCGCACTGCACCCCGGGCAATACGCGGGTGCGACCAGTGCATTATCCAGGTGACCACAAAGCGATCGCCCTGCTGCAACGGCGCATCAACGGTAAAGCGACAGTGCTGGACGTTAGCCAGCAAGTGGGTGAAATAGCGCTGGATCGCGAACACCCCGCTATGTTCGCCAAAGGGATCGATAAGCGTGGCATCGGCGCGATAAATTCCCGCCAGCGCCGAAGGTGGCTGGGTATCCAGCGTGGCGTAGTACTCAACGAACCGACTGATGACGGACGGCAACGTGCTCATGGGTCACATCCTGGGTGTAAACAACGTAGCGAAATCGCATAATTTAAACTTACACAATTAACGTTATTTGTCCAAGTTTGCGCAGATATATTTTTTATTCTTATTATTTTTCAAAGACCTGAAATGTTACCTCGCGCAACCATTTTGAGCATAAAGTTGAATTTCGCCGCCAGGCTGCCGTTTTTTTAGGGATAACCTTAAGGCAAAGGTGCCATTTATCTTCCAGACTTATCCTTTTAATTCATAAGGATGTCACGCGATGAAACATTTACTGATGACGCTCTTTTCCAGCCCGGAATCCTTGTTGCAGGTCATGAGTCACCAGGAAATTATCGAAGCCGTAGAGGATGGCGACCGCATCATCATCGATCAGGATGGAAACGCCTCGGTTAACTACAAAAGCCACGAGGTGCGGCAGGACTTTCTGCGCCATGTCAACGCGCTGAAGAGGGCCTGAAATGGGAACGGCAATATTCATGGTATTGATGGTATGCGGGTACTGGTACACCAGCCGCGACCTCTCAACACGGTTTAAAATCAAGCGCTCCTTTGGCTGGGACGTCTATTTTCTTGTGGCGCTGTATGGCTGTATTTTTGTTCTTCAGGGAGTGATCGCCACCGGCCTGTTGTGGCTGCTGTTGTTCGCCCTCTCCGCCGCCGATAACACGTTCCATTTCACGTCTGCAAAATATGCCGACTGGCAAATTGATTTTATGAACTGGAGCTTCCTGGGGATTCAGGCCCCGGTGGTGGTAATGCTGACCTTCGCGATCCTGTTCTGTCTCTACCGCTCGAACTGGGCCGGGAGCGCGCGGCTGGACGGCGAAGGCCGAAAAAAGCTCTACAAGCGGCTGGCGCAATCGAGCGGGATTGAACAGCTGCTCTATCAGTGCATGGAGGAAGGTGAACTGGCGCACGTCACGCTGAAATCGCGGCGGATCTATATTGGGATGATCCATACCGCCACGCTGGAGTATGAAAAAACGGCCAATATCGTGCTTATTCCGATGCTGAGCGGCTACCGTGACGGGAAAAACATGCAGCTCTGTATCGAACATAACTACAGCAAATGGTATGCCGAGCATGACATTACGCTCGATTCAGAGCCCAAAAGCGCCATGGATTTTCGCAAAGTGATCATGCTGGATCAGATCGAGAGTATTTCGCTGTTCGATCCGGCAAGCGCCAGCGCGCTGGCAATGCGTGAATAAAAAAATGGCGCCTTATCGCAACAAGGCGCCAGGATTAACCAGGACGAACGCTAAACTTATGGCGTCACAATATTGAACCAGAAGTCAAATGTGTCCATGTAGCTCAGCATCTCTTCCAGCTTCGCCCCGTTTCCGCTCACCTTCACGTCACCCTTATCCATCGCCTGCTTCAGCGTCTCTTTCTTAAGGATGATGTTGTTCAGCGTGCTACGGTCCAGCGTGATGGTTGCGTCAGCATCCTTCGCCTGCGCGTTGGCGGTATGGTTCAGCACGCCGTTTTCCAGCTCCAGCTTGTATTTGCCGCCATCCTTACCGAGATCAACATTGAAGACCGCCTTCGCGTTACCGGCCCGCACCCCGTTGATGTGCACACCCAGGTAGTCGAAGAACATTTCCGGGGTCATCGCCCGCACGGTATCCGGGCTGGCGGTGTTCGGCGTCGGCAGCTTCTTCACGCCATTACGCAGTTCCTGCGCGCCGGTCAGGTAGAAGTTACGCCAGGTGCCCGCTTCCGCCTGGTAACCTAACTGCTCCAGCGCGTCGGCTTCCAGATTACGGGCAGCCTGGTTGTTAGGATCGGCAAAGACCACTTTGCTGACCACCTGAGCAACCCAACGGTAATTACCCTGCTGATAATCCGCTTTGGCTTTCTGTATGATGGCATCAGCGCCGCCCATGTACTGCACGAACTTCTTCGCAGCCAGTTCAGGCGGCAGCTCGTCGAGGGTTGCCGGGTTGCCGTCGAACCAGCCGAGATAAAACACGTAGGTGGCTTTGACGTCGTGGCTAACGGAGCCGTAGTAACCGCGGCTTGCCCACTGTTTTTCCAGCGATTCCGGCAGTTTAAACTCGGCGGCGATCTCGTCGCGGGTCAGCCCCTTGTTTGCCATACGAAGGGTCTGGTCGTTGATGTAGCGGTACATATCGCGCTGACCTTTCATCAGCTTGACGATATTCTCGTTACCCCAGGTCGGCCAGTGGTGCTGCGCAATAATCACTTCCGCGTCCGCGCCCCAGCGCTCAATGGCGGCGTTAATGTACTTAGACCAGGCCAGCGGGTCGCGGATTTTCGCGCCGCGCAGGGAGTAGGTGTTGTGCAGAGTATGGGTCACGTCCTCTGCGGCCTCGATCATTTTCTTCTCTTTGACATACCACAGCATCTCCGACGGAGCTTCTGAACCCGGCGCCATCATAAAGTCGTAGGTCAAACCGTCGATCACTTCTTCCTGACCGGTATGGGTAATGTAGTCGGTCGGCGGGATGAGGGTGACAGTACCCGCAGAGGTGGTGGTGCCAAGGCCTGCACCCACCTGGCCTTTTGCATTCGGCTTCAGCAGGTTGCCGTACATATAGCTCGCACGGCGGCTCATCGCGTTTCCGGCCATAATGTTTTCGGAAACCGCCTCTTTCATAAAGCCATCCGGCGCGTAGATTTTCACTTTGCCAGACTTGACGTCAGCTTCGTCAACCACGCCGCGCAGGCCGCCATAGTGGTCAACGTGGCTGTGGGTGATCACCACAGCGACGACCGGTTTCTTGCCGCGGTTTGCATAGTAGAGATCCAGCGCTTCTTTCGCCGGTTCAGCGCTTAACAGCGGGTCGATAACGGTAATGCCCTTCTCGCCCTCAATGATGGTCATGTTGGAGAGATCGAGATTACGGATCTGATACACGCCGTCGGTGACCTTAAACAGCCCGCCAATGTTGATCAACTGTGACTGACGCCACAGGCTCGGGTTTACCGTATCCGGGGCTTTCTCACCCTCTTTCACGAAATCATATTTCGCCGGGTTCCAGATAACGTTCCCCTGCTCGCCTTTAATCATGTTTTGTGGCAGCGGGGCGATAAAACCTTTATGGGCGTTCTCAAAGTCGGTTTTATCGGCAAACGGTAATTTGTTATACAGGGCGTTATTTACCTGCCGGGTCGTGGCAGTGGCATCCTGCGGCTGCACTTCCGCAAACGCGGAAAGCGACAGCGACGTCAACACACCGGCAAGCGCCAGATGTTTAGCAATTAGGGTTAATTTCATTGAATGGCCTCATAGATTAATTGCGCCGCCTGGATATTTACTGTTGGCGGATAATTTTAATGCGAACTCATTGACGACCATTCTAAACAGAATACCTTTCCATCATAGTCCCATATGGGACTCGTTATTTATGGGTTCGTAATTCGGGGCCTATTGCTGCTATACTCGCTACCACGGCAAACGTTGCGGGGAGAGGCTTAGCGTGAATTTTCAGGATATCCATACCTATTATCAGCAACTCAATATTGGGCAATTTTTTCCGCACATGCTTTGTAAAGGCGAGGCCTTAACCGTTGCCGCAAATAAAAAACTCACCGTCGAGCCTGGCTATATCTATTTTTGCACTGAAGGGTCGCTGACGATATTAATGCCTGATGATGGCCTTAATATTGGCAATACTATCGAGTATATGCCGATAGGGTTAATGGAAAGGTATTGTCCACTGGCGAAGTATGAATATCGCAGCAGTGCGAAGGTGAAGCTGGTGAGAATATCCTGGGTCGACTTCGACCAGATATTTTTCCAGGGCGGGCCTGAGCGCATGCAGGCGCTGGCCACCATACTGACCTACATGTCCATATTTACCATCGACCTGCACAATGAACGCAGGCAGGTCACCAGCTACCAGACCATCAAACCAATGCTGTACCGCTATCTCTATCGGCAGGAGACCCACACGGGAGAGAATGAGGGCCTGGCGCTGTTTATCATCAAGCGCACTAACCTGTCACGAACGCATGTCTTTCGCGTGCTGGCAGATCTTAAAGCCGGGGGATATATCACCATGAAGCGCGGAAAGCTGGTGTCGATTGACCGGCCCCTGCCGGATGCGTATTGAGCTCATTTTCACGCCTTGATCAACGTGCGGGAGCGAACAGCCTTATTTATCCCGGCCAGCCGACTTAGGCCGTAAATTCTCATCGAAGACCAGCCGTTTGCGTCCTGGCTCTTCTTCACGCAGCGGCTCCACCTGGTGCAGCGTCTGCTTACAACGGTCCACCAGCACCTGATACTCCCGCGTGCCCTGCTTTTTCCACTCTATTTCCTGCGCACTTAGCTCACGAATCGCTTTCGCCGGACTGCCAAGAATTAAGTGATTCGCAGGCATTTCCGCTTTGGCCTTCACAAACGCCGCCGCCCCAACGATGCTGTTTTCGCCGATCGTCGCCCCGTCCATCACGACCGCATTCATCCCCACCAGCGCATTACGGCGGATAATGCAGCCGTGCAGGATCGCGCTGTGGCCGATATGCCCGTCCTCTTCCACCACCGTGTCCTGCTCCGGAAAACCGTGCATCACGCAGTTATCCTGGATGTTCGCGCCGTCTTTCACCACGATCCGGCCAAAATCGCCGCGCAGGCTGGCGTTGGGCCCCACGTAAACGCCTTTGCCGAGGATCACGTCGCCAATCAGCACCGCGGTCGGGTGAACATAGCTCTCTTCAGGCACGACCGGCGTCAGACCATCAATTTGATAAACAGGCATACCCTCTCCTTATGTGATATTCAGACCACCAAAACGCTGGTGATAAAGCGTGCCGGGAGCGGGCAGCTCGCCCACAGAGGTTTCCCCCTTCTCACTGACAAACGCCAGGGCTCCCGCCGCCACGCGCTGGTAGATATTAATGCACAGCTGTCGCGCGCTCTGTCCCGCCCAGTGCGCAGGAAGTAACTCCTCCGGCAACAGCGGATCTTTCAGCACCACGCGACGATAAAAATGAATGAGTAACAGCTGGATCTGGAAGCAGCGTTCCGGGGTCAAATCCTCAGGCGGCGTTTCTTTCAGCAGCGGCAACAGCGGACGGAACGAGTTGATAAACGTTTCGTACATCGCGTTTTGTTCGGTCAACTGCCAGCACTCTTCCACGCGGGCTCGTAACGCCGCACGTGATAAGGCCAGCGGTGAATGGGCCTCAAAGAAAATGACGTTTTCCGCCACGCCCGCGTCATGCAGCAGAGACTGCACGTCCGCCAGGTTCTGCGACGGCGAGGCCATCAGGCTCGGCGCCAGCGTGCCGAACCCTTGCCAGATGAGCTGTTTTTTCACGTCCGCGAGGGTGGTTTTATCCAGCCCCTCGGAGAGCAGCAGCAGCCATTTACCATCCCACGCCGGCAGTTCCGCACGGTAGATTTTATTTTCCGCGCGGCGGGTCAAACGCAGCCCCTTGTCGCTGAGACGGTAAAAGCTGCGGCGGCCAATGCGGGACACGTCCAGCCAGCCCTCTTTGTTGAGGCGAAACAGCGCGGTGCGCACAAAACGCTCGCCAAATCCCATCCCTTCCAGCAGGGCCGCCAGGCTGCCGAGCCAGATCTCTCCGCCGCGGTGCGAAAGCGCGTCGCCATACAGTGAGGAGATAAGCGACGTTCCGCTGACGGGAACAGAGCTGACTGCATGCTGGATAAAGGCTTCAAGTTTATTCATGTGATTCATTCTGTTGTTATTTTTTTCCTGGATGAATCATAGCATACGAATCTGGGGTGTACCCTCACCCTAACCCTCTCCCAAAGGGAGAGGGAACTTAATACACCCTCTCCCTTTGGGAGAGGGCTGGGGTGAGGAGAATTCAACCGTTGGCTGCCACTTTACGCAAATCAAACACCCGGCAAGCTTTACCCTCGGAGCGCGGTATGCTGCCACAGTTAACGATCATCACGTCGGTCGAGATCCCCACCATCGATTTAATCCGATGACGCAGCTGATGGCAGACCTGACAGCGCTGCTCATGGGTCAGCGTTAAGCTGCTCTGTTTCAGCTCGACCTTCACCGAAAGTGAATCAAGATGCCCGCGGCGGTTCACCTCCAGCTGATAGTGTGGCGAAAGATGTTCGAACTTAACGATCTCCTCTTCCAGCTGTGACGGGAAGACGTTCACGCCGCGAATGATGAGCATGTCGTCGCTGCGCCCGCTGATGCGATCCATCCGGCGCATGGTGCGTGCAGTGCCCGGCAGCAGGCGCGTCAGGTCGCGGGTGCGGTAGCGGATCACCGGCAGCGCCTCTTTGGTCAGGGTGGTGAACAGCAGTTCGCCCTGCTCGCCGTCGGCCAGCGGCGTGCCGTCATTCGGGTTGACGATCTCCGGGTAGAAGTGATCTTCCCAGATGGTCGGGCCGTCAGCGGTTTCAAGACACTCCATCGCCACGCCCGGCCCCATCACTTCGGAGAGACCATAGATATCCAGCGCGGTAATGCCCAGCCGTTTTTCAATTTCGCGGCGCATCGCCTGCGTCCACGGCTCGGCGCCAAACACGCCGACGCGCAGGGAACAGGCGCTGGCGTCACCGCCCATCTGACGCTCCAGCTCTTCAATTAAATTCAGGCAGTATGAGGGCGTCACCATGATCATATCCGGCTGAAAATCGCGGATCAGCTGCGCCTGCTTCTCCGTCTGGCCGCCGGACATCGGGATCACCGTTGCACCCAGACGCTCGGCACCGTAGTGCGCCCCCAGCCCGCCGGTGAATAGCCCGTAGCCGTAGGCCACGTGAATTTTATCCTTCGCGCTGCCCCCGGCGGCGCGCAGGGAACGGGCGACGATATTGGCCCAGTTGTCGATATCATTCTGGGTATATCCCACCACGGTCGGCTTTCCGGTGGTGCCCGACGAGGCGTGGATGCGCACCACCTGCTCCATCGGCACCGCAAAGGTATCGAACGGGTAGTTGTCGCGCAGATCCTGCTTGGTGGTGCACGGGAATTTTTGCAGGTCCGCCAGCTCGTTAAAATCGTCAGGGTGAACGCCCGCGGCGTCAAACTTGCGTTTGTACATCGGAACGTTGTTGTAGGCGTGGTTCAGCGTCCACTTCAGGCGCGCGGTCTGCAACGCCTGCAATTCATCAATGGACGCGGTTTCGATCGGATCAAGCTTTGTTGTATTTATCATCGCAGGGTACTCACATTATTGTTCGCTCAAACACGCTCAAGGATCATGGCAATGCCCTGACCCACACCGATGCACATCGTACACAGCGCGTAGCGCCCGCCGCGTCGGTGCAATTCATTGCTCGCGGCCAGCGCCAGTCTGGCACCGCTCATTCCCAGCGGATGACCTAACGCGATCGCCCCGCCATTAGGGTTCACATGCTCCGCGTCATCCGGCAAACCCAGCTGACGCAGCACGCCCAGCGCCTGTGCGGCGAAGGCTTCGTTAAGCTCAATGACGTCCATATCGGTGATACTGAGTCCGGCACGTTCCAGCACCTTACGGGTGGCGGGAACCGGGCCTAATCCCATCAGGCGCGGCTCGACGCCCGCGGTCGCCATGGCCACAATGCGTGTGCGCGGGGTTAACCCCTGGGCAAGCGCCATCGGCTCGCTGGCGATAATCAGCGCCGCCGCCCCGTCGTTCACGCCGGAGGCGTTCCCCGCCGTCACCACACCGTTCTTGCGGAACGGAGCTTTCAGCGCGGCAAGCTGTTCAAGGGTGGTTTCGGCGCGCGGATGCTCGTCCACGCTCACTTCCGTTACGGCACCTTTTTTCCCCGCCACCTGTACCGGGATAATCTCCTGCGCCAGAACGCCATTCTGCTGCGCCCGCGCGGTGCGCTGTTGGCTGCGCAGGGCAAATGCATCCTGATCGGCACGGCTTATATTTAACAATTCCGCTACATTCTCTGCCGTTTCCGGCATGCTGTCAGTTCCGTATTGCTGATGCATGAGCGGATTCACAAATCGCCAGCCGATGGTGGTGTCGAAGATCTCCGCCTGACGCTGAAACGCCGCGGTGGCTTTGCCCATCACGAACGGCGCACGGGACATGGATTCGACGCCACCGGCGATCAGCAGATCGCCATCCCCGGCCTTAATGGCGCGTGCCGCAAAGCCAAGGGCATCCAGACCGGAGCCGCACAGGCGGTTAATGGTGGTACCGGAAACGGTCTGCGGCAGCCCGGCCAGCAGCGACGACATGCGCGCTACGTTGCGGTTATCCTCTCCGGCCTGATTTGCGCAGCCGAAGATCACATCATCTATGCGCTCCAGATCGAGCTGCGGGTAACGCGCCAGCAGCGCACGCAGCGGCACGGCCCCTAAGTCATCGGCACGCACGCTGGATAATCCTCCACCGTAGCGACCGACCGGGGTACGCACACCCTCACAAATAAATGCGTCACGCATCAGGCTTCTCCTGTCACACTGCCGCCGGTGCGGTGCGATTTCCCGCGAAAAAGAGCGACGGTTTTCTGGTGTTGGTTCTGAATTTCAATGTCGTATACGCCGGTCAGTTTGCCCTGATGCTTCACCCGCGCGGTAGCGGTCAGCTTATCGCCGGCAAAGCCCGGACGCAGAAAATCGATGGCGCAGCCTGAGGCCACCGCCGCCAGCCCCTGACTGTTGCAGGCGTAGGCAAAGGCGGTATCGGCCAGCGAGAACAGCTGTCCGCCGTGGCAGGTTTTATGCCCGTTGAGCATCTGCGGGGTGATGGTCATGGTCACCACCGCGTAGCCCTCGCCCATGTCGAGAATGTCCATCCCCATCGCCTGCGCGCAGGCGTCCCGTTCGTACATCGCGCGGGCGTTATGCCAGGCGTTATGACTCATAGCTACTCTCCAGAAGCGCACGCTGGCGCAGCAGTGAACAGGGGCGATAGCGTTCCTCGCCGTAGTGACGTTGCAGGTTCTCCAGCAGCGTTAACAGACGCTGCCAGCCAAGGCGCTCGCCCCAGGCGATGGGCCCGCAGGGATAGTTGACCCCTAAGCGCATGGCGGTATCGATGTCTTGCTCGCTGGCGACCCCTTTTTGCAGGGCGTCCAGCGCTTCGTTGGCAATCATCGCTACCGTGCGCCAGACCAGCAGGCCGGGGTAATCGGCAATCTGGACCACCCGTTTCTGCTGGTGCTGCAACCAGTAAATGGCTTTCTGCGTGGCGGCGTGCGGGTTGCCGGGTGCGGCGGCTATCACGGCCACATCCCGCTCGATGCGGTCGACCACCACCACCGGGCAGCCGTGGCGCAGCGCCAGCGACTGCGCGGTTTCACCCTGCGTTTCGATCAGCAACAGATCGTCAATTTCCGTGACACCGTCACTTCTTCGCTGTACGCGCATGGGGTTGAAGCTGTCGCTGACCGGGGCGAGCCAGCTGACGGTGGGTTTGTCCTCCAGCCAGCGGTAAACGCCCTGCCCGCTTTTCTTACCCAGACGCCCCGCCAGCACCAGCTCCTGCTGCACCAGCGACGGCAGAAAACGACGCTCCTGCCAGAAGGCATTAAACACGGAGCAGGTCACGGCAAAGTTGACGTCCTGACCAATCATGTCCGTCAGCTCAAGCGGCCCCATCGGGAAGCCTCCGCCGTCTCGCAGGGCGGCGTCAATCACCTCGGGCGTTGCCACCTGCTCTTCCAGCGCGCGCCAGGCTTCCGAGTAGAACGGGCGCGCCACGCGGTTGACGATAAACCCCGGCGTGGACTGGCAGCGTACCGGCTGCTTTCCCCAGCTCAGCGCCAGCTCGCACAGCGCATCGGCCACTTCTGGTGAGGTCGCCAGCCCGCTGACCACCTCCACCAGCTTCATCACCGGGGCAGGATTGAAGAAGTGCAGCCCGGCGACGCGTTCAGGGTGGTTTATCTCCGCCGCAATAGCGGTAACGGAAATGGACGAGGTATTGCTGGCGAGCAGCGTCTGCGGCGGACAAACCTCTGCCAGCTGGGTAAACAGCGCCTTTTTCACTTCAAGCCGCTCGGAGGCCGCCTCGATCACCAGATCGGCTTTCGCCAGAGCACTGATATTCGTCACCGGCGTCAGGCGGGCGAGGATCTGCTCCCCGGCGTCGGCAGAGAGTTTTCCACGCGCAACGCGTGAGGACAGCCGCTGGCGAATGCCGTCGACGGCGCGGGAAATCGCCGCTGCGTCAATGTCGTACACCAGAACCGGATGACCGTGGCTGGCTGCCACTTCGGCAATCCCGGCGCCCATGGTGCCGCTGCCAATGACGGCGACCGTATGGATATTCACCATCTTATTTCCCCGTAAAGTTCGGCGCGCGTTTTGCCAGGAACGCGCTGACGCCTTCCCGGTAGTCGTCGCTGCGTCCGGCCAGGCGTTGATAGTCGCGCTCCAGATCAAGCTGGGCGTCGAGGGTGTTGGTTTCGGCGGCATTGATCGCCTGCTTGATCAAGCCCAGGCCAAAGGTCGGCTGCGAGGCAAAATGCAGCGCCATCTGCTGTGCGGTGGCGGAGAGCTGCTCGTCGTCCACCACCTGCCAGATCATTCCCCAGGCCTGTGCCTGCTCGGCGCTGAGCTTATCGCCCAGCAATGCCAGCCCCATGGCGCGGGCGCGTCCGGCCACGCGCGGCAGCAGCCAGGTGCCGCCGCAGTCCGGGACGAGGCCGAGCTTGCTGAAGGCCATCACAAAACTGGCGGAGCGCGCCGCAATCACCATGTCGCAGCCGAGGGCCAGCGTCGCCCCCGCGCCCGCCGCCACGCCGTTAACCGCGCAAATCACCGGCTTCGGCAGTTTTGCCAGGCGGCGCACCAGCGGGTTGTAAAAAGTCTCAACGGACATGCCCAGATCGGGCGCCGGGCCGTTCGGGTCGACGTTACGGTCGTTGAGATCCTGCCCGGCGCAGAAACCGCGTCCTGCCCCGGTGATCAGCAGGCAGCGGATGGCGTCATCGCGCTCGGCCTGCTTCAGGCATTCGGAAAGCTGCTGGTGCATGACGTCGTTAAAGCTGTTCAGGCGCTCCGGGCGGTTCAGCGTAATGGTCATTACGCCCTGCTCAACATGGCTCAGAATAGATTCCACAATTAGCGTCCTTTAAAGTCTGGGGTGCGTTTTTGTAAAAAGGCGTTGATCCCTTCCCGGCGATCGTCGGTGGCCGCGAGCAGCGCAAACAGCTGACGCTCCTGCGCCAGCCCGGCCTGAAGCGGAACTTCCTGCGACTGGCGAAGCGCCTGCTTCGCCGCCTGTAGCGCCAGCGGCGAATGGCGCGCCATCAGCGCCGCCTGCTTCAGGGCGTACTCCAGCGTCAGCGAGGCCGGGTAGACGTCGCTGACCAGCCCGGCGCTGTGCGCCTGCACCGCCGTGATGCTTTCGCCCGTCAGCACCATTTTGCTGGCCAGCGATTTGCCTACGCTGCGGATCAGCCGCTGGGTGCCGCCTGCGCCCGGCATGATCCCGAGGGTGATTTCCGGCAGGCCAAAACGGGCGTTATCGCCAGCAATCACGACATCGCAGAGCAGCGCCAGCTCACAGCCTGCCCCCAGCGCGAAGCCGTTTACGGCGGCAATCAGCGGTTTGGTGAAGGCATTGATCCGCGCCCACAGCTGCGGACGGATATCGTTCAGGGTGGCGGGCAGGTCTTTCTCCGCCATTTCGTTGAGATCGGCCCCGGCGGCAAAGCAGCGTTCGTTGCCGTACATCACGCAGACGGCGATCTCAGCATCCGCGGCGGCGGCCTCAAGCTGCTCCGCGATTTGCAGGAGCAGCGCATTGTTGAGCGCGTTGCGCGCCGCCGGACGGTTAAGCGTTAGCTGCAACACGCGGCCATGACGGGTAACAATCAGTTCGCTCATGCCATCCCCTTCGCATCAAAATCGACGATAACGTCGGCGGTTAACGGCAGCGCCTGACAGCTCAGCACATAGCCTGCGGCCAGCTCGTCCGGCTCCAGGCTGTAGTTGGTCGCCATATCGACTTTCCCACGCAGCACTTTGCATTTGCAGGTGGCGCATACGCCGCCCTTGCAGGCGTAAGGCAGATCCGCCCCCTGACGCAGGGCCGCGTCAAGAATGCTTTCGTCGTCCGCCGTCAGGGTGATCTCCCTGTCGCGCCCGTCCTGACGGACGGTGACCTTCTGGCCATCGGCCTGCACGCTGGCTGTCCGTTTAACGGCGGTACCCGGCGTGTTAAAGCGCTCAAGATGGATCGCTTTTTCCGGCATACCCAGCGCTTGCAGCGCCGCTTCGGCCTCATCCATCATCGCCGACGGGCCGCAGATGAAGGCTTCATCGTACTGACGGAAATTCACCAGCGTTTTTGCCAGCGCCTGGAGCTTTTCCCCGTCAATGCGGCCATGGAGCAGATCGCTGTCGAGCGTCTCCTGGCTGAAGATGGCGATCAGCTGCAAACGCTGCGGGTATTTATCTTTCAGGTCTGCCAGCGCCCGGCGGAACATCATGCTCTGGCTGCTGCGGTTGCCGTAAATCAGGGTGAAGTGGCTGTGGGCTTCAGTGGCCAGCGTAGCGGACATAATCGCCAGCATCGGGGTGATCCCGGACCCGGCGGCAATCGCCAGATAATGGCCTTCGCGTTCGGCCTGCGGCTGGTAGCCAAAATGCCCCTGGGGCACCATCACCTCCAGCGCCATGCCCGGTTTGATCTCGTCCCGGGCATAGCGGGAAAAACGTCCGCCCTCGATGGCTTTGACCGCCACGCTGATCTCACCGCACGCGGTGCTCCGGCAGATGGAGTAGCAGCGGCGCAGTTCATCCCCGCCAGGGCTGGCTTTCAGGGTCAGATGCTGACCGGGACGGAAGCGGTACGCCTCCTGTAACGCCTGCGGCACCGCGAAGGTAATGGTCACCGCGTCGCGGGTTTCGGGTTCCACTTTTGCCACTGTTAATGAATGAAACGTTGTCATGGCAGCCTCAAATACATTTGAAATAGTCGAAGGGCTCACGGCAGGTATTGCAGCGGTAGAGCGCTTTGCAGGCCGTGGATCCAAATTCACTGATAAGCGAGGTATCGGTGCTCGCACAGCGCGGGCAGCTCACCTCCGCGGGAACGTGGGCATGGCAGCTATGGCCAACAGGCGGGCTGATGCCATATTCACGCAGGCGCCTGCGGGCATCGTCGGTCATCCAGTCGGTGGTCCAGGCGGGCTCCAGTTGCAGCACAATATGTACCGGGCTAAAGCCGTTTCCGGTCAGGGTTTCGCGGATCGCCCCCAGCAGATGCTCCGTTGCCGGACAGCCCGAATAGGTTGGCGTGAAGCCGATGACCCAGCCTTCCCCCTGTGCCTTCACGCTGCGCACCATGCCCAGGTCGGTGATGGTCAGCACCGGCACTTCCGGGTCGGGGATCTGGCTTAACAGCGCCCAAATCTGCGGGATTTGTGCAGGCGCGATGTCGACGAGGCGTTGCATGGCGTCCTCCTTTACCACTGCTGGCCGGGGTAAACGCGCTGGAGATACTGCATCTCTGCCAGCATCGGCCCGAGGTGTTCGGTATGTAGCCCCTTCTTACCGCCCGTGCGATACGCCACCTCTTCGGGCACGCGGAGGGTGGCTTCCGCCAGGCCAGCAAACACTTCGCGCTCCCACGGGTCCCGCAGGTCGCGCGGATCAACCGCCACGCCGTCATCAATTAGCGCCAGCTCGACCTCGTCAGCGTCGAACAGTTCAGCCGTAAAGCGCCACAGGCTATCCACCGCCTGCTGCATTTTTTGTGCGGAGGTTTCTGTTCCGTCCCCCAGCCGCACCAGCCAGCCGCGGCTAAAGCGCAGGTGATAGCGCGCCTCCTTAATGGCTTTTGCCGCGATGGCGGCAAGCTGACTGTCGCTGCTGTGGATCAGCCGCTCGTAGAGCGCCACGTTCCACGCATCCATCAGATACTGACGGGCAATGGTGTCGGCGAAGCTGCCGTTTGGCTGTTCCACCAGCAGCAAATTGCGGAACTGACGCTCATCGCGGCCATAGGCCAGGGTATCTTCATCACCCTTACCTTCCCGTTCAGCGGCGTAGGTCAGGAAATTGCGCGCCTGCCCGAGCAGATCAAGGCCGATATTGGCGAGCGCCAGGTCAATTTCCAGCTCCGGCGCGTGGCCGCACCAGGCGCCCAGACGCTGTGAGAGCACCAGACCGTTGTCGCCCAGACGCAGGGCATAAGCAGATACGTTGTTCATCCCCAACCTCACATATGCTCGATACCATCAGGGATGGTGTAAAACGTCGGATGGCGGTAGACCTTGCTTTCCGCCGGATCGAAAAACTCCCCGCTCTCTTCCGGCTGGGAAGCGACGATTTCACTCGCCTTCACCACCCAGATAGAACAGCCTTCGCTGCGGCGGGTATAGGCATCGCGCGCGTTTTCCAGCGCCATGCGGTCGTCGGCAGCGTGAAGGCTGCCTACATGCCGGTGCGACAGCCCCTGCTTCGAACGGACAAAAACTTCGTATAACGGCCAGTAAACGTTGCTCATGGTTGATTCCTCTTATGCGGCCTGGCGGGCGCGTTGTTTTTCCGCGTGGGCCAGAGCGGCTTCACGCACCCATGCGCCGTCGTCCCAGGCTTTACGTTTTGCGGCCAGACGTTCGTGGTTGCAGATCCCGCGCCCGTTGATCACCTCGTCAAATTCCTGCCAGTCGATTTCGCCGAAGCGGTAGTGACCGCTCTCTTCATCGAAACGCAGGTCGGGATCCGGCACGGTCATGCCGAGCATCTCCACCTGAGGCACCGTGTTGTCCACGAAGCGCTGGCGAAGCTCATCGTTGCCAAAGCGTTTGATCTTCCAGGCCAGACTGCGGGCGCTGTTTGGGGAGTTGTCGTCGTTGGGTCCGAACATCATCAGCGCGGGCCACCAGAAGCGGTTGATGGCGTCCTGCAACATCTGCCGCTGGGCTTCGCTACCCTGCGCCAGCGCCATGCAGGCCTCAAAACCCTGACGCTGGTGAAAGCTCTCTTCTTTACAAATCTTCACCATCGCCCGGGCATACGGGCCGTAAGATGTACGGCACAGCGCCACCTGGTTCACAATGGCCGCCCCGTCCACCAGCCAGCCAATGACCCCGATATCGGCCCAGCTCAGGGTTGGATAGTTGAAGATGGAGGAGTATTTCATCTTGCCGTCGAGCATCTTTTGATAGATGTCCTCCCGGGCGCAGCCCAGCGTTTCCGCCGCGCTGTAAAGGTACAGGCCATGTCCGGCTTCATCCTGCACCTTCGCCAGCAGAATGGCTTTCCGGCGCAGCGTCGGTGCGCGGGTGATCCAGTTCCCTTCCGGCAGCATGCCGACAATCTCAGAGTGGGCGTGCTGTCCAATCTGGCGGATCAGCGTCTTGCGGTAGGCATCCGGCATCCAGTCCTGCGGCTCGATGGCCGTCTCCTGTGCGATGCGTTGCTCAAAGCGTTGTTCTTGCGTCACATAACCACCTTTGTGATTCGTTAAATCACCACAAATAGCAAAATGGTGAATCATTTGGTTTCTTAAAAGTTACACAAAGGTTAAATATAACCCCAAGAAGCGTTTGTTTATTTTGTGACGACGCTCGCAAGCCTTTTCATGAAAGGCCGATGGCGCAAGGCTTTCTGTTGGTCAGGCCAAGCAATACAGATCACAACGTTAACAATTCATTAAAACTCAGCTTGATTTTTATGATTCGAGATCAAACTATTTATAGTGAAATCACGAAACATCTGGAGAGAAGAAATGCAGCAGTTAGCCAGCTTCTTGTCCGGCATCTGGCAATCAGGCCGGGGCCGCGAGCGCACCATCACCCACGCCATCAGCGGGGAAACGCTATATCAAGTCACCAGCGAAGGGCTGGATATGGCGGCCGCGCGCCGTTACGCCATTGAACACGGCGGAGAAGCGCTCCGCGCAATGAGCTTTATCGAGCGCGCCGCCATGCTGAAGGCGGTGGCCAAACATCTGCTGAGCCAGAAGGATCGGTTTTATGCCCTGTCAGCCCAGACCGGCGCGACGAAGGCTGACAGCTGGGTGGATATTGAAGGCGGTATCGGCACCCTCTTCACCTACGCAAGCCTCGGCAGCCGTGAGCTGCCGGACGATACCCTGTGGCCGGAGGATGAGCTGATCCCACTGTCGAAGGAAGGCGGCTTTGCGGCACGTCACGTGTTAACGTCGAAATCCGGCGTGGCGGTGCATATCAACGCGTTCAACTTCCCGTGCTGGGGGATGCTGGAAAAGCTCGCGCCCACCTGGCTTGCCGGGATGCCCGCCATCATCAAGCCCGCCACCGCCTCCGCGCAGGTGACTCAGGCGATGGTGAAAGCGATCGTGGAGAGCGGACTGGTGCCGGACGGCGCCATCAGCCTGATCTGCGGTGGCGCGGGCGATCTGCTGAACCACCTCGACAGCCAGGACGTGGTGACGTTTACCGGGTCGGCCAGCACCGGGCAGAGCCTGCGCGTCCACCCGAATATCGTCGCACATTCCATTCCGTTTACCATGGAAGCAGATTCTCTTAACTGCTGCGTGCTGGGTGAGGACGTGACGCCGGAACAGCCGGAGTTTACGCTGTTTATCCGCGAAGTGGTGCGCGAGATGACCGTCAAAGCCGGGCAAAAATGTACCGCCATCCGCCGCATCATCGTGCCTGAAGCGCAGGTTGAAGCCGTCAGCCAGGCGCTGATTGCGCGGCTGGTGAACGTGGTCGTCGGCGATCCGGCCCAGGAAGGGGTGAAGATGGGGGCTCTCGTCAACAGTGAGCAACGTGCTGACGTGCAGGAAAAAGTCGATCATCTGCTGGCCTCGGGCTGCCAGATCCGTCTGGGTGGTAAAGCTGATTTGCAGGCGCCTGGCGCATTCTTCCCACCCACCCTGCTGTTCTGCCCGCAGCCGGACGAAACCCCGGCCGTTCACGCCACCGAAGCCTTTGGCCCCGTCGCAACCCTGATGCCCTGCCGTAACACCGAGCACGCCATGCAGCTGGCGCGGGCGGGCGGCGGCAGCCTGGCGGGAACGCTGGTTACGGCAGATACCCGCGTGGCGCGGCAGTTTATTGCTGGTGCCGCGCGCGCCCACGGACGCATTCAGATCCTCAACCAGGAATCCTCGAAAGAATCTACCGGCCACGGTTCACCGTTGCCGCAGCTGGTGCACGGTGGTCCGGGACGTGCGGGCGGCGGCGAAGAGCTGGGCGGCCTGCGCGCTGTGAAGCACTATCTTCAGCGCACAGCCATTCAGGGCAGCCCGTCCATGCTCGCCGCGATCGGTAAACAGTGGGTCCGTGGCGCGGAGGTGCAGGAAGATCGCGTTCATCCGTTCCGTAAATACTTCGAGGAGTTACAGCCGGGCGACAGCCTGCTGACCCCGCGTCGTACCCTGACGGAAGCGGATATCGTGAATTTTGCCTGCCTGAGCGGGGATCATTTCTACGCCCATATGGACAAAATTGGCGCGGCGGAGTCGATTTTTGGTGAGCGCGTGGTACACGGTTATTTCCTGATTTCCGCCGCGGCGGGGCTGTTTGTCGATGCCGGGGTTGGGCCGGTTATTGCCAACTATGGCATGGAAAACCTGCGCTTTATCGAGCCGGTCAAGCCGGGTGATACCATTCAGGTGCGCCTGACCTGTAAACGTAAAACGCTGAAGAAACAGCGCACTGCCGAGGAAAAACCCACCGGCGTGGTGGAATGGGCTGTGGAGATCTTCAACCAGCACCAGCAGGCCGTGGCGCTCTACTCCATCCTGACGCTGGTGGCGCGCCAGCAGGGTGACTTCTGACACACCTCTTTCTTGCCGGGTGTCGCTCCGCTTACCCGGCCTACAACTACCTGACCGGGGGTGTGATGCACCCCCGCTCTTTTTTAACCTGGCAAGACTGACAAACAACCTGGCAGATGCAGGCAAACGCTTTTCGTGCGCGCCTGTCAGGATAACGCTGACACTACACAATAAACACAACAAGATGAGGTCTGCGATGGGAAGCAATTCTTCTTTTTCTGCCCGTAGAACGGCACTGGCCATGGCCGTTGCGCTCTGTTGCGCCTGGCAATCCCCTGTTTACGCTCACGGCAGCGAGGCGCATATGGTCCCGATGGACAAAACGCTTCAGGCGTTTGGCGCGGACGTGCAGTGGGATGATTACGCCCAGATGTTCACCATCGTCAAAGACGGTGCCTTTGTGAAGGTCAAACCCGGCGCAAATACCGCCATCGTTAACGGCAAACCGCTGACGCTCCAGGTGCCCGTGGTGATGAAGAACAATAAGGCGTATATCCCGGAGACCTTTATCAACGATGTCTTTCAGTCCGGTCTTGATCAGACATTCCAGGTTGGAAAAAGCCCCCACCCGTTAAACGCGCTGACGGCTGATGAAATCAACCAGGCCGTAGCAATCGTGAAAGCCTCAGCGGATTTTAAACCCAATACCCGCTTTACCCAGATTGCGCTGGCGGAGCCAGAAAAGGCCAAAGTCTGGGACTTTGTGCTTAACGGCACGGCGGTGGATGCGCCCCGTCAGGCCAATATCATCATGCTTGATGGTAAACACATCATCGAAAGCCGGGTGGATCTGAAGGAGAAAAAGATCCTCCGCTGGGAGCCGATAAAAGACGCGCACGGCATGGTGCTGCTGGATGACTTCAATACCGTGCAGCAGATCATCAATGAAAGCCCGGAATTTGCCGCCGTGCTGAAAAAGCGCGGCATTACCGACCCGAAGAAAGTGATCACCACCCCGCTTACCGTCGGCTTTTTTGACGGCAAGGATGGGCTGAAACAGGAAGACCGCCTGCTGAAAGTGATCAGCTATCTCGACGTGGGCGACGGTAACTACTGGGCGCACCCGATCGAAAACCTGGTTGCGGTGGTGGATCTCGAGCAGAAGAAAATCCAGAAGATTGAGGAAGGCCCGGTCGTGCCGGTGCCGCTCACGCCGCGCCCTTATGATGGCCGTGACCGCGTTGAAACGGTGAAAAAACCGCTGGAGATTATCGAGCCGGAAGGCAAGAACTACACCATCACTGGGGATAGGGTGCACTGGCAGAACTGGGATTTTCATCTGAGCCTGGACTCACGCGTCGGCCCGATAATCTCCACCGTGACCTATAACGACAACGGCAAAAAGCGACAGGTGATGTATCAGGGGTCGCTCGGCGGCATGATTGTGCCGTACGGCGACCCGGATATCGGCTGGTACTTTAAAGCCTACCTGGACTCCGGCGATTACGGCATGGGTACCCTGACCTCCCCGCTGGTGCGCGGCAAGGATGTTCCGTCTAACGCCGTGATGCTCAACGAAACCATCCCGGATTACACCGGCGCGCCAATGGAGATCCCCCGGGCGATCGCCATTTTCGAGCGTTACGCCGGGCCGGAATATAAGCATCAGGAATTAGGAAAACCCAACGTCAGCACCGAACGCCGCGAGCTGGTGGTGCGCTGGGTCAGCACCGTGGGTAACTATGATTACATCTTCGACTGGGTATTCCACGAAAACGGCACTATCGGCATTGATGCAGGGGCCACGGGCATTGAAGCGGTGAAAGGCGTGCAGACGAAAACCATGCATGATGCCACCGCGAAGGATGACACCCGATACGGAACGCTGATCGACCATAATATTGTCGGTACCACCCACCAGCACATCTACAACTTCCGTCTGGATATGGACGTGGACGGCATCAACAACAAGCTGGTGGCCATGGATCCCGACGTCAAACCGAACACCGCTGGCGGACCGCGCACCAGCACCATGCAGGTTAATCAGTATGATATTGATACCGAACAGCAGGCGGCGCAGAAGTTTGACCCGGGCACCATCCGCCTGCTGAGCAATACCAGCAAAGAGAACCGCATGGGCAACCCGGTCTCATATCAGATCATCCCTTACGCGGGCGGTACACACCCGGTAGCGTCCGGCGCGAAGTTTGCCCCGGACGAGTGGATTTATCACCGCCTGAGCTTTATGGATAAACAACTGTGGGTAACGCGTTACCATCCCGACGAGATGTACCCGGAGGGAAAATACCCGAACCGTTCCACGCACGATACCGGCCTCGGCCAGTACAGCAAAGATAACGAGTCGCTGAACGACCAGGATAACGTCATCTGGATGACCACCGGCACCACCCATGTCGCCCGTGCCGAGGAGTGGCCGATAATGCCGACGGAATGGGTGCACACGTTGCTCAAGCCGTGGAATTTCTTTGACGAGACGCCAACGCTCGGCAAGAAGAAAGCCGAGCAAAAATAAGCAAACGCCGGGCGCAATGCCCGGTTTTTTTGTGCAAACATTTGAGGAATAATCGAGCCTGCTTATAGTTAACACTACCTGGCTTTAGCGAGCTATCCACCGGACGGGAAGAAAACCATAATGGAAAAAAGACACAACGCAACGCCAGAACCCGCGACATGGCCTACCCGTAAATCAATGGTTGTTCACGGGCTGGCCGTGAACCTGCCGTGGCTCGCCTTTGTGAATGCCAGCTTTGCCCTTATGGTCCTGCTGCGCAATTCGCTGTTCGGCCATATCGATGCTCTCCTGCACATCAGCCCCCCTCTGCGGCAGATGATAGACGCCTCCATGCTTGGCGTGGTGATCCTTTCCGTGGCGCTGGTGATCATGGCCTGGCGCCACATCCGCGGCGTCAGCGCCGTTTTGTTTATGTGCAGTCTGCTGTGGTCGATAAGTTGTTACTGGTTTATCAACGTGTTACATCTTCCGCATCCCTGGCCTATATTCGTTACCCTGCTGATGGCCGGTATGACCGCGCTCTATTTTCACCCGGTGGCACTGCTCTGCTTCACCGTTCCGCTATGGATAAGCCTGCCCGTTGCCAGCATGCTGCTGAATCAGGAAATTAATTATCGCTTCGCCGGGCTGTGGGTGGTGTTCACCTTCATTCTCGTGTGCGGGCGCTATATCCTGTTGAGCTGGTTTGAAGAGGCGTGGCGTCGCAACCAGCAGAATCAGCGTTTAATTTCGCGGCTGGATGCGCTGGCCCATCAGGATCCGCTGACGAAAACGGCCAACCGGCGGGCGATGGAGCTGGTGCTGGAAAACGCCGTGGAGCAAGGCAAACGCTTCGCGGTGCTGATGCTGGATGTCGATTACTTCAAACTGTATAACGACACCTATGGTCACCAGGCGGGAGACGCGTGTCTCGCGCGGGTGGCAGAGGTGCTGAACACCTCGGTGCGCACGCCAGAGGATGTGGTTTCGCGCTACGGTGGTGAGGAGTTCGTCGTGATCCTCTTTGACTGTGAAGAAAGCGTTGCTGAGAAAGTCGCCGCGCGGATCCAGGCTGGCCTGCGCACCGCAGCCATTGCGCACAGCGCGTCGAAGGTGAGTGAATGTGTGACGGTGAGTATGGGCATTGCCGGCTATACCCCAGGACTGGCCGGCCCGGAAATCATCGCCCGCGCCGATGCGGCGCTGTACAGGGCGAAGGAGGCCGGGCGGGATCGGTGGTCGCTGTAAGTTACGCCGGTTGGCGGCTACGCCTTACCCGGCGTTTTATTAATACCGCACACACACCGACTTAG
The DNA here is from genome assembly GCF_049237785.1 of Enterobacter cloacae complex sp. SHL022. Classification (NCBI taxonomy): domain Bacteria; kingdom Pseudomonadati; phylum Pseudomonadota; class Gammaproteobacteria; order Enterobacterales; family Enterobacteriaceae; genus Enterobacter; species Enterobacter cloacae complex sp. SHL022. The sequence continues at coordinate 34,776 of NZ_JBMKJH010000006.1, read as the reverse complement.
TTTCACACCAGCCATCCAGCCAGTCGGGGCCGAAATCGCGCCCGGTGCCAGACTGCTTCATGCCGCCGAACGGCAGGTTGGCGTCTATCAGCGTGTGGCTGTTCACCCACACGGTTCCGGCCTGTAACCTGTCGGTGTACGCCAGCGCTTTACTGATGTTCTGCGTCCAGACGCTGGCCGTTAAGCCATATTCAGTGTCGTTCGCCAGCTGAAGCGCCTCTTCCCCGTCGGCCACACGGACCAGGTTCACCACCGGCCCGAAGACCTCTTCACGCGTCAGTCGCAGATGATTATCCGGGTTGACCACCAGCGTTGGCGAAACGTAATAGCCTTTGCCGTCTGGCCCCCGGTTCCCGGCGATCAGCTCCGCATTGTGCGCCTTCGCCTCATCCAGGAACGCCTGAACCTTATCGCAATGGGCGCGCGACACCAGCGGGTTGATAAACGCATCCGGCGACATGCCCGGCCCGACGCTCAGAGATTTCACGGCCTGTTCAAAGCCGCTGACCAGCGTGTCGAACAGCGGAGCCTCAATATAAATACGCGAGCTGGCCGCGCAGACCTGCCCCTGATTCAGGAAGCTGCCGGTCATCAGCCCTTCAATTACCCACGCCGGATCGGCGTCTTTCAGCACGATGGCCGGGTTTTTGCCGCCCAGCTCCAGCGTCACGCCCGTTAGCGTATCCGCAGCCACGCGGGCAATCTGCTTGCCCGTCGCCGTCGAACCGGTAAAGCTTACTTTGGCAATGCGCGGGTGCGAGGTCAGCGCCGCGCCACAGACGGCGCCACTACCGGTCACCACGTTGAACACGCCATCCGGGATCCCCGCCTCGCTCGCCAGTTCCGCCACCCGTAACAGGGTGAGCGGCGTGGTTTCCGAGGGTTTGATCACGATGGAGCAACCTGCCGCCAGCGCGGGCATCACTTTCCACATGCCAATCATCAGCGGGAAGTTCCACGGCACAATCCCCGCCACGACTCCCACCGGCTCTTTACGCGTCCACGCCTGATAACGCGCGCCCTGCGGCAGTGGAATCGAGAGATCGAGGGTTTTACCGGCAATTTTGGTGGTCAGCCCTGCCGTGTAGCGCATCCAGTTCAGGGTGCATCCCACCTCGAAGGCGCGGGAGATGTTAATGGATTTCCCCTGCTCCAGGGTTTCGAGCTGTGCCAGCTCTTCGCCATGCTGTTCCACCAAATCGGCAAACCGCAGCAGGATGCGTTCCCGCTCTGCCGGCAGACGCCCTGCCCAGCTTCGGGCGACAAAGGCGCGCCAGCCAGACATCACCGCACGATCGACATCATCGACGCTGGCATCGGCGGTGGATGCAATAACCTCTCCGGTCGCCGGGTTGTAGACGTTCAGACGCTTTTCGCTGTCGGATGCCGCCTGACGCCCTTCGATCCACAGGCCGTGCTGGCGATCTAAAAACTGCTGCACGCCTGGCAGGATGGCGACGTGTGATTCGGACATAGGATACTCCTTCGTTATGCTTCGCAGGGTGTGTATGCAGTCTAAGAGGGGAATCGCATTCCTGCTTTTGTCTGTGTGACATTCGCTTTGTCAGCTGTGACAGGCTCCGCAAATCGTGATAATTCCCACTTATATCGCTGTAACCGTTGAGTGTTCTTTCCTATAGTCAGCCTCGTAGCCCTGACAAAATGCAACATAAATGCAACAATGCGAAAACAGTGACGGTGCAGCGAGAACATCAATGGCGTGTGCAAGCGAACAGGACAATTTTCAGCAGTGGCTGGCGCAAATTAACCAGGTTTGTGGGCGCTTTGCGGCACGTCCGTTAGAGGGGGCGTTTCTCGGCGAACTGGAAACCAGCTATACCCAAAGTCTGAAGCTGAGCACGGTGACCGCCGCAGGCGTTAAGCTTTTTCGCACCCGTCAGGAGATCAAAAACGGCAACGACGCCTGGTTCTACACCGTGTTTCAGCTGGAAGGCAGCGCCGGAATCGAACAGGACAACCAGCGCGCGATGCTGAAAGCCGGGGATATCACGCTGATTGACGCCTCCCGCCCGTGCTCCATTTACTGGCAGGAGCGTTCCCGCCAGATTTCGCTGCTGCTCCCGCGACAAATCATTGAGCAACACGCGCGTTTTCAGGAAGTGAGGTGCGCGCTGCCCCTCTCCCGCAGTCTGCCTACCGTACAGCTGAGCTACCGGCTGCTACAGGAGAGCATGGGCAATGCCGATCTCAGCGCCAGCGAAAGCGAAGCGGCGCTGGAGGCGATGGTGTGTCTGCTGCGTCCGGCCTTCCAGCAGCAACACGAGGTGCTGCCGCGCAAGGAGCGTCAGTTCCGCCACGTTCTGTCCCTGATTGATGATCATATTCAGTCGGAGGCGTTAAGACCGGAGTGGATAGCCTCAGAGAGCGGCATGTCCGTGCGGAGCTTGTACCGCATGTTTGCCGGGAAAGGGCTGGTGGTGGCGCAGTATATTAAGAACCGTCGCCTCGATTTATGCGCTCAGGCGCTGCGTTCCATCAGCGATGACGAAAAGCTCGCGGGCATTGGCTACAGCTGGGGCTTTACCGACCATAGCCATTTTTCCACCGCCTTTAAGCAGCGTTTCGGGGTTTCGCCGGGCGAATACCGTAAGCGTTACCGCTAGTTACTTTTTTAGCCACTTGCCGTTAATCCCCTTCACGTATTCACCCGGCTGGGCGCGCGCCACCAGCTTTTGTCCCGCCATTTTCGCCACCTCGTCGACGGGCAAATTATTGCTGTCAGCTAACTGCTGGTAACTTTCCGTGCGTGCGGCGTTGATACGGCTCACCAGCGCCAGGGTTTCAGCGTCGTGCTGAACGGGCGCAAGATAGCCGCTCAGGGTTTCCCCTACGCGCCCCTGGGCACGTGCATCGTTGAGCGTAAGCGTGGCGGCGTGAACGTTCATCCCCAGCGCCAGTAACATCAGAGCTAATCGTTTCATGGCATCCTCAGAACAGATCGCTGCGGGATTTCAGCAGGGCTTCAACGTCTTTATCCACCTTGATATGGATTTCATGCTCAATTTTCACGTTCATGTTGATAGTGATCGGCTCTTTGGGCGCCGCCACTTCAATGCGCGGCGTGCAGCCTGACAGCAGCGCGACGACGGCCACGGTGAGTACACCAGCCCTCTTTTTCATTGTTGTTCCTCACTTTCCTTGCCTGTCGAACCGCGGAGAAGGGGTATCGCCGCATGTTGCTCAAACCATGTTTGCAGATTGTCCCCAAAGCGCAGGCTGCGCCAGAGGGTAAAAATGTTCTCTTCATGGGTGTAATTCAGGTTTACGAAACTGCTTTTGCCCTCGACGCGGCTGGTGCCTTTAATGGCCGCCTGCATGGTTAACACACCCAGATTATCCACATTGAGTTTTGTCCACGACTGCGAAATTTCCATATAGCGGAGCCAGTTGATCGCCGCCCCGGCAACCACGTTGTCTTTCACAATGGCATCCGCCGTGTCCTGGTCGATGCGCAGCGTCATCGGCCCCGGGTTGGTCAGCCAGCCATCTTTAATGATCCATTTTTCATTGTCCAGCCAGAACGGCAGCGCGCCGCTCACCGGGCCGGACATGGCAAACTGCTTCGGATTCACCGCGCTTATCAGTTCGCTGGAGGAAATATTATCCACGCGTAGTAAAGCCGGATCGTGCTGCGGCATTCTCAACTGCTGCATGGTGATTTTCCCGCCGAGCGCTTCCACCTTCACGTTGGTGAGCAGGAGCGGGTTCGCTTCGGTCCAGGGATAATCGCCCTGGAGATCCGCGGTGATATTTCGGGCTGTGACCAGGTTTTTTACCTCGTCGATTCGTAACGTTACCGGCCCGCGCGTGCCCAGCGACCAGGTACCCTGGCTTAAGCGGAACGGCAGAACAAAATCAACGCCGTTGATTTCGTTATCCGGCATCCACGCGCTGCCCGCTTTCAGCACCCCGTGCCCCCCGGCCTCAAACCCCTGATCGGAGGCCGCTGAGAAAGCCACCTGTGCGTACATTTCGCCGCCGCGCAGGGTCAGTTTCCAGTCTGGCGGGATCAGCGGCTGGAACACCGTAAGAGACTGTTTTGGCCACCAGGCCTGACCGCGAAGGCGTTCGCCATCCCAGCGTCCATTCACCTGGACCGGGCCGATGTCGTCCGCATGCAGGTTCCCTTTAAACTGGAACACCGTCGGGTCTGTCCCGTCAACGCTGAAGGTCAAAACGGACGGCGGCAGCACGCTTCCGCCCGAGAAGCTTGTTTGCCCGGCATTGAGCGCGAGCGCGCCGCTAAAGGTGGGGTTATCCGGGTCCCGCGACCAGCGCACCGGGTGATCCAGCACCAGGCGCGGCTTGCTGACCAGCATCGTACCGTACTGCAATTTGTCGAACCCCGTGGAAAGATCGGTCAGTTCGATAACGTTGTCGCGCCACTCCCCGGTTCCCCGGACATCCCAGCGCGCATTCATCGGCGTGAAATTCCCTTTACCCCAGTAGCGCCACTGCCACAAACCGTTGTCCGGTAAAAAGTCGTTAGCCTGGCCGTCCAGATGCAGCTCAAAATCGCCCATCTCGTTTTCATGCGCCCGCAGAATGGCTTGCAGGCGGCCGTCCACGCCCTTCTGCGTGAGCTTCACGCCTGCCAGCGGCCAGCGGATCTCATCGATATCCAGCGAGTCGATGATGCGCCCGCGCGAGCGCAATAATGCGCCGGGTTCAAACGTAAGCTGCGGATCGTAAAGGCTGCCGGTCAGCTTCGCCGGGAGTCTGGCATACAGGATCAGATCGTTTTGCTTGGCTTCCCCGCTCAGGTGCAGCGGCATAGCGCTGTTTTCCATACTGAGCGAGCCGGGACCGATATTCAGCACCGCGTTGCCCTTCCCCGCATCCCCCTGGGTCAGCACATTGAGCCGCCCTGTGAAGGTGGCTTTCTCCAGCCCCTGCTGCCAGTTATCCACTTTCAGCCCGACGCGACCGCTCATCGGCATACCGGAGGCTGACCAGTTCCAGCGTCCGTCGCTGACGGTTAACTGCTGAGCGGTGATCTGCCACGGTAAATCGAGCAGTGGATCGGGGTTGTCCCGCGCCATGACCACCAGCTGGCCCTGATTGTCCTCCCAGTCCAGATCGGCATCGACCAGCGAGGATAACTGTGGCACGTTAAAGGTCGCGACCGTATGCCCTTTCACCGGCACGCCGTCCGGTACCAACGGCAGGGTAAATTCACCGATCAGCTTCACGGGCTGCGGCTGATCCGGCAGTTGCACATCGAACTGGCTGATGGAGAGCGTCTGGCCGTGCAACTGCCCCTTAATGCTCACCTGCTCGCCGTTATAAGTGATGTCCTGGCGGGCTGGCGTGAGTGAAGCATGCAGCTCACCCTCCCACTGCTGCCAGGGAGAAAGGGTAAAGCGGTGGATGGTCAGCCAGGTGTTGGGCAGGATGGCCTGCCACTGCGCCAGCGTTTTCGGCGCCACCGTTGAGGACGCTGACTGCGGTAATTTGCTCAGGCAGACAGAATTAAGTTCAAGTGCGCCAATATCCAGATCCCAACGGCTGGGGTGTGACAGGGTCACGTTTTCCACACGGGCAATTTCGCACTCTTCTACCAGATAGCGGAGATCGGGGATGATCAGGGCGTGGCGCGTGAGCCGTGGGCTTTCTTCAAACGCGATGCGCGTTCCAACAGGGAGCCAGATCCCGGCGAGCGTGGGTACCCACTGGGCGAGCGTCATCAGCAGCGTCAGCGGCACGAGTAATAGCAGCAGTAATAGCGCGATTGCGGCTTTGTATTTACCCTTCATGGGCAGTTAATATCCTGATTTTGCGAAAAAAATAAGCCGTTCTTGCCGCTCATTGTCGCATGTTTAGCCAGTCAGTTGAAGGTAATGCCATTTTTAAGAATAGATGCTCTACAATAATTCATAGAACTTATTGATTTCAATGAATTTTGAAAAATTGTAAGATGATTTTAAACATGCTAACGTGGTTCCAAAATCACTGGAGAAAGTCTTATGAAACTCGCGGTATATAGCACAAAGCAGTACGACAAAAAGTATCTGCAACATGTTAACGAGACGTACGGTTTCGATCTTGAATTTTTCGACTTTCTGCTGACTGAAAAGACGGCTAAAACCGCTCACGGCTGCGAAGGCGTGTGTATCTTCGTTAACGACGACGGTAGCCGACCGGTGCTGGAAGAGTTGAAAAAACAGGGCGTGAAATACATTGCCCTGCGCTGCGCGGGCTTTAACAACGTCGATCTCGATGCCGCCAAAGAGCTGGGTCTGAAGGTCGTTCGCGTCCCAGCCTATTCTCCGGAAGCCGTGGCTGAACATGCCGTCGGGATGATGATGTCGCTCAACCGTCGTATTCACCGTGCCTATCAGCGTACCCGTGATGCTAACTTCTCTCTGGAAGGGCTGACCGGCTTTACCATGTATGGTAAAACCGCAGGCGTGATCGGTACCGGCAAAATTGGTGTGGCCGCCCTACGCATCCTGAAAGGATTTGGCATGCGCCTGCTGGCGTTTGATCCGTACCCAAGCGCCGCTGCGCTGGAGCTGGGCGTGGAGTATGTCGATCTGAAAACGCTCTTCTCGCAGTCTGATGTTATCTCCCTGCACTGCCCGCTGACTCCTGAAAACTATCACCTGCTTAACCAGTCGGCGTTCGACCAGATGAAAGACGGCGTGATGATCATCAATACCAGCCGCGGCGGACTGATCGACTCTCAGGCGGCTATCGAAGCGCTGAAAACGCAAAAAATTGGCGCGTTGGGTATGGACGTGTATGAGAACGAACGCGACCTGTTCTTTGAGGATAAATCTAACGACGTGATTCAGGACGACGTGTTCCGTCGCCTGTCGGCCTGCCACAACGTGTTGTTCACCGGCCACCAGGCGTTTCTGACCGCCGAAGCGCTGATCAGTATATCGGAAACCACGCTGGGGAATTTACAGCAGCTTGATAAGGGCGAAGCGTGCCCTAACGCGATCGTTTAAGACCGTCAGGCCGGGCGGCTGTAACCTCTGCCCGGCCAATAACAAGCCCATCAGAAAAATAAGCACAGGTTAACTATTAAGATGGGTAACGTTCATCGTAAATATAACAATCAAGGATATGACTGTTCCGGTGTGACCATATCAGAATGAGACTCTGATGAAGGCTGCGTGATTTGCTGCACTATCGTAACCAGTTGTTCAAAAACAGCTCTCATTTGCGTCGGGTAGGTTAAAGACAACCAGGTTGCCAGCACTGCTCCAGCCAAAAAGCCCAACTTCATACACTATCCCTAATAAATTCAGCGAGATACAAGCTTTAACGTATGTGTGGTGCCGGGTGCCTCCCGGTGAGTCGTTGGTCAGCCACCTTGACCCGCTACTGATTGCCTAAGCTACACGTGCTGTTTAACCCCTCCGCACAGGGGGATTCACCACGCGAGAAAAATAACACAGTGCCCCGGCTGGTTTAGGGGATATTTCGTTTAAAAATAAATAATGACCATACAAATTTAATCTATAACTGTTTTCAGGAACCCTTCTACACTTTAAGCGGATATATCAGTAATAAGATTAATATAAGTCAGTTTTATTACGTCCCTAAATGCTGGGCTATTTACTTAGCCTTCACACGTTTTTGCCATTAGCAGAGGAGTCTGAAATATGGCATTCGTAACAACGAAAGATGGTGTCAGTATTTATTACAAAGACTGGGGTCCGAAGGATGCGCAGCCGATCGTTTTCCATCACGGCTGGCCGCTGAGCGCCGATGACTGGGATAACCAGATGCTCTTTTTCCTTGCAGAAGGCTTCCGCGTCATCGCCCTCGACCGTCGTGGTCATGGTCGTTCCGATCAGGTAAGTGAAGGTCATGATATGGATCATTATGCCTCCGACGCATCGGCCGTGGTCGAAAGCCTTGATTTGCGTAATGCAGTGCACGTCGGCCACTCCACCGGCGGGGGCCAGGTCGCCAGGTACGTTGCGAAGTACGGCCAGCCTCAGGGGCGAGTGGCCAAAGCGGTACTGGTCAGCGCCGTTCCTCCGCTGATGGTAAAATCAGACACGAACCCCGGCGGAACGCCCATTGAGGTGTTTGACGGCTTCCGCCAAGCGCTGGCCGCTAACCGCGCCCAGTTTTACCTCGACGTCGCCAGCGGTCCTTTCTATGGATTTAACCGAGACGGAGCAGAGGTTTCGCAGGGCACAATCCAGAACTGGTGGCGTCAGGGAATGATCGGTAGCGCCAAAGCCCACTATGAAGGCATTAAGGCGTTTTCAGAGACCGACCAGACGGACGATCTTAAAGCCATTACGGTTCCCGTCCTTGTGTTGCAGGGTGATGACGATCAGGTTGTCCCCTATAAAAATGCCGCCCTTCTACAGGATAAGCTGCTCGCAAACAGCGAACTCAAAATTTATCCAGGCTTCCCGCATGGGATGCATACCACGCATGCAGATACCATAAACGCCGATATACTGACATTTATTCGCTCATAAAGACGATGATTATCCATAATACAACCGGGCATCACGCCCGGTTCTCTTTTGCGGCAAGAATTGAGCGACCATTTCAGGAAGAAACGCTTACAGGAGTTTGATTTTTACTTCATACCCCTCGAGGCCCGTCATGGCCTCACGAGCGATAAACTCTATTTCAGAAACTTCCTGCCCTGTTTTTTTTCGTAACTCTGCAATTTTTTTGGCTATAAGCGCTGAAATCTCTTCCTCTGCCTTTTGTGTCAGTGCGTCAACTTTCATCTTTACCTCTTACGACCGTTAACTGTATCCATTCTCTAAATGGTTTTAACCATAACCCTTTGTAAAGCGTAGACTATCTGCGTTACGTATGCTGCATTAACCTTAAGATGAGCAGCATGATGGAGCCGTCACATTTAAACATGCATTTATGTTGCATTATTTGAACAAGCTGTTATTGTCCCAAAGCCTTAGAGCACATAAACATAAGAAAAGTTTTGACTTAAACTCGCCCCGCATCAGGGGCATTTTTTTGGCTGTCTGTAAACAAAAAACCCGCCAGAAGCGGGTTTTTGTGGTATTCGAGAAAATTATTTAAAGACTTCTGCGACGGCCTGGAAGTTAGGGCCATGCTCGCGGGCAGCGATAATGACGTAGTATTTCCCGCCCTTCTCGTCTGCCAGTTTTGAGAGTTTTTGATGAAGATCTGAAGGTGAAGAAATTTGTCCACCTGAAGCCCCTACAGATACATTACCAAGGTATTCAAGTTTGAAGTGGTGCGCTTCATCCTTGGAAATCATATCTGCCGCAGATGCGCCGAAGCTTGCTACTGTTAAAGCCAATACACTCCCTAATAGTGCTTTTTTCATATCATTCCTCCTGTTGATGAATCTATATATTTAACATTAGCACCAAATATGTAAATGATCCGTATCAATATTGTAGAAGAATTGAGCATCACGACCAGCCATCACTGACCTGAACGGCGGGTGCAGCAGTTTCATCTACTATACTGACCCTTGTAGTGAGCATTTATCTGTCCGGTTGCGCCTGAAGCAACCGAAACTTACCTGTACCATGACCATCAGGAGAACAATATGCACACGAGTAAAACCCTGAAAAGGCTGCTAGCCGTATCAGCAGTTGCAGCAATGTTCAGCACCGTTGGCGTACAAGCCCAGACGACAAGCGCCGCACAAACTCAAACTGCGGGCAAGGCTCAACCGGACGCCAGACTCAGCTCCGGCGACGAGAAAGCGTTGAAGGACATGGCGCAGGCCAATATCAACGAAGTCGCCGCCGCCAGGCTCGCCCTGGACAAGGCCCAAAGCAGTGAAGTGAAAACATTCGCTCAGAAAATGGTCGACGATCACGGCGCCGCGCTGACCAAAGTCCAGACCGTTGCCCAGAAAAAGGGCGTGGAGCTGCCGACCGAACCAGACGCCGCGCATAAAGCCCTGAACTCAAGGCTGGAAAACCAGCGTGGTGACGCTTTTGACAAAATGTATATGGAATATGCTGGCGTGAAGGACCACGAGAAGGTGCTGTCGAAGCTTAAGAGCGACGCCAGTAAAATCGACGATCCGGATGTGAAGGCTCTGGCCAACGAGCACACGCCCGTCGTTGAGCAGCATCTGAAGTCCGCCGAGCAGATGTCAACCCACTCCGGCGCATCAGCCGATAAATAACGCGTCGGTAAAACGACAATTGCAAAACAAAGTGGGGCCCGCAGGCCCCACGCTTATTTCCCCTTCCTGATGAATTATTCCGGCAAGGCGTAGACCACCACCTGATCGCCCACCTGATCCTTCAGGATCGTATTCCCGCCTGCCACGAAGGCCACATACTGGCGACCTTTATATTCATAGACTGACGGGTTCGCTACTGCCGGCGCTTCTGCCTGATCGGACCACAGCTCTTCACCGCTCTCGACCGAGTAGGCACGCACTTTGGCATCCATTGAAGCACCGATGAAGATCACGCCACCCGCCGTCACTGCCGGGCCACCAATGGTAGGTGAACCCCAGCTCTCCGGCATGAAGAAGCCATACTGCTGGGAGGCGCCAACCGGACGACGCCATTTCACATCGCCCGTATGCATGTCCAGCGCCACGATTTCGCCAAACGGCGGCTGCCAGCACGGCATGCCCAGCCAGTTGCTCGCCACCAGCAGACGCATACCGTACGGGGCGCCTTCCTGTGGGGCAAAGCCGCTTTCGTTACCGGAGTCTTTGTCTGCGTTATCGTAATCTTCGCGGCTGTAGAGCTTCACGTACTGGACGATATGCGAGGTGTTGACGATGGCGATCTGTTTTTGCGGATCGAACGCCACCCCACCCCACTGTACGCCGCCAGCGCTATCAGGATAGGTTAGCGTGCCTTCGCCCTTTGTGGTCGGCGGAGTATACATTCCCTCATAGGTCAGGTTATCCCACAGACGAGAGCACTGGCCGCCACCGACGATATCCGCCAGCTTCCAGATTTCCGGTTTTTTCGACTGGTCGAGCAGCGGTGCGGGTTTGGTCGGGAACGGCTGCGTGGGCGAGAGAACTTCACCCTGAACCGAACCATCACCCTGCGGAACCGGACGTTCTTCGATTGGCCATACGTCCTCCCCCGTCAGGCGGTTAACCACGAACAGGAAACCCTGCTTGGTGGCCTGAATCAGCGCCGGGATCTGCTTGCCGTCTACGGTGATGTCCATCAGCGTCGGGGCGGAGTTAATATCGTAATCCCAGACGTCGTGGTGTACCCATTGACGGGACCAGACCACTTTACCGGTGTTGATGTCCAGCGCGGTGGTCGAGGTACCAAGCGGAATAGCGTCCACGCGGTTGCCGCCCCAATAGTTGGGAGATGGCGATGAAACCGGGAGATAGACCAGCCCGTTGGCCTCATCGGCGGACATGTGCGTCCAGACGTTGGCGGTACCGGTACGCTTGCGAATCTCTGCCGGGATCGCCTCAAAGGTCCATTCAAGCTTACCGGTCTGGGCGTTGACTGAAAATACGGTGCCCGGAGGGGCTTCGGCATAGGCCCAGTCCTTCCCGGCCCAGCCCACCAGCAGATGGTTGCCGACAACGGTTGGCGGTTGCAGGACAGAGAGCGGATACTTCGCGTTAACGGTATTCCACTGGTTCAGATCCAACACGCCGTTATTCGCAAAGCCGCTGCAAGGTTTGCCTGAATCGGCGTCCAGCGCAAAGAGCTTGCCGTCAACGGTGCCCATATAAACCATCTTCTGGCATGCCTCTCCGCTCACCGGATTTTTGGCCTGCCAGTAGGAAACGCCGCGGTTTTTCAGCACTGGCTGGGTCAGCGCCTTGCGCGACGATTTCGTGTCATAATGCCACTTCTCTTTACCCGTACCCGGATCCAGCGCAATCAGGCGATCGAATGGCGTGCCAATGTAGAGCGTATCGTTGGCGAAAATGGGCGTTGCGGACCAGACGGTAGCTGGCGTATCGCCTTTACCATCCGAGACGTCGCCGGTATGGAATTCCCAGACTTTCGTTAATTTCCCGACATTATCCGCCGTAATTTGGGTCAGGGGGCTGTATTTCTGCGCGTTAAGCTGGCCGTGGAAGCTGTCCCAGGTGGGCGTGCCGGGCACCAGCGGCGTCGCGGGCTGGCTGGCCGAGGCGACTTTCTTTCCGTCACCGCTGCCAGTTGAGGCATCGTCGGTGGTTTTTGTGGTTCCGGGTGCCTGCTGATCGGCGGCATCAATGTTAAGCGATTCCTGGGTCCCCTGAGAGGCCTCAGTGGCCTTATCCTGCGCCTGTAGCGCGAGCGGAGCGACCAGCAGCGCCAGCGCCGTCATGCTGACTTTTATGAAGGGATAATGCTTATCGTTGTGCACGGGCGGCTCCTCAGCTTCTGACGCGATGGTTGTAACGGGCGGAATGGCTGCTCAGCATAATCAGACCTATCAGGCCGACCACCATGGCTGCCGTTATGATGTACTGGTGCAGCAGCGCGGCGGCAAAACCAATACCCGCCAACACCACCAGGGTGACAATAATCAGGAAAACGCGCGCCCCGCGACGCGATGCCGCGCGTAGCATAACGGTCAGGATCGCCAGCACTACGCTGGCAATGACCACGCCCAGTGCGCCAATGGTGCCAGTGACGCCGGTAAGCGGCGTCCACCAGGCGTATAGCGCCACCGCGAAGGCTATTATCGCGGTCAGCAGCAGCAACATGCTACCGACCCGCGAGGATTGAGAATGCAACATACCAGGAATCCCCCTCTAAAAATGCAAAATTGACCATTATTAAGGCGTTTTCGTGGATATATGCCCCTGCTGCCCGCTGCTATTAAGGCAACGCGACGTGTGGAGCGGCGGCATATTTCACTAAACGTAACTGAGTATAGAAGAGGATTTTTTTATGGGGCGTTTAATAGCAGGCATACGACGCCTTGTGCCCCTTCGCCACCATAAAGATAGCGTTATGTTACAAGACAGCTCGAAAGCTACGAGCAGGTTACGTGATTGTCTATACCCTGTTTTTTAATTTAAGGCATGACGGGATAATTTCCCGCCCAATAAAATAATTAAATAAGCCCCCCTTCAATATGATGGCGCCTTATGGTACTTAATAAAACAGGGTATTTATTCTTTAATTAACAGACGTGCAGGCAGGGAAAGTCAGTCGTTATTTGTTCGTTAATTTAACAAATCCCCTTCTTAATTAACCGCCTGTTAAAGCATCGTCAAAGAATAACGATAGTTATTGCAGGCATACACATAAGGTTTACGGTATGCGAAATCAAACCCCTCCCACCCGTGGTGTAATGGCGCAGCAACGACTACAGGCAGATAAAAACTAAATAAGTCGTCGCTCCTCTAACAACGCGGTAAAATATGATGAATAAAGCCACTACTCTCTCAGCTAATATTACAACACGCTCTAACTGGCACTGGCAGGATAACATCTGGACGCTGGGCCTCTACGGTACAGCCGTCGGGGCGGGAACGCTGTTCCTGCCCGTGGAAATCGGCACCCGTGGTCCGGTTATTTTCCTGGTCATGCTCCTGCTGGGGCTGCCGTTATCCCTGATCCCCCATTTACTCCTTTGTCGTGTGTATATGCGAGAAGAGAAGAATGAAAACGGCACGTTGCCGATCTTCGGCTCCTTCTTCAGCGGACGGGGTGAAAAGCTGATCACCCTGTTCTATTGTGTGACCTTCTTCCCGGTAACCCTGGTTTACGGGGTGGCGCTGATTAATGCGCTGAGTAATTTACTGGTGGAGCATCTGCATATTACCGCCCTCAGCCGTGGGCCATTGTCGTTTATCGTGGTTGCCGCACTTTATGTGGTGCTTAGCAAGGGCCGGGACAGAGTCGTGGCCATTATGAGCGCGCTGGCGCTGCCGTTCGCGGCATCTGTACTGCTGATCGCCGTATCACTTATCCCGGGATGGCATCTGTCTAACCTGACCGATACGGCCGCTGAAATGAACGCCACGCCGCTGCCGGTAACGCTGAAAAATATCTGGCTGACGCTGCCGCTTATTACCTTCTCGTTTTGCTGTGCGCCTATGGTCTCCCCGCTGAGCTCTTACTACCGGGAGAGGAAAGCGGAGGGCGAGAAAAAGGCACTGTTCGTGATCCGCATCGCCTATTTAGCCATCTTCGCCAGTATCCTCTTTTTCGTGCTGAGCTGCGTGCTGGGGATCCCGCATGACAACTTTGTACGGGCGAAGGCGGAAAACCTGAATGTGCTGTCCGTGATGAAAGGAAACGGTGATTTCAGCCTGATTTACCACATTGCCCCGCTCATCGCTATCATCGGTATGACGAAATCCTTTCTCGGCGTAGGCCTGTCGGTCGCACAAACGTTTGGTCAGCTGGCTGCCAGCGTATCCGGCAAAAAGGCCAGCGCCAGCAAGCGGCTGGCCTCTCTGGCGCTGTTCCTGCTGACCTATGGCATTGTTTATGCCAATCCGGATGTGCTCAGCCTGATTGAAATGTTCTGCGGACCACTGATCGCGGTGATCCTGTTCCTTATCCCTGCGTACCTCATATACACCCGCCCCTCGCTGGCGGAGCTTCGCGGCGTGACGGTGTTTCTGGTTGTTCTGGGCGGACTGGCAACGCTGTCTGCATTGCTCTGGACAATGCTTTAGCCTGAACGCCGTTTGACTGTACCCATATACAGTAGTATTTTACGTTCAGGCTGAATCACATGCGTAATATCCATAAGGTAAACAATCATGTTTGTGGAACTGGTTTATGACAAGCGAAACGTACAGGGGCTGGAGGGAGCCAGGGAAATCATCCTGACCGAGCTGACAAAACGCGTGCACCGGATTTTTCCTGATGCCAGCGTGACGGTTAAGCCAATGCAAGCGAACGGCCTGAACAGCGACGCCAGCAAAAGCGACCGTGAAAAGCTTAACCGCATGCTCGAGGAGATGTTCGAAGAGTCGGATATGTGGTTGATACAAGAGTAACCGGGCGCAAAGCCCGGCTCTGTTTTCAACTAACAATACCCCTGTGTATTCAGGCCGCGATTTTCCAGCATCGGTTCAATCTCAGAAGCATGCCCGCGCGACTTTTTCTCCCTGCCCTATACTTTCAGTCTGACTGACTGGAGGTTTCTATGTGTGGACGTTTTGCACAAGCCCAAACCCGTGAAGAATATCTGGCTTACCTGGCCGACGAAGGCGAACGCGATATCGCATATGACCCTGAACCCATTGGCCGCTACAACGTTGCGCCCGGTACCAAAGTGCTGCTGTTAAGCGAACGTGACGAACAACTGCACCTCGATCCGGTATTCTGGGGCTACGCGCCTGGATGGTGGGACAAAGCACCACTGATTAACGCGCGTGTAGAAACCGCAGCCACCAGCAGAATGTTTAAACCTCTTTGGCAGCATGGCCGGGCGATCTGCTTTGCCGATGGGTGGTTCGAATGGAAAAAGGAAGGCGACAAGAAACAGCCGTATTTTATTCATCGGGCCGACGGGCAGCCGATATTCATGGCGGCGATCGGCAGTACGCCGTTTGAGCGCGGCGATGAAGCCGAGGGATTTCTCATAGTGACCTCTGCTGCGGATAAAGGCCTCATTGATATACACGATCGACGGCCGCTGGTTCTGTCGCCAGAAGCAGCAAGAGAATGGATGCGACAGGATGTTGGCGGGAAAAAAGCGGAAGAGATCATTGCCGACGGTACAGTACCCGCCGACGAGTTTATTTGGCATGCTGTAACTCGCGCCGTGGGGAACGTGAAGAATCAGGGGGCGGAGTTAATCGAGGTGGCTCATAAAATGGAAAAATGAGCTGCATACCCATTATGACCAGGAAGCAATGCCGCTCGGCGTTAATCCTGGAGAATCGTTCATTCCCTTTCTTCAATCCAGTTCATAAGCTCCGCAAACTGAGTTTCTGAAAATACCGCAATACCATGCTCGGAGAGTAATGACGCTGCCACTCCCATACCCGATTTACGCTGATTACTGAAAGAACCGTTGTAGATAAACTGAGTTCCGCACGTTGGACTACCATCAGTTAACAAAGCAGCAGTACATCCTGCTTCTTGTGCTGCTCGCAGAGCCAGCCAGGCTGCAAGTTGATAATGCCCGGTAACATCTGTTCCGGTGTTTTCAATTATTCTGGCTTGTCCACGCATTACGTCTTTACCCTCAGCAGACATAATCTCAGCGGGTGGTCTCGGAACAGGTAGCCCCGCAGCCAACTCAGGGCAGTGGATCACCAGGCGCTGCTCCTGTTGCCAGCGAGCAAGTTGATGAGTCATCTGCGCTTTCTCTTTCCCGTTATAACGGACTTTAAGGCCCATCAGGCAGGCACTGACCAGTATTTTATTTATCATTATTTAATAGTATTAAGATCCAAAACGCCTACGATTTTAACACCTTAACCCTTCTCATGAATTAAAGAATTTGACGTGGCAGCGTCTTTAGCTGGTACATAGCTGACGCTATGATCGGTGCCCTGTCCCGTGGAACTTTTTGAATAATGCCGGGTGATAATACGAAGGTGGCTGTCCTGTGACACGGCGGAACATCGTTGCGAAGGATGATGCATTATCGTATCCAAGAGTCAAGGCTACTTCATTTACGGGTTTTCCCGTTATCAACAATGCCAGCGCGCTAACCACGCATGCTCGTTGGCGCCAGACAGAAAATGACATGCCCATTTGCTTAAGGAAATGGCGACGAAAGGTGCTGTCGCTCATGAACAGCGCATTTGCCCAGCGCTCTGCTGGATCATGGATTGAGGGATTGAGTAAAAACGCCTGACAAAGAGCCAGTAGGGCCGGATGTCGCGGCAGCGGAATATCGAATTCGCGAACCGGCATAGCCGCCAGCTCCAATATCATCAGATTTATCAGTGCACGGTCACGCGTGCTTTCATACAGTGGCGGTAAATCCACTGACTCAAGCAATAGCTGACGTAATAATGGCGATACGCTAATAACTTCACAACGAGGATATTTTAAGAAGGCATTCACGAAATCTGGTTCTATATACAGACTGCGAGTAGTCACGCCAACAAATTTGACGGCGTGCATAGTTTCGGGTGGGATCCAAACAGCATGTTGTGGAGGAACAATCCACTCTCCATCCTGGGTTATGACATGCATTAATCCGGTCGCGCCATATAGCAGCTGCGCGCGGCGATGTTTGTGCTGTGGCAGCATAAATCCCTGCACATAGTCATTGCCTATCGCTACCACTTCACGATCTAGCTGCTCGACCTCTTCAATCTTTACGTTGCGCACACCCGTCTCCTTATGACCGATTTACAAAGGTAATTGAGCGCGGCGCGAATGGGAAGCAGGACGCTACCGGTATAAGCTGCGAAATCATTTTCAGGTCGAGGGTATGATTTTGAATGATATCGCAATCATTGCGCTGGCAGGCTTTACTACCGGTATTACCACCGTGCTTTTTGGCTTTGGCGGCGGCTTTGTCGTAGTACCATTCGTTTATCAACTAATGCTACGGCAGACCGAACTGGCACTAAACGCCATGCATATCGCGGTTGCTACCTCTACATCGGTGATGATATTTAACGCGGGCTGGGTCACCTATCGAAACTGGCGAGCTTGCGAGCTTTCATCGCAAATGTTATTCCCGTTACTATGGTTTATAGCCATTGGGGCTATCATGGGTTCCTGTCTGGCAGGAATATTTAGTGAGAGTGTTGTTCGCGCGCTGTTCATTTTCTACATGCTGGCAACAATCAGCGATTGTTTGTTGCGTAAGGGTTTTCTCGGAGGAAGTTCTCTGCGTCGCTTGTCATTTCCTGTAGTAACGGGCGGCGGAGTGACCATTGGTATGATAGCCGCATTGCTTGGCGTGGGCGGAAGCGTAATGACGGTACCCCTGTTACGGCGCCATGGTTATGCGATGCGTGAATGCATTAGTGCTTCTAATCCGCTTTCCCTGCCCGTCGCGCTATGTGGTGCCGTGACGTATGCAGTTATTGGCTGGCAAACTATTCCTGTGAATGGATTTCTCGGTTTTATCAACCTGAAAATTTTAGGTATGTTGGTACTAACAGGCTGGGCAGGAATAGTTTTTAGCCGTCGGGTTATACCTGCTGTACCTGATATTTGGCACGCACGAATCTATGTCATGCTGCTGTTCCTGGTGTTACTGGCGATGCTATTTCAGTAACCCTCTTTTATCGCAGCGACTAATGGCCCGTAATTATACCTGTCTCAATGTACCTTTCAGACACAAAGCGGACCAAAGCGTACAAAAAACCGGGCCTCGCGCCCGGTTCTGTTTACACACTAAAAAAGCCTTACGCACTCAATCCGCGATTCTCCAGCATCGGTTCGATCTTCGGATCGTGCCCGCGCCAGTTCCGGTAAAGTTCAGCTAGATCAGTGCTGTTGCCGCGGGACAAAATCGCCTCGCGGAATGTCTGTCCGTTTTCGCGGGTCAAACCACCCTGCTCGACAAACCACTGATAGCCATCGTCCGCCAGCATTTGCGTCCACAGGTAAGCGTAATACCCCGCCGCGTACCCGCCGCCGAAGATATGGGCGAAATAGCTGCTGCGATAGCGCGGCGGTACGGCTGGAAGATCCAACCCCTCTTTTTTCAACGCGGCGGCTTCAAAGGCTTCCACGTCTTCAACGGGCTCCTGAATGCCGTGCCAGTTCATATCCAGCAGCGCGGCGCTCAATAGCTCCGTCATGTCATAACCCTTGTTAAACTGGGTCGCATTGAGCATTTTTTCCCGCAGCGCATCCGGCATCGGTTCGCCGGTTTGATAATGACGAGCAAAGTGCGCAAACACCTGCGGATGGCTGGCCCAGTGTTCATTGATCTGCGACGGAAATTCAACGAAATCACGCGGCGTGTTGGTGCCTGAAAGCGTGGCATAGCGCTGGCTGGCAAACAGACCATGCAGGGTATGGCCAAACTCGTGGAACAGGGTAATCACATCATCCCAGGAGATCAGCGCGGTTTGCCCGTTCGCCGGTTTTTGATAGTTGCAGACGTTATAAATCACCGGACGCGCAGCAAACTCGTAAGACTGCTCAACAAAATTCCCCATCCACGCACCGCCCGCTTTGGAATCACGCGCGAAAAAGTCGCCATAGAACAGCGCCATGCCTTCACCCGTGTGGTCGAAAATTTCCCACACGCGAACATCCGGGTGATAAACCGGAATATCGAAACGCTCGACAAAACGGATACCGAACAGCTGCGTGGCGGTCCAGAATACGCCATCTTCAAGCACGGTATTGAGCGCGAAATAGGGTTTGATCTGCGACTCATCCAGCGCGTATTTCGCTGAGCGCACGCGTTCGGCATAAAACGCCCAGTCCCAGGCCTGCACTGTAAAACCGCCCTGCTCGTCGTCGATGACTTTCTGAATATCCGCCTGCTCCAGCGCAGCCCTGCCGCGCGCCGCAGGCACTATTCCGCGCATGAATTCGAGCGCGGCTTCCGGCGTTTTCGCCATTTGATCGGCAATGCTCCAGCTAGCATAGTTGTCAAAGCCGAGCAGCTGCGCCTGTCTTGCCCGTAACGCGGTAAGCCGACGGATCAGCTCGCGCGTATCGTTTTCGTCGCCTTTCTGAGTGCGTTCCCAGCCCGCGCTGAACAACTTTTTACGGGTCTCACGCAACGCCAGCGCCGCCAGCGCGGGCTGTTGCGTGGTATTCAAAAGCGGGATCAGCCAGCGCTCCTTCAGCCCTTTTTCTGCGGCAGCGTGAGCCGCGGCAGCCATCTCCTCCGCACTGAGCCCGTCAAGCTGGCGAACATCGTCCACCACCAGCCCTCCCGCCTTATTCGCCGCGAGCAGGCGCTGGTTGAACTGGCTGGTCAGGGTGGCGGCTTCGGTATTCAGAGATTTCAGCTCGGCTTTTTCATCGGCGTTCAGACGCGCGCCCGCAAGAACAAAGTGCTGATACGTCTCCTCCGTCAGTCGGCGGGATTCGGCATCCAGCGCCTCGCGATCCTGCCAGACGGCTTCCACGCGGGCGAAAAGCGTATCGTTTAGCCAGATATCGTTCGCCAGCCCGGCCAGTTCGGTGGAGAACTGCTCGTCCAGCGCCTGAAGATCATCGTTAGTGTGTGCGGACGTCATGGCGAAGAACACGCTGCTGACGCGCGACAGCATGGCCCCGCTCTTTTCCAGCGCCAGCACGGTGTTATCGAAGTCCGGCGCGGCGCGCTGCGCGATAATCGCGTCAATGTCTGCACGCTTCAGGCGCATTGCTTCATCAAACGCCGGGCGATAATGGCTGTCGTTGATCGCATCAAAACGTGGCGCCTGATAAGGCAACAGGCTAATTTCAAAAAAAGGATTGTTGACCGACATCGTTTACTCCTGTGCACGGTATTTCTCCCCAGAGTAGGCCAGCCTGCGCCAGCCTGCAATGGCGTCATACAAATGTTGCCTTAACGACGTGCCGGAGAGCGTGCTATGTTAGTACAACACAAAAAGCGTTGAGGAACAGTGAGATGATTATTTTAGTTACCGGGGCGACAGCGGGTTTTGGTGAAAGCATCACGCGTCGCTTCGTCGCCAACGGACACAAAGTGATTGCAACGGGGCGTCGTCAGGAGCGTTTGCAGGAGCTAAAAGACGAGCTGGGTGACAGCATTCTGACCGCACAGCTGGACGTCCGCAACCGCGCCGTCATTGAAGAGATGATTGCCAACCTGCCTGCCGAATGGCGTGAAATTGACGTGCTGGTCAATAACGCTGGCCTGGCGCTGGGTATGGAGCCTGCCCACAAAGCCAGCGTGGAAGACTGGGAGAACATGATCGACACCAACAACAAAGGCCTGGTGTACATGACCCGCGCCGTGCTGCCGGGCATGGTTGAACGTAACCGTGGTCATATCATTAACATCGGTTCCACCGCCGGAAGCTGGCCTTACGCGGGCGGCAACGTCTATGGCGCGACCAAAGCCTTTGTCCGCCAGTTCAGTCTGAACCTGCGCACCGACCTGCACGGAACTGCGATCCGCGTGACCGATGTTGAGCCGGGTCTGGTAGGCGGAACCGAATTCTCCAACGTGCGTTTCAAAGGCGATGACGCGAAAGCGGATAAAACCTATGAAAACGCGAATGCGCTGACGCCGGAAGATATCACCGAAACCGTCTGGTGGGTCGCGAATTTGCCGAAGCATGTCAACATCAACACGG
The DNA here is from genome assembly GCF_049237785.1 of Enterobacter cloacae complex sp. SHL022. NCBI lineage: Bacteria > Pseudomonadati > Pseudomonadota > Gammaproteobacteria > Enterobacterales > Enterobacteriaceae > Enterobacter > Enterobacter cloacae complex sp. SHL022. The sequence goes on along the minus strand of NZ_JBMKJH010000006.1, from coordinate 13,670 downwards.
TTGAGATGATGCCCGTCAGCCAGACCTATGCCGGACTCAGCGTGCATCGCGGGTAATTCACCCTTCCCGGCCTGCGGGCCGGGTATGTGATGGCAGGGAAAAGAATGGTAGTATGTTCAGGTTAACTCTCTGAGAAATCACAACCCATGGCCGCTGAATCGCAACTTAATCCTACCCAGCCCGTTAATCAGCAAATATATCGCATCTTACGCCGTGATATTGTTCGCTGCCTGATCCCACCAGGAACGCCACTCTCAGAAAAAGAGGTTTCGGTACGTTTTGACGTTTCCCGTCAGCCCGTGCGCGAGGCGTTTATTAAACTCGCAGAAAACGGACTTATTCAGATCCGCCCACAGCGCGGCAGCTATGTAAATAAAATTTCGCTTTCGCAGGTACGGAATGGCTGTTTTGTTCGCCAGGCCATCGAGTGCGCCGTGGTGCGTCGCGCCGCGTCGCTCATCAACGATAACCAGTGCTACCTGCTGGAGCAAAACCTGCATCAGCAACGAATCGCCATCGACCGCAAACAGTTAAACGACTTTTTCCAGCTGGACGACGAGTTTCACCAGAAACTGGCGCAGATCGCCGAGTGCCAGCTCGCGTGGGATACCGTTGAAAACATCAAAGCGACCATCGACCGCGTGCGCTACATGAGCCTCGACCATGTTTCTCCGCCAGAGATGTTGCTGCGCCAGCATCATGATATTTTCAGCGCGCTGGAAAAACGCGACGTGGAAGCCGTAGATAAAGCGATGACGCTTCACCTTCAGGAAATTAGTGAGTCAGTTCAGTTAATTCGTCAGGAAAACCGCGAGTGGTTCAGCGAAGAATAAAACCTCGCCGCCCCCTTTCGGTTGCGGCGAAGTAATTAGCGGACCACTAATACTGGAATAGTGGCGTAGCGCAGGATAGTTTCAGCATTTGAACCCAGCAGATGGGTTGTCATGCTCGGGTTTCTTGATCCAATAACAATAACGTCATATTTCCCCTCTTTGCTGAGCTTGATGATTTCATCCCGTACGTTGCCGAAGCGAACTTCACAATCAATATTTTCCGGGGACATATCAAAGAGCCGTTTCAGCGCCTTCATCTTCTTATCAGACTCGGCGGTCATACACTCTTCGAACTTCTTAATATCGGCATTGAACCCCCGCAGTAACGAACGGCTGCTGTTAGGGAGAATGTTGACCAGGGTGATCGTCGCGCCTTCCGCCTTCGCGAGGTTGACCGCATGGCGTACCGCTTTATCGCTCAAATCCATTTCAAACACGTCAACAGGCATCAAAATTTTCTTATACATAAGCCTGACTCCTTTTCCGATGAAGGGTTATTTTCTGTCTCCAGAATGACATTGTGGATATAAACAAAGCCTAAACACTTGCATCCGGAAACTATCAATTAAGGAAAATAACTGTCCGCTTTGTAAAGTGGTGTCCTGAACCGTCAACGCCTGCATGAAATAAGAAAAAAGTGTGAGCTTGATCAAAAGCAAATAATTTCGTTAAAGAGAGGCGTATTAATAGTGCCCCGTGAACGGCAGCCGTCGAATTAGCGCCGTAGCGGATAAGTACGAGAGGAGAAAATACCATGATGACATACGACCGTAACCGAAATGCAATCACCACTGGCAGCCGCGTCATGATTAGCGGCACAGGTCAGTTCGGCGTGATTAAAGCGATCCACAGCGACGGCCTTAATGCCGAGCAGGTGCGTCGTGGTAAAACGGTTGAAGTGGAAGGATGCGAAGGTAAGTTCGAACCGATTGAGCTGATTCGCCTGGGGATGCACTAAGCTGCGCCCCGACATGCCGCCGCGGACGGCGGCATGTCATAGCGTTAAAGCCGGGTGGCGTACTCAGCAACCGTGGCCTTCGCGCCTTTTTGCAGCAACGTCTGATAAGCCTGCATGACCGACGCCACAAACACCGCGTCCTTCGGCAGCTCGTTACCGAAAATAGCCTCAATGCCCAACAGCGCATTAACGCGGCTTTCGCCTTCAGCGCTACCGTTTACCGCCGCCTGAATCACCGCCAGCTGCGGGTCACTCACCTCAATCGGGTTACCCTGCTCATCCACACCGCCGACATAACGCATCCAGCCCGCCACACCGAGGGCCAGCAGCGGGAAGGGTTTCTGGTGGACCAGGTGCCAGCGCACGGAATCGAGCATCCGCTGCGGCAATTTCTGGCTACCGTCCATGGCGATTTGCCAGGTGCGGTGACGCAGGGCCGGATTGCTGTAGCGCGCGATCAACAGGTCAGCATAGTGAGCTAAATCCACCCCCTTTACTTTCAGAGTCGGCGCCTGCTCTTTCAGCATCAGCGCATGCGCGGCTGCGCGATAATGTTCATCTTCCATGCAGTCGTTAATGTGCTGATAACCGGCAAGGTAGCCGAGATAGGCCAGGAACGAGTGGCTGCCGTTAAGCATTCGCAGCTTCATCTCTTCAAACGGAATGACATCAGAAACCAGTTCCGCACCGGCCTTTTCCCACTTTGGACGTCCGGCGACGAAATTATCTTCCACCACCCACTGGCGGAACGGCTCGCAGGCGACACCTGCCGGATCGCGTACGCCGGTCAGCTGTTCGATTTTATCCAGCGTGTCAGCCGTGACGGCGGGCACAATACGGTCCACCATGGTTGACGGGAAGGTGACGTTCGCTTCAATCCAGTCGGCCAGTTCGCCGTCAACAGCGCGCGCGTAGGCGCAGGTGACATTGCGCATCACGTGGCCGTTCTCCGGCATGTTATCGCATGACATCACGCTGAATGCTGGCAGCCCCGCCGCCTTACGCCGCGCCAACGCTTCAACCACGACGCCCGGCGCAGATTTCGGCTGATGGGGGTTTTGCAGGTCGGCAACGATTAACGGATGATCGAACATCAGTTGTCCTGTTGCCGGGGAATGGCAATACCCTTTCTCGGTGATGGTCAGGGAAACAATGGCGACCTGTGGCTCGCACAGCGCCGCCAACACGGTTTCCAGCCCGTCGACCTGCGCATGCAGCGCGTTTTTGACGACGCCGACCACGCGCGCTGTCCACGCATCGGCAGACATCTCTGCCACGGTATAAAGGTTATCCTGTGCCTTCAGATCGGCGACCTGCTGTTCGCCGCCAATCAGGTTAACTTCGCAGTAACCCCAGTCGCTGCCCTGTTCTGCGGCGAGTATATCGGTGTACACCGCCTGGTGCGCGCGGTGGAACGCGCCAAACCCTAAATGAACAATGCGTGCCTTGAGGCTGTCGCGATCGTACTGAGGACGCGTTGCCTTCGCCTGTAATAACTGGTTTTCCATGATTGAGACTCGTTAATTAATGAACGCTGTGATCCGCTGCCGCTTCCTTTTCAGAGCGGCAGCGCCTGCTGACTACACCAACTAGAATGGCAGTAGGAGTCAAAAAACGCTGCCATTAACCATACTGATACGTCGTTTTCAGATCTTGATTTACATTAACTTTTCGCCATGTGGTGTGACATCAGTAAAAAGTTGTGTGACAGGTAACACAAGATGTAAACCACTAGCGGCGTGAAGAGAGCGCGCCGTAGGCTACCGCTTCTTTATGCGGCGCTTCGGCTGCATCTTCGGCTTCACTCAGATCGCGGTCGCGCACTTCCGGCATCAGCAAAGCGGAGACCAGCCCAATCAGCGAGTACGCCACCAGCATCGCCACAATTGGCCACCAGGACCCGGTCATATTGCAGAAGATCCCCGCCAGCACCGGACCAAAGCCTACGGCCACCAGCCCTCCCGCCTCTTTCGAGATTGCCATGCGGGTAAAGCGGTTCCGCGAACCAAACATCTCTGCCATGGTGATGTTTTCCAGCGCAAACAGCCCGAGGACCGCAAAGTTATGAATAACGATGATAGAGAGCATAATCACGCCCGGCGCGTAACTCTTATCAACAATAATCGACAGCATCGGGTAAGCCAGAATAATGGCTGAAATGTTAAGGATGATATACGGCAGACGGCGCCCCACTTTATCGGACAGCCAGCCCAGCAGCGGAATGGTGAGGAAGCCGAGAATCGAACTGATCATCAGCGCATCGGTTGGGATCGCCTTATCAAATAACAGCGTCTGCACCAGATACCCGGCAAGGAAGGTCTGGATAAGCCCAGAGTTACCGGCCTGGCCAAAGCGCAGCCCCGTCGCCAGCCAGAACGATTTGCTCTTAAACATCGCGCCTAATGAGGTATCCTGCGCCGCCGCTGGCGCAACGGTTTCGGCGTCGTTAACCTTCTCAAACACCGGGCTCTCTTTAAGGTTCATACGCAGCCAGATGGCGAAGATCATCACCACCACGCTGGCGAGGAATGGCACGCGCCAGCCCCAGGCAATAAGTTCTTCACGATCGAGGGCAAAGAACATCACGGCCCAGATCGCCGTGGCGCTCAGCGTTCCGCAGTTGGTGCCCATGGCCACCAGCGAGGAGATGATGCCGCGTTTACCCTTCGGCGCGTACTCCGCCAGCATGGTGCCCGCACCGGAGATTTCTGCCCCCGCGCCAAGCCCCTGAATAATACGCAGCGTCACCAGCAGCACCGGTGCGAAAATCCCGATCTGCGCGTAGGTCGGCAGCACGCCGATTAAGGTGGTACAGATCCCCATCATGGTGATGGTGATAAACAGCACTTTTTTACGGCCAATTCTGTCGCCCATTCTGCCGAAGATAAATGCCCCGACGATACGCGCGATGTAGCCTGCGCCGTAGGTGCCCATCGCCAGGATCAGCGCCATGGCCGCCGATTGCTCAGGGAAGAAAATTTCATGAAACACCAGCGCGGCGCCAAGGGAGTAGAGCTGGAAATCCATAAATTCCAGGGCGGTGCCCAGCCAGCCAGATACGGCGGCTTTCACCAAATCTGACGTACTTCTTTGAGGTTGTGCTTGAGTCATAATGGCTATCTCTGAAAGGTAAGATGCGTACCACTTAGAGCCTGTCTTCGCAGGCTCTTAACCGCGTGAATTATTATTGGTCGAACGTGAGCAAGACTTTGCAGCACTGCCGCTGGTCTTTTTCAAACAGTTCGATGGCGTCTGTAACGTGGTGATAGTCAAATGTATGGGTGACCAGTTTTTCAGGGTCGATCAGCCCTTTTTCCAGCCAGTCAATGACCACCGGGAATTTGTTGGCATTCAGGCGCGAAGAGAAGATCGACAGCTCTTTGCCGGTGATCCCCTGCTGCACGATCTGGCTCGGGTCGCTGGAAAATCCCATCAGCACGATGCGCGCCGCCGGAGACGCCAGCGTAATCGCTTCCTGCAAAATGGACGGATGACAGGCAGCATCGATGATTAATGTCGGCTTGATGCCTTTTTCATCCAGCGCAGTCTGTAACGACTGCTCGCCGTTGTTGAAGACCCAGTCTGCGCCGCTGCGTTGCGCCATCTCCAGCCGCTCATCAATGCGGTCTACCACGATGACCTGCTTCACCTTGTAAACGCCCTTCAGCGCCTGCACGGTGACCAGCCCCATCGGGCCTGCGCCGTAGATCAGCGCCACGTCCTGTTCGGTGGGTTTCGCCTGCCCCGTCACGTTGGCGGCAATGGTGAATGGCTCAACCATCACCGCGTGTTTGTCAGGGATCGCATCCGGAATGTGCCAGGCATTTTTCGCCGGCACGACGGCGTATTCGCTGAAACCACCGTCGCGATGGACGCCCAGCACCACCAGCGAGGTGCAAACGTTCGGTTTACCAACGGAACAGGGGTAGCAGTGCCCGCAGCTGATCACCGGATCCACCGAAACGCGCTGACCCAGTCGGGTGCCCTCCACGCCTTCGCCAACCGCGTCTATTTCGCCAAAGAATTCGTGACCGATTACCCGCGGATATTTTGCAAACGGGTTATGCCCGCGATAGATATGGCTGTCTGAACCGCAGATACCGGCGAGTTTAATTTTGACGCGGACGTCGCCTGCCCCCGGCAACGGGAGAGGACGCTCCTCAATCACTAGCGCATTCGGCTGTTGGATCACTACGCTTTTCATCATTCGCTCCTCGTTTACCAGTTCCAGAGAGTGCCGTCTTCCAGACGGGCCACCGGCAGATAAGCCGGATCGTACGGGTATTTCGCTGCCAGCTTCTCATCAAACTCAATGCCCAGCCCTGGCTTGTCGCCCGGGTGCATATAGCCGTTATCGAAGCGCCAGCTGTGCGGGAACACTTCCAGCATCTGCTCTGAATAACCCATATACTCCTGCACACCAAAGTTCGGTACCCACAGGTCAAAATGCAGCGCCGCGGCGTGGCAAATCGGCGACAGATCCGACGGGCCGTGTGAGCCGGTACGCACCTGGTAGAGTGAGGCAAAGTCCGCAATGCGACGCATCCCGGTGATGCCGCCCGCATGGGTTATGGTGGCGCGGATATAGTCAATGAGCTGCTCTTCAATCAGCTGCTTGCAGTCCCAGATGCTGTTGAACACTTCCCCCACCGCAATTGGCGTGACGGTGTGCTGGCGGATCAGGCGGAAACACTCCTGGTTTTCAGCGGGAGTCGGATCTTCCATCCAGAACAGGCGGTAATCTTCAATACTTTTGCCGAACCGCGCCGCTTCGATGGGCGTCAGACGGTGGTGCATGTCGTGAAGGAGATGTTCACTGAAACCGAACTGGCTGCGCACTGCGTCGAACAGTTTGGGCGTGAAGTCGAGGTATTTCTCGGTGGACCACAGCTGCTCTTCCGGCCAGGCGCCCTTGGTCGCAGGTTCATACGCCAGCCCTTTGCCTTTGGCCATGCCGTAGGTGGTTTTCATTCCCGGCACGCCGCACTGCACGCGAATTGCCTTGAAGCCCATCTCTTTATGACGGGCATAATCTTCCAGCACGTCGTCAATGGTGTGCCCGGTGGTGTGACAATAAACCATCACCCCTTCCCGGGAAGCCCCGCCCAGAAGCTGATAGAGCGGCATGTTCGCGGCTTTCGCCTTAATGTCCCATAGCGCCATATCCACGGCAGAAATCGCTGACATGGTGACCGGACCACGACGCCAGTAAGCGCCTTTATAGAAGAACTGCCAGATATCTTCGATGCGGTGCGCATCGCGGCCAATCAGCTGAGGGCACAGGTGATCTTTCAGGTAAGAGGCAACGGAAAGTTCGCGTCCGTTCAGCGTGGCATCACCCAGGCCGACAATGCCTTCATCGGTCGTAATTTTAAGGGTGACAAAGTTACGCCCCGGGCAGGTGACAAATACTTCAGCCCCGACAATCTTCATAATCCATTTCCTTACATCGCTCGTTGTGATGGAGGAAATTTACGCAACTACACTACTACCATACAAGTATAATGATCGTAAAATCAGCGGGTGATCACACTATAAGGACGCTTATGCGCGTCCCCAACCGGCCACGATGATCAACATGCCGCACAGGGCAATCAGCGCGCCTGCCCAGTCATACAGGCTTAGCCTGACGCCATCGACAACGCGCAGCCACAGCAGCGCGGTACAGACATACACTCCGCCGTAGGCCGCATATACCCTCCCGCTGGCGGCCGGATGCAGGGTGAGCAGCCAGACAAAAAGGGCCAGGGACACACCCGCCGGGATCAGCAGCAGCGCGGAAGCGCCCCGCTTTAGCCAGAGCCACGGCAAAAAGCATCCGATGATTTCGCACAGCGCGGTCGCGAAAAAAAGCAGCGTCGTTTTGAACATTTTTCTCGTTTCGTGAGGATTGATTTAGACATCATACGCGATAATGTTCACATCGTTCCCATACCTGCCGCGCGGGTATGACACCCTTTCGGATTGGTGTAGAATCCAACGGGGTAATCCGATTGTCTGCACCCGTTTAAAGGAAACGCTATGACTACATTAAGCAAACGCCTTTGTCTGACAGCCGCACTGGCACTGTCCTCGTTCGCCTTCGCCGCAACGGCATCAGCCGAAACCAGCAAACTCATCATTGAGTCTGGTGACAGCGCGCAAAGCCGCCAGAATGCTGCCATGGACAAAGAACAATGGAATGACACCCGCAGCCTGCGTCAGAAAGTGAATAAGCGCGTGGAGAAAGAGTGGGATAAAGAAGACGTCGCGTTTGATGCCCGCGACAAATGCCAGCAAAGTGCCAACGTCAACGCTTACTGGGAGCCTAACACCCTGCGCTGTCTCGATCGTCGCACTGGCCGCACGGTAGCACCGTAATGTCGACGCCGTGTGACGTTAAGCTCCGTCCGCTGGAGCGCGAAGATTTACGCTTTGTTCACCAGCTCGACAACAATGCCAGCGTGATGCGCTACTGGTTTGAAGAGCCTTATGAGGCGTTTGTCGAGCTGTCCGATCTCTACGATAAGCATATCCACGATCAGAGTGAACGCCGGTTTGTGGTGGAGTGCGAAGGTGAAAAAGCCGGGCTGGTTGAACTGGTTGAGATCAACCACGTTCACCGTCGGGCGGAATTTCAGATCATTATTTCACCGGAGCACCAGGGGAAAGGTCTTGCGTCGCGAGCGGCAAAGCTGGCGATGGATTACGGGTTTAACGTCCTGAATCTCTACAAGCTTTACCTTATCGTCGACAAAGAGAACGAAAAAGCGATTCATATCTACCGTAAGCTGGGCTTTATGGTGGAAGGTGAACTGATCCATGAGTTCTTTATTAACGGCGAATACCGTAACACCATACGCATGTGCATTTTCCAGCATCAGCATCTGGCCGGGCATAAGTCCTCCTCCGCCAGCCTGCTTAAACCTACCGCGCAGTAACCTGCGCGGTTTTATTCTCAATAATATTCAATGCTGTTTTTGATGGTGTACTTGCGCTCAACGGCAGGTTTGACGCTGTCATCTGTGATCACCAGCTCACAGTTCACCGGGTTGTTGTGGCGATCGTAATCACAGCTCTGCTTTACATTGCCCATCGGTTTATCGTTCAACAGGCTTACCGCCGTATAATCCATGCGCTTGCGCAGATCTTTCGAAGGCACCGACTTGACCGATAAACGCTGGTCGCCGGAAACCGTAGTTTTACCCAGCGGATAGCCGTCGGCGTCATACTGGTACTTCACTTCCATCTCTTTACTGTGCGCTGCAACCACAAACCCGTTATCGTCGGTGTCCCACGTCAGGCCGGCAGACGGCAGTTCCGCCAGCTGGCATTTCCCCTGCAACTTTACCTTCTGCTGCTGGGTTTCCGCATCGACGTAGTAGTTAGCATCCAGCACCAGCGCAACGCCCGTATTCGCTTCGAGATCGTGCAGTTCAAGCGTATCGAAACACCCTTCCGTTGACATCGTGCCGGTCACACGTTTAGAGACTTCACCCTTATCGTTGAATAGCGTCTGGGTAAAATCCTTCACCGGCCCGCGCAGAGGATCAAAGTCAAACTCGTTCGAAAAGCTCGCCATCTCTGGCGTAAATGACAGCGGCGCGGTGTTGTTGTCGCATCCCACCAGTACCGTTGCCAGTAGCGTTATCGCTGCGTATTTGTTCACATCATTTACCGTTCAGAGAGAGATACAATCATATTAGCAAATACAGCAACTTACATAACAGCACTTCATTTGACTCTTCGCGCTGTATAAATCCGTCGTTTGCATTGACGAGACCTGCCAAAGTGGCTACTTTGGGCGCGGAAGATTCCACACTATTATAAAATTAGATTCTTAAATTTTCGGGTTAACATCATGATTTACGACTGTTTTTTATACTATGACGAAGATATGTTGCTCGACATCAGATTACATACTCTCGCTGATGTTGTTGACCGTTTTGTCATTGTAGAAGCAACACACTCTTTTACGGGCATACCGCGAGAATTGCATTTCGATATTACGAAGTTTGCCAAATTCAAAGACAAAATCATTTACGTGCCTTTTGACGCGCAGCCTATTTTAAACCGGGCGGATAATAACCAGGTTGATGCATGGGCAAATGAAGCAGCGCTTCGCAACTCCATTATGAACGGGTTAAAAGACGCGGCAGACGACGATCTGATTCTGGTGTCAGACGTTGACGAAATCTTCTCTCCCGACACGGTCAGGGCCATTAATCCGCGCGCGCTCTGCACGACTATTCATCAAAACGTATTCAACTATCAGTTTAATCTCCAGGTTCACAACACGGATGGTACGCCGAGAAAATGTACCTTGCCGCGCGCGACGTCCTATTACAACCTTAAGCATTTCTTCCACGGTGAGCCTGAATCTTTCCGAAACTGGAAGCGTGCGCGCAAAGATAAAAACTGGTCATGGTTTAAATGGAACTGGCTAAAAATCAATAATAAGATTGTGAAAGATGGCGGCTGGCATTTCTCCTGGGTAATGACCCCAGAAAGAATTTCCGAAAAAATGTCTACCATTTCTCATACCGAATACGATCTGCCGGAATTCAATAACCCGGAACATATTATGAAGGTTATCACCAACGCCGAAGATATATGGGGACGAGACCGAAAACTGGTCAGGCAAGAGGTATCAAAACGCACCCTGCCTTCTTATCTGGTAGACAATCAGCACCATTATTCGCAATTTATTTTATGACGCAGGCAGGGCTCCAGGACAATTCAGAAAGACAGACCCAAAAACAAAAGCTTACCCTAGCCCTGCTATGCTTACAGTCTACACAGTGAAAAGGAGCTACAGATGAAACGGTTACCCTGGATTACCGCCCTGCTGTTAATGAGTGCTTCACCCGCTCTTCTTGCGGCCCCGGATTCCTGCGAGCGCGTGAAAAGCGACATTCAGCAGAAGATTATCAACAACGGCGTACCGGAGTCTGGCTTTACCCTGAACATCGTCCCGAACGATCAGGCCGATCAGCCGGATGCGCAGGTCGTTGGGCATTGTGCCAACGATACTTTCAAAATTTTGTACACCCGCACCAGTAGCGGCAACTACCCGGTGAGCGGCGCAGGTACGCAGGAGAATGCGCCCGCTGAGCCGCAATGATTTCCCCACTCAATTCCCCTGATTTGACGAGGATTAATATTTAATACCTCTAAATAAGTAACACTCCCCCCATCATTAGCCCGGTTGTAGTCACGGGTGAAAATAATTATTAACAATGATGGGGTGAGTCATGTCCGAAGTTGAACATCACGGCGGGATAAGCCGTCGAACTCTGGTTAAATCTACTGCCATAGGATCTCTGGCGCTTGCCGCCGGTGGGATCGCATTACCTTTTGGTCTGAAAAGCGCCGCCGCCGCTGTGCAGTCCGCTATTCAGCCCGCAGAAGATAAAGTCGTCTGGGGCGCCTGCTCGGTAAACTGCGGTAGCCGCTGCGCGCTGCGTCTGCACGTTCGCGATGACGAAGTCTATTGGGTTGAAACGGATAATACCGGCGAGGATGTTTACGGCAACCATCAGGTTCGCGCCTGCCTGCGAGGCCGTTCAATTCGCCGTCGCATCAATCACCCAGACCGTCTGAACTATCCGATGAAACGCGTGGGCAAACGCGGAGAAGGCAAGTTTGAGCGTATCACCTGGGAAGAAGCGCTGGACACCATCGCCGCGAGTCTGAAAAGCGTGGTCGAAAAATACGGCAACGAAGCGGTCTACATTAACTACTCCTCCGGAATTGTAGGCGGCAACATCACCCGTTCCTCCCCTTACGCCTCGCTGGTCGCGCGCCTGATGAACTGCTACGGCGGCTTCCTCAGCCACTACGGCACCTACAGCACCGCGCAGATCGCCTGCGCAATGCCCTACACCTACGGCAGCAACGACGGCAACAGCACATCGGATATCGAAAACACCAAACTGGTGGTGATGTTCGGCAATAATCCGGCGGAAACGCGCATGAGCGGCGGCGGGATCACATACTACCTTGAGCAGGCGCGCGAACGGTCAAACGCGCGGATGATCGTTATCGATCCGCGTTATACCGACACTGCCGCAGGGCGTGAAGACGAGTGGATCCCGATTCGTCCGGGTACCGATGCCGCACTGGTGGCAGGTATTGCGTGGGTGCTGATTAATGAAAACCTCGTCGATCAACCTTTCCTCGATAAATACTGCGTGGGTTATGACGAAAAAACCCTGCCGGAAGGCGCACCGGCTAATGGTCATTACAAAGCCTATATTCTCGGCCAGGGTGATGACAAAACCGCGAAAACTCCGGATTGGGCGTCTCGCATAACGGGCATCCCTGCCGAACGCATCATTAAGCTGGCCCGTGAAATCGGTTCGGCGAAACCGGCCTACATTTGCCAGGGCTGGGGCCCGCAGCGTCAGGCAAACGGGGAGCAAACGTCCCGCGCCATCGCCATGCTGCCGATCCTGACCGGCAACGTCGGCATTAACGGCGGTAACAGCGGCGCACGCGAATCGACCTACACCATCACCATCGAACGCATGCCGCTGCCGGAAAATCCGGTGAAAACGCAAATCTCCTGCTTCAGCTGGACGGATGCCATCGTGCGTGGACCGGAGATGACCGCCCTGCGCGACGGCGTACGCGGCAAAGATAAGCTCGATGTGCCGATCAAGTTCATCTGGAACTACGCGGGTAATACCATCATCAACCAGCACTCCGATATCAACAAAACTCACGACATTTTGCAGGATGAGAGCAAGTGCGAAACGATCGTCGTCATTGATAACTTCATGACCTCGTCTGCGAAGTATGCCGATATTGTTCTGCCGGATCTGATGACCGTCGAGCAGGAAGATATCATCCCCAACGATTACGCCGGCAACATGGGATACCTGATTTTCCTCCAGCCGGTTACCGCCCCGAAGTTCGAGCGCAAGCCCATTAACTGGATCATGAGCGAAGTGGCGAAACGCCTCGGACCGGATATCCATCAGAAATTCACCGAAGGCCGTACGCAGGAGCAGTGGCTGCGCTACCTGTACGCCAAAATGGTCGCCAAAGATCCGCTGCTGCCGTCCTACGACGCGCTGAAAAAAATGGGTATTTATAAGCGCAAAGATCCAAATGGACATTTTGTGGCCTATAAAAAATTCCGTGACGATCCGGATGCCAATCCGCTGAAAACCCCGTCGGGCAAAATCGAGATCTACTCCAGCAAGCTGGCGGATATTGCGGCAACCTGGGAACTGCAAAAAGACGAAACCATCACCCCGCTGCCGGTCTATACCTCAACCTTTGAAGGCTGGGACGCGCCCGAGCGCAGCAAATTCCCGCTGCAACTGTTCGGTTTCCACTTTAAAGCCCGTACCCACTCCAGTTACGGCAACGTAGATGTGCTCCAGGCCGCCTGTCGCCAGGAGGTGTGGCTTAACCCTGTGGATGCAGAGCAACGAGGTATCAAAAATGGGGATATGGTGCGCGTCTTCAACGACCGCGGCGAAGTGCGCATTGCTGCGAAAGTCACCCCGCGCATCATGCCCGGCGTAAGCGCGATGGGCCAGGGCGCCTGGCATGACGCCAACATGAACGGCGATCGTGTCGATCACGGCTCCTGCATCAATACCCTGACCACGCACCGCCCGTCACCGCTGGCGAAAGGCAACCCGCAGCACACGAACCTGGTGCAGATCGAGAAGGCATAAGGATTAACCGATGACAACCCAGTATGGATTTTTTATTGATTCCAGCCGCTGCACCGGGTGCAAAACCTGCGAGCTGGCCTGCAAGGATTACAAAGACCTGACCCCGGACGTTAGCTTCCGTCGTATTTATGAATATGCGGGCGGCGACTGGCAGGAGGATAACGGCGTCTGGCATCAGAATGTCTTCGCCTATTACCTGTCGATTGC